>JBDLJQ010000059.1:0-19171 GCA_039714255.1 Acidobacteriota bacterium
AGCCCTACGGGGATTCGAACCCCGGTTTGAGGACTGAGAATCCTCCGTCCTAACCCCTAGACGATAGGGCCATAAAAAAAATGGCTGGGAAGCAGGGACTCGAACCCCAACCATATGCTCCAGAGGCATATGTCCTGCCAATTAGACGACTTCCCAAACCAATTTGAATTATACTAGAATTTATGTTTATGTCAAGAATATTAGACAAAAAAAAAGCCCCATCCGGAGATGAGGCTTTTAAATTTATATATTTAATACAAACGGATTACATCATTCCGCCCATGCCACCCATTCCACCTGCAGGAGGCATCATTGGAGCACCACCCTCTTCGGGAACATCAGAAACGAGACCTTCTGTTGTTAAAAGAAGACCAGCTACCGATGAAGCATTTTGCAATGCAGTCCTGACAACTTTTGTAGGATCAATAATCCCTGCAATTAACATATCAACGAATTTTTCGTTTAATGCATCATATCCAAGGCTTTTGTTCTTTGCTCTTTTTACCTTATCAGTAATAGTCGAAGCTTCTACACCGGCATTTTCAGCGATCTGTCTTAAAGGAGCCTGAAGCGCCTTCTCAAGAATATTTATACCATATTGCATATCTCCGGGCAGTTTTAATTTTTTCAGAACATTGATACTTTTTAGGAGAGCAATTCCGCCGCCTGCTACTATTCCTTCATCAACAGCAGCTTTTGTAGCATGCATTGCGTCTTCAACTCTTGCCTTCTTCTCTTTAAGTTCAGTTTCTGTTGCAGCACCTACTCTGATAACAGCAACTCCACCGGAAAGTTTAGCAAGTCTTTCCTGAAGTTTTTCTTTATCATATTCTGAAGAAGTATCATCGATCTGTGTTTTGATCTGTTTTATTCTGGCTTTAATTCCATCTTCTGTTCCGTTTCCTTCTACAATAACTGTATCATCCTTGTTAACTGTGATCTTTTTTGCATTTCCCAGATCTTCAAGAGTAACATTCTCAAGCTTCTGTCCTGTTTCTTCAGAGATAACATTTCCACCTGTAAGAATAGCAATATCCTCAAGCATAGATTTTCTTCTGTCACCAAATCCCGGAGCTTTAACTGCAACAACATTTAGCATTCCTCTGATCTTATTATAAACCAGAGTTGCAAGTGCTTCTCCGTCTATATCTTCTGCAATTATGATGAACGGTTTACCTGTTTTTGCGATCTGTTCAAGTAAAGGCAGCATTTCCCTTAAATTTGATATTTTTTTGTCATGAAGAAGAATAAAAGGATCTTCAAGTACTGCTTCCATTCTGTCTGCATCTGTAACAAAATAAGGTGAAAGGAATCCTCTGTCAAACTGCATACCTTCAACAAAATCAAGTACGGTTTCAAGTGATCTCCCCTCTTCTACAGTGATAACTCCATCTTTTCCAACTTTGTCCATTGCGTCTGCAATTATCTCACCTATGGAAGCATCATTGTTTGCAGAAATTGCTCCAACCTGTGCGATCATTTTACCCGAAACGCCCTTGCTTACAGTTTGAAGGTCTTTAACAATATATTTCACAGCTTCATCAATCCCTTTTTTGATCAATGTTGGATTAGCTCCTGCAACTACCATTTTTAATCCTTCCTGGTAAATACTCTGAGCCAGAACTGTAGCTGTAGTTGTTCCATCACCTGCAACATCTGAAGTTTTTGATGCAACTTCCTTTACCATCTGTGCTCCCATATTTTCAAGTGGGTCTTTCAGATCGATCTCTTTTGCAACTGTAACTCCATCCTTTGTTATAGTTGGAGAACCAAACTTTTTCTCCAAAACAATATTACGGCCTCTGGGCCCCAATGTGGCTTTTACTGTATCAGCCAATTGATTAACACCTCTGAGAACAGCCTGTCTGGCTTCCTCTCCCAAGGTAATTTCTTTTGCCATTTATAATCTCCTTATCAATTTAATTTTCGAAGTGATATTATATAAAATAGTTTAGGTTTTTGTCAAATATAATTAATTTTGAATATTCAGTGTTATTTGAAAATATTATATATGTTTCTCTATTATTCGCTTGTTTTTAAAGTTTTTCTCTTTTTTTCTTTTATATTCATAGTTTTAAGTTTTTTATGAATTGTATTTCTATGAATTTTTACTCCAAGAGACATTCGCAGAATATTATAATCATATTTTTCCAGGTAAGACTGGAGGAGTGTTTTTTCAAATTCTTTTAATATCTCTTTAAAAAAAAGTGACCTGGAATTTGCTGCTTTATGAGTAAGTATTTTCATCTGTTTTTTCAGGGTAAGATCGCTGAATTTTTCTTCAAGTTCAATTATTCTTTTATCTCTCATATTAGATTATATTTTTAACATCTGCAGGAATAAAGTCAAGAACAACATTGATCGTTTTCAAAAGAAATGGAGCAAATTTAGATTTTTCTATAACTTCATCCTTCACTGAGAATGCAACCAACCCGAACAAAAGAATTGAAACTATAAGTATTCCCCTGAACAAACCGAATACCATACCAAGAATCCTGTCTACTGACCTTAAAGGGCCAATGATTATCATTTTTTTCAGGGAATAAGTTATGATACTGCCAATTATAAGAACAACAGCAAAAATTGAGATAAAACCCATAAAATTTGCAATAGACCTGTCTTTGAACATTCCAATAAAAATCTCACCTGCTTCTGTGTAGAAAACTATTGAAAGAATTACAGAAAGGACAAGAAATATCATTGAGAAAAGCTCTTTCATAAAACCTCTGACAATACCGAGGATCACTGAAAGCAGTACAATTAGAATGAAAACCAGATCAAGGAAACTGAGATCGAAGATCATATTGTTCTTCCGGTTAAAATATTGTATATCTCCATATATTTTTCTCTGGTCTTACTAACCACTGTTTCAGGCAATGGTGGTGGAACAGTTTTTTTATCCCAATCAGATTCAAGTAAAAAATTGCGTACATACTGTTTATCAAATGCCGGTGGGTCTATTCCCGGAGAATAATCTTCAACTTTCCAGAATCTTGATGAATCAGGTGTGAAAATTTCATCTATAAGAATAATATTTCCACTTTCATCCATTCCGAATTCAAACTTTGTATCTGCAATAATAATTCCTTTTGAGAGTGCAAATTCACTTGCGGTTTTAAAAAGATCTATGGATATTTTCCTGATCTTTTCAGAATATTCCTTGCCGATAGTGTTCTCCATTTCTTCAAAGGTGATATTCTCATCGTGGCCTTCATCTTCTTTTGTAGTGGGGGTAAAAATAGGTTCTTTCAGTCTTGCCCCGAAACTGAGATTTTCAGGAAGTTCAACTCCACAGATCTTTTTATCTTTTAAATAGCTTTTCCATCCGGATCCGACAATATAGTTCCTTACAATAGCTTCAACAGGAAAAGTTTTTAATTTTTTTCCCAGGATCGATCTTCCTTCGATAAGATTTGATATTTCCTTAAATTGATCAAGGTTTTCGGGAGATGAACTTATTAAATGATTTGGAAATTTTTTCCCTGTTATATCAAACCAGAAAGCAGATATCTGATTAAGAACTTTCCCTTTATCAGGTATCACAGAAGGCAATACAAAATCAAATGCAGATATCCTGTCAGATGAAATGATAAGCAAATAATCGTCTATCTCATATACATCTCTGACCTTACCTTTTTTGAATAATTTGTATGGTAAATTGATCTCTTTTATTCCATTCATATTTTTACCTTAATAAATTAATACAGGAAATTATTCCTAATTTCAATATTTTATTCTATAAAACTGAATAACCGACAATAAGCCCGGCTACAACAATTGATATCATACTCATTAATTTAATTAAAATATTCAATGAAGGGCCTGAAGTATCTTTAAGAGGATCTCCAACAGTATCACCTACAACAGCAGCTTTATGTGCAGCAGAACCTTTGCCTCCCAGATTTCCCCTCTCTATATATTTTTTCGCATTGTCCCATGAACCACCGGCATTAGCCATAAATATAGCAAGAATGAATCCGGCTCCCAATGCTCCTACAAGTAGTCCCATTACACCGGAAACGCCAAGTATCAGGCCTGTTATTATCGGAGTTAATATTGCCAGGGAGGAAGGTAGGATCATTTCTTTTTGTGCTCCTTTAGTCGAAATAAGAACACATCTCTGATAATCCGGTGTTGTTTTACCTTCAAGAATTCCTTTTATTTCCCTGAACTGTCTTCTAACCTCTTCCACCATATCTGAAGCGGCTCTTCCTACCGCCTTCATAGTAAGACCGGAAAACACAAAAGACATCATTGATCCGATAAAAATACCAACAATAACCTTGGGATTCATAAGATTTACATTAAATATCTGCATGAACTGCTCAATACTTATAGAGTTGATAGTTTCTACAATATCTGATGTACCTGAGTTTATAACAGAACTGATAGCTGTAGATATTTTTTCTGGTAGTTCTCCTCCATTCTTTATAATATGGAGCATACCCATTTTAATCTCTTCGATATAAGCAGCAAGCAATGCCAGGGCTGTTAAAGCTGCGGAACCTATTGCAAATCCTTTTCCGGTAGCAGCTGTGGTATTTCCCAGTGAATCCAGGGCATCTGTCCTCTCCCTGACAACTTCATCAAGTGAAGCCATTTCAGCATTTCCACCAGCATTATCAGCTATTGGCCCGTAAGCATCAGTAGCCAATGTTATACCCAGTGTTGAGAGCATCCCCACTGCAGCAATTCCAATTCCATAAAGCCCCAGGATTACACTTGAAAATCCTCCGGCAAAAGCAAAAGCACCCATTATTCCTACGGCAATAGCAAGAACAGGGATAGCAGTTGACATCATTCCCGATGCAAGCCCACCTATAATAATAGTTGCTTCTCCCGTCTTGGCTTTTTCAGCTACTTCAATGGTGGGTTTGAAACCGTCAGAAGTAAAATATTCAACACTTTTTCCAACAACTAAACCGACAATCAGGCCAACTACAATGGATCCGAAAATTCCAAGATAATCAGGAAGGAGCAATTTAACTGCTGCAAAAGAACCTGCAACGATGAGTACCGAACTGAAATTAATCCCAAAGCCCAGAGAAGAAAGAAGCTGCTTCTGTGAAGCACCCTCTTTGGTTCTCACAAGAAATATACCTATTATTGAAGCAATGATACCAATCCCGGCAATTACCATGGGGAGTATAACCGCATTTATCTGAAGCGATTTACTTATTGATAGAAATGCAGAAGCACCTAATGCAGCAGACGCTAATATTGATCCTGCATATGATTCATAAAGGTCAGCACCCATTCCGGCAACATCTCCAACATTATCACCAACATTATCTGCAATTGTTGCTGGGTTTCTCGGGTCATCTTCCGGAATTCCCGCTTCAACTTTTCCAACCAGGTCAGCACCAACATCAGCCGCTTTAGTAAATATACCGCCTCCGACTCTTGCAAAGAGTGCCTGTAAAGATGCACCCATTCCAAAAGAGAGCATAGTAACAGTAGTAATTATAAGAGAATTTTTCAACCATATATGTAAAACGATAAACCACAATGCAATATCAAGTAATCCAAGGCCAACAACTACAAGCCCCATCACGGCTCCACTTCTGAAAGCTACTTTAAGTGCTTTATCAAGAGAGGTTCTGGCCTGATTTGTTGTTCTGGCTGAAGCCAATGTAGCAGTGATCATTCCAATAAAACCTGCAAGGCCTGAGAAGAAACCACCGGTTAAAAAAGCGAAAGGTGTCCATTTTGACTGTACACCCAATCCAAACGATAAAAATCCAAGAAAAAGAAATGCAATTCCAAAAAATATTAATACTATTTTGTATTGCTGCTTAAGATAAGCTTTTGCTCCGGTTCTTACGGCTTCTGCGATCTCTATCATACGATCTGTTCCTTCCTCCAGCTTCATGATCTTTTTATAGAAGCCATATGCGAACAGAAGTGCTATAACTGCAGCTACCGGTGCAATTAAGAATAGAATAAAATTTTCCATTTATATCTCCTTGTGAGTTCCTGATCGATTTAATAATTGTCACAAATCAGGTTATGTATAAAGAAACATTTTAAGTGATTTTAGATATATTGTCAATGGGAAATAAAGGGGATCGTTATTAGTTCGCTATGCTCACTGTCATTTAAGTATAACAGGGATTGGTGAAAAGTTATTTTTTAAATATTTTAAACTTTATCAGGCCGAAATACTCCCTGGTTATTAACTTAAGATTACGCAATTTTTGTTTCAAACCTGGCGAATCATATATTTCGGAATCATCCATTTTTGCAACTTTATAATTTTTCAACTTCAAATATTTGATCATCTTTTCGGATCTGGCATGATGATATGGAGAAGTACAAACTATTATTTCTCTAAATTTTCCATTCTTTATCATATCCTTTGTATAAATAAAGTTTTCAAAAGTGGTCTGACTTGCACCCTCCATTATTATATCTTCCTCTTTTATTCCCATATCAAGAAGAAATCCCTTTATAAGTTTTATGGCAGGGCTTTTTTTATACAAACTTCCATCAGAAACAAGAATTTTTCTTTTTTTAACCCTGTATAGTTTTATAGCCATTTTTAACCGTTCACTTGTGCTTAATCCTATCTCATTGATCTTTTTCAACCCTCCTCCAAGTACAAGTATAAGATCTCCATAATTTTTTTCCAGTTCAACTCCGGTATCAAGGGGTTTTAAAAAAAGTAGAAATATATCTGTGAGTAACAATAAAGATATAATAAAAATAAAAAGTAATATATGTGTTCTGAACTTTTTCATTTTATATAATCATAAAACAATAATTAAAGGAAAAATATCTTTAATGGTCTGAATTGCCATAGTCGGAAATAATATCTGTCATGGTCTTTAACTTCAATTTCTTCTGCAATAAATATCCCACAGCTATTCCAAGTTCTAACAATGCCAGTATTTTCAGTAAAACATAACCAAGAAAAGGGATAAAGTTCAAAACCAGATATACAATAACACCTATAAGAATGAAAAATGCAGGAGAATAAACAGGAAAGTTAAAAATATCAACTACTTTTGCTCCCAGATGATAATAGAGAACTGTCCTCCCGAAAATAAACATTATAATTACTGCAAGCATTAAAACGAACAAAAATGGAATTCCTATATAAACAAAGCTTAATATAATAAATATAAGGAATAACAGGATAAATGATATAAATGAAAGCAATCCCAAAGCACCTGTTCTCAATTTGTTTTCATCAAGTATCTCGGAGGCCCTGATGATTTTTTTTGGTAAAATGCCAAACACTATTAAAGCTATTATCAAAGACATAATTACAAGTAAAGTTTTAAGAAGGTCTATGGATTTCGGATTTATCATAAAAGACATTAATGAAGTATCGATCTTATTTAATGAAAAATTCAAATAATGGACCTCACCTTTTACATTAATTTTTTCCGGCCTTATTAATTCACCACCGATCACAATCAGATCTCCTCCGATCTTTGCATCTTTTATGATATCTACCTTTGAATTAAGGCATACGACATCCTTTTTTACTACCCCTTTTATAGAGATAGTACCGCCTATCTTTATAACAGACTTTTCAACTATACCTTCAATAATAATGTTTTTTCCAACAGATAGTATATTATCAGCAACTGTTTCTTTATAAACAATATGTTTATTTTCTTTTTCCACTCCTGATAATAGTAATAGTGATAATATTGGAATAAAAAAAATAATTAAAAATGATCTTTTCATTTAAACTATTTACTTTCCCTGATCTTTACTATTACTTTATTGTATACAAAATAGAAAAGGAGCATCAGTATAAATGCAAATCCAAAGCCTGTTACTTCAACACCAATTTTTACTTTAAATATAACTTCAAAAAAAGTATTCAATGCCTTAAATATTGCATACAATCCGGAAAAAATACCTGTTATGAAATTAATTCCGGAAGCGATTATGGACGTTGTTTTTACACCGGTCAACTGAAATGCTTTAATGATACTGTCATTGGCAAAATCAAAATAAATATAAATTCCTGCCACAAGCATTAAAAAGCTTACGGCAACAAGTGTTAATATGGAAGAAATATATGAAAACTTAGGATATAATTTTTTCATAACATTTTTTTCAATTATAGCCGGAGGGTTTTTCATTACAGGATCATTAAGGCCATCCTCTATTTGTTTATACAATTCAATTGCATTTTTACACTTTCTACAAGAAAGAATATGATCTCTGGCAATTGATGCTTCTACTCCTGGCAGGCTGTTTGACGCATATTTATTTAATTGTGATTCACTTAAACATTTCATTTTTTAACATCTCCATTTTTAATATCTCTTTGGCTTTGAAAATCCTGTTTTTCACCGTTCCAACCGGTAATCCGGAAAAATCTGCAATTTCATCATATTTTAAGCCCTTCATATATCGAAGTAGAATTAACTCTTTATATTTATACGGGATCGAATCAACAATAGACCATACCATCTTTTTAGTCTCTTCCCTTTCCATGTATTCATACCCATCTTTCTCGGAAAGTTCAGAATGGTCCAGCATTTGTCTTTGTGATATATTTTTACTATCCATCGAATCGATCTGTACCTGATTCTTTCTTATATAATCAATTACAAGGTTATAACAGATCCTGTAAGCCCAGGTTGAAAATTTATATTGAAAATTATACTTATTAATTACAGTATAGATCTTGATGAAAAAATCCTGGGTCAATTCCACAGAAATATCTTCATTTCTGATCATTCTGAAAATAAAGTTATAAATTTTTCTGTTATATCTTTTCATAAGTTTCTCAAAAGATGATTTGTCACCTCTGGTAATTTTTTTAATTAAGAGCTGATCTTCATCTAAAATCATTTTACGTTATTAATATTAAAAAGTTTATTTTAGTTCAATGATATCTGTATTATCATCGATTTTCAATTCGAAATCCTCTTTTGAAAATTTTGTATTATTTTTATAGTTATAAAAAATATATATTATATCCACTCCTGTCTGGTCTTTTTGAACAACTTTTTCTGGCAGATAATTATTGTTTATAAATATTTTAGTATTTATAGCTTCTGATTCTTTAATTATATGAATGGTTTTGTCCCTTACATTAATTTTCAGATATTTTTTAAATTTATCATTATTAATCAGTTGCCAAATCCACAATCTGTCTTTATCATTCAATATTCCGGTTGTAAGTTGTTCATCTTCTTTATCATAGAATTTATATCTGTTATTTTTGATAAGCCATACCTTATAATCAGGTTCAGTATATATCCATTTTAATTCATTACTGTTTTTAAAAAAGAATTCTCCAGACTCTTCAAGTTCAATACTTTCATTATTAACTACCTGATTTTTAAATTTAACACTGAAAGGCTTTATTTGCTCTATTTTTTGTTTGACTCTGGTCAGAAATTCATTTTCAATTGAAGCAGTTAAAGAAATAACCAGAGAAAAAAAGATAATCAGTAAATTTTTAAGCAATTGTAATGCCTAATGCGATAGAATTAATTTTATCGATCTCACCTTCGTTTCTGGATGGGATCAAAATAGGGATTTTTGCTCCCATAACAACATGAGCTACCTGCTTTTTCATATAATATGTAAAACATTTTCCCAGAAGATTTCCTGCTTCAATATTAGGCATAACCATTATCTGAACATTTCCTGCAACATTGTTTATAATTCCCTTATGATGTGCAGCATCTTCAGAAACAGCTATATCAAATGCAAGAGGCCCGTAAATCTCACAACCACCTATTTCTCCGTTTTTATTCATTGTTGTTAATATATCGGCATCTACCGTAGACGGCATGGATTCTTTAACAGATTCGATCGCAGCCATAATCCCAACTTTAGGATTAGAGTAGTTCAGTTTATGGAAAACCTTTACACCGTTCTCAATAATCCCTTTTTTCTGTTTTATATCCGGTAATATAACAAGGCCTCCATCTGTTAAGCCGACAAAACCTTTTTCCGGATAAACAGGATTTTCCAACAATAGAATATCAGATAAAAGATTGTCTGTTCTTAAACCTGTTTTTTTATCAAGCACCGGCTTCATCAATTTGGCAGTGGGAAGAAAACCTTTTAAAATAACATGAACTTTTTTTTCATTTGCAAGAGAAACTATCTTTTCAGCAGATTCTTCAACAGAAATACAGTTAATTATATCAAAATTCTTTGGGTCTCCCCCATTTGATATTATAAGGTCTTCTATTTTTTTTTTATCACCTGTCAGAATAAAATCAGCTATACTTTCTTTGTGGGCCTTTAATATTGTGAGTATTGAATTATTATCTTCGGGCGCCGGAACTCCCACAACCAGGCCTTTTTTTTTCTTAGCCTCAGCTTTTAGGGCTTTAAAGTCTTTTATCATCCCTTTCTCCTGAAAAATTTCACATCCCCTGTGACATCATTTTAACAAAATCATTATTGGTTTTTGTTTTTGAAAGTTTTTCTATTAATAATTCCATAGCATCAATTTCACTCATCTGAGAAAGAACTTTTCTTAAAATCCATATTTTATTTAATTCTGTCTGTTCTATTAATAATTCTTCTTTTCTTGTTCCTGATTTAAACAAATCTATTGCAGGGAATACTCTTTTGTCAACCAGTCTCCTGTCAAGATTTAGTTCCATGTTTCCGGTACCTTTAAATTCCTCAAAGATCACATCATCCATTCTACTTCCTGTATCCACCAGAGCTGTTGCCATTATTGTGAGACTTCCTCCCTCTTCAATATTTCTTGCAGCTCCAAAGAATTTTTTAGGCTTGTTCAGTGCATTTGCATCGACACCACCGGAGAGAACTTTTCCGGATGGAGGAGTTATGGCATTGTATGCTCTGGCCAGCCTGGTTATTGAATCAAGAAGAATAACAACATCTTTGCCCATTTCCACCATTCTTTTAGCTTTTTCCATAACTATATCAGCAACCTTGGTGTGTCTCATTGGAACTTCATCAAATGTTGAAGAGATAACTTCTCCATTTACACTTCTTGCCATATCAGTAACTTCTTCGGGCCTCTCATCGATCAGTAATACGATCAAATGAACTTCAGGATGGTTGATCTCGATTGATTTTGCAATGGTCTGTAATATTATTGTTTTTCCTGTTCTCGGTGCAGCAACGATCAAGCCTCTCTGCCCCTTCCCTATTGGGGTTAAAAGGTTCATAACTCTTCCGGTGGTATTATCCGGTGAAGTTTCAAGGTTGATCTTCTCATCCGGATAAAGTGGGGTAAGTTTCTCAAATCTTCTTCCCTTTCTGAGTTTTAGAACATACTCAGGATCCTCTGAGTTCACTGCCTCAACACTTAAAAGTGCAAAATATTTTTCACCGCCTTTTGGAGGCCTTACAGAACCGGAAATAGTGTCTCCTGTCCTAAGGTCAAATTTATTTACCTGAGAAGGTGAAACATATATATCTTCAGAGCTTGAAAGATATGAATATTCCTGAAACCGTAAGAAACCATACCCGTCAGAGTGAATATCTATCACACCTTCTGCAAATAATTTTCCATTTGCACTAGCCTGTGCACTTAGTATTTTAAAAAATAATGAGCTCTTATCTTTAATATCATTATCTTCAAGATTGAATTCTTTTACAACTTTTTTCAAATCAGTTACATTCATGGATTGCAGTTCTTTTAATGAATACATTTTTACTCCTTTAATGCATTATTAATATGACCTAAAATGCTTAATTCACCATTTTCAATTTTTATTGAGAATGGAATTGCTTTTAAATCAAATTCTTTTTGATGTTTTTTTAATTGATTATTTAAAACTGAATTTGATAATTTATCACTTTTAGTGAAAATTGTCAATATTTTAAAATCTTTTTCAATAATTCCGGACAAAGCTTCTATGTCAGTTTTCATGAACCCGTGACGGGAATCAACAAGTATTAATATTAATTTAATTACCGGAGTTTTCCTGAAAAATGCGTTAATTAATTCATTTACCCTTAATTTATCATTTTTTGAGATTTTTGAATATCCATAGCCGGGGAGGTCAACAAAGTAGAACATATCATTAACAAGGTAATAGTTAATACTTATGGTCTTTCCGGGTTTTGAACTGGTTTTGGCCAATTTTTTTCTTTTCATCAATTTGTTGATAAGAGATGATTTTCCAACATTAGATCTCCCGATAAAAACAATTTTAGGGATATCATCCATAAGTAATTCTTTCGGAACAAAAGATGTTTTTACTAATTTTATGTCTTTTATTATCATTTTCTATTTAAAATTATAACTACGGGCAAAAAACATAAGCCCTATTGAATATTTGAGTTTAAAAAAGGTTTTATTATTTTACTTTTTATATTTTTTATTTTAATAGGCTGCTCAAGGATTATATCAAGTAATATATCCATATCATCTGCAAAATATACATTCATATTCTTTTTGATTTCCTCAGGAATATCTTCAATGTAATCTCTTTTATTATCTGTAGGAATTATTACATTCTTCACCCCATATCTGTGTGCTGCAATTATTTTTTCCTTTATTCCTCCTACAGGCAGAATTTTTCCTCTTAAAGTTATCTCTCCCGTTATTGCATAATTTGCTTTTACCTTAATTCCTGTGAGCAGAGATATTAATGCAACTGCAAGTGTCACACCTGCCGATGGCCCCTCTTTAGGAACAGCTCCCTGTGGAATATGAAGGTGGATATTATACTCTTCAAGAGAGTCAATATCGAACTCCATTTCATATAATTTTAGTTTTGTATAACTTAATGCAGCAGAAGAAGATTCCTTCATTACCTCACCCAGCCTTCCTGTTAATATCAGTTCTCCCTTACCTTTAATAAACCTTGATTCTATGATCAAAAGGTCTCCCCCAAAAGGGGTCCATGCCATTCCTATAGATACTCCGACTTCACCTTCTTTAAGTATTTTCAGATCAGAATATTTTGGTACCCCAAGGAATTTTTGAAGATGCTCCTGCTTTAAATTAAAATTTTCTTTATTTTTCTCAACTTTACCGTTCTCAACAAAATTTCTTGCTATTTTCCTTATTACCATCCCCAGCTGTCTTTCCAGGTTTCTAACACCTGATTCACGTGTATATCCATTTATGATATCATGAATTATCTTATCATTAATTTTAAAATCATCCAGCTTTAACCCGTTTTTTTCAGCTTGTTTTTTTAATAAAAAATTTTTTGCAATTTGAAGTTTTTCCATCTGGGTATATCCTGAAATTTCAATTATTTCCATCCTGTCTTTCAGAGCAGGAGGTATATTTTCAATCGTATTTGCTGTTGTTATAAAAAATACTCTGGAAAGGTCTACTTCAAGGTCCAGATAATGGTCCACAAATTCAAAGTTTTGCTCCGGATCAAGAACTTCAAGTAAAGCTGATGCAGGATCACCTCTGAAATCTGAACTCAATTTGTCAATTTCATCCAGTAAAAATACAGGATTCATATATTTTGCTTTTTTTAATCCTTTTACGATCTGGCCCGGATATGAACCTATATAAGTCCTTCTGTGGCCTCTGATCTCTGCTTCATCTTTTACTCCTCCAAGAGATACCCTTACAAATGGCCTGTCCAATGCCCTTGCAATAGATTTTGACAGTGAACTTTTCCCAACTCCCGGAGGCCCTATAAAACAAAGGATCTCACCAATTGAATTTTTATTTATCTGTTTTACGGCCAGATAATCAAGTATTCTGTCTTTTACCTTTGCCAAACCATAATGGTCTTCATCCAGAATTTTTGAAGCTTTTTTAAGATCGGCAGTATCTTTTTTTATTTTTTTCCAGGGTATTATTAAAAGCCAGTCAAGATATGTTCTTGAAACAGTACTTTCTGCTGAATAGGGAGGCATCATTTCAAATCTTTCAAGTTCTTTTAAAGCACTCTTTTTAATATTTTCAGGGAGGTCAGTGTCATTGATCTTTCTCCGATATTCATCTATATCACTTTCAGAAGGTTCTTCCCTTCCCTTGTGTTTCTGGCCAGGCATCGAAGTTAGTTTGAAAATTTCTTTTTTTAATATATTCAGAAGTTTTATTCCCCTTTCATATACATCTGATTCTTCAAGTAATGATTGTTTAACAGGAAGCGAAACATTCACGATTGATGATATTATATTTGTAATTTCAGACAGATGGTTTGTTTCGAGTTTTTCTATAATTCCCTGAATCTTGAATTTTTTATAACTGAGATATTCTTCAAACAATTTGATAAGGTCCATATCAATTGAATTGTTCTTTTCAATATTTTCATGATTATCTTCCAGAGATTTGACCCTTACAAGAAAATAATCATTATTTTTCACATAGGATAAAACCTTACCTCTTACTATTCCATGAATTATTACTCTGTGGCTGCCATTTTTTTGTTCTATTGATTTTTCGATCTTAGCAATTATTCCAATACGATTTATCTCACCAGGTTCAGGATTATCAGTGATTTGATTTTTCTGTACCGCCAAAAACAGATAATTATCATGTTGTTTTTTTGAAAAATTTAATGCATTAATTGATCTCCCCCTTCCAACAAGGATAGGAATTATTGTTGATGGAAAAGGTACAAGTTCCCTGAGGGGAATGAGAGGTACATCAATTATTTTATTCTTCAGGCTATCCATTTTTTATCTTTTAAATATTTAAAATCCACAATCAGCTTATTATTCCCCTTTTTCTTAGGAGGTTCATACATAAGATCAAGCATCAGCTCTTCAAATATTGCTCTTAATCCTCTGGCTCCGACACCCCTTTTCTCTGCTTCTTCTGTTATTTTCTCAAGAACTTCACTGGAAAACTCAAGATCTATACCATCTATTTTAAACAAAGATTTGAATTGTTTTGTTATAGCATTTTTAGGCTCTGTAAGGATTCTTTTTAAATCATCCTTGGAAAGTTCCTTTAATATACTGGAAACCGGGAATCTTCCAACAAGCTCGGGAATTAATCCGTATTTAATAAGATCTTCCGTATGAACATTTTCAAATATTTCTTTATTTTGAACAGAGTCTTTTTTTAATGAAGAACCAAATCCAATAATATTTTTTTTCATTCTTTTTTTTATGATTTTATCGAGGCCCACAAAAGCACCTCCTGCAATAAATAATATATTCTTTGTATCAATCTTTAAAAAATCCTGATAAGGATGTTTCCTTCCACCAAGTGGAGGAACGTTGGCGACAGTACCTTCAACTATTTTCAATAATGCCTGTTGAACACCTTCTCCGGAAACATCTCTTGTAATAGAAACGTTTTCACTCTTTCTGGATATTTTATCTATCTCATCTATATAAATAATGCCTCGTTGTGTCAATTCAATATCTTCACCTGCAGCCTGATAGAGTTTTAATAATATATTCTCTACATCCTCTCCAACATATCCTGCTTCTGTTAAAGTAGTTGCATCGGCAATTGCGAAAGGTACATCAAGTATTTTTGCCAGAGTTTCCGCCAGAAGTGTTTTTCCCGTACCCGTTGGGCCAATAAGCATTACATTACTTTTTTTAATTTCAATATCTTCATTAGTTACATTGTCAATTCTTTTATAATGGTTATGAACTGCTACAGAAAGTTTTTTTTTTGCAAGATCCTGAGATATTATATAATTGTCAAGTTTTTTTTTGATCTCAACAGGAGTAAGATTCTTTTTTTGTTTTTGTTTCTTTACATTTACATTTTTCTGATCTTTTCCGTTAAAAATCAGGTTATAAGCCGTCTTCGTACAATTATCACATATAAACGCCCCATGTTTTCCAGCTATCAATTTATAAGATTCGGACTGGGAGATACCGCAAAAACTGCAGTTTGCACTATTCTTTATTTCATTATTCATTTTTTATCTTTCCCGATATTTTTTCTTTCTGTTATAACATTATCAATTATTCCGTATTTTTTTGCTTCTTCAGAGTTCATAAAATAATCTCTTTCAATATCTACAGCGATCTCATTCTTCTTCTTTCCGGTTTGATCTGATAATATATTTATAATTTTATCTTTGATTTTTTTGATCTCAGTAGCCTGAATAATTACATCGGTTGCCTGTCCCTCAAAACCGCCCAGCGGTTGATGTATCATTACTTTTGAATTTGGAAGAGCAAATCTTTTGTTTTTAGTTCCTGCACCAAGAATTATTGCAGCCATGGATGCGGCCTGTCCAATACAAATCGTTACTATATCATTTCTTATAAATCTCATTGTGTCGTAAATAGCCATACCTGAAGTAACAATACCTCCCGGCGAATTTATATAAATTGATATATCCTTTTCAGGATCTTCAGCTTCCAGAAAAAGAAGCTGTGCTATAACAACATTTGCAACATTATCATCTATTGGTGAACCTAAAAATATAATACCATCCTTTAGTAACCTTGAATAAATATCATAGGCTCTTTCGGTATTACCACTTTGTTCAACTACAACAGGAATTAATGCCATTTTACACCTCTTTTATACTGATATTATTTTTCAAAAATTCTAATGCTTTATTTCTTTCCATATTTTCAGTTAAGGATTCTTTATTCTCTTTCTTTAAATAATACTTTCTTACTTCTTTTATATCAACATTATTTGCTTCGGCAATTATTTTATATTCCTTTTCCATATCTTCATTCAGGACTTTAATTTCATATTTCTTTTTTATTTCTTCAATTATAAATGAGAATTTTATTGATTGTTCGGCATTTGCTCTCATGGAATTTAAATACTCATTCCTTTTATCTTCCGGAAGTGACATTAATATTTGTCCATATTGGCCTGTTGTTCTCTGTAGTTCCTGTTCTACAAATGCTCCCGGAACATTAAATTCACATAATTCAATAAGCTTATCTCTTATTTCAGCAATAATTATTTCATCTTTATTTTTCTCTGTTTGTTTTAGATATTCTTCTTTCATTTTTTCTTTGAATTTTTTTTCATTCTCAAATCCAATTGATTTTATGAATTCTTCATCAAATTCAGGTTTAGAGAATTCATATACTTCAGATATCTCGATCAAGTGGTTGATTTTTTTTCCGCTCCAGCTTTTTTTTATTGAATCTTTGGAATAAGTTCTGGTAAAGTTCAGCTTATCTCCCTTTTTTTTGCCTATAATCTCTTTATAGAGGTCATTAATTTCATATTCGTTATCTTTTTTAACTTCAAACTGTGAACTATTTTTTGGCATCATCCTTTTTGTATCAGCAAATTGAGACTGGATTTTAAATTCAATAAAATCACCATCTTTTATTTCTCTCTCATTTGCAGGTTTTTTTCTTTTATTGGATTCGAGTATGGCATCTATCTGTTTCTTTTCATTAAACTCATCAACTTTAATTTTTTCCTTCTCTACTTTAACTTCCAACCCTTTGATCTCGGGAATTATTACTTCAGGTAAAAGCTCTAATTTAACTTCAGCCTTAAGATCTTTGCCATCCTTGAATTCAAAACTCTCTATAACAGGATTAGATGCTATTTTTATGTTCTTTTCCTTTATTTCTTTAAATGTGTATTCTTCAATAAGTTTGTTCACTACCTCATCGTTTATAACTTCCTTATATTTTTTCTTTATCACATCAACCGGAACTTTTCCTTTTCTAAACCCGGGCATTTTGATCTCTGAGCTGTAATGATCTACGGTTTCCTCAAATTTTTTATCAATATCTTTCCTTGGAATTATTAGTGATATCTTTTTTATAGTTTCTTTTACAGATGGTTTATTATCTGTTTTTTTTGGTATTTTTTTTTCAATATTCTCTTTTTTCTTATTAGAATTATTTTTTGCAGATTTTTTTTTAGTCTCTTTTTGAACTTCTTTTGTCATTTAGGTCTCCTGTTAATATAATAAAGATATTTCTTTTATTTGATAATTCAATATATCTTAATAAATTTTCAACTATAAAAGTTAAGTGTATCATTATCAAAAAAGTGGTTTTTTGTCAACCTTTATTCCTGTTATATCCTTTTTTATCTGTTCAATTAATTTTTTTTCGGAAGTAAACTTTATTTCATTTCTGGTTTTTTTCTTAAAATAAATCTTTGCTTTTTTCCCGTAAACATCGTGGTTAAAATTGAAGATATGAGTTTCAACAATTATTTCCCCATTTTTTAAAGTCGGGCTGGCTCCAATATATGTTATTGAATCAAAGACTGTATCTTCTATTTCAGTCTCAGTCTCATAAACCCCATTTGCAAGTATTGTTGAAATTTCCAGCAGATTTATTGTCGGAAATCCTAACTTTCTGCCTAGTTTATCACCGGTAATTATATCACCTTCAATAAAAAATCTTCTACCAAGCATAACATTTGCTTTTTCAATGTTTCCATTAGATAAATGTTCTCTTATTATTGTACTGGATATCTTCTCACCTTCTAATTTTACTGAAGGTACAACTATTAATGAAAAATTTAGTTCATTCTCCATATCCTTGAGTTTTTTTATATCACACTCTCTTTCTTTCCCCAGCTTGAAATTTTCTCCAACCACAAGATATTCCATAGAAAATTTTTCAATCAGAAAATTTTTTATAAATTCATTACCCTTTAATTTATATATATCAAAAAAATTCAGATACTCTACCCTTTCAATATTCATTGAACTGAAAATTTCTGATTTTTGCTTATCCGTAAATATAAGTTTTTTTATTCTTTTAAAAAACAGTTTGGGATTCGGAGTAAATGTAATTAAAATAAGGCCTTTTTTTTTTCCTGAAGAAATTCTTTCAGCAGTTTTTATTATTTCCCGGTGGCCTAAATGAATTCCATCAAAATTTCCAATTGTAATAACATTATTTCTGCTTTTTTCCATTTGTTCATTTAATCTATTTGGTTTTGTTAATAAATTTTTCAATTATAGTTTTATTGTAAATAATATTTTCAGAATTAAAGGGTTTGTTAGGTTTAAAAATTGACGCAAAAAATATAATGATCAACAGGACCAGAGAGCTTATCAGGGTTATATTGATCTTTGCATGATTGCTTGATTCGCTGCTTATAAGCAGTTCCCGTTCAATTTCAAGTTCTGTATCCGTTTCTTTTGGTTGAATAATCCCCTTTTTTTTAAGGTTGTAGATGCTTTTGTATACTTTATATTTATTGAACAGCCCCATTTCAACAAGGTTTAATACTGAATTTTCGCCATTAATGTATTTTAAAACACCTGTTTCACTTTCGGTCAGATATATCTTGTCATCATTACCCTGTGGTTCATCATATTCTTCAATAATTTCTATTCTGGATGATTCAATTGATGAT
>JBDLJQ010000060.1:0-19011 GCA_039714255.1 Acidobacteriota bacterium
TTCCACAACCTCTTTCAACTTGGTTGTTTCCATCTGTACATTAAAAGTTTTGTTCTTACCAACGTACATTCTGATAGCTTTCTGAATTACAGTTTTGAACCCTTCCAGTTCAAACTTTAATTCAACAACACCCGGAGGGAGTTTCAGGAATCTGAAATGTCCCTGTTCTGAAGTAACTGCAACCTTTTTACCGATAACCTCACCGGTTAATGTTACTGCTACTCCGGGAATAGCTGATCCATCAGGCAGTACAACTGTGCCGTAGATGTCTGATGATGCTCCCTGTGCAAATGTAAGCCCTGAAAGGACCACAACTGCAAGAAGCATTGTGAATAACTTTTTCATATAAACCTCCTATGGTTTTTACATTATTAATATAGCAATATAGTTTCCAACTGGATTTATGCCCGATACAACTTGTTTTTGTATATATAATTGAAGTTAAAATTCAAATTATTGAATTTTAACTTCAAAAAGATGAATTAGAGTCTAAAATATTAAAACCCGTACAATTTTCCGTATTTTTTACATATTTATAATAAAATCCGGAAATATAATTAAAGCGGCAACAAAAATTATGATATAATTTGTTCAGGAAAAATGAGCAGAAATATATTTTTAGCACTAACATTACTACTATCTTTAACTGTAGTATCACCGGGGAAGGGGAAAGGACAAAATATCCTCCTCGTTACCATTGACACCATAAGGTTTGACCGTATCGGTATTCATACAAAAAAATTTGTAAAAACACCCAACATTGACAAACTGGGAAAAAAAAGTATCATCTTTAAAAGAGCATTTGCCCATACACCTCTTACCCTGCCTTCACATACCAATATTCTTACGGGAACCACACCCCTTTTTCATGGCATAAGTGATAACAACAGATTTCGCCTTGATGACAAATTTCTCACCCTGGCGGAACATCTTAAAAGTTACGGATACGATACCGGTGCGTTTGTCGGCTCCTTTGTGCTGAGCAAATATTTTAAACTGAACCAGGGATTCGACCTTTATTCTGAACCTGAGAAAAGTAATGAACTGATCGCCCGGGATGTAATAGTTCCGTCAGTCAACTGGCTTAAAAAGAGAGATAAACCCTGGTTCCTCTGGGTACATCTCTGGGACCCCCATACACCATATGATCCGCCTGAGCCTTTTAAAAGCAGATACAATAACGACCTCTATTCCGGTGAAGTTGCTTATATGGACTCACAATTGGGATATCTGTTTGATTATCTGACAAAAAAGGGATTGATGGAAAACACAACAATAGTAATAACGGGTGACCACGGAGAGGCACTGGGTGATCACGGTGAGACCGAACATGGATATTTTGCATATAACGAAACCATCCATATCCCGCTTATTATCTATAACAATTCACTGAAACCCGCAATAATAAAAAATAATGTTTCCCATATTGATATATTCCCGACAATATGTGACCTGGCCGGGATCAAAACCCCGGGAGATATTCAGGGGAGATCATTGATCCCGTTAATACAGAATAAAGTTACAGAGGAAATTCCAATTTATATTGAGGCAAAATCTGCTTACCATAGTAAAGGCTGGGCCCCCCTTGAAGGTTATATAACAAAGGACAGAAAATTCATCGACCTGCCGATCAAAGAACTTTATGACCTGAAAAATGACTTCAGGGAGAAAAAAAATATAATATCCAGAGTTAATATAACAGGGCTCTATAGAGTTCTTAATTCACTTAAAGAGAAACTTTCCGGTAAATACAGCAACCTTTCCAGAAAAGAGATAGATCCAACAGCATTAAAAAAGCTCAAATCATTCGGATATCTGACCGGGATAGTTCAGAAGAAAAAAGCCAGGTTTACCAGAGAAGATGATCTGAAAGTACTCCTTCCCATTCAGCAGAAATTGACCAGAGCAAGAAAATTATCAAAGAACGGAAAATATAATGAAGCTCTCAAACTTTATATGGAAGTTAAAAAAGAACGCCCCGATAATATTGCAGCCATTCTCCATATGTCTGAGATCTTTCACAAAACAAACCGGATAAAAGCCGGTATCACTATTATCGAAGAAGGATTGGGCAAAAATCCGGAAAACCGGGAATTAAAACTGAGATATGGAATTCTGCTGGTAGCAGACAACCGTTTCATTCAGGGGAAAAATTATTTACTGGAAGTTCTGAAAGAGGATAAAAACAGTGGAGAAGCCTGGCACTATCTGGGCATTGCATATTTTAAAGGACGGCAACCGGACAAAGCCCTTGAGTCTTATCTTAAAGCCCTTGACACTGAAAAAACCAATCCTCAGTTATTCAACAACATGGGCACTCTGTATCTGACTCAATTTTTAAAAAGCAGAAATTCCGATCTATTAGATAAAGCGATTTCAGGTTTTAAACAGGCACTGAGCCTTAACCCGGACCTGCCCTCAGCTCTGAACGGACTTGGTGCCGCATACAGATTCAGTGGTAATAAGGAACAGGCAATTATTTACTGGAAAAGAGCCCTGAAGAACAAACAGGATTTTATTCAGGTTTATTTTAATCTGGGTATAACACTGATCGAACTGGGCAGAAAAGAGGAAGCCGGAAAACTTTTAAATTTTTTAAAAGAAAAATATTATTCAAAATTATCTCCGAGGGATAAAAACCAACTTCACAAATTTTTGTCATATTCTCAATAATCTTCTAAAATCTTTTGATTTTTTTTTTTTTATGTTTTAAATTTTGGGAGAGGTGAAAAAATGAGCGGACCTATCTTTGTTTTGATTATACTTCCGGTTGTAATAATAATTCTGTCCCTGGTAATTTTTAAATTCTCAAAAAATAAAAATGGTGAGGAATAATTTATGGAACTTTATCACAAATTAAGCGATCCTGTTGCATTGGCAGTTTTTATTTTCACCCTTACTCTCCCTGTTTTCATCGGTATAATTGCCATGAGAAGAACAAAGAACCAGGCAGATTTTTTTGTGGGGGGAAGAGGCATGGATAAATTTGTAGTTGCATTATCCGCTGTTTCATCAGGCCGTTCTTCCTGGCTTGTACTTGGCCTTAGCGGTATCGCCTACCTGAGGGGAACAAGTGCAGTCTGGGCAGTAGTGGGTTATATAGTTGTAGAGATGCTGCAGTTTATATATCTGGGGAGAAAATTGAGACATCTCACAGGCGAATTCGGTTCTCTAACGATCCTTGATTATTTTGAATCAAGATTTAAAGATAATTCTCATTTCCTTAGAATAACAGGATCCTTAATTATAGCAATTTTCATGACCGCTTATGTTGCCGCTCAATTCAATGCAGGGGCGAAAGCATTAAGTACAGCCATGAACCTTCCACTTATTCTGTCTCTGATAATTTCAGCATTATTAATACTCGTTTATATGGTTTTAGGTGGCTATATTGCTGTTGCATACAACGATGTGGTAAGAGCGGTTATAATGCTTATCGGGCTTGTTGTTTTCCCCATCATAGGATTAATAAAGATCGGGGGGCTTAACGTTCTCCTTGAAACCCTTGAAAAATTAAATCCTTCCCTGATAGATCCCTTTTCTCTTGCCGCCGGTGTTTTTGTCGGATATCTGGGAATCGGGTTAGGTTCTCCCGGACAGCCGCACATTATAGTCAGATATATGTCCATAGACGATCCAGACAAACTGAGGCTTTCTTCCGTGATCGGTACAGCCTGGAATATAATAATGGCATGGGGAGCAATATTTATAGGCCTCCTCGGAAAAGCTTTGATCCCGGCGGTTGAAAACCTGCCAGATTCAAACCATGAGATGGTTTATCTTGTACTGGCATCAGAATATTTCGGCCCTGTACTTTACGGGATAATTATAGGAGGAATATTTGCAGCAATTCTTTCAACCGCTGATTCCCAGCTTCTGGTGGTGGCTTCAACATTTGTCCGGGATATTTATGAAAAAATATTAAAAAAAGATAAAATAATAAATGAAAGAGACAAACTGCTGCTAAGCAGGTATGTGGTCCTTTTTTCCGGAATTGCAGCAATGATCCTTGCTTATTATGCACAGGATTATATCTTCTGGCTGGTCCTTTTTGCCTGGGGAGGATTGGGAGCATCATTCGGCCCGACACTGATCCTCTCCCTTTACTGGAAGAGAACTACCAGAGAGGGAATCGCCGCCGGAATGATTACCGGCACAGCAATTACGATCCTTTGGAAATTATACCTCAAAACACCAACCGGAATTTATGAACTTATACCTGCATTTATATTTTCCACTCTGGCAGTTATTTTTATTAGTTTAGTAACAAAAAAAACTAAATCCGGCTAGTTGCGTATAGTTAAAATAAAACAATAAAAAAAGGAGTTATTTTATGTCAAAAAAAATATCATTATTAATGATCATTTCTGGTTTAATTCTTGTTAATTTTTTAAGTGGAGGAAATATTACACCTCTTCCCGAGGGAGTTTCGATCCACAAACTTGATAACGGGATGGAGGTACTTCTTATCGAGAACCATTTACTCCCGATGATCGGATCAAATGTTGTTGTAAAGGTTGGTTCCGCTTATGAAACATTTGCATCCAGCGGAATGAGTCATATGCTTGAACACCTTTTGTTTAACGGTACAAAATCAAGAACACAGAAAGAATTGTATGATGATACAGATAAAATTGGCGGATACAACAATGCTAACACTTCCGAATATTTTACAAATTATATGATGGTAACTCCTTCTGAACATTTTGAAAAAGGGATGGAAATCCAGGCTGATATGCTTTTTAACTCAACCCTTCCGGTGAAAAAGTTCAGGAAAGAGAAAGGGATAGTACTTGAAGAGATCTCAAAAAGCCTTGCTGAACCGAGGGAACAGATGGATAGAAATATTATCTCTTCACTTTTCAAAGGGCATGCACTTTCGCTCCCTACTCTCGGGACCTATTCAACGATCGAGGGAATGACACGTAATGATGTTTATGAATTCTACAAGAACAACTATATACCAAACAACATGATAATGAGCGTTGTGGGAAATTTTGAAACAAAAAAAATGCTGGAAAGTATAAAAAAAATATACGGAAAAGCAAAGGCCGGAAATCCGGTTCAGAAGGAGATACCTTCATGGAACACAGGATTTTCAAAGGTTAAAGAAACATTTAAGGAAGAAAAAGTTTTTCACAGATTCTATAACGGAAAGGATCCGGTCTTCCATCAATTTTTTGAGATAAAAAAGATACTGACCCCTGTTCACTTGAAAATGGTGGAAACCGTTCTGAAGAAGAGGGGAAAAGAGATAGAAAAAGCTTTAAAAGCTGATTCACCAGACATGATAAAATCTTTAAAATTGACATCCTATGCAACTCCGGTAAAAAACTTTATAGAAGCAAAAGTTATATTTAAAAAGAGTGGCGATTACAATAAAATATCAGGCCTGATAAAAAAGATGCTTAGTTCTCAAGACCTCTCTCCTGACCCCAATGTTGTTCTTGCCGAGATACCCAGAGCAAGGACCAACTTTCTTAAAAATATTGAAAAACCCCATATGTTCGGAATATACAATGCCTATAATTTTGCTGTTTACGGGATAAACTCTGTCCTTGCTTCTTATAGCGGTGAAAACTTTCAGCAGGCAGCCGATGAACTTAAGAGTATAAAGCTCGACACTCCTCCGGTGACCATTATCCAGCATACTTCAGGGGAGAAAGGTGAAAAAAAGGAGAGCAAAAAGAAGGAGGCCAGGGTTTTTGCAGATAAAAATACAGGAAAATCCCTGATAGCTGTAAACAACGGAGGAACAAACCTCCTTGCAATTCATTATCTGGTAAAACACAAAGCATATTTTGAACACAAATATGGAGCCGATGCGTCAAATATCCTTCATAGTATCTTCGGGGATGTATTAAAATCGAAAAAGAGCAGAGAGGAGTCTTCCTCTTTCGGATTAACATTCAAGGTCAAAGATAACCCATATTTTCCCATGGATGATATTTATCTTAATCCGGATTTCGGGTATATCAGAGTTGAAGCTCTGGCTGATAATGTTCCGGCAGTTATTAATTTCATAAAGGGAAAAATGAAGGCTTTTAACCCCTCAAAAGGAGAGTTTGAACGGACACAGAAAAGGTTGGGACACTCTCCGGGAATGATGATGGGGCCGGACAGTATGGCAAAAAAAGTTTTTGAAAAACTTTATAAAAAAGAGATTTTCGAAGAGAACGAATATTCCGCAAAAAAGAAAAAGATCACATATGAAAATTTCATCCAATTCAGGAAAGAATATTTTAAACCGGAAAATATGATTATTTCCGTTGTTTCTCCGGCCGAACCGGCAAAGATAGATAAACTTTATTCCGATTGTTTCACAAAATCTTCGGAAAAACCGGCACCATTTGTTAATATACTGAAAACCCGGGAAAAAGAAGTAAAGATCGATCAAAAAGGCGGCGGGAAAAGGTCAAACCTTCTCTGGGGATTTACAAAAGAGGTCGACAGAAATGATGTTCCTGCCCTCAAAGCATTGTCGCTGATCCTTTCAGATAAGATCGTTTTTGACATAAGGGAAAAGAGAGGGATGGCATACAGAATGAGTGCAGGTATCAGCTTGGTTAACAACAGGGCCCTTTTCTTCATCAAAATGGGAACCCGCCCTCATAATGTTGACAAACTTATCCCTATCTATCCCGGATTCTTCAACAAAAAGATAATGAACTCCATAAATGAGGGAGAATTAACCAGACTTGTTAATATGTATTTGGGAAGAATGATGTTCAGAAGGCTTTCAAGTATTAACAGGGCATATTATCTGGGATATTCACTCTATTTCTCAGGAAACATAAAAAACGATCAGAAAGCTCTGGATGACCTGAAAAATGTAAAACTCAGTGATGTAAAACGGGTTGCAGGTAAATACCTTGATATAAAGAATCCGGTATTAATTATAGTGAGGTAATTTCGTTAAGGATAACTCCGAATGCTCCAACCGGATCTTTACTTGCGGTGATCGGCCTTCCTACAACAATATAATCTGATCCTGCTTCAACAGCCATTTCGGGGGTAAAGACCCGTTTCTGATCTCCCTTTCCTGATGCCCACTTTGGCCTTATTCCGGGAGTTACAAGTGTTATATCCCTGCCGAAGTTTTTTTTGATCGGTTCAATCTCCTTCGGTGAACAGACAAATGAAGTTAATCCGGCCTTTATCCCCATTTCACAAAGTTTTAGTACTGCACTTTCTGTATCGAGGCTGACCCCCGTCTCTTTCAGATCTTCATCACCGAGAGATGTAAGGACAGTAACTCCCAGAACTTTCAGTCCCGGTTTTTCCGATGCTGCCAATATTGCCTTTTCCACCATTTCCCTTCCACCGCTGAGATGTATTGTAAGAAAATCCGGATCATATTTAAGTGAAGATTTTACTGCCCAGAAGACTGTGTTTGGAATATCCTTAAATTTCAGGTCAAGAAATATTTTTTTTTTTTTTTTTTTTAAATAAGTAAGGATTTGATCACCATACTTTATATAAGCCTGAAGCCCCACTTTAAAAAAAACGGCATCTTCCAATTTTCCAACAAGGTTTTTTGCAACTTCAAACCTGTCAAAATCAAGAGCTATAATTATTCTATCTCTCATTATTCCAACCTCCCCCTGATATCTTCAAGCTTATTTATTTTTAATCCGTCCATTAACTCAGCAACTTCCCTTATTATCCTCACCGAAGCTGAAGGTTCAACCATATTAATGGTTCCGGTCTGAACAGCAAAAGCGCCTGCCAGTATAAATTCAAGAACATCTCTTCCTGAACTTATCCCCCCCATTCCGATCACCGGAATATTTACTGCAGAAGCTACTTCCCAGACAATTTTCAGGGCAAGGGGTTTAATTGCAGGTCCTGATAATCCGGCAAAAAAATTTTTAAAAACCGGTTTCTTTTTTTCAATATCCAGTGCAAGCCCCAGAAATGTATTAACAACAGAAATTGCATCTGCCCCGGCCTCCTCCGCTGAAATTGCAATGGAGGCAATATTGGAAACATTGGGAGACAGTTTCACTATTAGCGGTTTCCTCACATTATCTTTTATAAGTTTTACCACCCTGTATGTATGTTTATCATTCTGGGCAGGGCAGCTTCCCCCCTCCCTTACGTTAGGGCAGGAAATATTCAGTTCCAGAAGCGCAACCTCTTCCATCTCATCAAATATTTCAGCTACCTGAAGATATTCTTCATCAGAACCGCCGCATACATTGATGATTATGGGAGTATCGGTAGACTCAGCTACCCTTTTTACTATTTTTTTTAACCCTTTCGCTCCGGGGCCGGCAAGGCCGATGGAATTCAGCAGGCCGGAAGGAGTTTCAAGTAACCTGGGGGGAGGATTCCCGGCACGGGGTTCCATATAAACACCTTTCATAACAAATGCCCCCAGATCATCAAGATCATAAAAGTGGGAAAACTCTTCTCCATATCCGAATGTTCCGGAAGCAGGGATAACAGGATTCTTAAGTTTTATAAAACCGAGGTCTGCTGTCAGGTCTGCCATCCGATATCCTCCATCTTAAAAACAGGGCCGTCGGTACATACTTTTTTATACCCGCCAATATTATCTTCAACAACACAGCTGTGACATATCCCGAAACCGCATCCCATATATGCTTCAAGAGACACATAGTTCTCAGTTTTAAGATCGTTGATCTTTTTTGCCAGAGCTTCAAGCATAACATCCGGCCCGCAGGAAAAAGTAAGATCAATATTATCGTTTAAAATTATATTCTTCACATCTTCGGTAACAAATCCCTTTTTATATTTACTTCCGTCATCTGTATAAAAATAAATATCTTTAATTCCTATTTTTTTAAGATCTTCATCAAAATTAAGATCATTACTGCTTCGTGCCCCGTAAAGGAGTGAAATATTTTTCTTTTCCGGAAAAAAGTTAAGTACATAGTTCAGAGGTACTATCCCCCTTCCGCCGGCAATAAGTAATAAATTTTTTCCCTCCGTTTCAGGGAAGAAGTTTCCGAGAGGCCCTACCACCATAAGGCTGTCTCCGCTTCTTTTTTTTGATAAAAGTTCACTCCCCTTCCCAACAACCTCATAATATACAGCAAAATTATCAGAGTCCGCATTAAATATTCCAAAAGGCCTCTTTAAAAGAGGATCATTACTTCCGGAAACCTCCAGCATTACAAAATTTCCTGGTTTTGAATTCCGGGAAATATATGCAGATTCGATCTCCATCAGGAAATATTTTCCTCCGAGATTCCTGTTCTTGACTATCCGGCACAATTCTTCTCTCATAAAGGAATTATCCCAGAGACAGACCCCAAAGTAAACCCCGGATAAGATCTGTAAAAAAAAGCAGTCAAAAATAAAATTTCTATTTTTCATTGAAAAAAAGGTCAAATAATACTATTATTACCTTTCAAAAAATGAAAAAATTATTTATTGAGATTTCGGTGATCCTGATAATTTCTGTTAGTACATCACTAATATTCAATTTTTCTTCAGGTTCCCCGTTACCTGTTTTTAAGAAATATGTCCCAAATGAGGATAAACCGATCATCTTTCCCGAAATTGACACTATCTCATTGGAAGTGCTGGAATTCCTTATGACAAAAGAGAGGTCATTGTTGCTTGATGCAAGGCCATATGAAAGTTACAGGGACGGCCATATTCCGGGATCATTCAGTTTCCCGGTAAATGAATTTGAAAAAATTTTTCCGGAAAGGGGCAGCTTTCTAAAACTGGCAAAAACTATAATAGTCTATTGCAGCAGTAAAGATTGCAAAGATTCTGCAGATCTGGCCTTATACCTCCTTGACAAGGGGTTTGGTGATATATTTATCTATGAGGGTGGAATAGAAGAGTGGATTTCAAAGGGAAAAGATATTGAACAGAGTAAAAATTAGAGTGAACTTTTTAAACAAACTGAATAAATTTATTCACAGCAAATATATATTGCTTGTTTGCAGATTAATATTAGGATCTGTTTTTATCTATGCTGCATCCGGAAAGATCATGCACCCCCACGCCATGGCAAAAATACTGTACAATTATAAACTTCTTCCGGATCTATTTATCTACCCTCTGGCTCTTTTTCTTCCATGGATCGAACTTATGGCAGGATCATTCCTCATATGGGGGATCTTTAAGAGGGGTTCCGCAACAATTTTAACTTTAATGCTTGCAATCTTTATAGTTGCAATTTCAATAAATCTGATCCGGGGGCTTAACTTTGATTGTGGATGTTTCTCTACATTATCAGGATCAGGAAGCCATGACCCCTATTTGCTTCTTTTACGGGATATACTTCTGATTTTCCCCGGAATTATTATTTTAACAGAAAAAAAGAGAGGTAAAAAAAATGAAAATTGAAAATGAAAAACTTGAAAAATGGGCCGATTTTATACTGAACCACTCACTTGGAGGAATAACTCCGGAAGACATTGTAATGGTCAAGGGAGAACATATAACATGGCCGCTTATCTCTGTCCTTCAGGATAAAATATTTAAAGCCGGCGGTATAGCCGATATTAACATTGTTTCTCCGGATAATAACAGAGGGCAGGTCTGGGGAGCATCAATAACAAAACACGGAAGTGTGGAACAGATCGAGCGGACCCCTGTCTGGCACAAGATCAGATATGAATCAATGACAAAATATATTGAGATCCTCGGATCAGAATCTCCTGAATTGTTTGCAGGGCTTCCGGAAAAAACATCATCAGCATTGTCAAGAGCTGACCTCCCGTTCAAGAAGGCCCGTTTGTCAAAAAACTGGGTCCTCACACTATTCCCGACTCAGGCATTTGCCGATATGGAAGAAATGTCACTTGAGGAATATTCGGATATTGTTGTCGGTGCGTCGGTTACCGATCCTGCATTTCTCGATGAAGTGGAGGAGCCTTTATACAATATACTGAACAAAACAAAAAAAATAAGAATAGAGACGGAGGAACCGGGTTCGGGAAAATTACTTGAGTTGAAGATGGATATTTCCGACAGAAATATTATTAAATGTACAGGCAAGAGAAACTTTCCGGATGGAGAGGTTTTTACAAGCCCGGATGCAAATACAGTTGAAGGAGAGATCTTTGTCGATCTTCCTGTTTACTACAACGGTGTAACCATCCAGGGAATATATTTGAAGTTCGATAAAGGAACAATAGTTGATTACAGGGCCGATAAAGAATTTGACACTCTCAGAAAGATAATTGAAACCGATGAAGGTTCACACAGATTGGGAGAGGTTGCCCTGGGAATGAACAACGGGTTAAAAACAGCCCTGAAACATCCTCTTTTTGTAGAAAAAGTTGGCGGGACCCTCCATATTGCAATTGGAGACAGTTATCCGGAATGTTATGTAGAAAACCCGGGAGCTCCGAAGAAACATATAGAACTTGAAAAATACTACAATGAGGGGAAAGCAAACAGATCTGCCCAGCATGTGGATATTGTTACAGATTTCAGGCCGGGAGGCTCAGGAAGAGGAGTTTATCTTGACGGCAAAAAGCTTGAAATAAAGAATAACCTGTGGATAATTCCTGAAGAATAAAACAACCTTCTAACTGAGCTCTTTTAGATACCGGGAAGATTTCAGAGATATTTCACCATGATGTTCTATTTTTTTTTTAAAAAGAAAAAATAGTTTTTTTACGGGAATCTTTTTTATCCATACATCCAGGGAATCTGCGGAATTCTTCTCTGTCCATTTTATAAAATTCAATTCATCAGAATGGAGAGCAGTTTTTTCACCACTCCTGCATTTAGCACAGAGAATGCCTCTGTAATCCTCTTTTATCCATGCTTTGCCGATCCCTCTTTCAAAACAATTGTAGCACAAACCGGGGTTGAACATCATCCCCTCTATCCGGAGTATCCATATCATAAAATATAGCACCAGTATACCCGGTTCTTTACCTTTCTCACTGTTCTCAAGAATAGTTTTGACCAGATTGTAAACCCTCCGGGTCCTGAAATCAGAAGGGACGAATTTTGTTATTATTTCTGAAATAAAATAGAAATAAAAAACATTTGAAGGATTTGAGACGGTTTCAAAATAACTTTTTATAATGTCACCTTTTGAAAATGTGACAAAATCTCTGTCTTCTTTTCTGTAGAAAAAAAAATTTCCTTCGGTAAAAAGTTCAAATATGGGCCCGAACCGGTTCTTCCCTTTTAAGGAACCCGGGGCTACTCCTTTAATTATACCCTTATCTTCTGTAAGAAGATGTACAAGTTTATCCTGCTCATTGAAAGGGGAAGTCCCGAGAGAGAAAGCCCTTGCCGAATCTAAAGGCATTTCAGATCAGAGCAGGACCAGTGTTGAAATTCCAAGGAAAAAGAAGAGCCCCAGAACATCTGTCAGCATGGTAACTATAATTCCCGAGGCAAGTGCCGGATCCAGTTTCATCTTTCTTAGAAGTAAAGGTATTATGGTTCCGAAAAGAGCACCCATTATCAGGTTAAATACGATCGCTGCACCAAAAATGGCTCCTATCGACCAGTTTTTAAAAACAAAAAGGGTAATCAGTGCTGATATAATACCAATTGCAATACCGGAACCAAAACTGACAAAAAGTTCTTTAAGTAAGATCTTTTTTGATCGTTTCCATTCCAACGGGCCTATAACTATTTCCCTGACCATTATTGCTACCGACTGGTTTCCCACAACTCCACCGATGGCAGGCACAATATGCATCAAAACCGCAATGAGGATAAATTGTTCAATGGTACCTTTAAAAACAGAAATAACAACTGCAGAGAGAGAAGTTGTAAACAGGCTTAAAAAAAGCCATGGGATCCTTTTCGATATCGATTTTGTGATACCAAGATCAACACTGTAATCCTGGGTAACACCGGCCAGTTTATAGATATCTTCTGTGGCTTCATCATGGATAATATCAATAACATCGTCAACAGTAACTACTCCCACCAGTTTATCCAGTTCATCTATGACCGGAATTGCCAGAAGGTTATAATTTGCCACCACCGATGCCACCTCTTCCTGGTCAGTATAGGCATCAACTTTATATACATCACTGTTCATGATCTCTTTAAGTTTTATTTTTGGATTGATAAGTATAAGCTGCTTCAGTGATACAACTCCTGTAAGCCTATCCTCCTCATCTATCACATACAGGTAAAACGGAACCTCTACTTCCTCCCCCGCAAGCTGAATAGCAGAAATAGCATCAGCTGCAGTAGTTGAGTCGGAAAGAGCAAGAAAATCCGAAGACATTATCCTTCCCGCTGATTCTTCAGGATAAGCAAGTTGTTCCTGGACATCCACTGCATCCTCATTTTTCATCTTTTTCAGGATGTCGATCTGCAGATCTTCACTGAAGAGGGATATCAGTGATGCAGCATCATCCGAGGATAATTCATTCAGTATCGGAATAATTTTTTTGAAATCAAATTCGGAAAGGATCTCAACGGCCACATCCGGTTTGATCTCACTTATAATTTCTGCAAATTTTGAAAGCTCCAGTTTCCGGTCAAAGAAAAGTTTGAATACAATCTTCTTTTCGGAATTACTCAGGTGTTCGATCAGTGTCGCCACATCGGCATAGTGGAGTTTTTTCAACGCATTCCACAAGTGCCCCAGTGTTCTCAACTTAATAAACTGTTTTGTGAACCTGAGCAGTTTTTCTAAAGCTACATCTTTCATGATCTCAGAATATTAATACTTTTACTTTTCCTCTCCGGGTTTACTATCACGGGCCTTTGTTAAAAATCCGATAAGTTCGTCCGCTTTTTCGGGTTTAACAGTAATACCTTTTTTTGTGGGCCTCCATTCTCCATTATCTGCCAGGTAATAAATCCTGATGGAGATAAAGTCAACGCCCTTATAATTGCTGACTTCAATTCTGAGCCTTTCTGTTTCATTTCTTTCAATCTCGCCTATAACCATTATTTCACCTCTGTTAATATAGTTATTAAATTTAACATTTTTTTATTTTTGGGTCAATAGACATCCCTTAAAATGATATTTGAAAATCACAGAGATCAATATTGCCAACTTTCCATATATTTGTTAAACTAAAAATTTCTAAAACAGGGAGACAGCAATGTTAACTTTGATCGAAGCTTTTATATTTTCAATATTATTAATTTTAACTATCTATTTCTTTTTTACTCCGCTGGTATTGAGATTTAAACTGGTAAAACTGGGGCAGGATACAGAGAGGTTTAACAATCCCTTTAAAAGGGTTGCCAATGCAGTGGCAAATTTTTTCCTGCTCATCTGTTCGGTAAAAAAAGAGAGAATATTTGCAGGACTGGCACACATCTTCCTCCTTTACGGTTCCCTGACATTTGATACAATATCGGTTTTTCATATCCTGGAAGGTTTTAATAAAAATATACACCCATCAAATATTCATGTAATAATTGCCGACTTCATGTCTGTTATGGTCCTTGGTGCAACCCTGTTCTTTATAATAAAACGTTATGTGGTAAGGAATTCATCCTATACATACGGAACAAAGGAATCAGCAATAATATATGCCCTTCTTATAACCGTGACGTTAACATTCCTTCTTTACGAAGGAGCATCGATCTCATATCACAGAACATTTGACAACAGTTCCGCTTTTATTGGTAAAATTGTGGCCGGATGGATACCTTCAGCATGGATAGCGGTTAAAATCTCGTGGTGGCTTCACATACTTAATGTATTTGCTTTTATCCTCTATGTCCCGAGATCTAAATATATGCATATGTTCATGGGCCCTCTGAATATTACCTTTAAAAGTGAAAAACCCAATTCTTATCTGAAAACTGTTGATCTTGAATCTGCAGAAACCTTCGGCGTGACCTCTCATGAAGATTTGAGCTGGAAAGATCTTTTTGACGGGTTTGCCTGTATAGACTGCGGAAGATGCGAAGATTATTGCCCGGCAGCGAGGACCGGCAAAGAACTATCTCCAAAAACCATCATTACAAAAATGAGAGATGACCTCCTTGCAGAGGGTGAGAAAAAAATTAAGGATCCAGAATACAGTTTAAAACCCCTGATGGACAGAGTATTTTCGGATGAAGAGATCTGGAGTTGTACCACCTGTGGAGCCTGCATGGAGGTATGCCCGGTACTCAACGAACATATACCGAAAATAATTGGTTTGAGACAGAGCAGAGTATTAATGGAGGCAAAGTTTCCCCCGGAATTCAACCATTTCTTCAGGAATTTAGAGACAAACAGTAATCCATGGGGATTCGGGTCAGCAACTAGGGGAGAGTGGACTGAAGGTTTAAAAGTGCCCATGGCTGCGGAAAATCAGGAAGCTGAGGTACTCTATTGGGTCGGATGCGCAGGTTCTTTTGATGAAAGGAACAAAAAGGTCACAGAAGCAATGGTATCTATCCTGAATAAATCGGGAGTATCTTATGTAGTTCTGGGGGGTGAAGAAAATTGCTGTGGAGATCCAGCCAGGAGGGCGGGGAACGAATACCTGTTCCAGATGATGGCCACACAAAATATTGAAATCCTGATGAAATATAAATTTAAAAAGATCGTTACAACCTGCCCCCATTGTTTGAGTACATTCAGGAACGAATATAACGATGTAGCAGCCCTGACAGGGACAGAATTTAAAATACCTGAGGTTGTTCACCATTCGGAATTTATCAATGAACTTATAAAGGAGGGAAGGATAAGTATAAAGGGGAGTGGAACTGAGCAGGTAACTTACCATGACCCATGCTATCTCGGCCGCCATAACAACACATACGATCAACCCAGAGAAGTCATAAGTAAAGCGGGTTTTTCAATCATAGAGATGAAGGACAATAAAAATCACAGCTTTTGCTGTGGAGGCGGGGGAAGCCTGATGTGGGCTGAAGAGGACCAGGGTGAAAGGATAAACCATATAAGGACAGAAGAAGCACTGGAGACCGGTACCGGCACCCTCTGCACTTCCTGCCCCTATTGCACAACAATGCTCACCGATGGTATCAAAGACAAAGAAAAAGAAGATACCATGCAGGTCAAGGATATAGCAGAAATAATCGCAGAAAATTTAAAGGAATAACATTAACTCCGGGAACAGGTAACAGGAGAAGGGACTTAAGGGGCTCGGAATATGATTTTAAAGATCGACGGTTTGGACGTTGTTGATCTTCTTTTTGAGGAAGATCTCTCCTACTTTTTTAAATCTTTCAGGGAAATCTGTTACAAAAAACTCATCCTCTTCCCCATTCTCACCAGGTTCCCTAAGCCATCCCAGGCTGTTCAGGATTGTATGAACCCTTAACGCCATAGTTTCGGCAGAATCAATTAATTTGATATCATCTCCCAGTACATCACCAATAACTTTTTTTAACACCGGATAATGAGTACAACCAAGTACCAGGGCCTCAATTCCCCGCTCCTTTAATGGAAGCAGATATTCTTCAACAACAAGTTTTGTCACTTCATGTTCAACCCATCCCTCTTCCACAAGTGATACAAAAAGAGGGCAGTCTTTGGAAATAATTCTGGCTTCGGGATTTTTTTCCAATATACATCTCTCATAAGCACCTGATGAAATTGTTGCAGAAGTTCCGATAACCCCTATATTTTTTCTTCCCAGTGAGACAGCTGCTTCCGACCCGGGATCAATTACTCCCAATACTGGCACATCAAGTAAATCCTGGAGGTGGGAAACCGCATAAGAAGATGATGAATTACAGGCAATGACCACTATTTTTACATTTCTTGAGAGGAGAAACCTTGAGTTTTCCTCTGAAAATTTTATGATCGTTTCAGCCGATTTTGTACCGTAAGGAAGCCTTGCAGTATCGCCAAGATAAACAACTTTCTCATGAGGCATTTTTTCTTTCAGGGCCCTGTAAACCGTAAGGCCTCCTATCCCTGAATCAAAAACACCTATAGCTTTATTGTTCATCTCTAATATATCTGAAGTTTGGAAAGAATGGATTTTCAATATCCAGATGCCCCGACAGGGTTTTATATTCATTCCCGGAAACCAGGAATTTAACTTTTTCTACCTCTTTAAAATTGTAACATATGTTATTAACGAAAAAATAGATAAACTCGATCTCACTTCGTGAACCTCCCGGGAAACGGATCAATAATTCTTCGTTAAAATCGAGAACTATCATTTTCTTATTTTTTATATGAAAAAAACTCTTTAATTTAACACCTTCCGGGAATGGAGCGATCCTTCCCTTTACCTCATCAAACATAAGATCCAGATAGTTCCTGTATAGTTCAGTATTATTTTCAGGGATATCCAGTTCATATTTAACCGGCCTGAAATATGCTGATTTTTCTGTTAAAAAAAAAATCTTTACTTTCTTTTTTTTCTTAACAACCTCTTCAACTTCGGGAACCCCTTTCTTATCTTCCAGAGCTCTTTTGAATACACCACTGGAATTTAAAAAAATAATTAATGAGGTAACAAAGAAAATAATTGCCAGGCCGATCAGTATATATATTACTTTCTTATTCATTTAAACCTGTTGTTATAATAATAAATGAATTTTGAAATCCCTCTGTATAGTGCCGCAGATACATCATCAAGAAATGAATTGTTTTTCAGTTTTTTCTCTTCATTCCAATTTGAAATAAAAGCGATCTCGATCAGAACAGCCGGCATTGATGCACGCATCAATACCCTGAAAGGAGCCTGTTTCACACCTCTGTTCTTTGTATGCAGTAAAATATTGAGTTCATACTGGATATAATCAGCAAGCTTACTGGACTCCTTGATATATTCGGTCTGTGCCATGTTCCAGAGGATCATTTTTAATTCATCATCTTCAGGAAGTTTTTCCATTCCGTTAAAAGAACTGTTTTCTTTCAGTGCAAGCTGGTAGGAAACCTTATCAGTCGCCTTAAGGCTGACAAAATATGTCTCCGGCCCCCTTGCCGATCTTTTATAGGAAGAATTTACATGAATAGAGAGGAAGAGCTGGGCTTTCTGATTGTTTGCCCTTGCCACCCGAGAATCAAGTGCTACCTCAACATCGGAATCTCTTGTCATTATGACCCTCAGCCCCAATTGTCTTTCGATAATACGTTTCAGTTTTTTTGCAACCTTAAGGGTAATATCCTTCTCTTTGAGATTTCTCCTTCCTACAGCTCCAAGGTCGCTTCCGCCGTGGCCGGCATCAATACAGACAGTATCGATTATAAGCTTTTTATCAGATTGTTCTTTAGTGGGAGTAATTTCCTCCTGCTGAGTTTCAGGAGCATTTGTGGAATTTTCATTTTCCTTTACAAAATCATTATTTCCGCTCTCATTTTTCTCAAGATCAAAAACCACTCTGAAGGGTTCCTCCAGGACAAAACTTCTCCTTATTTTGAAGTTATCCTTCATTAACACTCTGAATCTGTTCTTCCCATTATTAGTTTTTCCTTTAATATACTCTACATTTTTTATAAGTTTTGAATTTTTCAGTTCAGATTCAAAATGGTCGATCTTATTGCTATTATTGAGACTTACTACAAAACTCTTTGCCGATTCAGATATAGTATCATAAGCAAAACTGCTATCTCCTTCAAAAACAATTCTGGTAAAATCGGAATGATCGAATGTCCTCACATTAACATTGAGGGATAGAATAACAGCTACCGGTAAAAGGTACAATATAAGGAAAAAATTAACTCTTTTCATCTGTTTAATTAAAATGGAGGCGGCGGGAATCGAACCCGCGTCCAAAAAAGACTCAATTGAAGCGTCTACAGACATAGAGTGTTTTTTATATGCCCTGCAGATAAAAAAACAAACAAAAATCTCTGCAGGAGCCTCTTAAAAATTTTCGTCCCGATGAACCAAAAGGCAGCCTCAACGGGCTTATCCTGCTAAGTGACGCCCTGTTAACCCTGCAGGATCAGGAGAACAGAACGGCAGCATTATTTATGCTGCGAGTGCAAAATCGTTTGCGTTTCTTTTTCGGGCACTTTTATGAGATACCCGGCTCAACCTGCAACTTCAACATAATCTAAATTGTCGAACCCATTTCGCCCCCGAAATGGGAAATGGCGGGGCCGACGAGACTCGAACTCGCGGCCTCTGGCGTGACAGGCCAGCGTTCTAACCAACTGAA
>JBDLJQ010000061.1:0-18567 GCA_039714255.1 Acidobacteriota bacterium
TTTGACAGTATAATCTTTATCATTTTCTGCTAATTTTTTACCGGCTTCTGTAAACATATTTTCGGGCAGATAGTTGGCATAAGTAATTTCCTTGCTTGCAGATTCGGTTAACCAGTTTATAATATTTTTTTTTCTCAGGACACTTTTTGTAAAATATACAGCTATTCCCAGAGGGCCTGATTTTGACAGAAAATCTGCATCATGAATTATATTGGATATCTTATCTTTCTTTGCCTTCTCGTTATAAAGTGATCTGAGAGATCCTGTGACAGTTCGGATCAATCTTTCTTCAACCATGAATTTGTTTAATATTTCTTCAGCAATAGAGATGCTGTCCTCTTCCTCAGGTATATCCAGATTATGATATTCACCTCCGATAAATTTTCCAGAGTCATGAAATAGTGCTGTGATTATCACAGGTATCAATTCTACATTTTCCTCCCCGGCAATTGATATTGCAATGGATGTTACATGAAGTGTGTGTTCCCATAAACTGGAATCACCACAATTCCCGTCATAATCTTTTTCGGATTTTTCTATTCTTCTTTTTATTTCTTCAAATAATCCGGGAGAATAAGCTTCGAAAAGTTTCCTGATTTTTCCTGATACCATAACAGGCCAGATTATATCATAATGAAAATTATTATATTCTGAGTATTAAGAAGCAGAAATAGAACTGTCAGGTAGCGGGATTGAAAGAAATAGGATGGGGGGCCGTTTTAAAAAAAAATATTATTAACAAAGTGTTTTAAAAAAGTTGACATTCTGAATTAAGTTGTATATATTACAAATATGAAACGCTTAAAGTGGCAGACACCAAAACTAAAGATTCTCAGCAGATTAACCCCTGAGGAATTTGTCCTTACCAATTGTAAACAGCAACAGTCAAATACCCCAAGAGATCCCGGAACCCTTGTTCAGATGTGCGGGGCAGATATAGCTGGGAACTGTGGTGCTTGCAGTGCCAGAGGCCAGAGTTAAGGATCCACATTTTTTCTAAATTTTCCAGGGAAAATCTTTGCGTATCAGAATTTCTAAATTCCTTATAAAAGCAGGTATTTTTCTTCAGGAAATCCCCGTTTATTTTTTAAGGCCGAAACAACTTACAAAGTTCGGTCGTGAATCGTACAGCAAAGCTTCATCCGTAAATTTCTGGGCCGGAAAAGATTTTGTAAATTCAGGACTCCTTCCCGGAGAAAAAGAACTTTTTAATAAATTGCCGGTAAAAAATGGTGATCTGCTGATCCTCGGCCTTGGAGGCGGGCGTGAAGCGATCTTTCTCGGGAAGAATGGATTTAATGTGACAGGCGTCGATTTTGTAGATGAAATGGTGGAGAAAGCTGTAGAAAATGGAAAAGATGCCGGAATCAGGATCCATGGCAAAGTTCAGGATGTATCCAGTCTTGATTTTAACCTTGAAAGTTTTGATGTCGTCTGGTTCTCCTGCTCTATATATTCATCGATCCCTGGCAGGAACAAGAGGATTAAAGTTCTTAGCGAATCCGGGAAGATATTAAAACATGATGGATATGTTGCATGTTTTTTTTACTGGAATCCTCAAATCAGATCTGGAAGGTTCAGGTGGAAATTGGGAAAGTTTTTATCAAAAATAACCTTCGGAAATACAAAGTATGAAAAAGGAGATATTCTGAAAGATAACTATGAGTTCCTTCATGCATTTTTTGATACTGAAGACCTCAATTCAGAGTTTAAGAGTGCCGGATTCGAAGTTGTTCAGTATTTCTTCCCGGAGAATTCCCACAATGCCTGTGCTTTATTAAAAAAAGCATAGTGAAATAAGTAATCCGGAAAAAGATCTGAATCTTGATTTGTTGTTAAAATTAAACTAGAATGAAACACTAAAAATGGAAAAAAATTTAATACCACGGCTTCCACTTGAAGGAAATATTGATCTTACCTACAGGTGTAATAATAACTGTCATCATTGCTGGCTCTGGCTTAGTGAAAATTCTTCTGAAAAAAGAAGAGAACTATCTTTTCCTGACTGGAGACATATTGTAGATGAAGCAAGATCACAGGGATGTCAAAGCTGGATGATCTCTGGCGGAGAGCCGATGATCCATCCCGATTTTACTGAAATATTTGATTATCTAACAAGTAAAGCGATTACATATTCCCTTAATACGAATGGAACTTTGATCACTCCTGAGATTGCCCGTCTTATGAAAAGAAAAGGGAGTAAAATGATAGCACTGTATGGTGCTGACAGAAATGTACATGACATGATCACAAGAAATCCCGGTTCCTTTGATGAAATGATGAAGGGAATTTCACTTTTAAAAGATTTCGGAGTTGGATTTACTGTTCAGGTTGTTCCCATGAAAGACAACTGGCATCAACTTGATAAAATGACCGGACTTGCAAAATCTTTAAGTTCCTCTTACAGGATAGGAGCCTCATGGTTGTACTATTCATCATCGGGAACAGCAGCAAAAAATAAAGAGATCGAATCCCAGAGGTTATCACCCGAACAGGTTGTGGAACTGGATCCGCCCAATCCGGGTTATGACTCTAAAATTGAACTGGCTAACTGTTCTCTGAACTCAGGGGAACATAATGCAAACGATGACAGGATCTTTGCAGAATGTATATCACAGCGAAATAGTTTCCATGTAGACCCATACGGGAAAATGACATTTTGTTCATTCGTAAAAGATCCTTCATTGAGATATGATCTTCTTAAAGGAGATTTTAAAGAAGCCTGGGATGATTTTATCCCCTCATTGTCTGATAAGGTAAGGGGTGGAAAAGAATATTTAAATAATTGCAAGTCCTGTGAAAAAAGTGATGATTGCAGCTGGTGCGGAGTATATTCCTGGCTTGAGCACCGTAGATTTTCCGCACCTGTTAAATATCTTTGTGATATAGCAGAGGTTACGGGAAAATATAAAAAAGAATGGATTAGTTCACACCGTAGATATTATGATATTGCAGGTGTAACTATCCAGATCGATTCGGATCTTCCATTTACAGAAAATTCATTTCTCCCGAAATTTGATTTATTTAAGACAGATATTCCGGGTGAAGATATAGTTCAGATCAGAATCCACTTTGAGATCCCTGAAATATCTGATAAAGATATGGGAGAAGAAGTATATAGAAAACCGCCATGGGCAATTTTCAGAAAAAAGGGTTCATGGATCTACCGTCAGATCTCAGTTGATCCGGAGGATAAAACCCTTCGCCGCCTTGTAGTTTTTAATAAAGATCACACTACAGCCGAAATTTATATGGACAGGCCGGAATTATTTTCTGAAGTATCACATCATTCACTGACAATGTTTCCCACTGATCAGATCTTACTGAGCAGGATATTTGCTGATCGTAGAGGTTTATCTCTGCACTCTTCAGGAATGATAATACATGGTGCAGGCTTATTGTTTGCAGGCCGGTCTGAAGCCGGTAAATCCACTACAGTTTCATTGTTGAAGGATGAGGGCGAAATCCTGTGTGATGAGAATATAGTTGTGAGGCGATGGGAAGAAGGATTCAGGATCCATGGAACATGGAGCCACGGTGATATCCCGATCGTCTCTAATAATGAGGCTCCATTGAAAGCTGTTCTATTTCTTGAGAAATCAGATGAGAATAAAATTATTCCTCTTACAGACAAAAAAGAGGTCACGCGCAGGTTACTTCCCAGACTGATGAGGCCTCTTATAACAGCTGACTGGTGGGAAAAATCTCTTGCAACTACTGAAATGCTTGTAGATGAGGTTCCGGCGTATATAATGAAATTTGATAAAACAGGAAATATCAGAAAAGTGATAAGAAAGTTTACTGATACACTTTAAAATTAGAAGATGGAAGGATCAGTAAAATTTTAATAAAATGGATGATGAAATGGTAAGCTCGAAATATGTTGAGAAAGTAAGATCTTTTGAACGGGGATCCCGGGCTGATAATTCACCATTACCTGGACATCTTGACATTGAACTTACAGAGAGATGTGATAATAATTGTATCCATTGCAGTATTAATATTCCCGAAAACGATCCGAAAAGAGAGAACGAGTTAAATACTTCGGAATGGAAAAAAATAATTCAGGAGGCTGCAAACCTTGGAGTTTTAAGTATAAGATTTACAGGGGGGGAGCCGCTTTTGAGAGAGGATTTTCCCGAACTTTACATGTTTACACGAAAAGCAGGCATTAAAGTGATCTTATTCACAAATGCGAGGAAAATTACTTCCGAACTGGCCCGGATGATGTCGGAGGTTCCCCCGCTTGAAAAAGTTGAGGTAAGCGTTTACGGAATGAAAAGATCTACTTACGAAAAAGTTTCAGGGATCCCCGGATCATATGAAGAGTTCAGGTCCGGAGTTGATCTTCTTCTGGAGTATAATGTCCCTTTTACTGTAAAGGGAGTATTGCTGACTGAGACCAAGCCGGAGATAAAAGAATTTGAATCATGGGCTTCCACTCTTCCCGGTATGGATGGTACTCCCTCATATGCAATGAATTTTGAATTGAGAGAAAGACGCGATTCTGAAGCCGGGAACAAATTGATCTCATCGATCAGGAATACACCTGAGGAAGCGATGGATCTGTTGTCGGGGAATAATAAAGATTATTTTAGTTCAATGAGTGAATACTGCAGTAAATTCATCGGCCCTCAGGGGGCGGAGCTTTTTAATTGTGGTGCGGGTTTATCGGGAAGTGTTGATCCTTATGGTAATTATTTCCCCTGTTTAACTCTTAAAGCAGAGGAATTATCTTATGATCTTATGACCGGGACTCTCAAAGATGCTCTTGTGAATTTTTTCCCGGAAAAATTAAAAATAAATTCTTCAAATCCGGTATATCTTCAAAGATGCGGTAAATGCTTCCTGAAAGGTTTGTGCCTTCAGTGCCCTGCAAGGTCGTGGAGTGAACATGGCACCTTTGATACTCCTGTGGAATACCTGTGTAAGATTGCTCATTTTCAGGCAGTTCATCTTGGTTTATTGAACGATAACGAGAGAGGGTGGGAGGTTACTGATTGGAAGGAGAGAATAAAAAAAATGGAGGATAAAATTAATGACAAAAATTAATCTTGATGCTAAATATTCTGTTTCAGATAATGTTGTTGCACGTGAGATAGAAGGGGAAATAATAATAGTTCCACTTACTGCCGGTATCGGTGATGCAGAGGATGACCTCTTCTCTCTTAATGAGACCGGACGTTCTGTATGGAAATATCTGGATGGTGAAAAAAGCGTTAAAGAGATAGTCAGTTTGTTGACAAAGACATATGAAGCGTCAGAAAATGATATCAGAAATGATGTAACCGGACTGATGGAAGAGTTGCTGACACGTGGAATAATTGTAATTTCAGAAAATGAGTGAAAAGGCTTGAGGTAGATGGATAAATTGTTTTCAGAGATAGCGCCTTTTAAGGAAATTTCTCTATGGGATAAAACATCAAAAAAAAGGGTACCATTTTCTTTTGAGCTTGAGTTAACTGCAAGGTGTAATAATGACTGCCGCCATTGTTATATAAATCTGCCTGCAGGAGATACAGAGGCAAGATCAAAAGAGCTCTCTTTTGCAGAAATTGAAAATATTGCAGATCAGGCTGTTAAAATGGGAAGCCTGTGGTGTCTGTTAACCGGTGGAGAACCGCTGCTTAGAGAAGATTTTTCAGAAATTTATTTGATGCTGAAGAAAAAAGGGCTTCTTATCTCTGTTTTTACAACTGCATGCCTTATAAGTGAAGAACATATAGAATTATTTAAAAAGTATCCTCCCCGTGAAATTGAGGTAACTGTTTATGGAGTTACCAGAAAAACTTATGAAAATGTGACAAGAAAACCGGGATCATTTTCTGCTTTTTCCCGCGGTATGGATCTGCTGAGGAAGAACGGGGTGAAAGTACGCTTAAAAGCTATGGCGTTAAAGACCAATATTCATGAACTTCCGGAGATAGCAGCCTTTTGCCGTGAAAACACAAATGATTATTTCCGCTTTGATCCATTGCTCCATCTCAGGTTTGACGGGGATCAGGAAAGAAATAAAGATATTATTAATGAAAGGTTATCTCCTGAAGAGATAGCAAAAGTAGAACAGGATGATCCTGAAAGATCTGAATCCCTGAAAAAAAATTGTGATACTTATATATTTGATCAGAATGGTCATCACAATTGTAATCACCTTTTTCATTGTGGTGCGGGACAAAACAGTTTTACAGTCAGTCCGGAGGGAATTTTCCGGCTTTGTTCATCACTATGGTATCCGGATTTCACCTATGATCTGAAAAATGGATCTTTAAAGGAAGCTTGGGAAGATTTTGTCCCGAAGGTATTGGCAACTACTTCGGATAATCCTGAATATCATAATAAGTGCCATTCCTGCAGTATAGTGAATCTTTGCCTGTGGTGTCCTGCACATGCATATCTGGAGACCGGAAGTCCTGACAGCTGGGTTGAATATTTTTGTGACGTTGCCCATGCAAGGCAGAAAGCTATAGAAGAAACTAAATAACGATTATTGATACAATCCGGAATAGATCTTTTTATCAGTAACGTAACAAAGCGGCAATTCCATCAAGTTCTTTCAATTCTTCTATTCCGGATGCGAATTCGATATCACCCCCCGATAATTCAAGAAGTTCCACTATCTCATTTTTAAGATCCACTTTGAAAACGGATGTTGATCCGCATTTTGGGCAGATGTCTGCTTCTTCCGGTGTAAGTTCTTCACACTGCCTGCATCTTATACCCGAATATTCAATGTCTTTATCAACAATAACCTTATCTACTCTTCCTCTCTTTAAAAAATATATTACATCTTTTATTCCGTTAACTGAAAGTTCCCCACTGAAGAATCTTCTTTTTACCAGTCCCCACATCTCTTTTTCTGACCTTCTCTCTTCTTCCCACAATAATTTAAAGATCTCCGCGTTTAGAAAATCCTCTCCCTTTTTAAGGTCGACAGCTTTTTCACCTGCAATCTTTTCTCTGATCTCCCCGGGGAAAGCTTCTGATAATTCTTTTATTGTCTCTTTCGAACCCACCATGATTATTCTTCTGAGGTTGGATCCCTTAAGCATCTCTTTAACTTTTTCTGAAATATTTTTTGTATATCTGGAAAATTCTTTGTCTCTCCTCCTCTCGTATCTCTGCTGAGACCATCCTCCCACTTTTACATGGTTTTTTATATCTCCTTCTATTTTTTCTTCCTGTATATTTTTCTGAGCTGAGACAAGGTAGATCTTTGTCTTCTCATTGGTTGCAGTGATAATTATATGGTCCTCATATTCATCCCTGAGCTGTGCAATTGGGAGGATATATGGTGATGAATCGATCCTGATTATATCTTCCACCTCAGGGCCAAGTTCATATTTTTTATAATAATCCAGTGCCCAGCAGCAGAATATAACAAAACTTTTCTTTTCTTCAGGTTTTTTTTTAAGGTCATTTTCCACAAGTTTAAAATTTTCATTAAAATGGAGATATTCATCATCATTATTTTTTAATACTTTTTTGCGTGAAGTGAGATTATCAAGAATATCTTCACTTTTTTTGTTTCCAGAGGAATATATGGTAAGAAATGCCCTGTCCGGTGAAGTTAGTTCCGATAATTTTCTAAGATCAATATTTTTCATTTTTATGTCTCCTGGTAAATTTATTATATATATAACGATTTGTTAACTTTTCTCTTCTATGATAATTCATTGTATATCTCTAAAGTTTTTTCTGCGGCTTTTTCCCAGCTGAATTTTTTACTAATGGATAAAGCTTCAGTTTTTTTTCTTTTATACAAAGTTGAGTCATCATAAAGTGACAAAATTTTCTCTCCAAGATCCTCCGGGTCATCTTTATTAAAATAGACCGGAAAATCTGAAAAAATCTCTTTGAAAACTTTCAGATCAGAAGCAATAACAGGAAGGCCTGAATTTGCAGCTTCGAGTAGCGGGAGGCCGAAACCTTCATAGTGGGACGGAAATACCAGCAATTTAGCCTTTTTATAGAGGAATTTTAATTGTTCCCTGTTCAGGTATTCTGAAATTAAGATCTCATCTTCAAGTTTTAATATAGAGATCATTCTCCTTATTTCATTGAACATCCACCCTTTTTTCCCGGCAAGAATAAGTTTAACCCCATTCTGTTTCTGCCTGACAAGTGAAAAGGCTTTAATTAAAGTTGTAAGGTTCTTTCTCGGTTCCAGTGTACCTGTGAATAATAAAAAATCGCGGGGAAGTTCAAATTCAACAGGTTTTTCAGTTATTTCATCCAGATCACATCCATGATATATATATGAGATCTTGTTTTCAAAATCAGATCCGAAATGTTCCAGTATCCTCTCTTTTGTAAATTCAGAAACAGTTATTATTTTGTCGGCTTTTTCCAGTGAGCTTTTTAATGTCCCTGAAAAATATTTCACCGCTTCAGGCATTACGTAATCAGGCAGATCGATAAAAGAAAGATCATGGACGGTAATAATTTTTTTCTTCCCTCCGGGGATCAGGATTGGGTTTGGTGAATGGACAAGGTCCAGCCTGTTACCAAAAAACATTCCCAGAGGGGGGAATTTAAACCGGAACCATAAAGAATTCAATAATGAAACCGGGATCTTCAGATCTTTGAGCTTATAGTTTTGAAAAGGGGGTAAATTTTCTTCCGGGAATCTTTCCTTAAGAGATGAAGAGAAGAGGAAATATTCGTTAAACTTATCGATCTTTGCAATTCCATTGAGGAGATTTTTAAAATAGACCCCTACACCTGTTTCCCGGCTGAGAAATGAACGTATATCAAGCCCGATCTTCATTGATGAGAAATATATCAGATATTGATTATACTGTAAATCAAAGAGCGAAATTTACTGCTGCTTTTGCGTGGAGAAGAGTTGTATCAAAAAGAGGTATGTCTGTATCTTTATCGGAAACGAGCAGAGGGATCTCGGTACATCCCAGAATTACACCCTGAGCTCCGTCTGCAGCAAGGTTTTTTATTATTTTCAGATATTCTTCTCTTGAATCGGGGTTTATAATTCCTACTGATAATTCTTTCATAATTACAGAGTGAATAGTTTTTCTCTCATCAGGGGAGGGGATGATCGCTTCTATTCCATGTTTTTTTTCAAGGCGGGCTTTGTAAAAATCCTCCTCCATTGTAAATCTCGTCCCCAGAAGCCCCACTTTTTTGAAACCCTTGTTCCTTATCTCTTCTGCTGTCACATCTATAATGTTCAGAACAGGAATATTTATTCTGTCCCCGATCTTTTCTGCAAATTTGTGAATTGTATTTGTACAGATAACCAGGAAATCTGCTCCCCCTTTCTCAACATTTTCTGATGCCCGGGAGAGAATATCAAGAACCATATCCCATTTACCCTGTTCCATTAACGGTTCAACTTCTCCGAAATCAACTGATACCATAACACTTTTTGCAGAGTGGTTACCGCCCATTTTTTCCCTAGCTAATTTGTTGATAAGTTTGTAATATTCTGCTGACGATTCGCTGGTCATACCGCCCAGAAGCCCTGTAACTTTCATAATTCAACTCCTTATTATAGTTAAAACCTTGTTTTTTTTTGTATAAATATCAGGCACTTTTTTGTTTTTTCACCAGGAAAAAGGTTGATGTAATAAACAATAGAAGTGAAATAACCAGAAAAAGTATTTTATCTTCCAGAAAGAATCCAACCGAAAAAAGGAAGGAGTAAACTGACAGGGTTCCGAAGAAAATATTTGCAATTTTTCCGGAAAAATTTTCCCCGGTTTTATCGCCTTTTGTATCTCTCCTTTCGTCACTGCTTAATTGTTTGTAAAATCCATACCAGCCCCGGTTCCCGGGTTTGATCTTTCTGCAGAATTCTAAAAGGGTCTTTCTGTCAGAGGGTTTTGTGAAAAGTGTTACGGTTACCCAGACTATAGTAGTTATAAAAACACCGATTATCAGTTTTATCCAGGTTTCAGGTTGTGAATATCCCAATCTGCTGTGAATGAATTCAAAATATATGGCGATAACCAGAGAAGAGATCATGGCAGCTATTTCACTGATGGCGTTTATCCTCCACCAGAACCACCTCAGTAGAAACAGCAGGCCTGTTCCTGCCCCGATCTGAAGTATTATATTGAATGCCTGAAGGGCATTTTCAAGAAACAGGGCAACAAAACCTGCTATCACCATCAGGACTATAGTTGACCCTTTCCCCACAAGGACAAGCCTTTTGTCACTTGCTTTTTTATTAATAAATCTTTTATAAAAATCGTTAACAATGTAGGACGAACCAAGGTTTAGTTGAGTTGAGATTGTAGACATGTATGCTGCAATAAGGGAAGCGAGCACTATTCCCAATACCCCTTTGGGGAGATAATAGATCATAGCCGGATAGGCTATATCATTTTTCAGAATTGAAGGGTCAATATGGGGGAAAACCTTACCTATGGAAACAAGGTCAGGAAAGATCACCAACGATGCCAGAGCTGTGAGGATCCATGGCCATGGCCTTATGGCATAATGGGCTATGTTGAAGAGTAATGTTGCATTAAGGGCATTTTTTTCATCTTTTGCTGCAAACATTCTCTGGGCTATATACCCGCCGCCACCCGGTTCGGCTCCCGGATACCATACAGACCACCACTGAACAGCCAGGGGCACGATGAAAATTGCAACCAGTGTTCCCGTATCACTGAAGTCAGGCAGAAGGCTGAGTTTGTTAACTACATTTTCATTTGTAACAACGGCCTTTAGTCCTCCTGCTTTATTTACTGAATAGAACATGAGATAAAATGAACCGAACATTGCAAGAAAGAACTGAAAAAAGTCTGTTAATAAAACTCCTCTTAAACCACCCAGTGAACTGTAAATAATAATGACAATTCCTGAAAAAACAATTGTTTCCCATGGTTGCAACCCCATCAGGATACTTCCAATTTTAATAGCAGCCAGTGTAACGGTTGCCATGATTATAACGTTAAATACAATACCAAGATAAAGTGCCCGAAAGCCCCTCAAAAAAGCAGCACTTTTTCCACTGTATCTTAATTCATAGAATTCTATATCGGTAAGGACACCGGATCTTTTCCATAATCTTGCATATACATAAACTGTCAGCATTCCGGTAAGTAGAAAGGCAAACCATATCCAGTTACCTGAAACTCCATGTTCCCTGACGATGTCGGTAACAAGGTTAGGTGTATCGGTGGAGAAAGTTGTAGCCACCATTGATATTCCAAGTAACCACCAGGGGAGGTTCTTGCCCCCCGCAAAATATTCATCAGGATTTTTTCCTGCTCTTTTCATGACCAGCAATCCGATGATCAATGATACAAGCATGACAAATCCTATAATAATCCAGTCAATAGATGATATAACCATATTTATACTCCTCAATCCTGGCGAAATATGTATTATAGGGTATTCCTGTATAAAAAGAAATCAGATAGTAATTTAAACTATATCTAAGGCCCTTATTCAGTTGATTTTACTAAAAATAAGTTGAATTTAAATTTCGAAAAATTGTTGAACTTAAACCTTATTACTTAATTCATTAAAGTAAAAATAGGACTATATTTAGTATGAAAGTCCTATTGAAATCCAATTTTCTGTATGCTAATTCTATATTTTGAACAACAATTATTTAATCAGAGAAAAAAAATTCCCGGATGTAATTTCTACTGTTTTTTCTTTTATGATGAGATTTACATGTCTTTCACACAATTTTAAATTGGATCTATTTTTAAAAAAAATAAAAGGAGTGAATTAAATGAGAAAAATCTTCAACACGAAAAGAGTTGTAATGTTCTTAACTGTTTTTATGGTATTTGCATTAACCTTCACATTTGCCATTGAAACTAAAGATGTAAACAAAACAAAGGGAAAGGACAAATTCATTGCAAATGAATTAGTTGTTAAGTATTCCCCATCTGTAACCGAGGTGCAGAAAAATAACCTCAAAACAAAGTATGCTCTCACAAAAAAAAGAGACAGTAAAAAGAAAGGTAAATTTACAGTTTACAAACATCTGAATCCGAAAAAGATCGCTGAACTGATGAAAAGTGAACCGGGTATCATTTCAGTTCAACAGAATGCTTATGCATATGCACTTTCTTTTGTACCGAATGATCCTTATTATACTTATCAATGGCATATGACAATCATTGATATGGAAAATGCCTGGGATCTTTCAACAGGGTCAGGTGCAGTTGTTGCTGTAATTGATACAGGTGTAAAGCAGAGTCTTGAAGATCTGGCAAATACCAATTTTACAGCCGGTTGGGATTTTGTTAATAACGATGCTGATCCTACAGATGATGAAGGCCACGGTTCTCATGTTGCCGGAACTATTGCACAGTCAACGAATAATGGCACAGGAGTTGCCGGTATCGCATATAACGGAACAATTATGCCGATAAAAGTTCTGGACAGAAGAGGATCAGGAAGTTTTGATGATATCGCTGATGGAATTTACTGGGCAGTTGATAATGGAGCAGACATAATTAATATGAGCCTGGGTGGATCTTCAAGCCTTACAATACTGGAAGATGCAGTAAATTATGCATGGAATAACGGAGTTGTTGTTGTATGTGCCGCAGGTAATGACGGTGTAAGTTCACCATTTTATCCTGCAGCTTACGTAAATTCGATTTCTGTAAGTGCTACCACTTCACTTGATACACTGGCATCATATTCCAACTATGGTACTACAATCGATATTTCTGCACCGGGCGGTGACAGTGGGGATAACAATGGTGATGGTTATGATGATATGGTATTGCAGAATACATTTTCCGGAACCGATGAAGGTTACTATTTTTATGCCGGTACATCAATGGCATCACCTCATGTAGCAGGTGTTGCAGCATTGGTAAAATCTGCAAATCCTTCACTCTCAAACAGCCAGATCAGAGCTATCCTTGAAGATACTGCAGATGATCTGGGTGCCGGTGGATGGGATAATATATTCGGGCATGGAAGGCTGAATGCTTATGCAGCAGTTGTTGCAGCTGGAGGTGGCGGGCCTGTGAACAGTCCTCCAACAGCAGGATTTACTTTTACAACTTCTGACCTGACTGCAACTTTTACTGATACAAGCAGTGATTCTGACGGTTCTGTTGATGCATGGTCATGGAATTTTGGCGATGGAAATACTTCGGCTGATCAGAATCCGGTTCATACCTATGCAGCTGACGGTACTTATTCAGTAACATTGACCGTAACCGACAATGAAGGTGCAACTGACAATTATAATACAAATGTAACAGTTTCTTCAGGCGGCGGCGGAGCAATAACACTGACAACATATGCTTATAAAAGAAGAGGTGTAAGATATGTAGACCTTGACTGGAGCGGTGCAACAGGCGCCCAGGTAAATATTTACAGAGACGGTGTGTTGGTGGCTACAGTTGATAATACCGGAAGTTATACAGATAATCTCGCAAGATCGTCTGGAACATATGTTTATAAAGTGTGTGAAACAGACGGATCAGAGTGTTCTAACGAATCCACAGCTACTATTTAAGACTTAAAGATTTTATTTATAATAAAGCCCGCACCGGAAGGTGCGGGCTTTTTTTTTACCCAATTTTTTTGTTGTCATAAATATTTCAATTTTATAAAATATTGTATCAGGAGGATACATTGAAAAAAATAGTATATGGATTGATTATATTTATGTTATTCTTATCTTTTGGCTTCACAATACAAAACAAAATGAAGGGAAAAAAAATAAAACCACCTATTGCAAAAATAATAAAAAGGGAACTTGTCAAGCACGGACATATCAGGATCGATAACTATTTCTGGCTCAGGGATAGGAAAGATCCCGAAGTGATAAATTATCTTAAAGCTGAGAATTCATATCTGAAGGAATCACTTAAACATACAGAAAAATTTCAAAAAGACCTTTTTGATGAGATCGTGGGAAGAATTAAAAAAGATGACACCTCTGTCCCTTATAAAAAGAACGGTTACTTTTATTATACCCGTTATGAAAAGGGAAAAGAATATCCCATATATTGCAGAAAAAAAGAGAGTATGAAGGGGAAGGAAGAGGTTCTTCTTAATGTCAACAATATGGCAAAAGGGTATAAATATTTTCATGTTACCGGATTAAGTGTAAGCCCCGATAATAAAAAACTTTCATATGGGGTTGATACTGTAAGCAGGCGTAAATATTCCATATTTATTAAAAATCTCGAAACGGGTAAAATTTTTCCGGAAAAGATCATTAATTCAACAGGGCGTGCTGTCTGGGCAAATGATAACAAAACAATTTTTTATACAAAAAAGGATAAAACACTCAGAGCATACAAAATTTTCAGACATCTGCTAAAAACTAAAACTATAAAAGATAAAGAGATTTACCATGAGAAAGACTCTACTTTTTCGGCTTTTGCCATTAAAACAAAATCCGATAAATATATTATGATCCTGTCATACAGCACCTTATCCACTGAATACCGGTTCATTGATGCATCTATCCCAATGGATGATTTTAAGATAATTCATCCCCGGGAAAACGATCTTGAATATTCGGTTGATCATTATAAAAATAATTTTTATATAAAAACAAATTATAAGGCAAAAAATTTCAGGCTCATGTCAACACCTGTAACAAAAACCTCAAAATCGAACTGGAAAGAGATAATTCCCCACAGAAAAGATGTATTTCTATCCGGCTTTGAACTTTTCCAGGATAACCTGGTGTTGAGTGAGAGGAAGAATGGGCTGATAAATCTCCGGGTTATCAGATGGAAAGATAAGAGTGAACACTATCTCGATTTCGGAGAGGAAGCCTATGCGGCATATATCTCATATAATCCTGAATTTAATACCAGACTGCTTCGATATGGATATTCCTCAATGACAACTCCAGACTCTACTTATGATTATGATATGGGAAAAAGAACCAGAAAATTGTTGAAACAACAGGAAGTGATAGGAGATTTTAAACCGGAAAATTATAAAACCGAAAGGCATTATGCAAAGGCAAAAGATGGAACAAAAATACCTATCTCCCTTGTCTATAGAAAAGGCATTAAAAAGGACGGGGAAAATCCTCTGCTGCTTTACGCCTATGGTTCTTATGGAGCCAGTATGAATCCCTATTTCAGTTCTGTCCGTCTCAGTCTGCTCGATAGGGGATTTGTTTATGCAATTGCACATATCCGCGGGGGCCAGGAGATGGGGAGATACTGGTATGAGGATGGAAAGCTTCTGAAAAAGAAAAATACTTTTACTGATTTTATTGATTGTGCCGAATATCTGGTGGAGAAAAAATTTACAAATAGCGGCAAAATTTTTGCCATGGGAGGAAGTGCAGGTGGATTGTTGATGGGGGCAATTGTTAATATGAAGCCCGGCCTTTTTAAAGGTGTAGTAGCCCAGGTACCTTGGGTGGATGTTGTCACCACAATGCTTGATGATACTATTCCTCTGACAACCAGTGAATATGATGAGTGGGGGGACCCCAATAAAAAAGAGTATTATGATTATATGTTGTCCTATTCTCCATATGATAATGTGGGAAAGAAAAAATTTCCCTCAATGCTGGTAACGACGGGGTTGCACGATTCACAGGTTCAGTATTGGGAACCGGCAAAATGGGTTGCAAAGATCAGGGCAAACAGGACCGATAATAATATATTACTTCTTCATACCAACATGGAAGCAGGGCATGGCGGTGCATCGGGCAGATTTAAAAGATACAGGGAAACAGCCCTTGAATATGCCTTTATGTTCAACCTGCTGGGAATAAAAGAATGAATAACAAAATAACAAGGGACGGTCGTTGACTTCTTGACTTTATTACTTTAGGGAAAGTCTGATATAATTAAATTGAAACCTATTTGGCACCATTTATATAACATGGCAGGGAAGGGGGCAAGTCCACCTCTGAAAATATTTGAGGAGGTTTTGCCTTCTAATATACAATAATATATAATCCGGAAGAAAGAGGCGCAAAAAATGAAAAAATTCCCTGAAATTCTTGGAAAGGAGATCATAATAGGTGATGGAGCAATGGGTACTCTTCTGCATGGAGAAATTACTGGAAGGTTTATTCCGGAAGAGCTCAATTTATCGAGGCCCGATCTAATTGAAAAGATCCACAGGGAGTATGCAAAAAGCGGGGCGGATTTTTTAACCACTAATACTTTTGGCGCTTCATATCCGAAACTGAAAGAAGTTTCACTGGAAAAAGATTTTGAAAAGATCAATATTGAAGCTGTTAAAATTGCCAGAAAAGTAGCTGATGAAACAAAGATTCTGGTTGCAGGTGATATCGGGCCATGCGGGAAACTTGTTGACCCTCTGGGTGAACTTTCATTTGATGAAACGAGGAATATCTATGGAGCAGAAGCACGTTTACTTTTAAAAGGGGGAGCAGATTTTATTCTTCTTGAAACTATAACCGATATTCAGGAATTCAGAGCAGCAGTGGTGGGTATCCTGGAAAATGTAAATATACCGGTTTTTGCAAATATGTCCTTTACTGATGGTGACTCAAGTATGTCAGGAACGAATGGAGAAACATTTGCAGTTACTTCAGGGTTTTCCGGGCTGAATTGTGTTGGTTCAAATTGCGGAACTTCCCTGGAGAATATGGAAACAATAATTGAAAAAATACTTGAATATTCAAAAATACCGGTTCTATGTCAGCCTAATGCAGGAATTCCGGTTGTAAGGAACGGGGAAACGGTTTTTAATGTAAAAGCAGATGAGTTCGGAAATATTATGGGAAAGTTTTATGAAAAGGGAGTTTCTGTTATAGGTTCATGTTGCGGTTCAACTCCTGAATTTACGGAGATACTTTCAAAAAAGTTCAAAGGCAAACCTGTTATAAAAAGAGAGATAAAAAACGGCCTTTTTCTTACTACCGGAACTTCATTAAAAGAGGTTTCCAATAAAAAAATATTTCTGGTAGGGGAAAGGATAAATCCGACGGGGAGGAAAAAGTTAAAAAAGGAGATAGAAGCAGGAAGATTAACCACTGTAAGAAAGGATGCAAGAGATCAATTTGCAGGGGGAAGTGATGCCCTTGATATTAATATTAATTTATTTAACCTTGATATTTCCATTGTAAAAAATGTTATTAAAAGTGTTCAGAATATGGTGGATATCCCCTTATTCATTGACAGCACTGATCCGGATACAATTGAAGAATTTGCAAAATTGTACAGAGGTAAGGGTGTAATTAATTCAATCTCAGGAGAAGAGAAAAGCCTTGAAAGTATATTACCATTGGCAAAAAAATATAATATGGCATTTATAGCTGCATTGCTTGATGACTCCGGTATCCCGGAAAATCCGCAGGACAGGGTCAAAATTGCAGCGAAGATCTTTCAAAGAGCTTTAAATTTTGGGATACCTCCTGAAGACATAATTTTTGATCCCCTGGTTATAAGTGCAGGTACGGTCACAGGTTCTGCAGAGACAACTTTAAAAACATTAGAATTATTGAAAGAGTTATTTCCGGAAAACAAAACTATTGCAGGACTTTCGAATGTATCTTTCGGCCTGCCCAACAGGGAGTTGATTAACTCAACTTTTCTATCGATGGCATCAGCAGAAGGCCTTGATATGGTGATAGCAAATCCGATGTCAAATATACTTATAAATTCAGTAAGAGCTGTTAACCTTCTCGGATATGGATCAAAAGAGAATATTATAGAATATACAAATCTATTCTCCGGCTATACTGAAAAGAAAGTGATTGGTAACACAGACAACCAGACAGGTGGCCTGTTGCAGAGTATAATAGATGGAGATATTGAAAATAGTGTTGAGAGTACAAAGGTTCTATTAAAGGAAAATCCTCCATCAGCCCTTATTGAAGAGTTTATTGTACCCGCAATGAATGAAGTAGGAAGGAGATACCAGGAAAAAATATTCTTCCTACCCCATTTGATAGCTTCAGCTGATGCAGTAAAAAAAATTCTTCCCTATATTAAGGAAAAATTACCTAAAAACAGTGATGATAAGAGGTTAAAGATACTTTTTGCTACTGTAAAAGGTGATGTTCATGATATCGGAAAAAATATAATAATAAGTATTCTTGAAAGTTTCAACTATAATGTAATTGATCTGGGAAAAGATGTTCCTGCTCAAAAGATAGTTGAAACAGCATTGAAGAATAAAGTGGATATAATTGGACTTTCAACACTGATGACCACAACAATACCGTCAATGCAGGCGACGATCGAGCTTATAAAAGAGACCGGACAACTTGATAGTGTAAAAATATTTGTCGGTGGAGCTGTTATAACAAAAAAGATGGCTGAAAAATTTGATGCCGGTTTTACCAGGGATGGGATGGAGATGGTGAATATCCTGAAAGATCTTTTCAAAGAAAGATCTTAAAAACGAGTTGACTTTTTAGCCAAGAGATACATCCAGTATCATCATAATTGTAAATCCGATTATTGTTCCAATGGTTGAAGCGTGAGTGTTTTTAGCAAGTTGTGATTCCGGGATCAACTCTTCAACAACCACATAGATCATCGCTCCGGCAGCAAACCCGAGAGCGTATGGAAGCATAGGTTTTATTAATACAACAGCGGCAGCTCCGATTACACCTGCAACCGGTTCTACTGCTCCTGATAATTGTCCGTACCAGAAGCT
>JBDLJQ010000062.1:0-18468 GCA_039714255.1 Acidobacteriota bacterium
TGTATTTCCTGTTCTTTGAAAAGAACCGGATGTAATTTTCTGTAAAGGTGTCAAAAAAGGTCTCCGGTTCCGGTGTCAGCTTAAAAGCGCCGTTGTTCATTAGAGTAAGGAAGAGTTCTCCGATGATCTTTTTAATAATAACTTTGTAAAGCTCTTCTTTTGATCCGAAATAATAAAAGATCATTGCTTTATTGACACCCGCATTTACAGCAATGTTCTCAACCCTGGCGCCAGGATATCCCCCTTTTGAGAATTCGGTGACAGCGGCATCGATAATTTTTTCTTTAGTGGTCATATCTCTCCCTTAACCAACCGTTTGGTTTAACCATATGGTTAATGTAATAGAGTTTTACATTAATGTCAACTTTTTTATTATTTTTGTTCTTGACAAGTATCATTTTATTTGAGAAAATACTTCAAAGATAGGAGGTTTCATGGGCGCTGAATTAGGTGTTGGAGCAAAGTCGGAACCTAACGTGGTTCCTCTGTGTGACATTTTACTCGTATTGCTGATCATTTTCATGGTTATTACTCCGGTTGCACAAAAGGGTATTGATATTAAACTGCCGGAAACCAGTACTGCTGAAGAACAGAGGCAGGGGCCCACACAATCACTCGTTCTTGTTATTGAGAGTGACCTTACTATCACTATTAACAGAGAACCTATATCAAAGGAGATGCTCGAGACCAGACTAAGAGATCTCTATCAGACAGATTCAAAGAAACCACTGTTCGTTAAAGCTGACGAGACCGTATCTTATAAAGAAGTGCTTGCCGTTATCGATATAGCAAAGGGAGCCGGTGTTGAAGTTGTCGGTGTTTATACAGACAGATATCAGACAGGCCAGTAGAAAAAATAATTTTAAGGATTTTTTTCAACAATATAATTCTATTCAATATTGAAAAATTCCATCATCCGTTGTAGAATATCACAATTGAAGGAGTCATAAATGAAACTGAAAGAAGATAGTCAACTCAATGAGATATCAAAGAAATTTTCTGATGCCGTAAAAAAATTCACAAAAAGGGAATACAAAGAAGCTTCTGTGGATTTCGGGAAGATAATAGATGGATATAAAGAATCGGAATTCTACAGCGTCCTCGAGATTCAGGCCAGGGCAATATCCTATAAGAATATTTGTGACCAGGGGGCAGGGAAAAAGAAAACTGCATCAGAGACCGAGGATGATATCCTGAATGAACTCCTTTTTTATATCAATATTGATGATTTTAAAGAAGCAGAGAAAATTATAAAAAAACTAGAAACAAAGAAAATTAATTCTTCATACTCCATATATCTGAAGGCTCTGCTTGCATTCAGACAGGAGGATATTGATACCGGACTTGGATTGCTGACAAAGGCAATCTCAAAGGATGACAGATATAAAATAATTGCCAATAACGAACCGGATCTCCAGTATCTCCAGGAGAATGAGGAATTTCTTTCAATTATTGAATGAACAATAAAACCCCGGGGACTAAGGATAAAAAACCTTTGATAAGGGGAAAAGACACCGGTTTCTGGATCAATAACCTGAATATTGCAGAGGATATTTCCACCCTCCCTCTTGATGAGCAGGAAAAGATCATAATCAGATATCAGACTGAATATTATATGGGAAAAGGTGTCATCTTAAAGGATTATTCCGGATTTTATATAGAAGGGCTGCCGGCAATTGGAGAAGGAAGTATTATATCAACAGGTGTATTTATTGATAGCGATTCCACTATCGGGAAGAGTGTTGAGATCTATCCGAACTCATATATTGAGGCATCGGAGATCGGTGATACTTCAGTGATACTTCCTGGATCTGTCATAAGAGGATCCGTGGTGAAGGTCGGGGCACAGATAGGGCCTTATTCACATCTAAGGAATGGTGTCGTTATTGAAAATGGTGCAAAAGTAGGTAATTTTACCGAGATGAAAAAAACTATCTTTGGTAAAAGCTCTAAAGCAATGCACCTTAGCTATGTCGGAGATGCTATAGTCGGGGAAGATGTTAATATAGGGGCCGGAACAATCACCTGCAATTATGACGGTGTTAATAAGAATCAAACAATAATCAAAGATAGATCATTTATCGGGTCCGGAACAGAATTGATCGCCCCGGTCACAATTGAAGAGAATTGTTATGTAGCGGCAGGATCTACCATAAATGAAGATGTTCCGCCTGATTCCCTTGCTGTTGCGAGGCAGAGACAGAGGGTAATCAAAGGGTGGAGTAAAAGAAAAAAGAGAAAAAAGTCTGATTGACATTTTTTTATTTATTATTTATTATGCATTGAGCCCGGAAACCTGAAATGACAAGAAAACTTATAAAACCAGATCTAGCAGAAGTAAAAAAAGCATTTAAAAAAGATTCGAAAAAGAAAACACCTCCTCCATACAGGACTCATGCGGAAAGTTATTATTATGTCAAACAGATGAACAACAGGACGATGCTGGTGATCGAATTGATCGACAGCACTTCTGTTAAAGGTACAATAGAGTGGTATGATGATAAATGCCTCAAAATAAAGAAGGATGACGGGAGCAATATTATCCTGTTCAAGCATTTTATCAAATTTATCCATAAAGCCCCTGAATAGAAGGAATCGTGCATAAAATCCCGGATGAAAAGGCACTCCTGATCACTTTGGGAGATCCGGACGGGATCGGCCCGGAGATCATAAAAAAAACACTCTCTGCTTTTATTACCAGAACTCCGATTGTAATCCTGGGAAATAAAAGATTTTATAACGATAATTCGATCAGGATTGTTGAAGATATCAAAGATTCTGCACCGGGAAGTGTTTCTTTTCTCGAAGTTGATACAAAAAATAACGATCCCTCCTTCATGTATGTGGAAAAAGCGGTATCACATGTTCTTAATGGAGATGCCGGGGGTATTGTTACGGCACCGATATCGAAGGAGAAATGGATAGAGGCCGGGAATAACTATATGGGCCACACTGATTTCCTGGTGAAGTCGGCAGGGGTCAAACGATGGGCCATGTTCTTCTGGTCGGAGGATATAAAGGTTGGTCTATTGACAACACACATACCCCTTAGAGAAGTATTTGTTCATATAAAGAAAGATAAAATAGTAAATTTCTGCCGCTTCATCCATTCAGAACTGTTCAGACTGACAGGAAAGAAACATATATTGCTGATGTCGGGACTCAATCCCCATGCCGGAGAATCGGGAACACTGGGGAAAGAGGAAGAGGAAGAGATTTTTCCCGCCGTTGAAGAATTAAAAGATGAAATGAACATTAAAGGCCCTTACCCGCCGGACACGGTTTTTTTAGAAGCGGGAAAGATCAAAGATGCAGTAGTTATTTCACTCTACCACGACCAGGGGCTGATACCCTTCAAACTGAACAATATAAATTCCGGAGTTAACCTTACTCTCGGCCTGCCATTTATAAGAACATCCCCTGACCACGGCACAGCCTGCGACATTGCCGGTAAAGGGATAGCCGACCCGCGAAGCATGAAAGAGGCCGTAAGCCTTGCTGATCAGTTGTTAAAGAAAAAGCTGAAATGATTTTGTTTTTAACTTTTCTTTAAATCTGAGTATCTTTTTTTCATTTTCTTTATATCGGGTGGAAGGGGCCGTTGTTCACTCCTTGTCATCTTCCAGAGTTTTGCATATTTCAGGAAAACATAATACATAGAGAGTCCGGAAACAATCAGACCGGCTTTTCCGTCCAGAAATCCCCTCTGAAGAAAATAGTGGCGGAAGAATCTCCATGACGGGGTAAATGTGAGGTTCAGAAAACTCGGCTTTTTCCCTTTGTCTCTCATGTCCTCTGCAGCCCATGTGGTGTACAGGTCATATGTTTTCATGATCTGAAAATAATCCCAGTATGTGTAGTGGTCAAATTTTTCCTGTAACCTCCCAACCTTTCCCGAACTGATAATTATCTCTGAATGTACCCTCATGTCCTTATATTTAGCCAGGTCCCTTTTGAACAACCTCAGGACTTTGTCTGCCCCCCAGCCGCTCCTCTTTACAAGTTTGCCGAACAGGTAATTCCTTCTCCCTATAAAATATCCGTCCTGCTCAGGAGAATCTTTCTTCAGTATCTCAGATATTTCTTCTGCAAGTTCCGGAGAGACCCTCTCGTCAGAATCAACGATAAGCACCCACTCATATTTAACTTGCGGGATCGCCCAGTTCTTGAAATTTGCTGAATTAATATATTCTCTCTCAATTATCCTGCAATTGTACTCACGCGCTATCTCCATGCTTCTATCTGACGATCCGGAGTCAGCGACCACTATCTCATCTGCGATCGGAAGAACACTTTCAATGCAGAAAGAGATATTTTTCTCTTCATCCTTGCATGGAATTAAAACGGAAAGTTTATTGGGCATTCAGATTTCTCCTGTTTAATGATGATATTATAACAGAAGCGGGATTATACTGACAGAACAGAAATATCTCATTCCGGTTTTATATGGTTGCTATTTCAGGGGCATTATTGTATACATTTTTTAGATGTTTACTAGTAAAAAGAACCGGGATTCAGCTCTTCTTATTTTTATGGCCCTTGTAATGGTTGGATTTCTCCTCTATATTTTCTTCCCATCCGGTCCCGGGAGCGAAAACAAAAACAAGGTTCCTGTGAAAAAAATAAAAAGCGGGAAGTCACTGGTTCAAAAAAAAGATTTGGTTGAACAGAGTAAAAATTCATTCACTGCTCTCAGGGAGATCTTCAGGGGATATTTTAACGGGGTTAATACAGGGGACAGGACAATAACTGATATCCCGTCTGATAAGATCGAGGCGGAACTCAGGCGGTTACTTGAGTTGGAATATCCTGAAGAGATAGGGCGGGCCATGAAGTACAGGCTGAGGGATCTGGATAGAGCGATAGATGTATTTAAGGATTCGGAGTTACCTGATATTGATAAATTTGATCTTTATATTGCCCTTTTCCTGATGAGATCCGCCAGAGAAGATATTATCGGGAGAAGTCTGAATTTTACCTTGGATGAGACAAAATCTCTTCTTAATCTGAAATATTACTCTCTTATCAATAATGAAGCAACGGAAAACTACCATGCCATTCCTGTAATAATTTATGCAGACATACTGATAAAAAAGGCAGATATATTTTTGCCTGGGGAAGATGTTATTGCTTTTTCGAAGATGTTGAGTGAAATAGGGGACATTTCTCCCATGCAGCATATTAATTCACTTAAAGATATTTTTTACTTTTCAAAAGAGTTGAGAAAATTTTCATTCAGCTGGGTGGAGAAAGATGCACTCGATCCCGACGACAAGGGAGAATATAAGAATATTGCTGTAAGAAGGAGAAGAGCTTTTAAGCTGCACTATCTTGTCTTTCCCGATCCGGGGAAAGGTGGTGACAATACATGGTTGAAGGACCTTGTTAATGCAGACAGCGGATCTATTGAATTATCAGCCATGAAAATAGCTGATGAGACTCCCGGAGAGAACTATTCTGCAAAATCCATAATATATTCCACCGGCACATCCAGGTTCATTATTGTGATGGACTCGCCCTCTTTTGTTTCCGAACGGGGTTATATTGCGATAATGCTGAATGAAAGAATGAACCGGATTAACTCTGATAATTTAGTTATAAATTTTGCAGAGAAACTCTATTCAAAAAAGGAATTCAGTGAAAAGCTGAAAAATTTCGGGAGATTCCTCTACAAGATCCGCTCTGTATTTTAATATTCTTGCAGGGGCAGGTCACTGTGCCTGCCCGCAAACAGATGAGATTTGCACACCTGGGCGACCACGGGGAGTCGCCCCTACATTTTCTTCACAAAATTAAATTTTTAGTCCGTCGCGGAAGGGGAGGAACGTCATGAAGTCAGCATGATGAACGACATAGGCTTCAGTCGACCTCTTGATCATATTTCCTTCACCCGCATGTGCAGCGATTATATGACATACTTCCGGAGGACACCCTGCTTCTTCGGCAAGTGAAACCCCGGAGAAAGGGTGGCGAAGATATTTTCCATAACTTCCCTGAACTGCTTTTCCGTCTTTTAATTCGTATTCAAGTAATTTTCCGACATCAGCAAGGATCGCACCGGAGATGAGTATATCCATATCAACCGGAAGATCATCCTTAAAAAACTCATTCATTTTTTTTCCGCTCTCAAGTGCAATATGGACAACTGCCCTTTTATGGGCCATAAATGTTACTTTCAGGTCAGGGACAAGAAGAGTGAAGGGTATAGTGTTGAGATCTTCTGCTGTCAGCACAGATCTTTCAAGTGCGAGTTCCCATGTTTTTGAGGTCTTTTGTTTCAGATCTTCATCTGCTATCCAATCAAGTTCGGGCCATAATTGTTTTACTTTTTCTCTCATTTAATGCTCCTGTTAACTATTAAAAATGCATTCTATAAAAACCCAAGCATAAAGTAAACCATAATCGGATAAAAATAATTCATCGAAGCAAAAAGGTACCTGTCCCCTTTTCATACAATCCATCCAAATTTAAATCTTTTCTCTATTTTTGATCGTAATAATAAATATTATATGCAAGTCCAAGTCTGTATTTTAGATTTGACAAACGAAAATGACCAATTATAATCTAAACTAAAAATAAGAGGGAATGGTTCTGAATGGAGAATTTAGAATTAACATTTAAAGTAGGGCCTTTAGTTATTTTTAAATGGAAGAATGCGGAAAACTGGCCTGTCGAATATGTAAGCGATAATGTATTTCAAAATATCGGATATTCAAAAAAAGAGATCCTTGACACCGGTTTTATCTATTCCGATATTATTCACAAGGATGATCTGCAGAGAGTAGGGGGAGAAGTTGCAGATAACAGTAAAGCGGGAGTCGAATATTTTGCTCATAATCCTTATCGGATAATTAAAAAAAATAAAGAAGTTATATGGGTTGATGATTATACTCATATTCTGAGAAACAAAGCTGGAGAAATCACTCATTATATTGGATATATTATTAATGTTACTAACAGGATCAAGGCTGAGGAACAGAATAAAAAACTTTTAACAGCTGTGGAACAAAGTGCCAATTCGGTGATCATTACAGATACTGAAGGAATGGTTGAATATATTAATCCGAAATTTTCAAAATTGACCGGGTATAAAATTGATGAGGTTATAGGCAAGACCCCCCGAATATTAAACTCTGATATTCATTCAGACAGTTTTTATAAGGAGATGTGGGACACTATCTCATCCGGAAAGATTTGGAAAGGTGAATTATGTAATAAGAAAAAGAGTGGAGAATTGTATTGGGAGCAGTCAACCATAACCCCGGTCAAAGATGAGAATAATAAAATTGTGAATTATATTGCTATAAAAGAGGATATCACTGATCGGAAAAAGGCTGAGATTGCTTTAAAGGAAAGTGAAGAAACATTTAAAAGGTTTTTTGAAGATAATCAGGCGGTAATGTTGCAGGTTGATGTTAACTCAAAAATGATTGTTGGGTGTAATTCTGCAGCCATAAACTATTATGGATATTCAAAAAAAAAGTTATTGAGTTTGCCAATTTATAAAATAACCAATCTGTCACTTGAAGATACGAAAAAAAAGATGAAAATAGCTGTGCAGCGGGAATCTAATTACTTTTATTTTGAACATGAACTTGCAAATGGAGAAAAAAGGGATGTGGAAGTTTATGCTTCTCCAATAAAGATACAAAATGAGACCAGAATGTTTTTAATTGTTCATGATATAACTGATCGTAAAAAAATTGAGAAAGAGCTGCAGATAAATGAGGAGAAATACAGGACACTGATCGAAGATTCAAATGATGCTATCTATCTTCTTTATGAGAATAAATTTGAGATCATTAATAAAAAATTCATTGAATTATTCGAAGTCACCGAAGAAGAGGTCCGAAATGAGGACTTTGATTTTATGACACTTGTTTCCCCGAAAAGTGTGGAAATGATAAAGGAAAGAAACAGATCCCTGGAACGGGCTGAACAATTAGGGAAAAATTATGAATTTACAGCACTAAATAAGAGTGGAAAAGAGATTAATGTTGAAGTATCAGTTTCTTATATAAAGTATAAAAAAGGGACAGCAGTCCAGGGTATATTAAGAGATGTCACGAAGAGGAAACAGCTTGAACAAAGAATTGCACATTCACAGAAAATGGAATCGCTGGGAGAATTTGCAGGAGGAATCGCTCATGACTTTAACAATATACTAAGTTCGATATTCGGCCTTACCGAACTATCACTTCTAAATGTTAAGAAAAATCTCCCTGTTACAGATAATCTGGAACAAATATTAAATGCCTCAATGCGGGGAAAAGAGCTTATACACAATATTATGACCTTTACACGAGAAACCGAAGATTTAGATGTAGAGATAAATTTTGCAGAAGTGATAAAAGATGTTATGAAACTTATAAAACCGATTGTTCCTTCAACTATCCGAATCAAACTGGATATCCGGGCAGAAGATAAAATGATTGTTGCTAATACGGTCAATATTTATACTGTGTTAATGAATCTTTGTGCTAACGCTATCCATGCAATGGAGGGGAAAAGGGGTATGCTGAAAATTACCCTGGAAGAATTTGCTGTAGAGAAGGATGATCATAGTTTGAATTTAAAGGATGGTAAATATGTAAAATTGACAGTTTCCGATAATGGAAAAGGGATAAGTAAAGAACTTCAGAAAAGAATTTTTGAACCCTTTTTTACAACGAAACCAAGAGGAGTCGGAGCCGGAATGGGATTGTCCACAGTACATGCAATTATTTCAGGATATAATGGAGATATTACTGTATACAGCGAAGAAGGAGAGGGGACTTCTATCTCTGTCTTTTTACCTGTTGCAGGGTTTGTATCAAAATATAAGCAGCAGAAGAAGAAAGAAGAGCCGCTTCTAAGGGGAAATGAGAGAATACTTTTTGTTGATGATGAAATAAATATAACTGCAATCTACGAAGAGATGCTGACCGTTATGGGATATTCCGTTACTACCAGGAACTGCAGTACAAGAGCATTGGAATTGTTTTTAGCAGATCCCTCTAAGTTTGATATTATAATCACTGATCATACCATGCCTAACATGACAGGTATAAAGCTTGCAGAGGAGATAAAATCTATCCGTAAAGATATCCCTGTGATATTATGCAGCGGATTAAGTGAATCATTAAATTTTGAAAATTTGGAAAAGCATATAATTGATAAAATTTTACAAAAACCGGTTCAGATAAGTGAATTCCTGAAGTCTATAAGAGATGTACTTGAAAGCAGTCAGTATAATTGATGATCATTTGAAATTGAATTTAATTTTCCACCGGGGTTTCCCCCGGTAGAAAATCAAGAAACTTAATAAATGTTTTTAGTCTTCCAGGAATGATTTAAGTGATTTGATCATCAGAAGGGAAATTGTAAAAACAACAACAAAGGTTATGGTATTTATTTCTATCGAGAAAGGTTTTAATACCTTCCAGATGCTTTTCAGATTAAAGGTGAGCAGTGAATGCTGCAATATATGTCCCATCGACCTGGCTATAGCGAATGTAAACTGAGCTATAGTAAAAAAGAAAAGAAAATACCAGATATTAGTACCTTTTATTTTCAGTTTAAGGCTGATAGCAGTTTTCAGTATCAGAAAAGCAAGAGCCAGAACGATCAATACACCGATAAAGTCGGAAAGATTGGCTAAGGCCATTGGTAGTTTCATTTTTTCCTCCTAATCCATAATGCTTTTAAATGATTTCAGGGATTTATACAGGTAGTAAAAAGGAACAATGTTAAGAATAGGTGCTACGATTTTCGTGAGATAAAATAGAATTCTCACAAATCCCTGATCTGCAAGTGACAGATAAGTACTCCAGTATCCGCCCTGACTGGTGAAAGCTGCTGCCGGAATAAGCCCATTGAGTAAGTGTACAAAGAAACCCAAACCATTCCAAGCCGCAAAATAAAGTGCTGCATAATACAGGTACTTCCACCCCTCGATCTTTAAACCTACCGTCTTCTTTATAGTTATCATCAGTACTAACATGGCGATTAAAAACATAATATGCCCGGCCTGATGAACTATAAGGCCTGAAGTAGATGGATGCTGCATTGCAGCAGACAGATCGTTAGGGAAGAACAATATTATTGCAAGCAGAAAAACAAGTGATAAATACTTTCTCATATTATCCTCCGTTAATTTTAATCTTCTTATTTTATTTAGATAATTTGTTCAGGGTATCTTCAAACCAGCTTTCAATTTCTTTTGAGTTCATGAATTCCTTGAATTTTTTCCTGACTTTGGGGAGCAATATATTTTTAATGTCATTTATTGTTGAGCCGGGACCTAAAGTTTCTATTTTTTTTGTCTCCGGAGCCATTATCTCTTCTGCAAATTCTTTTCCGAATAGTTTTGCCAGTTTATTAACTATTTCTTCTATCATCTTGTTGCCTATTTCTTTCCAGTTCTTTTCGGAACTCTCCGGCATGGAAGACGGGATAGACGGGCCGGTGGATACCATATCACCCTCTATCTCTTTAACGGCCTTATGAAACTTTGCCACCATTTCTTCGGAATCCTCTATCTCCATGGAATTAGACATTGAAATTCCGGTCTTTTCGGCAAGTAATAATCTGGCCTGATTGCCCCTTTTATCCGTAATATACTTGAATATTTTATATAATTCTTCGCCCATTTTAACCTCACTCTGTTATTGCTTCTTCGAACAGATCATACATTTCAGGAATGATAACGTTATTAAGCATTCCCAGATTGGTTTTGCTTTTATCAAGCAGCAATCCCCACTGATATTTTCCCAGCAGAACAATTATTATCAGCTTGTTCTCAAGCAGATTAAGAGTGTAGAAATCTGCCAGTGTAGGGAAGCCGCTTCTGTCAAGCGCTTTGTTGATATCAAGAGATATCTGGTTAAATAACGCAACAGCTTTTGGATGGGAATTATAACCTGCCAGGGACTGAGCGTCAGATACCCCCCAAACATCCATGGTGATCACGGCACTTCCCAGATCGTCCTTCACTTTTTCAATTGCTTCGTTTAATTTTTTTATATTCATTTTTGACTCCTTTGTAGTCTTTGAAGATTTTTTTGGAGGCTCTTTTTTCCCTGATTCATCTTTCCTTGATTCATCTTTTCTTTTCATCGCTTCCAGTATAAGAAGATCAAGGGGCTTATTAATATTGTTTTCCTTTACTTTGTTCCTGTCTTTTATTTCGATTGAAGGAGATTCCCAGGATATTATTTTAAAGGCTGCATCCAGCCCCTTAATTTCTTCTGTTTCAGCATCAAAAAGCTCTCCCTCTCCGAAGTAGAGCTTCCCGGTTTTTCCTTTGGAACTAACCTGAAGGGTACAGTTTTTTTTCTCCATTCCCACAAGCTGAATGAATGACACGAGCGATATTCCTTTAAGAAACCCTCTTGACAATGAAGACAGCCCTTTTTCGATCTTACTGACAAGATCCTTGAAATCGATAGGTTTTTCGATATACTGGCAATTATTGTATTTTTTAAGATTTTTTTCTATTTCGGAAGTACCAAATGCTGTCATTACAATAACACTTAAATTCTGGAAGTTTTTATTAATAAACGCCAACAACTCAAATCCATCCATTACAGGCATTCTAAGATCGGTTATTACAATACTTATTTCTTCTGAATTAAGTTTATCCACTGCTTCTCTTCCGTTACCGGCAATTAATATTTTATATTGACTGTCATAGGAATTGAGACCTTCGGACAGACTTAACAGAAAGTTCCTGTCATCATCAACTAAAAGTATTTTCGGGTTTTTCATTTCGTAACAATAAAGCAACTTCAATACCAGAATGCCGGAAATATATGGAAAATAAAAAGACTCTTATATAGGGTGTTTTGAAAAGTGAAAATTCATTTAAGGCAAAACAGGGTTCATTTTGAACCGTTCATAATGAACGGTTTTTACTAATTTAGTCCATTTTTATTTGTTTTACCTTACGTTTCATTGTTGATATTGATATATCCAGATCCCTTGAACTTTTGGCCAGGTTGTTGTTGTTTTTTTTCAGAACATTCTTTATATGTTCTGTTTCAATATCTTTTAATGAATATGTTTCCTTTTTGTCCGGTCCGATGTTGTTATTATAAATATGATTAAAATCTCTATCTTTACCGAAAAGTAATTTTGACGGGAACAGTTCTCCCTTAAAAAGCATTACAGATCTGTCGATTATATTTCTTAATTCCCTGATATTTCCCGGCCATCTGTATTTTTTAAGTTTTTCAATTTCTTCATCTGAAATATAAAAATTCTTTCCCGGAGCAGTGACCTTTAAAAAATGATCTACAAGATCGGGAATATCTTCCACCCTCTCTCGTAAGGGCGGAATGTTTATTAGTATTACTCCGAGTCTGAAATAAAGATCCTGTCTGAATTCCCCTGATGATATCATTTCGTCGAGGTCGGAATTTGTAGCGGCTATTACTCTTGTGTTCACATCGATCATTACTTCACCGCCAAGTCTTTTTAATTTTCCCTCATCCAGAACTCCGAGAAGTTTTGCCTGGAGGTGAAAAGGCATTGATCCTATCTCATCCAGAAGAAGAGTACCTCCGTCAGAGATCTCAAATACGCCCGCTCTTCTTGCCTCAGCTCCGGTAAATGCCCCTTTTTCACTCCCGAAAAGTTCTGCTTCGATCAGGCTCTCGGGAATAGCGGCACAGTTCAGTGTGAAAAAAGGAGCACTTTTTTCCTTCCCCCTGAAGTGGATGGTCTTTGCAACAATATTTTTCCCTGTGCCGGTTTCACCTGTAATCAGGACCGGTTTGTCGGATGATGCAGCTATATCGATCATCCTGTGAATTCCGGAATCTCTACCGAAATTTCCAATAAGAATATTCTCGTTTTTTTCGTCACTGGACTTTTTTTTCTGAACTCTCTTAAGTTTGTTAAGGTTAAGCATTTCCAGTTGTCTTGAAACGGCAAGTTTCAGTTCATCGGGTTCAAATGGTTTGGAGAGGTAATCGTGAGCACCGAATTTAATTGCCTGAAGTGCATTTTCAAAACTTGGGAAAGCCGTTATAAAAATGATCCTGGAGTTATCATTATATTTAATAATTTCCGGACATAGTACCGACCCGTCTCCGTCAGGCAATTTCTGATCGAGTAATATTATATCCATTTTTTCTGAAGAGCATAGGGAAATACCTTCTTTTCCGGTTGTAACAGAGAAAACTTCTATTTCATCGGTTGTCAGGAAATCTTTAAGGGAACTTGAAAGGTTAGCATCATCATCAATTATTAATATTCTTTTTTTTATCATTTTGTGGTTTGAGGAAAGAACAAGATGAAGTTTGTACCTTTATACTCTTCACTTATTACTTCTATTGAACCTCCCATTTGGGTTATGATTTTTTTTACTATACTTAGCCCGAGTCCGGTTCCCGATGACTTTGTTGTGAAAAAAGGGTTGAATATATTCTTGATGTTTTCGTCGGGGATTCCGCTCCCGTTATCTTCAATTATTATCTGTACCAGGTTCTTATTCTTCTTTGTGTGTATGGTTATTTTCGGTGAGTCGATGTATTTCAAGGCTTCAAATGAATTGGTGACAAGATTAAGCATTATCTGATGAAGAGCTCTTGTATCAATGGATATACATAATTTTCCCTTCAAAAAATCCGTATCAATTGAAACACCCTCTTTCTGGAAATCATTTTTTACCAGGTTGATGAAATTTGTAAGGAATTCATTAAGGTCAATCTTTTCATAAGTTAAATTTTCATACATGTTGAAGTTTTTCAGATTCTTTAGCAGAAACTCCACCCTTCCGATCTCATCTGCCACCCTGTCAATATATTCATTTTTTTTCTTGTCGGAAAAATCTGAAAAGTTATCTTTCAATACACTCATTGTCATTTTAATTGTATTGATGGGATTCCCTATTTCATGCCTGATTCCGGAAAAAATTACTCCCAGGTTTTTCATCATATTAGTGGTTTGGGCAATTGAAAGAAGTCTTCTGATCTCGGTCTGGTTTTCTTCTATTACAAGAATGAATTCTTCAGACATTCGCACATTTTTGATCTTTATGAATTGTTCTCCTACTGAAGGGAAAATTATTGAATGCTCAAATTCTTCAAGTTTAGATCCTTCGTTAATTTTATCGATTGCATTTTTAAACTTTAAATTTACTTCAGGATCAAAGATCTCATAAATTTTTTCACCTATATGATCGTTATAACAGACATCCCCGCTCTGTTCCGAGCGGCCTTTGACATTAATAATTTTTCCGCTGTAGTCAAGTTTTATATATCTGCTGGAAAGGTTGTTTATAACTGCCTGCAGCTCAGACAAAAGCTGTACGACATTTTCTTCACTTTTTTTTTCATCGGTAATGTCAATGAATCTTCCAACCGGTAATAAAGTTTTCTTTTTTCCCTCTTCCCCGTCAAATGAAATAAACCTGAATTTTACCTTCAGAAATTTATTCAGGTGATCGTCATATCCTTCAAAAATGTATGATTTTTCAGTTGATATATTTCTCCAGGAATTATTCCATCCTGTCATAAGGTAGCAGTTCTTATCATAGCATCTTGGATGAAAGTAGGAATGAAAATGTTTTCCGATCATTTTTTCGATTTGCCCCAGTTTCCAGGTGTCTGTAGTTTTATTTCCCCGGACAATTTTTCCCTCATCATCAAGGAGCAGGACAATATTGTCAGAAGCATTTAAAATGAGTTCCAACTCTTTTTTTTCAAGAAAAAGCGAATTTTGATTTTCCATTCTCAGATAAACCTTTAGCATATTGATCTTTTTTATTCAATATTTCATTTGTGATAAAGGTACCTGTCCCCTTTCTGCTTCGCTGAAGCTTCGCAGAACAGGTTCTGAATCTTCACCGAAATCAAAATTTTAAAAAGCACATCCTTTGCTTCGCAGAACAGGTTTTGAGTTAGATGAATATAGATGATATAATCTTTATCCATTGCAGATGAGGAAAGATGATAACTATTCAGAAAGAGCTTCAAAATATATTATTTAATGAGCTGAAACCGGATTATAAGATCGAACCCGGTGATATTCAATTTTCCATTCCTCCTCAGAGAAAGTTCGGGGATATTTCCACAACGATCCCTTTTGTCCTTGCAAAAAAAGCCGGAGAGAAACCTTTCCTGATAGGTAAAAAGCTTGTTGAAAAACTTTCAGATAAGATACCGTTTATCTCTGAAGTAAGAATTGAGGGTGGAGGTTTTTTGAACTTCACATTGGAGAGGAAGAGCTTTCTTGATCACCTGTTATTAAAAAGGGGATCGGAACCTGAAAAGAACGGTATCAAAGTTATAGTTGAACATACAAGCATTAATCCTAATAAATCAGCACATATAGGCCATATAAGAAACTCCAGTCTTGGTGATACCCTTGCGAAATCCTTGAAATTCCTTGGCTTTGATGTTGAGATACAAAACTACCTGGACGACACCGGGATACAGGTAGCTGATGTCGTATGGGGACTGATGGAGCATGATGGGAAGAGTGGTGATGATATACGTGAGATTGATGACCTCCCTTTATTTCTGTGGAAAAGGTATCCCTACTACAGTTCAAAGATCTCTGATAATGAGGCTAATAGTAATTCCCGGAACATAGTCCATAAGAAAATAGAGGAGAAGAAGGAGCCTTATTATTCTGCAAGTACATATATTGCAGAAGTTGTTGTTAAAGATCATATAGCACTCATGGAGCGCCTTAATATCAGGTATGACAGCCTTGTCAGGGAGAGCGATATAATAGAGCTCAAACTTTTTGAAGAAGCATCCGGTATCCTTGAAGATAAAAAGATAATGTATCAGTCTGAAGATCCGGAAAAGGAGAATTGCCGGGTAATAAGATACAGCCGGGAAGATATTGAAAAGATAGTTATCAGATCAAATGGGACTGCCACATATATAGCGAAAGATATTGCATATGCTTTGTGGAAGGTCGGATTGTTGAAGAAAAATTTCTATTTTAAAAAATTTTTTGAATACAGTGACGGCAAGATCATTCATATGTCAGATTTTGAAGAGAATGGCCTTGAAGTGAAATATGGGGACGGAGACAGGGTATTTACTGTAATTGATGTCAGGCAGTCGTATCTTCAGAAGATTATTTCAGAGGAAGTTATAGCCCCTCTGAGCGAAAAGGGAAAAGAGAAGGAGTATATCCATTTCTCCTATGAAATGGTAGCGTTAACTCCCGGATGTGTGGAAGATCTCGGTTTTGATCTGTCCGAAGAGGAAAAAAAGAGGTCATATATTGAAGTTTCGGGAAGAAAGGGGATTGCGGTAAGCGGAGAAGAGCTGATTGATAAACTTATAGAAAAATCAAAAGGTGAGATCATTAAGAGAAACCCTGATCTGGACAGCAGTTCGATAGATGCTATTGCCCGGGATATTGCTGTAGGAGCATTAAGGTATTATATGATCAAATTTAACTCCAACTCTGTAATTTCATTTGACTTTGATGATGCCTTATCTTTTGAAGGAGATACAGGCCCCTATATGCAGTATACAATGGCCAGAATTAATAGTATTTTCAGAAAGATCGAAGAGACAACAATTTCAGGAGTTGTTCCTGATCCGGCTATTCTCGGGGATGAAGAGTCGGAACTTTTTTTTGATATTCTTCTTCATATATCACTTATTGAGGTTCAGCTCGATTTTGCTGTGGAAAAGAGGGAGATATCATCAATCGCCAGCCATTCCTACCAATTGTGTCAGAAACTGAACCATTATTATCACCAGTATCCTGTTATATCTGAAAATAATGCAGAATTGAAGGGACTCAGAATAGCTTTATTGACGTTGTTCAGAGAGAACCTTACAACCCTGTTCAATATAATGGGGATTCCGGTTCCGGAGAGGATGTAAATGAAAACAAGGATAATCTCGTCAACTCTGCTTATACTGGCCTTTGCTGCAGGATTTATCTATTTTGAGAAAAAGAAAAGGGAATATGGAGCAGAGCTTCATATAGTAAAGTCTGAATATAACACTATAATTTCTGAACAGACAAAGATCCATGATCTTAAGAAAAAGAGGGCGGACTATTTTAAAAAGGTATTTATAATAAACAGGCCGGAGGATCTCCGTCTCTCATTGACAAAATTTTTTAATGTCCTCGCAAGGATGGACAACCGTTCCGTCAGTTTTAAAAATATTAACATAATCAATAAAACCGGAGTCTTTGATTTTGAGATAACCGGTTCTTTCAGAAGGCGGGATAATCTCCTCGATCTCATGGACAGACTTGAGAGTTCTTCAGGAGCATTTATACTCTCCCGGGAGATAAGTAAAGAGAGGAGGAATGAGTTCTTATTAAAAGGGGAGGTACCGGTAGAATGAAAAAACGGACCTTTTTAAGATCTCTTTCCTTTATCCTCTTTTTTATTTCCATTATTATTATTTATCTCTGGATATATATATTTCCATCAATAGAAAAAGTTAATATGCTGAAGAGGGAGATAAAGGAGTGTTCGCTAAAGGTAAAAAATGCCCGGATGGAAAAGATAGTTTTTCTTCAAAGCGATAAAAAAGAAACTGCGCTTTTTAATGAATGTGAAAAGATATTTAATAAAAAGCTGATAAAATGGGAAAATGATAAATCCACATATGGGCAGGCCATAAGGTTCACCGGTGAAAAGACCGGAGTGGCGGGACTTAAGATAAACGAACTTTCTGCGGGAGAAACGGAAGTAAAGGTGAAATCAGCCGCCGGAGACCTCAAAGGGATAAACCTGAATATCATGGAACTCCATTTTTTTGCAGGCCTGAGATATTGTGCAGAGTTTATAAGGCGTCTTCCGGACACGGGACAATATATCCTTTTTAACTCCATTAAAGCGGAAAGAAAAGGGGCTTATTATATTTTTGATATTATTGCGGAACATCTATATCTGAACGGAAAAAACTCCGGGATTAAGGGTCCGAGTGAAAGTGAACTTATTGATATGAGTTCCCCCCTTTTAAAAAGACCTGTATATCTGAGCCCGATAAGGATAAAAACAGAATCAGTAAGAGAAAACAGATGAGAGTTGTAGTCCAGAGGGTAAGTACTGCGGAAGTTAAGGTTGATAAAAAAACTGAAGGGAAGATAGGTAAAGGACTGCTGATCTATGCAGGGGTCGAAAAGGGAGATTCTGAAAAAGAGATAGAATATATTGCGGAAAAAGTGTTAAATCTCAGAATATTTCCTGATGAGAATGGAAAAATGGACAGATCTGTACTCGATATTCAGGAAGGGGCAATTCTCTCGATATCTCAATTCACTCTTGCGTCATATATCAGAAAGGGACGAAGGCCCGATTTCTCAAATGCTCTCGGACCCGACAAGGCAGAAAAACTTTACAACCATTTTTGTACCAGAATGTCAGAGCAGATAAAGGTTGAGAAAGGTGTGTTCGGCGCAATGATGGATGTAAGTTCGGTCAATGACGGCCCTGTTACTTTTATTTTAGAAAAAAGATCTGCTGATTCCTGACCTTACTCCGGAACTATC
>JBDLJQ010000063.1:0-18374 GCA_039714255.1 Acidobacteriota bacterium
CAAAAAATCAGTAGTGATTTACGTACTGCCAGGTTTTTATCATCACTGGAAGATGCTAAATTAACACCTCCTCAAGCAAAAAGATTCTTAGAAAACTACCAAATGAAACTAAGAGAATACAGAAGACTCTTTTTAACTCCTGATATGAAAATTTATTATAATCTTGCAAAACATTTAGAAAATATTTCCTTGGAAAAGTGGGTTATTACATTTTATCAATTTGAAAAATTTCCGGTTATAAAACTATCTGGACGATTGAGAAGAGAATTGGGAGATAAATTAAATAAAATTGATCGAGAAGTGAAAATGGTTAATGATTTTCCCTCTGAAGAAATTGCTAAAATATTTTATAAAGTGAACACAACTTTTCATTCATTATTCTTTTCTACATACAAAGATTTAAATTCAAGAGATTTAGAATTCGGAGAAATTTCTACTGATCTTGAAAATAGTTTCAGGGAAATTACAAAAAAAACAGGTGGAGAATTAATTGTTTCTAATAAACTGGAAGTCTCGATAAAAAAAATAGAACAGAGCGTAGATTCATATTATATGCTTACTTATTCTCCAACGAACGATTCTAAGATAGGAAAAATTGATGTTCGAGTTAAAGGTAATAATTATAAAGCTTTTTTTGATGATAATATAAGAGCCGACTACATTAATGATTATATCAAGAAAAGAGAACGTGAAATTACAGAAGTAAGATTTAAGAAGATATCATTTAAGGACAAACGACTTCATTTGGACATAACTGGTGTAATGATGAGAAAAATAGGGAAAATTTTAAAAGGACAAATTATGCTTCAAATTTCAATAAGAAATGATATAGGAGAAAATATATTCAATAAAACAAAAATGCTAAATACTCGAAAGGACGAACTAAATATAAAAATAAGTATGAATTGGCTAAAAAAAGGTACATACAATTTAATACTTGAAATTGTAGATTTATTCACTTATAAAACCATTTTTAATTATAGAAAAATTGAAGTTAAATGACTTGGAAACCAATTATTGCAGAGTCAAAAAAAAAAAATGCAACTAATATCCTGGATGAATTAGCAAGGGTTTTAGTTCTAAATAAGGATAAGGCTGAAATTATCGGACTTTTATCTGGGAAAACTGGGATAGCTCTCTTTTTATACTATTATTCCCGATTTTGCATGAACAAAAAATATTACTCTGAAGTGGGAAATTTAATTGCATCTGTTTTTGATGCAATTAATTCTGGATTCAATAGAAGTGCTTTAGGAGGAGGAATTTCTGGAATTGCCTGGTGTATTAAACATCTGGAAACCGTAGGCTTCATAAATAAAAATGAAATTACTTCATTTTCTTCAATCAATGATTTTTTTGTAAAAGCTTTGTCTTATCATTGTGAAAAAGAAAATTTTGATTTTATTTATGGAAGTACTGGAATTGTAAATAATTTGCTTGACTGGAAGGGTGATAATTCTAAAGTCCTTACTAAATATGTAGATGCACTTGAGTTTCATGGAGAATCTGAGAATGGTTTCATTAAATGGAAATCTATTATTAGTAAAGATAAACAAAATTATGGATACAATTTATCTTTATCTCATGGCAATACAGCTATAGCACTAATGCTTAGTAAGATTCTCAATAGTAAATATAGAAGTAAAAAAGTTGAAAGAATTCTGAAACAATCGGTTAATTACATCTTAAGTAAAAAACAAGATACAAAAAGCTACATTTCTAATTTTCCAAACATAATTACTGCAAAAAATAAATATGGAAATAGTCGAATGGCTTGGTGTTATGGTGATCTGGGAATAGGGATCGCGCTTTATCAGATTGCACGGATCATCAAAGACAAAAAATTGGAAATTGAATCTTTGGAAATATTAAAACACACAACAAAAAGGAGGAATTTGCAGGAAAATAGAGTATTTGATGCAGGATTATGCCATGGAACAGCAGGGATCGCTCATATTTATAACAGGATGTACAATTATACAGGGGATGAGATATTTAAGGAATCTGTCCTTTATTGGGTTGATGAGACTTTGAAGATGGCAATGCTTAGTGATGGACTGGTTGGATACAAAGCTTGGACAACTAAAAAAAATAGCGGATGGGTGAATGGATTAGGCTTATTAGAAGGAATATCTGGTGTAGGCCTTATGATGATATCTGCAATATCAGATATTGAACCAGCCTGGGATAGTTGTCTTTTATTAAGTTGAATTTAAATGGATGTGTCTTTTAAGTGTTTAAAAGAGTTTGTATTGCGGACTCCATATTTCCCAATTGAGTATCTGGAGAAATTGTACTGCAATACTGTTTCCATTAGCAAATTAAATAAAATTTATAAAATACCAGAAGTTCAGGAAGCAATATTTCTAGCCTCGCCAAATCTTTTCAATAAACTAATTCAATGGTTAAAGGGTGAATTAGATAACAAAAAAAAAGAAAAGAAACTTCACGATTCACTTCATAAATATATTGTTCGGATGTCATCTAGAGCGACTCCCTTTGGATTATTCTCCGGAGTTTCAACCGGGGAAATATCTGATCGCTCGGAGATTAGGATCTCAAATAAAAGTAATTATAAGCGACATACACGTCTTGATATGAATTTCCTTTGTTCAATAGCTACAAGAATGACAGAGGATAATAATATAAAGAGAAGAATTAAATTTTTTCCAAATTCAAGTATTTATTCCATTGGAAAAAAGATCAGATATATTGAATATAGATATAAAGCCTCTAAACGGTCACACCATCTTGTTGAAGTAGGTTCGTCAGAATATTTAACTACAATCCTAAAAAAAGCTGATGGTGGAGAACTATATAATAATCTTGTGGAATCCCTCATAGATTCTGAAATTACACTAAAGGAAGCTGAAGATTATATTGATGAATTAATTTCGAGTCAGGTTCTTGTAGGAGAACTTGAACCGGTGGTTACCGGGGAAGAGTATCTTGACCGGATAATTTCTATACTTTCAAAAAATAAGGCCACTCATTTTCTTCCCGGTCTAAAAGCAATAAAGGAAAAACTTTATACTATTGACAATTCACAAATTGGAACAACTATAAACGCATATGAGGGGATAATAGAGAAACTAAAACTGTTTAACATTGAATTTAATGAAAAATACTTGTTTCAATGTGATATGAAAAAAGATATGAAGAAATATTTATTAAAGAATAACGTACCGGATGATATTTTGAAAGGAGTAAAATTCCTGAAAAGAATAACAGGGACAATCAATAACCCAGATCTGGAAAATTTTAAAGAAGATTTCCTACATAGATATGAGCAGCGAGAGATGTCTCTTGTTAAAGTACTGGATACAGAAACAGGAATTGGTTACGGAATAAATAAGAATAATTCCGGTGACGTTTCACCTCTTATAACTGGTATTTCTTTTGCTCGAACATCAAATAGTTTTGATATTAAATGGAATGGGATTGATTCAATAGTATTGAAAAAATATTTGTCAGCAATAAAAAATTCCGAATATTCAGTAATTCTTTTTGATAAAGATTTTAATGATTTTAATGCAAAATGGGATGATTTCCCGGATACCTTCTCTGTCATGACTTCAGTTTTTAAAACTGAAAATGGTGATACCAAGATCCACTTGAAATCTGCTGGCGGATCCAGTGGAGTAAACCTACTTGGAAGATTTTGTCATGTTGATGAACGAATAAATAAAATAGTTAAAGAAATAATTAAAAAAGAGGAGGAACTAAAAAATGATAAGGTCTTTGCTGAGATCGTTCACTTGCCGGAATCCCGTACCGGTAATATTCTATTTCGTCCGAACATACGAAAATATGAAATCCCCTATCTTGCTGGATCATCTGTACCCGTAAAGAATCAGATTAATATAAATGATTTAATGATTTCTATAAAGGGAAACCGAATCATCCTGAGATCAAAAAAACTGAAAAAGGAAATATTACCAAGGTTAGGCACTGCACACAATTATTCTTTTAATGTTCTTCCCATTTACAAATTCTTATGTGATCTTCAGACACAGGGTTTGTCTAATGGACTTAGTTTTAGCTGGGGACCTCTTGCTAATGAATATGAGTTCTTACCGAGGGTAGAATATGAAAATTTAATACTATTTCCAGCAACATGGAATTTCAAAGTCAAAGAATTTCTGAAAATTTATGAAAATAAGGATAAAGATTCTCTTCTCTTACGTCTTCACTTGTGGAGAAAGGATAAAAAAATTCCTTCTAATTTCCTACTTGTTGACGGAGATAATAAATTATTGTTCAATTTTGAAGATAGTTTTAGTATTGACACCTTCCATTCTCTAACTAAGAAAAGGGAGAAAGTAAAACTTGAAGAGTTTTTGTTTGATATATTCGAATCAATTGTTACGGGAGATGATGGACTTTATACTAATGAATTTATTTTTTCTTATTATAAAGAGAATAGTAAAAATGAAAGCAATAAAAGAATTTGAAAGAATAAAACTAAAAAGGATTTTTATTCCTGGAGAAGAGTGGGTATATTTTAAGATTTATTCAGGGATTAAAACTGCTGATAGAATTCTTGTGGAAATCATTCTACCTTTAACTAAATTTCTAAAAAAAGAGAGGATTTTAAAAAATTGGTTTTTTATAAGATATCGAGATTCTGACAATCATCTCAGGATAAGGTTCAGAATGAATCAGCCTGAATACAAAGCAAAAATAGAAGAACTTATTTATAAAAGGTTAAGATACTATGTGGATGAGGACCTTGTCTGGAAAATTCAGATTGATACTTATAACAGAGAATTTGAAAGATACGGATATGATCTTATAGAGTTGTCTGAAGAGTTTTTTTGTTATGATAGTGAAATGGTGTTGAAAATTTTATCAGTGGTAAATGGCGATGATGGAGAAAATCTTAGATGGTTATTCGGATTAAATGCGATCGATCAATTATTATCCGATTTCAAATTTGACCTGAAGTCGAAACTTGATCTCATAAACAAATTACGTAATGGATTTGGTCTTGAGTTTAGGGAAAATAAAAATACCCGGAAACAATTAGAAAAAAAGTTCAGATCACAACGGAGTTCTGTAACTAATATTATAAATGGCAATGATAATAGTACTAAGAATAATAAAACTATTAATAAAATAATTTCTGCTAGGTCTGAAAGAAGTGAAAGGCTTTTGGAATTAATTATTTCTTTATACAAAAATGATAATTTGAAATCAAACTTTCCTAATTTTATTGAAAGCTACCTTCATATGATGGTTAATAGATTGTTTCGGACAAATCAGAGATTGCATGAGTTTGTTCTGTATGATTTTCTTGTGAGATATTATAAATCCGAAATTGCAAAAATAAAGTATAATAAAATAAAATGAAAAAATTTCCATTTGTAAAACAACATGATGCAATGGATTGCGGACCTTCATGTTTAAGTATGATCTCAAGGTTCTATGGCAGAAGTTACTCCTTAGAGTATTTTAAGGAGAGAAGTTTTTTAACTCGAACCGGTGTCTCCTTGCTAGGAATAAGTAAAGCCGCCGAATCGATTGGTATGAGAACTATTGGACTAAAGATTGGATTTGAAAAATTGAAAGAATCTAAACTTCCATGCATTGTTCACTGGAATCAAAGTCATTTTGTAGTGGTTTATAAAATCAGCGGTGATAAAGTATACATATCTGATCCGGCTCATGGTTTGCTGGTATATAGCAAAAAGGAATTTCTGAATTCATGGATATCAACCAAATCTGATGAGGAACCTCTCGGAATTTGCCTGCTTGTTGAACCAAAACCTGATTTTTTCAATCGAGACGGAGAAAAACATGAGAAATCTGGATTTAGATATCTGTTCTCATATTTGAGATCATATAAAAAATACATCATTCAGTTAATACTTGGCTTGCTATTGGGAAGTCTCATTCAATTGATATTCCCCTTTTTAACACAAGCATTGGTAGATAAAGGCATAAACAATGGTGACATTTCTTTTATATATCTGGTATTAATAGCTCAATTGGTTCTATTTCTTAGTCAGACTTCTGTTGAGTTTATTAGAAGCTGGATAATTCTTCATCTAAGTACCAGGATTAACATATCACTCATTTCAGATTTTCTTATTAAACTACTAAAACTCCCGATCGGATTTTTCGATTCCAAAAAAATAGGGGACATAATGCAGAGGATTGGAGATCATAAAAGGATAGAATCTTTTTTAACTAATTCAACTCTCAGTATTATTTTTTCAATGCTAAATCTTGTGATTTTCGGTATTGTCTTGTTACTTTACAATACTCTGATATTTACTATCTTTTTGTTCGGTACTGTTATCTATATTTTTTGGGTGCTGATTTTTATGAAAAAAAGAAGAGATATAGATTACAAAAGGTTCAATCAACTCGCCAACAATCAGAGTAATTTATTCCAATTGATAACAGGGATTCAGGAGATAAAACTGAATAATTGTGAACGGCAGAAGAGGTGGGAGTGGGAAAGGATCCAGGCGAAATTGTTTAGAGTAAATGTAAAAAGCCTGGCACTAAATCAATATCAACAGTCAGGGTCTATATTGATAGATCAGACAAAAAATATTCTGATCTCTTTTACTGCAGCATATTCTGTTGTGAATGGAGAAATGACTTTAGGGATGATGCTTGCTGTTCAATATATCATAGGTCAGCTTAACGGCCCGATTACACAGATGGTCGGATTTATCCATACCATGCAGGATGCAAAGATCAGCCTTGAGAGAATGGGGGAGATCCATTCCAAAGAAGATGAAGATGAACTGGATAAATTGAAGATATCGAATATCCCGTTTGATAATCCTCTGTATTTGACTGATGTGACATTCCATTACAGCGGTCTACACTCGGAAAGAGTATTGGATAATCTGAATCTTGAAATACCCCAAAATAAAGTGACCGCAATTGTGGGAGCAAGCGGGAGTGGGAAAACGACTCTGATCAAGCTTTTGCTCGGTTTTTATCCACCCACTTATGGAGATATTAAAATTGGTAATATTTATCTGAAGAATATAAGGAATGATCTCTGGAGAAGCAGGTGTGGTGTTGTTATGCAGGACGGATATATATTTTCAGATACTATTGCCAACAATATTGCCCTTGGTGAAGATCAGGTGGAGACTGATAGGTTGATGAAAGCAACTGAAAATGCGAATATCTCAGAATTCATTTCAGGTTTGCCTCTTGGATTTAATACAAAGATAGGGAGTGAAGGGCATGGTCTGAGTCAGGGGCAGAGACAGAGGATCCTTATCGCAAGGGCAATGTATAAAAATCCTGAGATTCTGTTTCTTGACGAAGCGACAAATGCTCTTGATGCAAATAATGAAAAGGTAATTGTTGAGAATATTAGTAAATTCTTTAAAAATAAAACAATGGTAGTAGTCGCACACAGGTTAAGTACTGTGAAAAATGCAGATCAGATTGTAGTTCTTGATAATGGTAAGATAATTGAAAAGGGTAAACATACTGATTTGGTTAAACTGAAAGGGAGTTATTACAAACTGGTTAAAAATCAATTGGAGCTGGGATCATAAATGCCTGATAACCAAATCCGGGATATCGTTATTTATAGTGATGAGATGCAGGATGTAGTGGGAGAAGTACCATCTTGGATCATACGATCGGGAATATCGATGTTGTTTATTGTGATTTTATCTTTCCTAGTTGGGAGCTGGTTTTTTAAATATCCTGATATTATGATATCAAATATTATAATCACTACAAAGAACCCGACTGTTTTTTTAATTGCAAATTCAGATGGCAATTTAGAAAAACTTTATGTAAAGAACAATCAGATAGTCGAGAAAGATCAAATAATTGCTATGATCGGGAATAATACAGATTACAATTCTATTCATGAATTGAAAAGTTCACTGATTAAAATGGCGAAATCATTTAACGATGATGATTTAACTGAGCTGTTAACTTTCAAAATCAATCCTAATTTAAATCTTGGGAAGTTGCAGGAACCATATGAATATTTCAAAAAAAAATTTGAACACTTCAAGCAATTTAATGACCTGGAATATCATCATAGAAAAAAAATCAGAATTCAGGAAGAATTAAACAAAAACAAAGCTATTGTCGGAAAAAATAAAAATAGTATCTCTTTATCGGAAAGAGAATTAGTTTTAAAAAACAACAAACTATCAAGAGCAAAGGAATTGTTCAAACAAGGATTGATTTCAAAAGAAAGTCTGGAAACTCAGGAAGCAGAGTACTTGCAGAAAAGAAACGATCTGGAAAACGCAAATGCAAATTTGATCGGAATTGAATTGCAGGATTCACAATTGAATAGATCTCTCTTTGAACTTGATATTGAATTCAAAGAGAAGAATAAACACAATATCCTTGAACTAAAAGAATCACATAAAAATCTTTTTAGCAAAATTTTCCAATGGGAAAAAAGTTATTTAATTCGATCTACCATTTCCGGACAGGTAAGCTTTACTACATATTGGAGTGAGAATCAATATGTGAAATCTGGTGAGAGGATCTTTGCAATAGTTCCATCTGAAACAAGCAAAATAATTGGAAAGGTTACTCTTCCAATAAAAGGATCTGGTAAAGTTAAAATTGGACATAAAGTAAATATAAAATTTGAAAATTATCCCTATACAGAATTTGGTATTGTAAAAGGAGTTATAGTATCTAAGTCACTAATTCCAGAGAATAACCAATATATACTTGAAGTTGCTTTACCAAATGGGTTATTGACAAATTATCAGAAGGAACTTGGTTACCATCCGGAAATGAAAGGCATTGCCGAGATTATTACAGAAGATACTAGGTTATTGGAGAGATTTTTTAATCCAATAAAATCAGTCTTATCAAAATAGGAATATGAGATTATGAACAAAAAAGGAAAAATATTATTCAATTCAATTTTGCTATTTTTCTTATCAGGATCATTAGCATACTCTAGTATCAATAAGAATATTCAAGTCTCCGGATATGTTTACGATGAATTCAAGAATACAATAAGAAACTCAAGAGTTGAGGTGTTTTTACATAATAATGAGCTGAAAGAAAAGTTTCAAGTAATTTATACAAATAAAAAAGGATTTTGGCAAACTGAAATTCCATCTGGCAGTAAAATATCTATTAAGATTTATAGTAATGGATTCAAGCCCGAACAAAAAGAGATCAATTTTACTAGAAATCTTATTATTGATGATGGTTTGAAGATAAGTACCATTTTAAAAAAAGGTTTAAAGCATATTGAGTGGGGAAGTTTCGATCACTTAATGCTATATGTAAGCGGTTCAATGCAAAAACAAATTGAGGAATTGGTTGAGAAAAGCGATGTAATAATTGTAAAAAAATATATATTTAAAGCATCAAAAAAAAACAGGATTAATATTTTAAAATATGCCGGCTATATCAGTTTTATAAAGGATAAAATGGAAAGTTCAAGGTATTTATTTGATTTGGCAGACTCTAAATTGTGGTTTAATTTAATGGGAAGAAGATATATAAAGCTTAAAGAATATACAATGGCTTTTCAATACTATCTTAACGGAATTACAACCCGGCTACGAGCACATGATTTTTATTTTCTAGCTAATATATTCGAACGAGTTGGTGAAAAGGAACTGTCAAGAAAATGTTATTCAGCTGCTGCATCAGATTTCAATGATATCATTGGGAACTTTAAGTTTAACGTGGACAAAAATATTCTAAAAATGAGATATAAAGCTTTTAAAAAATTGAATGAGATAAAAGTGGATTCTGGTTCTGAAATTAAGGAAATACTAAATAAAGTTGGAGAGTATTGTAAAAAGCTAAAACAAGCAGATATCTACTTCTATTGCACAGAAGAAAAAGTGGATAAAGTTATATTAAATAGATACTTATACCAAGCTCTAAATAATCCACAAATGTATTATGGAAAATATAAACCTCCTCGCCTTAATGGGATGAAGGTAATAAATAAGTATGTTTACAATCTTCAATTGGTTATTAATGACTCGGGACTGATCGAAGAAGCGAAAAAACTAGTACATTATTATCCAGATATGAAGGAAAGGTTAATTCCAGTGATGAGCTATAATGTTGATCGGCCACTCTACGGCCCTAATTCTCTTATAGGTTTTGGATGGCAAAAGTATTTTAATTATTCAATTGAAGGGAGAGATAATAGTGATGGTAAAAAAGTGGTAATTGTAAATGCAATTCCTAAATGGGACAGCTATGTAAATCAAATGTACGGCAAGCTTTGGATAAATAGTGATGATGGGTCAATAACTAAAATTGAATGGAAGCATCAAAATCTATACCGTGAGGATCTTAGAATTAGAGGACTGATTCTGAATTTAGATCCTGAAATGAAATTTGTATCATTCTTCGGAAAACTTAGGAATGGATTAAGGTTTCCAAGTGGTTATAGAATCATTGAATATTATCATAAAAATGATAAAGAATTTATTCGTCTAGATATTACTGGAACATACAAAAAATATGCATTTTTTGATGTAGATATAAACAAAGTGAAAATTGAAAATAATTAAACAATAAAAACAATTTCACAGATATTAAGATGTTTAATTATGTTATTTACTTTTAATACAAAAAATAGGAGTGGCTATGTACAATGAAGGTGTGACAGTTGAGGATGTAATTAAGATATATGATTTAAAGATTACGTTAGATCAGTTATATATGAATTCAAAAGAAAGTGAATATGTTCAGACTGGAAGAGAGTGGATTGAGAGCTATATTGATGATTGGAATTTTTTTGCACATCATCTTGATCCAACTTGGGAAAAGTGGGGTGGAGATAATCTAATTGAGGTTGAGCAAAATGATCAAGGCGAATGGATATCAGCAAAAACTAAAAAAGTAGTTATTGTTGAAGAGTATTAAATATAAAGGTAGTGTAAGAAATTCTGTGTAAACTTCCGAATTGTATTAAAAAAAAATAGTACAAATAAATTCTACCCTGCTGTAGAGACTGTCATTCATTGTGTAGATTTATGTGCAAAATATATAAAAAGCAGTTCGAATATTAGTGAATTCTCAATTATTCTTAAAATTTTATATCTATCTGATCGTATTGCCTCACGAGAAAATGTTACCATACAACTGTTTTTGCCTCAACAAAGATCTTACCAAAGATACTTTGTTGCTATTAGGAAAATTTGGAGTATCAATATCAAATTCCTCATGAATCATTATGTATACTCAAATCATTTCTCAATGGAATTCTTATTTCCAGCGGTACTGCTTTCAGATCTTTAGGCAATATGTTTTTAGTTAATATTTCTTCATCAATCCAACTATCATCAAAGGTTATGATTGCCTTGGCCCGCCATTTTTGTACACGGCGTTGCAGTGTTCTCAATTGGTTATCAAGATACTGCCCCGGATAAACTTTTTGTAAATCACTAAGTAGAGACGTTGCAGTTCGTTCCGGATTGTTTTCCAGCCATTTACAAATTTCTTCCCATACGGGTTCAAATTTATCAGGTTTAGTTCGCCACCAACGGGGTGTTTTTATTTTTTGTTTTCTCCGGTATTTTCGCTTTCTCCCTTCTTCTGGTTTTATAAGAATCTCATTGTTAAGATTATTTACCGGGTTTATTCCAAAATTACCACACATGTTTACTTTAAAACTCAATTCATATTTTTCCCTTGATTCAGTATTATCAGATGTATCAAATTGTTTTATCTGTATAGAGTGCTGCCAAAGAGCATCTTGTAATGTTTCTAATTGTTTAAGCAGACGAATCGGATCTAATGCACGATAAATATCACTCAAATTTTCTTCCTTTGCAGCACTTATAATACCTGTGAAGGGGTCAAGTCTTTATTTCACGTTTCAGAATTATTTCTGAGTTGTGTTGATATGCCAAATCATATACATATAGTTATTTTTATTGTAGGGGCAGGTCCCTGTGCCTGCCTGAATTTTCTTTTTAATGATTATAGGGCGAACACATGGGTTCGCCCCTACGATTTATCTCTGACCAGATGAATAATTTTATCCTTTAATAATAGGTTAATTCCTTGACAAAAACGGGGTGGAGTCCTTATAATACCTTCTTTAAATGCCTGTGCCGGAGTGGCGGAATTGGCAGACGCAACGGACTCAAAATCCGTCGAGGTTTACCCTTGTGAGGGTTCGACTCCCTCCTCCGGCATTTACATTATTTCCGTACTTTAATTTAAGGAATTAAAATATATGACCCGTGACCGGTTGATTTCACATGAAGGAATAGTTACAGGCTTTGAGAAAGATAAGGTCAGGGTAAAAATACTCTCTCTTTCCGCATGCGCATCCTGCCATGCAAAGGGGAGTTGTTCTGCAGCAGATATGTCCGAAAAATATATAGATGCTTTGCCTGATGCAAAGTTTGAAACTGGTGAAAAAGTGAATGTTATAATTGAAGAAAAACACGGCTGGATTGCTCTTTTGTACGGTATCCTCCTCCCGTTCCTGATCCTTGTGACAACACTATTCATCCTTAATGCATCAGGGAAAAGCGAACCCTTCTCAGCTCTCGTATCTCTTTTAAGCCTTATCCCTTACTATTTATTTTTATATTTTCTCAGGGGAAAGTTTGAAAAGAAATTTATGTTCAGAGCTGAGAGGAGAAATAAAACATAAAATGAGGTGAACATTGGATCCTGTAATTTTATATTCAGTTGGTGCGCTGGCCCTGATCGCGGCAGGGGCTGCCGTTATACTTTTCTTTGTCGCGAAAAAATTCAAGGTTGATGAAGATCCCAGGATAGGGGATGTAGTAGAGCTTCTCCCTAATGCAAATTGCGGCGGCTGTGGATTTCCCGGTTGTTCAGGATTTGCAACTGCCCTTGTGAAGGGGGCGGATAATGGAGATATCTCCGGACTTAACTGCCCTCCGGGCGGTAATGAGACCATGAACTCGGTGGGAGAATATCTTGGCCTTACTGTTGAAGAAGCAGCACCGACAACAGCTGTTGTAAGGTGTAACGGAACTAAGGCAAAAGCGCCCTCTAAGCTTACTTATGAAGGTCCGTCAAAATGTGCTGTTGCCCACACCCTCTTCAGTGGAGAGAATGGTTGCCCCCACGGATGTCTGGGACTTGGTGATTGTGTTGAAGCCTGTGACTTTGATGCAATTTATATGGATGATGAGACCGGCCTTCCGGTTGTTATTCCAGACAAATGTACAAGCTGTGGTGCATGTGTGAAAGCCTGCCCGAGAGATATTATAGAGATCAGGCCCAGAGGCAGAAAAGATAGAAGGGTATGGGTCGCATGTATGAACGAAGAGAAAGGCGGAGTTGCAATGAAGAACTGCAAGGCTGCCTGTATCGGATGCGGAAAGTGTTTTGATGTCTGTCCTCCGAAGGTCAGCGCCATAACCGTTGAAAATAATCTTGCATTTATTGATAGTTCCAAATGTATCGCATGCGGGAAGTGTATTGTTGTGTGCCCGACCAATGCAATACTTGCAACATTTGAACCGCCGAAACCGAAGCCAAAACCTGAAACTGAAGAGAAAGAAAAAGCAGAGGTGACCAAATGAAACTGAAAACATTCAAAATGGGTGGTGTTCATCCTCCGGAAAATAAAAAAACTGCTGATATAGCAGTTGTAAATGTAGATATTCCGAAGAAGGTTTCAGTAACTCTATCACAGCATCTCGGAGTCCCGGCCGCACCGGTAGTTGAGAAAGGCGCAAAGGTTAAGGTTGGAACTCTTATTGGAGAAGCAAAGGGATTTATTTCTGCTAATATCCACTCTCCCGTATCAGGAACTGTATTTAAAGTTGACGGAGTTACTGATGCAACAGGTTATAGAAAGGATTCAGTTATCATAAATGTTGAGGGTGATGAGTGGGAAGAGAAAATAGACAGAAGTGAAGAACTTGTTAAAGATATAAAGCTCAGCCCGGAAGAGATAATCCAGAGGATCAAAGATTGCGGGATCGTCGGGATGGGAGGCGCTGCCTTTCCTACTCATGTTAAATATATGTTCCCTGAGGGGAAAACAGCAGATACTCTGGTTGTTAATGGTGTTGAGTGTGAACCTTACCTGACATCAGACCACAGGGTTATGCTTGAACATCCGGATGAGATACTGGTTGGTGTTTCGATCATGATGAAGGCCGGAAAAGTTGACAAGGCTATGATCGGAGTCGAGTCTAATAAACCCGATGCCATAGAACTTCTTACAAAAAAAGCGAAGGATTATCCGGGAGTTGAAATAGTTCCGTTAAAAGTTCAGTATCCCCAGGGTGCTGAGAAGCAATTGATAAAAGCCCTGCTTAACAGAGAGATCCCGAGCGGGAAATTACCTCTGGATGTAGGATGTATTGTAAATAATATCGGTACTGCACTGGCGATCTATGAAGCAGTTCAAAAGAACAAACCTCTGATCGAAAGGGTTATCACTCTTACCGGTAAGGGATTAAAAAAAGGGGGGAATTTCCTGGTACGGATCGGAACTCCGGCTAAGAGCATGTTGGATAAGCTGGGTGAAGAAATCCCGGGTGATACAGGAAAACTCATAAGCGGCGGCCCCATGATGGGTAAAGCTGTTAACAATCTGGATATACCTGTTACAAAAGGAACTTCCGGAATAGTCCTGATGAGTGAAAATGAGGCTTCAAGGAATAAGATACAAAATTGTATCAGATGTTCAAAATGTGTAAGCGTCTGCCCGATGGGACTGGAGCCCTATCTTCTGGAGAAACTGGCTGAAAAAGATATGTTTGATGAGTGTGAAGCTGAAGGTATAGTTGACTGCATAGAATGCGGTTCCTGTAGTTATACCTGCCCGTCTTCAAGGCAGCTACTTGATCATATAAGATATGGAAAACAAAATGTGATGAGAATAATGAGAGAAAGGAGGCAGCAGTGAGCAACAAACTAATAGTTTCATTATCACCTCATGAAAAAGGTGATCTTTCAGTTGAAAAGGTCATGTGGGGAGTTGTAATAGCTCTTATGCCGTCCTTTGCAATTTCAGTTTATACTTTTGGTTTTGATGCCATTAAGGTTGTGCTCCTTTCAGTAATATTCTGTATGGGGGTTGAATTTATTATCCAGAAATTCATGCTTAAGAGTGATGTTACTGTTTTTGACGGAAGCGCTGTTATTACAGGACTTCTCCTTGCATTTAATGTCCCGTCAAATATTCCCTGGTGGCAGTTACTTGCCGGTGCAGTTGTTGCAATAGGTATCTCGAAAATGGCATTCGGAGGACTTGGTAAGAATCCTTTTAATCCTGCACTTGTAGGACGTGCGTTCATGCTGGCCTCATTTCCGGTGGAAATGACCACCTGGCCTGTTCCGTTCTCTAATATCTGGAGCCCTGCAGCTGATGCTGTTACTGCTGCTACTCCGCTTGGAAGGTTGGCTGAGGGCGGGGTAAAGGCCCTCGGAACAATGACCGATCCACCTGTTCAGGCAATTGATTATATGGATTTGTTCATTGGAAAAATAGGCGGTTCTCTCGGTGAGATATCGGCGGCTGCAATTCTTATCGGCGGTATTTATATGCTGTTCAAAAAAATAATTACATGGCATATTCCTGTATTTTATCTACTCTCGCTGGCAGGATTTTCCGGAGTGTTATGGTTGATAGATCCGACTAAATATGCTGACCCTGTGTTCCACCTTCTTGCAGGCGGCGCAATGCTGGGGGCATGGTTCATGGCAACAGATATGGTGACAAGCCCGATGTCGGTGAAGGGGCAGATCATATTTGCCGTTTTTGGAGGATTGCTCTGCGGAGCAATAAGAATATTCGGATCATATCCCGAAGGGTGTTCATATTCAATATTGATAATGAATGCATTTGTACCGCTTATAGATAAATATTCCAAGCCGAAAAGATTCGGTAAGGAGGTTAATTATGGCTGATAAAAAGAAAATGGAATCAACCTTTTTTAATATGGTATTAGTGCTGACAGTGGTTGCACTTGTATCAGCATTTGCTCTTGGATTCACTTACATAGGGACCAAGGACGCCATAGCTGCAGTTGAATTAAAGAAGACCATTGATGGAATCAAAGCAGTTTTGCCTGAATTTGACAATAATCCATATGAAGAAAAATATATCGTTGAAGGGTTTGAGGGAGTTGAATACTACCCGGCGAAAAAAGGTGAAGAGTATGTCGGCACAGCTGTTAAAACATTTGAAAAAGGATTTGTAGAAGATGTTGTGATCATGGTCGGTTTTGACAGTGAAGGGAAAATTGTGAACACATCTGTTATTCAGCATAAAGAGACCCCGGGCCTGGGAAGTAAAATGAGTACCCCAAAGTTCAAAGACCAGTTCAAAGGGAAAGCTGTTCCTTCTGACTCAGGGATCAAAGTGACCAAAGACAAGGGTGAGATAGATGCAATATCCGCTGCCACAATATCTTCGAGAGCTTTTTGCGGAGCTGTAAGTAAAGGATATAAAGGGCTGCTCAAAGGAGGGAAGAAATGAGTATCGGAAAGGAATTTTACAGAGGATTTATTAAGGAAAATCCGGTCTTCGTCCTCCTTCTGGGGATGTGTCCGACTCTTGGAGTTACAGGGACAGCTGTCAATGGCCTGGGAATGGGGCTTGCGACGACTGCGGTTCTTATAGGCTCAAATATTGTTATTTCACTCATAAAAAACCTGATACCTGAAAAGGTGAGGATCCCGGTCTTTATAGTTGTTATTGCCAGCTTTGTTACTATCATTGAGTTGACAATGGCGGCATACCTTCCGGACCTGAATGAACAGCTTGGTTTGTTTATTCCGCTTATAGTTGTTAATTGTATAATTCTGGGCAGAGCTGAGGCGTTTGCTTCTAAAAAAGGGGTAGGGGAATCAATTGTTGACGGTATTGTTATGGGACTCGGTTTTTCTTTTGCTCTGACCCTCCTTGGATCTGTAAGAGAAATACTGGGATTCGGATCAATATTCGGTGTTAAATTCGTTGCTGAAGAGGCTTCGACAATGCTCCTTTTCATCCTCCCTCCCGGGGCATTTATCTCTCTCGGAATACTTACAGCTGCTATTAATAAACTCACAATGAAGAAGGGGAAGGTGTAAATAATGGAATATATAATAATTATAATAGGCGCGATCTTTGTAAATAATATAGTACTTGTTCAGTTTTTGGGGATATGTCCTTTCCTCGGTGTTTCTACAAGGATATCAACTGCAGCAGGGATGAGTGCGGCAGTTATGTTCGTAATGACGCTTGCGACCATTGTTACATTTCTGCTTCAGTCTTTTGTTCTTGTCCCTCTCCATATCGAATTTATGAAGACAGTCGCTTTTATTCTGGTCATTGCCTCGCTGGTCCAGATGGTCGAACTGATAATGAAGAAAGTGAGTCCGCCACTCTATCAGGCGCTTGGTGTTTTCCTGCCGCTGATCACGACAAATTGCGCGATCATGGGTGTGGCCCTTCTTGTGATCAAGAAGGACTTCAATCTGGCTGAAAGTGTAGTGTTTGCGATTGCTTCAGCGATCGGATTTGCACTTGCATTAATCGTTTTCGCCGGGATCAGGGAAAAACTGGAACTTCTGGATGTGCCCGAAGCCATGAAAGGGGCCCCCATCGCGCTGTTGACCGCGGGGCTGCTCTCCCTGGCCTTCATGGGCTTTTCGGGAATGGTATAAGCACCCTCATCCCAACCCCTCCGAAAAAAATGAATTGATGCGGATAGGTTTTTTCCCCTGCATTGATCTCGATGTCCATTTCATTCTTGAAGGGGGAGAGGGAGAATTATGGTTGGGAGTATTTCAAAATATTTTGAGATTGCATTGCTGATATTCATATATAATCAAGGGGTGAATGATGCGAAAAGGAATAATCAGTATTATTTTATGCTTTTTTCTGTTCTCTGCAATATATCCAACCGATAATGCAGTGATCATAGTTACAAAACCGATCGAAAATTCAGTTTGGAAAGTAGGGCAAACCATGAGGATAGCATGGAGAACAGAAGGGGAACCCAAACTGCCTGTTAAATTATATCTTAAATATGTAAATGGTCCAGTTCTGTATCGGATTGGAGGATGTGGTTATTCAATTAACAGTAGTTTGGGGTCTACAGGAAATATACTCTGGAAAATCCCACTTAATCTATTTAAAAATATGAAGCCTCAGAATCCCTTATCAAGAATTAAAAAAGTATGTATCCGTGTAAGAACATGTGACAATTCATTAATTGGCGATTCAAGAAGTTTCATCATTAAACCATTCATCATAAAAGTTCCAAAGAAAAACTGAGGATCCATCCTCCAAGTTCCAGAATTTAATGCGGATAGGTTTTTTCGCCGGCTTTTATTTCGATATCCAGTTCGTTCTCGAACGGTGGAAGAGTACAATTATATACAGTGGCATAATTGCAGAGGGGGTTGTAACATTCGTTAAAATCGATGACCTGGTTCTC
>JBDLJQ010000064.1:0-16871 GCA_039714255.1 Acidobacteriota bacterium
AATTTTATATATACTTATGTTACGTATATTTCTATATTTTTTAGATGTTCATATTTTACATCATATTTATATTGATCTTATTTTTATGCAAAAATTTGCTATTCTCCCTGTTGGGCAGATTTCTTTTTATAAAAACTATTTTGTGATCATAAAACAGGAGTCAGGAGTAAGAAGACAAAAAAAGAGAGAATCTCAGGTTATAGATAACAGAGATCTGGATTTCATATTTTTCTTCTTTCTTCTTACTTCTTGCTTCTTACTTCTGTCTTCTGTTTGTTATTTTCTCTCTTTAACTTTGTATTCTGCAGGATAATCAAAAGTATCATCTCCAAGTTTTGCAGATGATAATTCAAGTACTTCGGTATAGAAGGTAAATTTCGGCAGATCTTCCTCTCCTTCCTTCTTTTTCTTTTTGAATGCTTTTTTCTTCAGCTTTCCGAATATAGACTTCAGGCTCTTCTTTTTTCCTTCTTCCTCTTTTTCTCCACCTTCACTTCTGGAGAAATACTTTCCATCTGTCAGAACCGGATATCCTTTAATTTTTTTCATCTCTTTTGAAAATTTATCGGCATTTTCAGATCTCTGCATGTTTGATGTTTTACTCAAACTTGAAAAAATATTCATCCAGGATGTACCAAGGATATCCTCACTGAGTTTATTCCCCTTCATCCCAAGTTTGTTCATATAGTTTTGAAAGAACTTTAATTCAACAGCCTGTGCTTTTTGAATTGTTCCTGACACCGGAGTTGTCCATACGATGGATTCAAGTTTACTGGAGCCTTTCGCATCAGTTTCAGTACTTTCCCACTCAATTATCCAGGAAACAATATATTTTCGAGCCGGGAATTGATTAATAACTTTTTTTTCTCCTGTATTGGTGACCTTAAATTCATTTTTTGTTATCTTAATATCACTCTCTTCCGCTTCTTCAGTTTCTCCTTCATTTCCCTGCCCTTCAGAACCACTACTTTGATCTTCACTAAAGTCCAGTTTTCTTATGGGTGTTATTGTACACCTTTTCTTTTTATGGTTAAGCAAATAATTTTTCATTACCTGCAGATCAACTATCTGTGAAAACTTACCTTTTTTAAAGAACAGTTTGGCCGCTGTTTTTCCAAAGAAACCTTTCCCTTTAAAGCTATCATTCTTGTCTGTCCTTGTTTTTAAAGGTGTGATATTCTCCGTTCGCAATGTATTGTATGTTCCGAACTTTTTAAAGGATACTTCAGATCTTGTTTTTTTTATTACATCAGAATAAACCATTATATTCATAAGGCTTATAACTGATACTAATGCTATTAATTTTTTCATTTATTTCCTCCTTTTGGTTTTATATAAACCTGTAACCGGTAGATTATAGAAGTATTAAGAATATTTTTCAACAATAAAATATTTTTTTAATAAAAAACATATATTTTTTATTAAAATCATATAAAGTTGAATTTTTAAAAAAAAAGAGTAAAATGTATTTATATGACGATTTGTTATATTGTAATCATAATAATTTTAGCCTGTTCTCTTACTATATCTGTATATCAACGTAAAATTCTAAAGAAAAAGGTTGAGAAAGAGCTGAATGAAGCCTATGCACGAATGGAACAACTGGCGACTTATGATCCACTGACCCATCTTTATACAAGAAAGTCTATGAGAGAACGTATAGAGATAGAAATGTTGAGAATGGGGCGGAGCTGGAACCCCTTCTGCATTATTCTTCTGGATATAGATGATTTCAACTCCATTAACGAAAAACACGGCCCGGAGAGTGGAGATAAAATACTCCTGAGCCTTTCATTACTTCTTAAAGAGAACCTTCGCCTGCAGGATGCCGCCTCCCGATGGGGAGGAGAAGAATTCCTCCTGTTACTACCCGGCACTCCAATAGACGGAGGTGTAATTCTGGCCGAGAAAATAAGAAAAAAAATAGAAAAGACAAAGATCACCTATGGGGAAGAAGAGATATCCTTTACAATAACTCTCGGAGTAAATGTATTTGAGAAGCTGGGGCCAACAAATGATTGCATCCTTGGTGCTTTTCACGCACTGAACCATGGGAAAAAAAGCGGAAAAAATACTACGATCAGGGCCGACGAGATTCCTGTATCTTAGGTCTATTCTTTTTAATTCAATCTCAAATATTAAATTTTTTATAAATAGTGAGATATTTTTTCCGGGATTTTATATACTTTAGTTAGAGTAAGAATGGTAAACAAACAATTAAGACAAATCATCCTTCAGAAAAAAAGGAGACAAAAAATGATACGAAGAAGAAATGCAGTACAAACATTTATGAGAAATATTATCAGGTGGGGACTGGCAATACCGCTATGGTATTTATTGGTATGGCCGATGTATTCACAAAATTACAGGAGTGTATTAGAACTTCTCAATAATCCACCCCAACCCGGAAAGATCTTTACAGGAGTTTTGCTGACATTTTTTATCCTCTGGTTCTCAAATGTCATGGCAAAAATGGTCCATATCCTGCCCGAGTGGGAAAGGCTGGTACTCTTAAGGATGGGGAAATCGGTAGGAGCCAGGGGACCGGGATTTTTCCTGATACCTCCATTCATATATTCTGTTGCAAGAATTGTTGATATTCGAATTGCAACCTATGAAGTAAAAGCCACAAGGACACTGACAAAAGACAATGTACCCATAGATGTTACAGCCGCCGTTGAGATGGAAATTGAAAATCCGGAAAAAGCGGTAATAGCAGTTAAAGATTATTGGAAGACCACAGAGTGGGCATCCATGGAAGCCCTTAAAAGCTCCATCGGTCGTAATGACCTTAGGCCCCTTTTAAGTGAAACTGAGATGATCGCCAGCAATGTTAAGCTTGAAATCGATGAGGCAGCAAAAGACTACGGTGTTAATGTCAGAGCGGTAAGGATAACAGATATAGCCGCACCTCCTTCACTGGTTGAAGAACTGGCAGTTATCGCAAGGGCGGAAAGGAGTGCAAAAGCCAAACAGATCGAAGCTACAGCTGAAAAAGCAGTTGCATTACAGCTTGCAGAGGCAATGAGTACCCTCTCAACACAGGAAGGTGCAATGGAGTTAAGGCAGATACAGGCTCTCCTGGAGATGTCAAAGGAAGAGAGTTCAACTATCATTATTTATCCCATGGACAGTTTGACGGGTGAAAGAATTGCTTCAGCCACTGCAGGAGCAAAAACCGGAGAAAAAAAAATAATAAAAAATTCGCAGGTATAAATAAATTTATTACTTTATAAAATAGTATCTATTTATGATTTAATGTAAAAAAATATCATAGAGAAAACAGTTTAGAATACATAGGAAAACTTTACAAAAAATGTATCCCATTTTTCGCCGATATCACCAAACCTGTTACTTCCCCTTTGATATGCTAACTGAACAGTGCCAAAAGGCGGCTGGTACCTGTAAACAAACAGAACCTGAATATTATTCTTTGTGATAGCAGTATTTGTCTGATAAAAAAATTTTAGATAGGTATCTTTTGTAAAATAATTTGTAAGGCGTACTATGTGGATCCATGTATTCTCCCCCTCCGGATCAGGATCAAATATCAACCTTTCAAGATCATACTCTAAAGAAAGATTTTTCAAAAGTTTATAGTTTATTCCAGCACCAATAAGTTTATAATCCAGTCCGAAACTATGCCCGAACTCATAATTGAATCTTGCAGACTGCCACTCCCTTGTGTTATAACCTGCCTGCAGTTCTACTGCATAATTGTCATAATCCTTTTCATAACGCTTAAATTCCCTTGAATAATCGATCTCAAGTGACAATTTGTTTGAAAGGTCTATACCCAGCTCCTGATCGATCTGCCAGCTTCTCAGCAAGCCTTTTGTACTCCAGTAAACATTATAATTTGAATCATAGTTGATCCTGTCTATCCCGTACTTTTTTATCCACCACTCCTTCTCAATTGCAGAATCAAGTTCCCTTCTGTCATCATCTCTTACAAACCCCACAGAATTTGCATTATCCCCGAAATTTTCACCAAAATGGGAATAACGGAGATGTATATGAAAAGTTGAAGAATCATAACTTGGCCTGAGAAAAAAAGCAATATTTTTATCCGTAAAATCACCATAGCTCAATGCAAGCTGTCCTGTTACATTTACTTTTTCCGAGAAAAAATGTACAAGGTCAAGGCCGATATTTCCATAATTTTTTCCATCAACTAATTTATTTGCCCCGATAAAACCTATTGTTGATGATTTAAAAATATCCTTACGCAAACGGAATACAGAAAAATTGGCTGACTCAAGGCCAAGATCTTCATCTTTTTTCCCCTGGACGGTCATGGCCGAAAATTCATATCCGTTCTTTTTACCGTAAACTTTAACTCCCCCATGAATATCGGCAATCCTGCGGGAATAAAACAAACGTATCCGCTGGCTGTATATTTCAGAACCTTCAAGGAAAAAATTTCTTTTCTCCGGTAATCTCAATTCAAAACGGGTAAGGTTGACCTGTTCCCTGTCCGCTTCAATTATGGCAAAATCTGGATTAATTGTAAGGTCGGCAGATAATGATTGAGATATGGCATACCTGAGATCAACTCCCGCTGATACCTGGATCTTTTCATCTTTTCTGAAACGGGATATTATATGAGGGATCACTTTTAAATTTTTCCGGGATTTTTTTAATGTAAGCCCCTTAATTGTTCCGAATTGAGATACCCTGGATGTTGCCTCCATGGGCCCTGTCCATGTATCTATCTCCATTAAACGGGGAATGATACGGACTAAGCCCAATCCCCATTTCAAATTTTTTCCCGGCTTGAATTTTAAAATTGAAAGAGGAATGGCTATTTCGGCATTCCATCCGGTGGAAGTTTTTTCTGCAGCTGAGAACCATTTTTCATCCCAGGTTGAATCAGATGTCCTTCCATTATCACTTAACCTTCCATCTTTCTGAGTACCCAGGGGATTGGTAAAAAAATAATATGCAGTGCGGTGGTCTGAAAAGGTATCTATACCGATACCCACAGAATCATCCTCTGATATATCTGCATCCCTTTGTGAAAGCCTGGATATTATCTTTCCCGGTTCCCTGTCCTCACATATGAAACCAAAATAAATATGAGATTCGGAATAAAGTATTCTAACTTCAGTTCTGAAATAAGGTGAATTTCCTTTTTCAGGCTGAAACTGGACAAAATCACCTGCAATTTTTGCGGAATCCCATTCAGGTTCCGTAAATTTTCCGTCAACTATAATTTTACCGGTGATCTTATCTGGCCTGACCTCTTTAGTTGATTCTGCTGCCTGTGATAATAATGGGAACAATAGCAAAATGATAATAAATTGACAAAAATATTTCATGATAATTTATTATATAACAAAACAATAAATATTTAACTAATTGTGGGGTGGTATAAAAAGGATAACCACCGGCCCTGAAAGTTTTCAGGGCCGGCGGTTTTTATATATGTGGTGGCGACAGACTAAGTTATGTCCGAAAAACATCTTTTAAATCTTACTCCTGTGTAACATTTTAAATTTCAATATTTTTTAATCCTCATCATCATCATCGTCATCATCATCATCATCCCCGTCCTCTTCATCAACAGATGAGACATGGATAACAGGAGACATCTTATATTTGGGATCATTTTTATTCCCAACAATTTTCAGTGAAGCTTCAGGATCTATCTCAATAGTAATTTCGGTAGTACCATCGTCATTAACTACAAAAGGGATCCCTATTTTAATAACTCCGCTGGGTATCGAAACATCATATGTACCGCTTTCTGTTGTAACTATTGCCCCGCTAACTTCGAAACGGATCTTATTGTAACTTCCTGCTGTTACTGCAGCATTGGAAAAAACTTCACTCCAGCCATTTGCATCCATTGCTATCAGGTCAAACTCACCATCCTCAACAGGCAATGAATGCCAACTTGCATCTGAATCTGAGGTTCTGTGAACTTCCAGGTCCACGATAGTAACGATAAGGCTTGTAATATCTTCTTTAGTTCCGGCTATTCCCGCCAGAGAAGATGAACCAGATCTTTTTCCGGATTTAATAAAGAACTTTAAAATACCGCTGCCGGTATTATTCTGATCACTATTGTTAATTCCCTCTAATCCCGGAATTTTCTCACTCATCAGTTCTGTTCCGGAATTACAATTCTGAAAAAAGAACACCATTGCCATGGTCATAATTAAAATATAGAATATTTTTTTCATATTAAGTACTCCTCGCATGAATACATTGTTATAGCATTTCTTGTGCCAAGTTTTGGATAAAGCGAATGAAATCACGTTTTATCCTTTGTTATAGGACGTATCCCAAAATATATTATTATTTTCCGATAAACCGTAAGGCTTTAATTTTTTCCGATTCTTACAGTCTGGACACTTACAAAGTGTAAAGTTGTAATGTTAAAGTTGACAATAACAATTCCTTAAAATAAAATATAGACATGCTTTATTTGTTATATATAAGAAGTGGATTTATTAAAAAATTTCCTCTAAAGAAAAAATCGATCGTAATAGGGAGATCAACAAAGAGCGATCTCGTTATTAATGAATCGTTTATATCTCTGAAACACGGAAAAATAGAAGTATTCGGTGACCACATTACCATAGAGGATCTTGGGTCCACAAACGGGATATTTATCGAGACAACAAGGATCCACAAGGCCAAGATAGAGATCAATCAATATTTCCGTGTGGGTTATTCAAATTTTTTCCTTAAGGAAGGAAATGCAAAAGACTTTGTAGTTTCCAAAAAGGTCCAGCCTGTGCTGAATAAGATTTCAAATATGATGGATGTTGAGGGTGGCAAAACAAAGGAAGCAATAAACCTTCTCTATACAAAACCTCTTATTGAAATGCTTGAGATAGGTTTTATGCAGGAAGACCTTAGTGATATATTCAAATATGCAAAAAAGTTGTTTGACAAAACCCTGGAGAAAGGGAGCCTGGTCTTAATATCAAAAGAGAATAATAATAGTATAATCGAGTCAGGCTGGAACTATTCAAAAAAACAATACCCAAGCATATTTGAGATCCTCCAGATCGAAGATATCTTCGAAAAGCCTTATTTAAACAATAAAATTGCAGACACCTACACATTCTGTTCTTTCCCTTTTGTTTTGAGCTCAAAGTATATGCTTTTGATCTATATACTTAAAGATCATAAACCTATTCACCAGAATAAAATTGATTTTTTGAAGGACCTCTCTGTGGAAATATCAATCATTGATTCATTAATTGAACAGAACAAACTTATTCCCGGAAGGGAAACACATACAACACCGGAGATAATAACAAATAACCAGATATTTTTAAATATCCTGACAAAAAGTAAAAAAATTGCTGTCAGTGATCTTTTTGTGATAATTGAAGGAGAGACCGGGACCGGGAAAGAACTGATAGCAAAATATATTCATTCAAAATCAAAACGGGCCTCAAAAGATTTTGTTGCATTAAATTGTGCTGCAATTCCTGAAAATCTGATAGAAGATGAACTTTTCGGACATGAGAAAGGTGCGTTCACAGATGCAAGGGATCAGAGAAAGGGAAAACTTGAACTTTCTTCGGGAGGGACACTGGTTCTGGATGAGATCGGAGACATGCCGCTGGTTCTTCAGAAAAAATTATTAAGAGCCATCCAGGAAGGTGTGTTTTACAGGGTGGGTGGAAATAAGCCTATCAAGGTGGATCTCCGTATCATATGTCTCACTCACAAAAATATTCTTGAACTTATTAAAAAAGATGAGTTCAGGCAGGACCTTTATTACAGGCTTAACCATGTGGCCCTGACGATACATCCATTAAGGGAGAGGAAGGAAGATATTATTCCACTTATAAACCATTATGTTAAGGTATTTTCCCGAAAAAGCAAATTGTCTATAAAGGGATTTACCAAGGAAGCTTTAAAAGCCCTTGAAATGTATGACTGGCCGGGAAATGTAAGAGAGTTGGAGAATGAAATAAAAAAGATAATTTCACTGTCAGAGGATGATGACGTCATAGACCTTTCTTCATTAAAAAATGAGATCATTGAGTTCTACAGTATTAAAAGTATTCCATCTGAACTATCAGAAACAGGCGAGAAAGAACATATTTTAAAAGTTCTGAACAAACACAAATGGAATAAAACAATGGCTGCAAAAGAGCTGGGTATAAGCAGGACTGCTCTTTATGATAAGATAAAGAAACATAAGATCAAATAGTTATTACACAGTTATTTTTAAACCCTTGCAAAAAATGAACATACCGGCCTCCTCTTTAAACCCGGAGATCCGGATGACCTTAATAAAAAGGTTGAATGGGTACTGGAAAATCAAGACAAATGGAATGAAATAGGAAAAACAGCAAAAAGAGAATTTCACACAAAATATACTGCAGAACAAAACTATAATATTATGGTTGAAATATACAGCAAATTTATTGATATAAACAATAGTGATCTATAGGATTACGATCCCTGATGGAATATTTTTCCATTTGGAAATAAAAATAAAACAGAAACTTTATACACTTTCCAAACGTCTTACAAATGAGGAGAGAATCGAGACAAAATTTATTATTTTAAAATAACTCCACATATAAGGGAGGAACAAAATGGACTTTTTAACTAAGATAGCAACTAAGTTAATGCCTGTTATACATCACCCTCTTTTCAAAATTGGATGTTATTCCATTGCTGCAATCACAGTTTTAACACTGATATATTTAATTAAGACAAACAGGAAAAAAGAGAAAGAAGCTTTTAAAAAAAAGGAGATCAAAGATGTAAACCATCCCCTGACCACAACTGTTTCCCTCATATTTTTTATATCGTTAACGGTTGGCCTGCTTGCAGACATAACTGAATGGAACGAACCATTTAAAATAAAGTTCAGTGACAGCGGGAATGAGGAAAAAGACTGTAAATTCACAATGTCTCTTCCTGATAATATGAAGGATCTAAAAAAAATACAAAAAAAATTTAAAAGTCAGGAAAAATTTTTTTCTAAAGGTGCAAGGCCGATAGTAACAAAAGCAATAAAACTGGGAACAGAACTTTTAAAGAATGAAAAGTGTACCAAAGAAAAGGAGAAAAAACTCCGGCTTTATATAGAAGATCAATTGGAAAACGGATTTTATATAGTTAAAAAGGGAAAAGTAATAAGGGATGAAAATGGAGTAATAATAAGGGAACCACATACTTTTGTTGAACTGAGAGTGAAATTTGAAAACATTAAACTTGAAAATTTAAAAAAAGAAAAAACAAATAAAGAATAAAAAAATCAATCCAGGTATCCCGGCAGGAAACCTGCCGGGAGTCAACCTGAATTGTTCTAGTGTTTTTTTTTATCTTAAGGCTGAGCTGCCTCTCAACCTTCATGATTTCTTTTAAATAAAACCATTTATAACTCATGAATTATTGACCTCAATCTCCTTTCCTGGTTAAATACATGGCTTTTGCCAACAACAAAAAATACTTTCTTCCCCTTTTTCAGAGCAGACAGGATTTTCTTTACCATAAATTTATCCCTGTATTTGTTTACCTGGACATTGATCTTTGCAAGAAAATTGCCCGGCCTCGTTATATCCATAAAATATTTTTCACCAATTTTTGTCCAGTCTTTAAGGTCAGGTAAAAGCTTTTTGATACAAATACTTAATTCATCTACAGTATTTGGAGAACGATTAAACGGGACATTCCAGGACAAGTTCATTAAATATATTTTTACATAATCAATAACATCAAGGTTTTTCTTAAAAATATCCCTGTTTATAATTATCTGACGAAGTACATAGAAGATCTTGATCTCTGACGGGGAAAATTGTTTTAACAAAAATGACATCTCACATCTTCTCTTTGGTTCAGCACATTTGATCTTTACATTATCACGATCTGCCAGATAGCGTACTAATCCCTGTTCACCATATCTCTTTATTGCAGCTTCTTTCGATTTTTCCAGAGGCCACTCTTCCCCCTCACTGAATGCCATATCCGGTTTAAAACTATTCCATTTATCTTCAATATCTCTGAATTGAGGGTGATGTAAACTTACATTATGATAGCTGCCATAATAAAAGATCTTGCCATTATTATGTTTAATCTCTGACGTGTAGGGTTCAAAATTAAATTTCCAGGGAAGCTTATCCAGGATTCCTGCAGATTTTGTTTTATGGACAATATTCAGTTTTTTTGAACTTAATAAAAATTGATTGATCTCAAGCAAAAATAAAAGCAAAATGAAGAAGATTGTTTTTTTCATTTTAAACCTCCATATTGTTCAAATTCAAAAATCTTTACATTCAATTTACCCGAAATTTCCTCCCTGAAAGATCGATCTGTATTTTTCATATTCATACAATATATACGTATCTCACAGGGTGTTTTCTATGGGAATAAAGTCACAATATTCAAAATGTGACTTTTTTCCTATTATGATGCAGAAAGTTTGATTAAACCCCTTATGGAACAAAAATAAAATGTGACTATTTTCCTATTAAGATGCCGTTATCTTAATTTTACTTTTACAGATTAAACACCAAAATGAGACCATACAATAATATTTTGTATATTAATACTTAGGAGATTTAATTGAAAAGTTTAAAATTTATTTTACTAATATTGATGATTATTTTTTTATTGTCCTGCAGCCCGACAGAAGATACTCAGGAAGATACCGGTGATAACACAGGTGATCTTCAGATCTTTCCGCCAGACAATCCGTGGAATACAGATATTTCAACATACCGGGTCCACCCTGATTCAGATAAATTTATCTCTTCAATAGGTTCGGGAAAAAGCCTTCACCCCGATTTCGGAACTGTCTGGAACGGAGCCCCCAACGGTATACCTTATATTATTGTTCCCGGTTCGACACCAATGGTAAACATAATCTTCACTGCGTATGGTGATGAAAGCGATCCCGGCCCTTACCCTGTCCCGGATGATGCTCCCGTTGAGGGAGGAAATAACAGCGACGGGGACAGGCATGTGATTGTAATAGACACAGATAACAAAATTCTTTATGAACTTTACAGGGCCTTTAAAGTTTCTGGCGGATGGGAGGCAGAGAGCGGAGCAAAGTGGGACCTCACTTCGAATCAGATGAGGACAAAATACTGGACATCAGCAGATGCAGCAGGCCTCCCTGTTTTCCCGGGCCTTGTGAGGTATAATGAAGTTTCGAAAGGTGAGATTACCCATGCTCTCAGATTTACAGTAAGAAGGACACAGAGGGGATTTATCTATCCTGCAAGACATTTTGCCTCAAACAGTTCCGACCCCAACCTGCCTCCTATGGGGCTTCGGTTAAGGTTAAAAAGTGATTTTGATATATCCGGTTTTTCAGAACAAAACCAGGTTATCCTCAGAGCTTTAAAAAAATATGGAATGCTGGTTGCAGATAATGGAGGGGACTGGTTTATTTCAGGTTCACCTGACTCACGATGGGATGATGAAGATCTTAATCAGTTGAAGAATATCCATGGAATGGATTTTGAAGTTGTTTACACAGGAGAAATAGAAAAATAGAAAAAAATATTAAGAAGTCAAGAGACAGAAAAACCCGAAGCACGAAGTTCGAAATCCGAAACAAATCCAAAATCTAAATGTTTAAAATTCTAAACAAAAGATACCTTAGTGTTTTTGTTTGGAGCATTCGTGCTTTGAAAATTTAATATTGTTTCGTGCTTCGATATTTGAATTTCGGATTTATTTTCTTATATATTCAAGGAGGATGAATATTCTGTTCTTTGCTTTTTTCATAAAATAACTATTTGATCTTAACCCTTTATCCTCTTTTTTATTGATATATATCATCGGAACTTTTGGATCAACCTTTATAACATCCCCTTTTTCCGGAACCTTAACAATAGACCCGGATATACCAATGGTTATTATACAGAGACTTTCCCCTGTTGCTTTATATTCAAAGGCTTTATCCCCCACTCCTCTCACATACCAGTCTGCCCTCTGGTATTTATAAAGACTTCCGATCTCCGGTAACTTTATTTCCTTCTTTTTATCTTCTTCACTGTCCCCTGAGATCTCCGGTGTAAAAACAAATATTAAAAATAATATGATGTTTAAATAAATTATTTTTTTCATTCCGAATCTCTCCTTTTTAAAATTTCAAGAAGTATCCTTTAAAATTTTTCCAGATAAATATTAAACTTTCACGGAACTATTATCAACCCTGATCAGAATCAGTGTTAAAAAAAGGCCCCCGGCAGGGAGGACTGCCTGCCGGGAGTTTACCTGGACTATTCCAGTATTTTTCTTATATACAGGCTGAACTGCAGCTCTGCCTGCACGGTTTTTTCTTATCAGATTTTTTTGATTTTTTTTTTGTATTAAATGGAACCTTGACCTTTCCACCTTTATAAACAAAATAGTCTCCAACAGCAAGGGGGCTGTAAAAAGGAGTTTTAACTCCATCTTTTTTTGCCTGTTTTGCAAACTTGAGATAATTTAATCCGCCATTCTCCCCTCCATGCATTGGAAATACGGTTTTCGCTTTAAGTTTTTTTATTGTATAGTAGACACCTTTCTTTAAACTTACTTTATCCCTGAAGTTACATCCTGAAACAGGAGCAAAAAAGATATCAGGAGAAAATCCTTTATCTGCAAGAAAATCGATCTCTTTTCTAAAGGGGCCGGACAGGTCTCTCTTTTTATTTGCATGATCACCGGAATGAAAAATATCCACACCGTCAACTTTCACAAAAAATGCAACCCCCAGGTCGGTAGATTTAATTGTGGTTATCTCCATGCCATTCAGTTTAAATGTTTTCCCAGGCGGGAGATATTTGAACCCGGATTTTCCCTCCGGTTCAAATCCCATAAAGTAATCAATTTTATTTATACTTTCTTTCCATTTAAATATATCAGGCATATAGTGGTCGCTATGAGAATGGGTAACAAAAACAGACACTTTCAGATCCTTTATTTCCTCCGGTGAAATTGCACCATTCAGTAAGGACGGGGTGTCAGAAACAGGTCCCCCTTTCCAATAATCAAAAATAAGCAGGTTTTCCTTTGTCTTAATTGCCCATCCGCTGTGGCCCAGGTACCAGATAACTGCCAGGCCGCTATCAAGTTCTTTTTGAAGAACAGGCCCTTTTTTAAAAAATTCCAGAGCTTTCTCTTTTTTTGCTCCGCTTTTTAATAATATCTTTGCCATCTTTTTATTTCCGTATCTGCAGGCATAAAATAGAGGTGTATTTCCGTCGTTATCAACAGCAGAAAAATCAGCTCCTGACCTTAAAAGCATCAGTCCGATCTTACCGTATCCTTTGATTGCAGCAATATGGAGAGGAGTTACTCCCATAAACTTCACTTTAGATCCGGTCTTTGCACCCTTATTCAAAAGCAATTCAACAAATTTTGTTTTTCCCCTGGAAACAGCCAGGGATAATGGTGAATTTCCATCATCCCGTAATGCATTTATATCCGCCCCTTTTTTGATCAGGGACTGAGCGCTATCATTATTTCCAGATGAAGCTGCATTGTGGAGGGGAGTGGTACCATTGTCGGACTTCACATCGGGAGACACTCCCGCCTTCATAATAATATCAAGGATCTCACCCTTACTTCTGAATGCTGCATTGTGGAGGAGTGTCCATCCCCCTTCAGATTTAAACTTCGGATCGGCACCTTTTGAAAAAAGATATTTCACTGTTTCCGGATTGCTATCCACAGAGGTAACAGCATAATACACAGGAGGCACCTTGCGGGAACTCTTCATATCATTTATCCGGGCCCCCTTCGAAACAAGAAACTTTACTGTTTCAAGGCTTTTACCTGCAACTGCATAAGTGAAAGCAGTCTCATTATCCTTTTCCCTTGCATAGAGGTCAGCTCCGTTTTTCAGCAGGAACTTTACTACATCCAACCTTCCATTACGTGCAGCAAGATGGAGAGGTGTCAGGCTGTAACTCTTTTCCTTCAGGCTCACATCCATCCCCTTCTCAAGAAAAAATTTCACAAGCTCCAGATGACCTTCTCCCGCTGCAATATGGAGTATTGTTCTGCCTGATCCATTTTTTTTCTTAAAAAGACTTTTGTCCGCCTTAAGAAATTTTTTCACCGCTGCAATATCTCCCGCCTTAACTATATCAAAGATATTACCTGCAGCGGCACTCCCCCATACAAGCAGCATAAACAATAAAAACACTAAAACCTTTCTTAATTTAAACATTTTTATTCTCCTTATTTTGATTAATTAAGTAATTGTCTGTTTTAAGTTGAATAGTCTGATCCGATATATGTACCGAACTTTTATCCGGATCTTTGTAGAGCTTTGTGAACAGGAATAATAATATGAGCAAAATAAAATAAATTATTTTTTTCATTTTAAACCTCCTTTTCGTCCTTCTTTTTTTTATATAAACCTCTTCCGTTATATTCAGCCAAAACTTTTCTCCCTGAAAAATTATTCTATATTTTTAAATAAAAACTTTTCGTACTGCCTTCCATTCGAAATAATTATTCCCGAACCAAACACCCAGGTTCTCTTGTATCCTTCTATCATTGTTTCCCATTTTTTTTCACTGACCAGAACATTATCTCTATATATCTTTATGGCGATCCCATCAGCCCTCTGATGTAAAAGATAGAAGTTACCTCTTTTTTTAAAGTAGAAGAACAAACCTCTCTCAATATCCTTTTTCTTAAAACTTTCGTCTATAAAATTAAAAACATAAAAATTCTTTCTGTCTCTTATTACAACATTTTCCGACCTTTCAATATCCGACATTCTACTTCCGGATCTCCTCTTTATTTTTCTGTATTCACCTTCTCTGACAGATTCAACTTTCAACTCATCTCCTGCACTATACAGAGTTATTCTCCCTCCCCGGAACAGAAGGAGCTTATTCTTCCATACCGAAATTGCATCCGCCTCAAAAGGGCCCTCAACAGACCCGTCTGCAGAACCGATAAGAACACCCTTTTTTCCACTTCTCATAAAAAACTTCAGAGGCTCGGAAGAAACATGAAAAAGATATATTTTACCGGTGACAGCCGGATTAATATTAAGAGGATACTTTTTCGGGTTTTTCCCGGAAAGTGAAATTATTCTATATTTATTTTTCTGGCCATTTTTCTGAAGAAGATACATACTATCCCCAACAGCCTGTACTGTATTCATTGCCCTTGAAAAGACCGTAGCCCATCCTTTCTCGGGGCTGGAGTATACCTTGAGAGAATGATTCTTCTTATCAAAAGTATAAATATCCCTTTTACCACTACCTTTTGCCCTGTGATTCTGGACATAAAGAAGATTATCCTTCTCAATCAGAGGCCACAGGCACTTATTATGTTTGAATGCGATCTCATTTGTCAGATAATCGACTCCACTGGTTTTCAGATATTCAACCCCGCGGGGGGACATACGGTAAACATTTCCCTCACTGGTGAGGAGATGTTTACAAAAACTTTTTTCAACCTGAAGAAACCTGTAACCGATTATAGCCAGGATGATCAGTGAGGAAAATCCTATGAACCTCAGATTAAAGCGGAACAGGGGTTTCAGGTCAAACCTGAAAAAACAGATAAAAAAGAGCAAAGGAAGTGCCAGTAATGTAAGGTTGGATAAGAGGATAGTATCTGAACTGATCGAGCCTCTGTCAAAAATAATATTATAAAAAGTAATCCCTCCCGATAAAATTGCAGTGAGAAAGAATGTCCCTATAAAACTCCTCAGGCTTATGGAAAATGATGATGATATGAGGAAAAAGGTAAAGTAGAACACTATAAAATCCCTGTACTGAAAAAATGAAGGTAATTCAAAGGACCTGTTTAAAAATCCGTATAAAATGATCACTCCTCCGATCATAAGCAAACGGGGTAAAAATTTCAGGAACAAAAGTTTCGGCCTGGATACAGGGAGGGAAAGCATATATTCAACGGCACCCTCCTCCCTCTCCCTGTTAAATACAGCCCAGCCGGAAAATGATGCAAAGAGGAGGAGGAACAGTTCTATGGCAGGAGCAATATAAGAATCCTTATCTGTTTTAAGAATTGCCACAAAGAGTGCAGCTAAAATCAGAAGTATTATTAATCCTTCTTTCAGGATCTTTTTAAGTTCAATGGTGATCATATTCACCCCCGATAAATACCCTGAGGATCTCGGAAAGTTTTAAATATTCAACTTCAAAATTATCTCCGGATTTTTTCCTGTAGGGATAGATATAATACTCTTTCATACCACCCCACTCCCTGCTGAAAATAACCGGATGATCTTTAATTTCCGTGTCCGAATAAACCCTTACACAGGATCTTTTAATTTTTTCCAGAGGCGCATCCTCAATTATTTTTCCTTTATTAAGGAGGAGGATCCTGTCCACAAGCCCTTCCAGGTCAAGTGCATCCTGGGTAGCAATAATAATTGAAAGCTGTTTATTCTCAATTTTTTCCATCAATGATCTCCGGAAAAGATCTCTGAGATGGGGATCAAGAAAATGGATCACATCGTCAATCAGAAGGAATTGAGGATCACTTCCCAGAACCAGCAAAAGATAGAAAAGTGTTTTTTCACCTCTTGATAGTGAACTTACCCTTTGTTTCATATTGAAGCTGTATCCTTCAATATTATAAAATTTATACCCTTTATGGAATGAAGAGTGAACCTTAACTGCATCTGCCAGGCTCAGGCCGTCATACATGCTTAAAGAAGAAGGTATATAAGCGATCCTCTTTCTGATGTTATGGAATGTGTGAAAATTATCGAGCACTATCTTCCCCTCTTTGGACCTTAATATGCCGCACATGGATCTAAGGAGAGTTGTTTTGCCTGCTCCGTTCGGCCCTGCAAGGATAGTGGCTTCCCCTTTCGGAAAGTTAAGTGACAGGTTGTCCAGGACACTCTTCTTTCCATAATTAAAGGAAAAATTCATGATCCGTATCATTTGCCC
>JBDLJQ010000065.1:0-15537 GCA_039714255.1 Acidobacteriota bacterium
CTTGTGAACATTGTAATAAAAATATTAATGGAAAGAGGAGGAAAAATAACCTTACAAATTTCATGCTAACTTTTTAAAAGTTTTATAAATTCGTCTTCGTTAACAATCTTTGTTCCCAATTCCCTGGCCTTTTCCAGTTTTGAACCTGCTGACCTTCCTGCCAGGAGAGAAGTGGTCTTTGCTGAAATTGTATTTGTTACCTTTCCGCCCCTCTTCTCTATCTCCTTTGCAGCAAGGCCCCGGGGATTAAAATTATCAAAACTTCCCGTTATCACCCATATTTCTCCTGCGAAGGCCAGGTCTTCTTTGCTGATCTTTTTTGTTTCAGTTGATGTTTTAAGGCCGGCTCTTCTTAGTTTTTCAATAAGTTTCAGTTTGTTTGTGTCGGTAAAATGTTCGATCAGAAAGCTGGCAGTGATATCACCGAAGCCGTTAATTTCTGAAAAAACCTCCACTTCTCCAACTTCAGCAGCTTCTCTTATTTTATCAAAAGAGTTAAAACCGTTTCTGATCAGTTCTTTTACTGCAAAGATTCCGATCCCTTCAAACCCCAGTGATGTAAATACCGTGGCAAAATCATTGTTCAGGCTCTTTTTTATACTTTTTTTTATATTTTCTATTTTTTTTTCTTTAAAACCCTCTTCATCTAACAATTCATCATAGTTAAATGTAAAAATATCCGGGATACTCCTGATATAACCCTTGTCAAGGAGCAGTTCTATTGTCTTTTCCCCCAGGGTATCAATATCCATCTGCCCCTTTGACACAAAAAATATTACGGATCTTTTTATCCTTTCGGGACACGAAATGTTTTTGCAGAAATCGTGTGCCCCATCTTTTATGAGTGTGGAATTACAGAAAGGGCAATTTGCGGGGATCCTGTAGATCGAAGGATCTTTTTCATTTTTATCTGTAACCCTTTCCACTGCGGGAATTATATCCCCCCGTTTTGAAATGGATACGGAATCTCCTTTCCCCAACTCCAGAATATCAATATATTCCTGGTTGTGGAGTGTGGCTCTTGAAACAATGCTCCCTGCTATGGGTACAGGTTCAAGGATAGCTACAGGGGAGACCCTCCCGTTACGCCCTATCTGAACAATTATATCCTTAAGGACAGTTTCGGCTTCCGGCGAATCAAATTTATATGCCATTGCCCATCTGGGATGATGGGATGTTTCCCCCAGTTGTTCCCTCTGATCGATCCCGTTAACTTTTACAACAAGGCCGTCAATCTCATAATCGAGGCCTTCCCTTTCCCCAACTCTTTTTGAAATATAATCAAAAAGTTTATCAGCGGGCCCTGTGTTCAAACCCGGAAGTTTTTTGTCCATTTCTGAGAGAAAATTTTTGTCATCGGAAAAAAGTGCAAGATTATTATTTATTGGAAAACTGAGACCTTTCAGGTAGGAAAGTATTTCAATATGTCCCTTTTTATTGTTAATATATCCTTCATAGGCAAACATATTAAGGGGTATCTCTGCTACTGTTGATGACCGGAGGTTTCTCAGAGAGCCTGCTGCAAGGTTCCTGGGATTTGAATATTTGTTGTCAAATTTTTTGTTGAACTCTATAAATTCCGATCTTTTAATAAAGATCTCACCTCTGACTGCAATATCGATCTTTTCAGGAAGTATGAGAGGGACCTGTCCAATTGTCCTTACATTTTCCGTCACAACATTTCCCCGGAATCCATTTCCCCTGGTCAATGCTGCATCCAATACTCCTTTCCTGTAATAAAGAACAATTGAGGCACCGTCAAGTTTTTCCTCAACCACAAAGCCGGCCGTGTTGCCTAGGTTTGCAGAAATTTTATCTATCCATTTCATCATGCCGTCTCTGGTATATTCCTTATCGAGGCTCAGTACGGAAATAGAGTGTTCTTTTTCAGGAAAACTATTGTCCAGATCAGAGCCCACTCTTTTTGTGGGTGAGTTTTCAAGAGCCAGTTGGGGATATTTTTTTTCAAGTGCAGTTAGTTGATCAATTTTCCTGTCGAATTCCTTATCAGATATCTGTGGAGAGGATAATACATAATAATAGTATTGGTGTTTTAATAATTCTTCAGAAAGAGACCTTATCTGCTCTATGATATCCATAGTGTAATTATAGCTGAATCAAAAACTTATTCAATCCGGCCATATAAATTGACAGAATAAATTTTTGGTTTAAAATATCATTAAATTATAGATTTCCGGAGTAAAAATGGGAAAAGATCCAGCTGAAAGTAAAAAAAAGAGTTCTGCAACAAAGATCGTCTGTACAATGGGCCCTGCCTCGGAAACCGGGGAGACAATAAAAAAATTGATCCTTAACGGTATGTCCGTAGCAAGGATAAATTTTTCCCACGGGGATCATGCTACCCATAAAAAAGTGATCGGGATAATCAGGAAAGAATCCGAAGCGTTGGATAAGCCGGTTGCCATACTTGGTGATCTCAGCGGCCCGAAGATAAGGATGGGAATATTGAAAGAACCTGTTCCTCTGAAAAAAGGACAGGATATAACTATTTCGGTAAAAAAAGGGGAGGATGCCGGCCTGTTCTCAGATTTTTCTAAATTGCCATCTCTCGTAAAAAAGGGTGATCGGATACTTATTGATGACGGCCTCATAGAGTTGAGGGTGCTGGAAACAAAAAAATCCCTTATAAAGTGCAGAGTTAAAGTTTCCGGTATAGTAAAATCGAGGAAAGGGATAAATCTGCCTGATACGGAGATCTCTTTTCCGGTATTTACAGAAAAAGACAGGAAAGATCTCCTGTTCGGGATAGGCCAGAATATTGATCTTATTGCCATGAGTTTTGTAGATTCACCATCAAATATAATTCCTGTAAAAAAGATACTGAAAAAGTTTTCAAAACAAATTCCTGTTATTGCAAAGATAGAGAGGCCTCAGGCCCTGAAAAAAATTGATGATATTATTAATGCTTTTGACGGTATCATGATAGCCAGAGGAGATCTCGGGGTTGAAGTGAATCCTGAAGAAGTACCTTTAATTCAAAAAACTCTGCTTATTAAGGCAGGAAGACATAACAGGATGGTCATAACAGCGACCCAGATGCTGGAATCTATGATATCCAATCCTAGACCCACAAGAGCAGAAGCATCGGATGTTTCTAATGCGATCCTCGGAGGAAGTGATGCGGTTATGCTCTCCGGAGAAACAGCTGTTGGGGAATATCCTGTTAATACTGTTAATATGATGAGAAAGATAGCAGTCTCTACTGAAAATTCCGAATTCTATAATTATGCTCTTGAGAAAGAGGATTATACTCTTGACCCAACCGAAGCAATAGTTAAAGGCGCTGCTGAAATGGCCTTTGATCTCAATGTCAAATCCATTATGCTTTTTTCTTTTTCGGGAAGTACAGCACTTCTTTTATCAAAATACAGGCCTCCATGTCCCGTTTATGCCTTCACACCGAACAGAGATGTCTTGAACAGGATGTCGGGTTATTGGGGTGTTTTTCCTCAGTTATTGGATTTTTCCTCACAGACTGATGAGATGATAATAAAAGGGGAAAAAGTTCTATTAAAGAAAGGATGTGTTAAAAAAGGCGACCTGCTCCTTACTGTGGCAGGGGAGACACCTATGAAAGGGGCTACCAATATGTTAAAGCTGCTGAAGGTTCCCTGACAGGGGGGGCCGGTTTAATTATTGATCCGCGCCGCAATATATGCATTTACCGGATTTTTGCGGCATCGTTTTTCTGCATTTCCAGCAAACGTGGTCTGATCTTTCATTCCTCGCAGCGATCCTTTTCTGAATATTTTTTATTTCTGAAGTATTGTCCCGTGATTTATTCCCGAGGGAATTAATATCTTCCAGCATACTGCTGATATTTTTATATCTGTCTGAAATATCAGGTGCAAGAGCTTTCATAATTATGGCATTAAGTTCTTCGGTTATCGATTTTTTCTTTTTTATTAAAGGTAAAAAATCACCAACTTTTGCTTTTTTATATATTTCCATCGGATTGAGAAGAACAATGGGGGGAAATCCAGTTACCATTTCATAAAAAAGACATCCGGCAGAATAGATATCCGATGCAAAAACAGCCTTTCCTTCAAATTGTTCCGGGGCCATGTAAGGAGGAGAACCGATCTTTGTGGTTGCATGTTGTCTCTCACCCAGAATAGTTGAAGTACCGAAATCGGTGATCTTTATAATGTTATCTTCATTTATTAAAATATTTGAGGGACGTATATCCCTGTGAAGAACCATATTTTTATGTGCATATTCAAGGGCGGAGAGGATCTGTTTAAAATAGACCAGAGAAGTCTGGACTGAGAGGCTATCCTGTGAATCTATGGTTTTCTCAAGGTCTGAGCCATTCACATATTCCATAACCATTATTATTGTATTATCCATGATGTCAACGGTCAGAAGTTTTACAATATTAGGGTGGTCCAGCAGTTTTGTCTGAACCACAGATTCTTCCAGTAGCTTTTCCTTCCCGGCACTCAGCCTGTGAGGGATCTTAAGGGCTCTCTGGGTCTTAAGGAATGTATCTTCGGCAAGATATACGGTCCCGAAACCACCGCTTCCCAGTTTTTTAAGGATCTTATACTTACCGATACTTCCTTTTATTTCCATCATTTTTTTCTTCTAATTCTATTTTTCCTGTAACCTATCATTATCTTCAATTTAAAAATAATTTCAAGATAGAACCTGCTGATATTGCTGCTGTCTCAACTTTTAGAATTGATGAGTTTATATTTACCGGGTTGAATCCATTTTTCCTGAACAATTCCCTCTCCTCCGGAGTGAAATCACCGGGAGGCCCGATAATGCATAAAACAGGAGGAGAATTAAAGTTGAAAGTTTCCTTTTTTCCTTCAATATCCAGCAGTATCTTTGACTTTATATTTACCGAACTTTCTATTATATCCTGAATGGAAACAGGTTCAAATATTTTTGTTTTCCATAGCCTGTTGTTTACTTTCAGTGATTCTATTGCGATCTTTTCCCATTTTGCAACAGATCCGGAACTATATTTGACATCAGTTCTATTAAAATAAAGAGGCCTGATCTCATCAACTCCCAGTTCTGTCAGCTTTTCTATCATAAATCTCATAGGCCTGTTTTTAATAATTGAGGGTGCAATAATGATCCCGGGTTCCGGTTCCGGTTCGAAATATTTTTCCTTTACTCTGATCACGGCTCTTGAATTATTTATTTCAATAATATTTCCTCTGAAAAGAGAACCCGTTCCGTTTATTACTTCAAGCGGGTCCCCGGGTTTCCCCCGCATAACTTTTTTTAAATGGTACAGGTCTTCACCTGATATTTCAATTAAATCATTTTTTAATTCACAGAGTGAAAAAAATCTTCTAAGATTCATTAATTAAATATCGATTTCTTTTTTTCTGAAGAATAGTTTTTTTGTTTTTCTATCTCCCTCAGTTCTTTGAAAAGATCTTTTTCCCTTTTTGAAAGATTTACAGGTGTGTCCAGATGAATAATAATAAGGAGGTCTCCCTTTCCCCATCCGTTGAGGTTCTTAAAACCTTTTCCCTTAATACTAATGACCTTTCCATCATTTGTTCCGGGCTGAATTTTAATTTTATCTTTTCCGGCAAAAGACCTTGTTGTGATATCATCTCCTAAAACTGCCTGGGAAAAAGTTATTTTCAGGTCACTTATAAGATCATTTCCTTCTCTTCTGAAATTCTGGTCTTCTTTAACATTGAGCAGTATATAGAGGTCGCCCGGCCTTCCACCTCTGGACCCTTCATTTCCCTCGCCTGAGATCCTTAACCGGTTTCCCGAGTCAACTCCTGCGGGGAATGTAACCTTTATATCTTTTTCTTCTATTAGTCTCCCTTTTCCCCGGCACTCTTTACATGGATTTGTGATCTTTTCACCGGTTCCGGAACATATATGGCAGGTTGTTGAGATGGAGAAAAAACCCTGGCTTCTTCTCACCGATCCACTTCCCCCGCACTGACTACATGTTTCAGGTGTTGTTCCCGGTTCACTGCCGCTGCCGCTGCATACCGTACAATTCACCTCTTTTTCGATTGAGATCTCTTTATCTACCCCTTTGTATGCCTCTTCAAGCGATATATATGTTTCCACTCCTATATCTTCGCCTTTACGGGGCCTGCTTCCGCTTCTTCTTCCCGAACCTCTCCCGCCGAAACCGAAAAATCCGCCCAGAATATCTTCAAAATCAGAAAATATTGAGTCTGAAAAGAATGAAAAGTCAGAAAATCCTGCTCCATTTGAATTGAGGCCGTTAAATCCGTACTGATCATATTTTTGCTTTTTTTCTACATTTCCAAGTACAGAGTATGCCTCAGAGGCTTCCTTGAACTTTTCTTCGGCTTCAGGGTTATTCTGATTCCTGTCAGGATGGAATTTCAATGCTATTTTTCTATAGGCTTTTTTTATTTCCTCCTGGGATGTATCTTTGGCAACCCCAAGTACTTCATAATAATCACGTTTTCCCATATTAATCCTCGAATTCAGCAATGAGTATGTTGTTAATGCCGGCTCTGATAGATTTTGCTTTAGTTAACAATCTGGCAAGTGTCTGAATATCTTCCTCTTCATTCTGATCCGCTATTCGAAGAAAGAGGTCATCGATCTCTGACCTTTCACTTTCCGATAACTTGTCCTCATATCTTTCCAGATAAAATTTTATTGAGTTATATTCTTCTTCCAGGCCATCCTTTAACTCTTTAAATCTGATCTTGCTTTTGTCTTCAGCTTCAAACTCTTCTGCATTTGTAATAATGTTTTTGATCTCTTCCGGAGACAAACCGCTGGCAGGTTGTATATTCATACTATGCGATAAATTTGTTTTTTTATCCATGGCTGATACTTTAACTATTCCATCAGCATCTATTTCAAAGGTAACTTCGATCTGAGGGATCCCTTTGGGAGCAAGGGGAATACCCACAAGGTTAAAAAATCCCAACGATTTGTTCATTGATGCAATTTCCCTTTCGCCCTGAAAAATATGGATCTTAACTGTCTGTTGATTATCTGTAATTGTAGTAAATATCATCGATTTTTTTATCGGGATAGTGGAATTTTTGTCAATAATTCTTGTGAATTTGTCCCCTTTGGTCTCAAGTCCCAGAGATAAGGGTGTTACATCAAGAAGCAGGAGATCCCTTACTTTTCCCTGGATCAGTTCAGATTGTGTTGCGGCTCCGATGGCAACAACTTCTTCCGGATTAAGGTCAATATAGGGGGCTTTTGAGAAAAAAGATTTCAATCTTTCTGATATCCGGGGCATTCGGCTCTGTCCGCCCACCAGAATTATTTTTTCAATTTCTCCTGTGTCAACATCGATCTCATCAAGAGAAGCTTTTACAAGGTCTATTGTTCTGTCGATCAGGCCTGATGTGAAATCCTCTAATTGTTCTCTTGTCAGTTTTCTCTGGAAGTGATAGTTTCCTCCACTCTTTAAATGAAAAAGATAAGGGATAGCTATCTGGGTCTCATCATTAAATGAAAGTTCTATCTTTGATTTTTCCGCCGTCTGGGTTATCCTCTGCATACAGTCTTTATTTTCGGAAAGGTCTGTCTTGATCTCATTTTTTATCTCTTCAATTATCCATTTTGAGATCTCTAAATCAAAATCGTTCCCTCCGAGGAAAGTATCCCCATTTGTAGAAATAACTTTAAAGATATCTGCCTTAACCTCAACAATGGATATGTCAAAGGTTCCCCCGCCCAGGTCATATACTGCATAAAACCCGTCCTTTTTTATCTTCTCTCTATATGCAATTAAAGCTGCAGTGGGTTCGTTTATGATCCTTGTAACATTAAGGCCGGCAATTTCGCCTGCTATCTTTGTGGCATTCCGTTGAGCATCATTAAAAAAAGCAGGGACAGTTATCACTGTCTTATTGATCTTTTCCCCCAGGTATTCTTCAGAAATATTTTTTAAATACCTTACATACATTGATGTCATCTCTTCCGGGGTATATATCTTATTGTTAAATTTTATATGTGCATCACCATTTTCACCTTCAATAAGGTCAAATCCGGCGATTTTTTTTATCTGTTTAACTTCAGGAGTATCAAATTTTCTCCCTATCAGCCTTTTTACTCCCCAGATAGTATTTTTATAATGGGTGACAAATTGCCTCTTTGCTATATTACCGAAGATGGGTTTGTTTTCTTTATTGATAGAGATTACAGAGGGAATAACCCTGGATCCCTCCGGGTTAGGTATGATCTCAGGTGTGTTCCCTTCAAAATAACTCAAACATGAGTTTGTGGTGCCAAGGTCAATACCCAGATTTTTAGCCATTGTTTATGATCCTTCTTCAACTTCATCCTCTTCCAAAGGGATTGCCACTTTGGCCAGGACAGGTCTTAATAATTTATCGTTATACATGAATCCTTTCTGGTAAATTTCAACGATAACAGCTTCTGCTACATCATCATGTTCGACTTTGGAGAGTGCCTGATGTATGTTTGGGTCAAAAGGTTTGTTGAGGCTCTCTATCTCAATTACATTATTCTTTTTAAGTATTTCAGTAAACTGCTTGTATATCATTTCAACGCCGGAAATTATTGATCCATCATCTGTTTCCGTATTTTTTACACTTAATGCCCTTTCCAGATTGTCAATAACAACCAGTAGTTCTTTTAAAAAATCAGCCAGGAAATATTTTTGATATTCTTCCTTCTCTTTTTTTATCCTTTTTCTGAAATTGTCAACCTCTGCAAGGTTCCTTAAATATTTATCTTTCAGGTCATTTCTCTCATCTATTAATTTTCCGAGGACCTTTTCCTGATCTTTAAGTTTTGTCTGGAGTTTCTTTAAAGAAACTCTTTTTTTTGTTTCGGTTTTTTTTGTCATCTCTTTTTTCTCTGTATCAGGTTTAGTGTTTTCTCCATTTTCGTCAGGAACATATCCAACTTCTATTTTATTATCTTGTTCTTCCATCTATGCCTCCAATGGATTTTTGGAAAGAATATTCGAAATATGAGAGGAAAATTGTCTCACCTGAAGTAGTGAATCCGAATATCTCATAAATTTGGGCCCTATTACTCCAAGTTTACCTATCGGGTTTTTTGATAGATAAAAATTAGATATGATCAGCATCAATTCATCAAGCTCGGAAATACCGGTCTCTTTTCCGAAAGCAAAAACAGGGTTTATATTTTTTTTGTCCAGAATGTCTCTCAAAAATTTTGCAAATTTTTCTTTCTCTTCCAGGGTTTCAATTATCTTTTTCAGGGTTTTAGGATTGATCTGGGCTGAGTCTATAAAGTTCAGGGTACCGTTAAATATAAGATCTGTGGTCATCAGGTCCCTGGATCCAAGTAAAAAGTTAATTCCTCTGTAGATCCTTATATATTTCTCCTTGTCTTTATAAAGCCTGTTCCTGACAATTTTGTGGATCGTTTTTAATGATCTGCCGGAAAATTCACTATTTAAAATATTTTCCCAGTTTTTCAGGTCCGGCTCTGAATAATTCAGGTTAGTGGTGAATATTTTTGAAAACATCCAGTTTTTCCTGGATTTTAAAATTGCCATCACTTTATAAGGGCCAATTTTTATCAATCTGGCCTTTTTATAGTTCAGGTCAAATATTGAATCAAAATATACAAAACCGATATTATTGGTTGTGGAGGACAAAAGAGAAGCACTATTATTAGAGAGATCATTAAAACTGCTGCTTTTATTAAAAGGAAATTCTATCTCTTTTTCATTCAGATCGGTACTATTGTTGATTTTTCTGATATAATTTTTTATCCCTTTGTCTGAAGGGACCCTGCCTGAAGATGCATTGTTTTTTGTTATAAAACCATTAGCCTCAAGATTTTGAAGTTCTTTCCTGATAAGGGAACATGAATAAGGGAGAATATTAGACAATTGTTTTGAACTGACCGGAATATTTTGTGAAGTGTACAATTTTATTAAAGCAGCCAGTATATCTGAATTTCTTTTACTTATCCACATTTAAGGGATTTTATTATATTATGTAAAAAATGTCAATTGTTCTATGTTAGCGGTTATCGGTGTTAATGGCCGGATTTTGATGGATTTTGTTCAAAAATAACTACCCTGTCCCTGCCAAGGCCTTTTGCCTCATAAAGTGCCTTATCGGCACTATTAAGTATATCTTCTTTTGTATCACCATCACTGGGGTATGAAGAAATTCCTATTGAAAGTGTTATCTTTTTACCGGGTTGATGTTCCATTCCCTCAAATTTTTCCTTTCCTACAATTTCTCTTAACCTGTCTGCCGCAAGAAATGCACCTATTTTGTCTGTGTTTGGAAGGATCACAACAAACTCATCTCCTCCGTATCTGGCGGATATATCAAATGTTCTGAATGTTTCCTTAACTATTTTCCCGACACGGCTGATGGCTTTGGAACCATTTATATGGCCGTTCTTATCGTTATAAACTTTAAAATTGTCTATATCGAATAATGCGACGGAAAATATGTGGTTATATCTGTCGGATTTTTTTATTTGGAGAGATAAAAGATAAAAAAAATGGGTTTGGTTAAAAAGCCCTGTCAAACCGTCTGTGATCGAAAGATCACGGGTTCTTTTCAGAAGATATTGTAGTGTGTCTTTATTCTCCCTGAGGTTTTTTGAGAGGTAGGATGATATAAAATATGTTGACAGAAGAATAATATCAAAAGCGATCATTTGTGATAACTTTGAGGTTAACGGAAGGGTCTTTTCCGCCAGGAATAATATTGATACAAGTACTATTGTTATGGTTGTATTCCTGAAATATTTGTGACTGTCCACAATAAAAGCAGATATTAAAATATAGAAGATGTAGAGGATCATAACCGGGCTTTTAATTCCTCCCGAAATAAATATAAGGAGTGAAAAAACAACCAGGTCAAAATCCAATTGAAGTGAAGCCAGTGAAAGGAGATTGGTATGGTCAAGGTTATGCCCTTTCTTCTTAATGACATTTTTAAGGGAGAAACCTATAATCAGATTTCCAATAACAGCCAGAGCAAATATAAGGATAATTTCTCTGGTCATAAGGTTTTGTTCGGGATGAATGAACTTTATACCGAGAAAATAAACTGATATCAGGATCGAATATATGGTCCTGACCTTCAGAAGCCACTGGTTATTTTTTACATACAGATCAAAAGCTAATAGTTCTGCTGCTTTAAATTCTGTTTTTATTTCCTCATTTTCTGTCATTTTAATAGATTAATACTAATTAAAAAAAAAATCAATTTAAAATGTTGAAGATTCTCAATAATAGTATTACAATAACAATTTAATTTTCTTATTTATGAAGGAGGATAAATTGTATAAAAGAAAAATGATTTTTGATCTTGACTATTACAAGTTTGTCGGTTCCTGGGCGTGGATACTGCACAGGTTGTCCGGCCTGGCCCTGATCTTTTATTTAACTGCTCACGTCTGGGTAATAAGTACTATTTCGAAAGGTGAAGCAGGTTTTGAAGAGGTAATGGGAGTTCTTGCAACACCTTTGTTCAAATATCTGGAGATCGGATTGTGGGGCATTATTTTATTTCATGCTTTTAACGGTATAAGAGTGGTTCTTGTGGATTTTTCCAAAGGATCTCTTTATCACAAAAAACTTTTCTTTATTTTAATATTTATTGCATTCGTATTGTGGGTCGCTGGTGGCTACATTATCGTTTCGCATATGTAGGAGGAAAAAATGGATAAGAATTATAAAGAATCATCAAAAAGCGGAGGGCTTATCTGGCTCTTTCAGAGGGTTTCGGCAATTGTCCTTTTTATTCTCCTTATGGTTCACTTTGTGACCTACCATTTTATAGGGCATGGTATTGTTAAATATGCAGATGTTGTAGAGAAGATGAAGGCTCCATGGTTTAATCTTATACAATTTATTTTTCTGTTAACAGCTCTGTATCACGGGATCAATGGTATATGGATGGTGGCTGAGGATTATATGAAAAAAAGAGGTACACGGATATTTGTTTTCTCGATCCTGGTTCTCCTTGGACTGATACTGTTGTTCGTTGGGATGTTGACAATATTTAAAGCCGGAGGGATTAAATAATGAATATAGAAGAAGCAAAAAAATATCACAGGCTTGATGCGGTTGTCGTAGGGGCTGGCCTTGCCGGATTGAGAGCGGCACTGGAACTTGCCAAGAACGGACATGAAGTTGCAGTAGTAACAAAGGTTTATCCCACAAGGTCCCATTCAGGCGCTGCGCAGGGAGGAATTGCAGCCTCTCTTGCCAATGTGACTGAAGATTCCGAAGAACTCCATATGTTTGATACTGTGAAAGGGAGTGACTGGCTGGGTGATCAGAATATAATTGAATTTTTTGTAGGTGAAGCGAAAAAAACGGTCTATGAATTTGAACACATGGGTGTCCCCTTCTCAAGGACAGAGGATGGACGGATCAACCAGAGGCCCTTTGGAGGGCATCAGAAACCGAGAGCATGTTTTTCGGCCGATATAACAGGGCATGTTCTCCTCCATACTCTTTATGAACAATGTGTAAAACATAATGTCCATTTTTACAATGAATTCCAGGTCTTTTCACTATTGGTGGAAAATGATATTTCAAGAGGAGTTGTAGCATGGGATATAAGGAACGGCGGACTCCACACTTTCCATGCAAAAGCTGTTTTGCTGGCAACCGGGGGTTACGGCAGGGCATTTGAAATAACCTCTAACGCCCATGCAAACACCGGGGACAGCCTTGCTCTGATTCTTGAGAACGGATTACCTCTTGAAGATATGGAGTTTGTCCAGTTCCACCCCACCGGACTGTTTAAACACGGCATACTGATGTCGGAAGCCTGCAGAGGGGAAGGGGGTTACCTTACAAATGATAAGGGCGAAAGGTTCATGGAACGTTATGCAAAAGATAAAATGGAACTGGCTCCGAGAGATGTTGTTTCCAGGTCGGAGCAGACTGAGATAAATGAGGGCAGAGGCGGAAACGGGGAAGATTATGTATATCTCGATATGAGGCATCTGGGTGAAGAAAAGATAATCAAGAGGCTGCCTCAGGTAAGAGATCTGGCACTGAACTATCTGAAAGTTGATATGATAAAGGAACCGGTTCCGATCCAGCCCACTGCACACTACTCAATGGGTGGGATTCCGGCTAACATTAACACAGAAGTACTGAGAGACCCGAAGGGTAACATCATAGCCGGCCTTTATACCGCAGGAGAAGCTTCCTGCCTGTCTCTTCACGGAGCGAACAGGCTTGGTACCAATTCTCTCCAGGAAGCGGCAACTTTCGGTAGGGTTGCAGGGATCTCAATGTCGGAATTTGTAAAACACAACGGACTTGAAAATCTACCGGCAAATCAAACCGACAATGCAGAAGGAAAAATATCAGCTCTTATGGAAGGCAAAGGAAAAGAACGTCATGCCCTGATAAGGGAAGAGCTTCAGAAAAATATGACTAAATTTGCAGGTGTTTACAGAAATGAAAAGGATATGAAAAAACTGAAAAAGATAATCAAAGATCTTCAGGCAAGATACAAAAAAGTCACTATTGATGATAAGGGTGATGCATACAATATGGATCTGTTCGAAGCTTTTGAAGTCGGAAACCTTCTCAGTTTTTCCGAAGTTATGATAGAAGCTGCTATTGCGAGAAAAGAATCCCGCGGAGCACATTACAGGACTGATTTCCCGAAACGAGATGATAAGAAATGGATGAAGCATACTTTTGCCTGGAAAACAGCAAAGGGTGTTAAGCTTGATCATACAAGGAAAGCGGTTATCTATATGGACAGATTTCCACCGCTTGAGAGAAAATACTAAGGAGCAATCAGATGTCAAAAGAAAAAAGAGAAATTAAAATTTTAAGATATGATCCTGCGAATGACAAAAAACCGCATTGGGAAAATTATTCAGGAGAATTTGATTCTGACGCAACTATTCTTGATGTCCTTAATGAAATTCACTGGAAAAATGATGGCTCACTGGCATACAGAAGGTCCTGTAGAAGTGCTATCTGCGGCTCCTGTGCAATGAAGGTTAACGGCCAGAATGTACTGGCCTGTGAGACCCCGATTCACAGGTTTAAGGGAAAAATAAAGATCGAACCATTACCCGGATTTCCGATTTTGAAGGATCTTGTAGTTGATATGGAAAGTTTTTTTGAAAAAATGAATAAGGTCAAACCATATCTGATCGTTGACAAACCCCTTCCTGACAAAGAATTTCACCAATCTCCGGAAGAATTTGAAAATATTAGAGAAGCTGTAACATGTATTCTATGCGGAGCCTGTACTTCATCATGTCCCAGTCTCTGGGCAAATAATGACTATATGGGGCCTGCAGCTCTACTGAAAGCATACAGATTCATCTTTGATACGAGAGATGATGCGGCGAATGAAAGGATCGATATAGTTAATGATAAGAACGGAATCTGGAGATGTCATACAATATTTAATTGTATGGAAGCATGCCCCAAAGATATAAAGATCACAGAATATCTTTCGAGATTAAAAGTTAAAGTTACAGAGAATTCAATTTAAGTAATTAATTTTTTATTATTTTTAAAATAATAAAGGAGGTATTATGAGAAAGGGATTTTTCTTGTTGATTTTTTCTACTATTTTTTTACTTAACCTGTCCGGGGAAAAAATAGTTAAAATGTCAGACCTGAATAACCCGGCGACCATCATTGTGGATGGAGGTCAGATCCTGATAGCTGAGTTTCCGACAATTTATGTTTATTCACAGAAAGATTATAGTTTTATTACAAAGTTTGGCAAAAAAGGTGATGGCCCCAGGGAGTTCTCCCAGTATACAAGGATCCAGAAGGATCCGAAAAATCCGGATAAAATTGTAATTGGAAGCCATATGAAGATGTCCTACTATACAAGAGATGGCAAATTCATAAGCGAGAAGAGGCCGAAAACCGGAGGAAGGGGAAATATTTATAAACCTTTCGGGGATAAATTTGTTTCATACAGCGGCTATCAGGATAAGGAAAAAAAGACAGTTTTTCAAACTGTTGAACTTTATAATTCCGACCTGAAAAAAATAAAGAGAGTTTATGAGGAACCGCAGGTTTTTCAGCAGGGAAAAAAAATAAATCCCTTAAGGACCTGGGGTGCATGGTTCCGGCTTTATGGTAAAAAAATATTTATTACCGGAGAAAAAGATGGCTATGTTCTTATATTCGATAAAAATGGTAATTCTGTAAAAGAGATAAAATGCGGCCTCAAAAAACTGAAGGTAAGGGATACTGATATAAAAAGGTATCATGAATATTTCAGAACAGATCCGCAGACAAAGAATTTCTATGAGAATGTAAAAGCTCTTCTGGATTTCCCCTCATATTTTCCGATAATAAGGGGAATGGATGTTGTAGACAATAAATTGTATGTTAACGGATATATGAATCCTGAAGGGAAGACAGAGTTCATTATTTATGATATGGACTGGAATGTAGCAGGGAAAGATATCTTTCTGGAAATTCCGGAAGCTTCTGCAAGAGACCTTTATCCTTATACCATAAAAGATGATAAACTTTATCAGCTCGTTGATAATGATGATGAGGAGATGTGGGAACTTCATATACATGAACTGAAATAAAAAAAT
>JBDLJQ010000066.1:0-15290 GCA_039714255.1 Acidobacteriota bacterium
TATTCTTTCTTCTTAAAAAATAAATTTTTACTTTTAGTTTTACTTTCAGCTTTGATAGTTCTGATTTTTACAGGTTCATTTATAAAAAAGAGAGTTTATAAAGCTGAAAATGCTCTTGCAGCAGGTTATGTACTTTTTATCATGGGAATGTCGGGGATCTCTCTGGAGTTGATACTGATCTATATTTTTCAGATATCTTTTGGATTTATATATAATTCCATAGGATTAATAATTGCATTTTTTATGGCCGGCCTTCCGTTAGGCGCATTTTTATTTTTTAAACTGATATCATTGAAAAAAAATTCAGGAAAATTTATTGCTGAAAATTTAAGCCTGGGAATAATTTTATTAATGGTCATATTAACGATCTCTATTCCTGCTCTTTCAGGAACAATTATTGATTCCGGTATTAGTGGTGAATTATTAGTTTTATTACTTATCGGGCTCTCAGGATTCCTGACCGGCGGAATATTCCCCTGTTCTGTTTTTATTATAAACTTGAAGAAAAAGGATCCCGGCAGAGTTGCCGCAGTCTCAGATGCTCTGGATCATCTTGGGGGAGCTGCAGGTGCACTTTTTACCGGTACATTTTTTGTTCCTCTTTTTGGGATAAAATATACAACCATAATTCTTGTTTTGTTTCAGTTGTCAGCAATGATTACTCTTGCAGGAGCAAAAATCGGAAAGAGTAGAAATATTATTTGACAAAAATAAAAGGTTTAATTATATTTCCATGAGGAGCAGATGAAAAATAAAAATATATTATTTTTAATGTTCATTTTATTATTATTTGTTATTTCCCTATATGGTAGTAATACGAGAGGTTTTCTTTATACAGGAAGCTGGTATCCTTCGAATAAGAAAGAACTTAATAAACTCCTTGACGGTTATTTTGATAATACAGGTTTTTCCGGAGAGAATAGAAGTATTGTCGGGTTGATATCACCACATGCAGGTTTTTCTTATTCGGGAAAATGTTCAGCAGCGGCTTTTTCCAAATTGAAGAAAAGGAAAGATGTTAAGAGGGTTATAATTCTCGGTGTTGCACACAGAGGTGGTTTCAGAGGGGCATCTTTATGTAATTTTTCATATTATTCAACACCATTAGGTAAGATCAGAGTCGATAGAATGGTAATGAAAAGGTTGTCCGGATATCCGGGCTTTTCTGTAAGCGACCGGATTTCAAGGTTTGAACACTCCATAGAAAATCAGCTACCATTTATACAAAAAGCACTTAAGGATTCTGATTATAAGATCGTTCCGATCCTTTTCAGTAACCTGAAACCTGATGAATATAAAAGGATGGCAAAACTGATAGGAAGATTTGTTAATAAAAATACCATTATTATAGCCAGTACTGATTTTACACATTATGGACGTGCCTATGGTTACATCCCTTTTAGAGAGAATATCCCGGAAAACCTGAGAAAACTTGATATGGGAATAATAGAGCATATCAGAAAATTGGATTTTAAAGAATATGTCAAATATAAGAATAAAACAGGTATCACTATGTGCGGTTTTGCACCTGTCGGGATCCTGATCTTTTTAATGAACGACAAAAAATGTAAAACTTCAATTACTGACTATTACAGGTCTGCTGATCTGAATAAAGATTATTCCTTAAGTGTAAGTTATGCGTCTATTATATTTTATAATAAAGTTTTAACCCCGGAGAAAAATTCCCTGAGTAGAAAAGATAAAAAAAAATTGCTTTCAATTTCAAGATATACAATAAATAAATATATCGAAACAGGAATAATTCCTGAGATCGATCACAACTTTTCCATTGAAGATATCCTGAAAGAAAAAAGGGGTTTATTTGTTACACTAAAAAAAGGTGGAAAACTCAGGGGATGTATCGGAACACTTAGGGGAATTGAACCGCTTTATATCGGTGTGGCCAGAAATTCTGTTAACAGTGCTTTCAGGGATCCACGGTTTCCTGCATTAAAAAAGGGAGAACTGGAGAAAATTGAAATTGAAATTTCTGTAATGACCCCTTTGAAAAAAATTAAAAGTTACAGGAAAATAAGGCTTGGAACAGACGGAGTAATACTTAAGAGGGGAAATTTTCAGGCAGTTTATCTTCCTCAGGTTGCAGTTGAAACCGGTTGGGGCCTGGAAACATTTCTGGGAAATTTGAGTAAAAAAGCCGGGTTGAATTATAACGGATATAGAAGCAAAGAAACTGAATTTTATATTTTTCAGGCTGATGTTTTTAGTGAACATGATTTGAAAAAATGAATATTTCAAGACGAAAATTTAATAAAAATTTGTTATCTTTTCTCCCCGCAATTAATATGATCTCAGGTTCAGGAAGCGGACTTATGAAGAGAAAGAGACAAAGTATTGTTATTCAGGCTGAACCCGGTTCATTTATCAGAATAAACAATGATGTGAACATGGAAAAGGTTAAAAAATTTCTTGATAAAGGTATAAAAAAGCTTACAGAGTATTCATCTCCGGATGAAGGGTGGCGTTCTATGTTTTCACCAGGAGATAAAGTGGGGATCAAATTGAGTTGTTTACCGGGGAAACCCCTCTCTTCATCCAGAGGAATTGTAAAAGCAGTTATAGAAGGGCTGGCTTCCGCCGGAATTAAGGAAAATAATATCCTGGTATGGGAACGGAGCAACAGAGAACTTCAGAATGCAGGATTCCCTCTTTCCTTTAAAGGTGTCAGGGTTTACGGGACCGATCAATATGCCGGGGGAGGGTATTCTTCTGAAATAGAGTTTTCGGGAAGTGTAGGGACCTGTTTTTCAAAAATTATGTATGAAGTGGATGCTTTGATCAATATACCGGTATTAAAGGATCACGACCTATCGGGTATTTCCTGCAGCATGAAAAATTTTTACGGAGCTATTTATAATCCTAATAAATTTCATTCAAATAATTGTGACCCTTATATTGCAGAACTGAATGCTCACTCTATAATAAAAAAAAAACTAAAGCTTGTGATCTGTGATGCATCCAGAATTCAGATCAATAACGGGCCTGCTTATTATCCGAAGTATTCAAAAAATTACGGATCGGTCCTTATGGGAACCGACCAGGTGGCACTTGATCATACGGGATGGCAGATAATAGAAAAAGAGAGAAAAAGAGCCGGATTAATATCTTTGAAAGATGCCGGAAGAGAACCAGAATATATTGAATCTGCAGTAAAGCTTGGACTTGGAGAAAACAGAGATTCGAAAATTGATCTTATAAGGATATGAACATATGAAAAGGGACAGGCGAAATTTTATTAAGCTATTAATGCAGGCAGGTGTGGCTAGCCCATCGTTTATGCTGATGTCGCCTTCCTTATCAGGTAATGTTCAATCTGTTCCTGTAGAAGCAAAATATTATGAAAAACTTGGGGAGAAAAAAATAAAGTGTAATCTCTGCCCTCATGAATGCAGGGTTGCCGACCTTGAGAGGGGGACATGCGGTGTAAGGGAGAACAGAGGTGGAAAATATTTTACACTTGTCCATTCAAATCCCTGTGCAGTAAATGTTGACCCCATAGAGAAGAAACCGGTTTTTCACTATCTCCCGGGGACAAAGTCATTTTCAATTGCAACTGCGGGGTGTAATTTTGTTTGTAAATTTTGTCAGAACTGGGAAATATCACAAAAGAGGCCCGAGCAGGTAAAATCATTTACCCTTTCTCCTGCCGGAGTTAATATGCTTGCGAAGAAGAGGGGATGCCGGACTGTTGCCCATACTTATTCGGAACCGGTAATTTTTTTTGAATATATGCTTGACTGTGCGATAGAAGGAAAGAGAAGGGGTATTCCAAATGTAATGATCTCAAATGGATTTATACAGGAAAAGCCCATGAGGGAATTGTGCAAATATCTGGGAGCGGTAAAAATTGACCTGAAAGCATTTACTGAAAAATTTTATAAAGAGTTCTGCAGTGGAAGCCTGAGGCCTGTTCTTGATACTCTGCTGGTATTAAAAGATGAAGGGATATGGTTTGAGATAGTTGACCTGATCATTCCAACCTTGAACGATAGTGATACTGAAATAAAAAAAATGTCCAAATGGATAGTCAAAGAGCTTGGCAGTGATGTACCCCTCCATTTTTCAAGGTATTATCCCACTTTTATGCTTAAGAATATTCCTCCCACTCCTCCTGAAACAGTACTGAAAGCAAGAAAAATTGCATTGGATTCAGGGGTCAGGTTTGCTTATGTGGGAAATATGATATCCGATGCAGAAAACACTTATTGCCCTTCATGTAACAAGCTTTTAATTGAAAGAGTTGGTTTTCACAGCAGCATTAAAGGTATGAAAAAAAATAAATGTAAATATTGCGGTGAAAAAATTCCCGGAAGGTTTAACTGATCACAATACTATTTTTCTAAATTTTTTAAAAACAGTAAATTTGCATTTTACATTAAGATTGCCTAAAATTGTCTCTTAAATTTGAAAGGAAAAAATATGAAAATTAAAGTTATCTATTTAATATCGATTATGCTGATCTCAACAGGATGTGCTTCCAATTCGGTGAAGAACAAAATGAAATTGAATATGTTTGAATATTCAAGGGGAATGTCATTACCTGTAACGAGTGATCTTGCAATAAAGTACGAAAATAATGATTATGTTTTAGAAAATATGTATCTTGATGACCAGTCTTTTTTCGAAGACAATTCAATTATTCCCAATGCATTTATAAAACCGTTGTTAAGGCTTGATTTTGACAGGGCTTTAAAGGCCTTTACAGAGCCTTATTACAGTTACAGATTTGTACATTTTTTTAAAAGTAACCCTAATATAGGTCTTGGAGTTGAATTCATACATTTAAAGATATTTCTAATGGATGAAGATCAGAAGCTGCGAATGAGGGGGACATTCAGAGGGGAGGAGATTGATAAGGTGGTGAGAGTAGGTGATTATATTGATCTTTTTAATATTTCTCACGGGGTGAACCATGCAGGCATTCATTTAGTTTACAGGTGGATGTTATCACCAACCGAAAGTATTCCTGACGGGAAATTTCAGCCCTATGTAAATTTTTCTTTCGGCCCAACGGTTCCCCACCTTGAATTGAATACGATTGAAGAAGATGGAGTGAAGAAGAGAGCCTATTCATATCAGGCAGGCCTTAATAATTTCAGTTTCGGCCTCGGTACAGGAATAAGGTATAAACCATGGAATAATATCGGTTTTTATTTTGAATATAAATTTACATATTCGTACCTTATGGGAATGCATTTTGATGATATTCACGGAACCAGAGTTAATATGGACTTTCTTACCCATCACCTTCAATGGGGCATCTCATTCATGTTTTAAAAAATGAGGTTCTGCTTCTGGTTAACAGTTTTCTGATTCCTTCCGGATCAAATTATTTCAATCCGAGTCTTTTCATCCTGGTATCCACCAGTCTGATATAATCTTTTTTTAACTTATCAGGAAGAAAAGAGATATTAATCAGATCTATCCATTTTGGATAGGAAATTATAATTGAATTGAGAACAGTTTCTATGGTTTTATTATTCAGGCCTAACCTTTTGCTGCCATAGTATTCAATAAAAATTTCCCTGTTAAGTTTTCTCTTCTTCCCATCTATCGGGAGAGCGATCTCTTCCGGATCATTAAGGACAATTGTTGTGTTGATCAGGTCATAGGCAGGGGATAGTTTTATATTTCCAGTTTCTTCAATTATGGAAAAATTTTTCAGGTGCATATCTTCATTTCCAATTAAAAAATTAAAAATAGTTAATAAAAAAAGCTTTCTTTTTTCCAGTACCGGAAAGGTTGCGAATTTTTCAATTATTAAAGATATTTTCTCCATACTGCTGTCATACTTTGTATCTCTTGTTTTTTCTGATAACTGGGCAAAATCTTCCATGTGAATTTTTCTTTTCCCCTTCCTGTCAAAACGTTTTATGAAATATGTAAAGGAATTATCTCTGGAATAAACAAGTCCGGTTAATGGAACTTCAATTCCTGACAAAGCTGCCAGTTTCATGGTGAGGTCCTCATTCTCGGGGATATGCGGATACAGATGATTCTGAGGTTTTAAAATATATTTGCCGTTTCTGTCCTTAATTAAAAATTTTTTTTCCCTTACATTTAGAACAGCACTGAGCTTTGGTTGAACCCCTTGTATAGACATTTTTGAAGCTCTTGCCACAGCTTCTCTTATCTGTTCCTCACTGGAGTATGGGATATCTAAAAGTTCTTTAAGATTTCTCGATAATTTTTTTAATCCGTCATGAGAATATTTATTACTCCCGCAGGAGTTATATGTAATAGGGCAGCGGTTCATAACAATTCCCTGACTGTTACAGCCCCTACCATATCCTTTCCAACAGCACATAATTGAGAAAAACTGTCATTCCGGTCTATCTTCAGTTGTCTAAGTAGAGCTTCCAGCATTAATCCTTCCGGAAGTAATCCGTCAAAAAAAGAGGGGAAAACTGAATATTGGTAAGGTTCATTCCTGACAGGCATTGTCAGGCTTACGGGTTCCCCGGAATAACTGATATGATAAGTAAATCTGAAATTATTCTTTGTGGTTTCTTCAAGGATCCCAGCCGGTATATTGTGGAAGAATATTTCAGCTCTTCTCATTTTCAGTTTCCATTATGTCCATAAGCGGACTGGTGAATGATATTTTTATATTTAATACTTTTAAAACTGATTTGAGAGTATTGAACCTTATTGTCTCTTTACCTTTTTCAATATCAAAAATTACTGTTTTCCCTAAACCTGAAAGAACAGCCAGTTCATTTTGGGATAAGCCGGCTTTTTTCCTATGAAACTTGATAATGTCTTTTATCTCCATGCTTGCTCCAAAATACTGCAATAACAGTAAAAACTAAATATAATCTATATATTACAGGTTAAATAGTAAAATGTCAAGTAAAAATACCGTTATAAAGGCAAAAAAAGAGTGGAATAGACGTAAAAGAGAATATGTATGTTGTTTTAAATTTTATTTTACTGTCAAAACGGTAAAAAAAGACAAACTATGTCTGTGTAAAAAAAAGCCTGTACTGTAAAGCACAGGCTTTTTTTGGATAAAGTATTTGTTATTTAAGTTTGGTTTTTTGATTTATATTTTCTGAAACCTTGTTAAACTTTGTCAAATCTGTATTGTGAATAAAGTTTGAATGAAGTTCCCACTCCTCTTCATCTTCATTCTCTATTAACTGATAAAGTTTTCCATTCTTAATTGACATGGGGAAAGGCCTCAATGCATCTTGAAATTTCATCGGGATAAAAAGGTTGTGAATGAACTTTCCTTTGGAATCAAATAGGAAGAATTCATATTGTGTTTTACCTTTTGCATTAAAAGTAGAAACATAAATGATATTATCTCTTTCGAAAACACTTGCAAGTGCAGGCCATTTATCCGGAAAAACTGCCATTTTTTTGACCATATCAAAAAATTGTTTTTGCCTGGGGTCAGCTTTTATCAGATCAAAAATATCCTGTTTATCCTCTTCGGTAAACTTCCTTTTTTTATAATTATCTCTCTTGATTGTTAACACTTCTTTTGCAGTTTTATCGAAAACCTTTATTTCAAACTCTTTTCCGTTTATAAGGTAGAGTTTTTCATCAAATGTCATATAGTTCAGGGTAGTGTTTAATATTTTCAGTGAACCCTTTGCAACTTGATTGTCATCTTCATTTTTCAGGAGGGTTTTCACTTTGTTAAGTTCTGAATCGTAAAGGTTTATGGTACGGTAACGTATATTATCCTTTACTTCAATACCCAGGCTCACATATTTATCACCAAGGGGTTGATAGCCGAATGTAATTCCTCCTTTGGTCCTCATCTCACTAATGTATGTCCCGTCTTTTTTAAAATATGATATCTTACTCATACTGTTTATCAGCAATTTATCCTTAAGGGGAGTGATTCCAACAAACCTGTTAAACTCCTGCGGGCCTTCTCCCGCTTTTCCAAATTTTTTGATCAGTTTAAAATCTTTCATTGAATAGATAAAAACTGTGATATCCTGCGTTATGTAGAGCCTGTCCTCATCAATAACCAGTGATGTGGGTTTTAATAAATCAGGAAAAGTTGCGATCACTTCCCCTTGCAAATTAATACCTGAAACAAATATTAAAACTGATAAAATAATTAAAACTTTTTTCATGTTTCCTCCTGAGAATCTATATCCGTAAAATAATACGAAAATATAACACTTTAGTTTATACTTATTTTTATGGAACAGTGTATATTCATAATATAAACAAATAATAAACAATAATATTCATTATACTTAAAAAACCTGTAAAGGTTACATTATATATAGAACAAAAATCGAGAATTTTCGTAAGTAACATATATAAAGGAGATAGTTGATCATTATGAAAAAAATCACTCTTATTTTATTGATCCTTTTTAATATAGTATTTGTACAGCTTCCAGGAAAAAAATCAGAAGGGAAAAAAACTGAAAAAATACCGGTTTATTCAATACCTTCAACGGATCAGGAGATTAAAGTTGACGGAAAACTGGATGAAAAATTCTGGGGGAAGGCATTCAGGAGAGAACTCAATTTTGAAATAATGCCTGGTGATAATATCAAACCTCCGGTAAGGACAGAAGGATTTGTAATTCATACTAAGGAATATATCTATGTTGCATTAAAAGCTTATGATAATAATCCGGCAGCTATCAGGGCCAATTATTCGGATAGGGATAATGTATGGAATGATGACACATTAGGTGTTTTTTTTGACACTTTTAATTCCGGGAACCGTGCTTTCTATTTTTCCAGTAACCCGCTGGGCGTTCAGGGTGATGCAATATTCAGCCAGGGAGGCCAGAGGGATGATAATTCCTGGGATGCTATATGGGACTCTGCCGGAAGGATCAGCGAGGAAGGATATATAGTTGAGATGAAGATACCCTTTAATGCCATTCAATTCAGTAATAGTAAAGATAAATTGACCTGGGGTCTTCTATTCTTCAGGAATTACCCGAGAGGAAAAAGGTATATGATATCCGACAGCCCTCTTGACAGGGTACAAACCTGCTGGTTGTGCCAATTATTAAAGGTTAAAGGTTTTAAAGGAGCAACGCCGGGTAAAAATTTTGAACTGGACCCTACATTAACTGCTTACAGGCTTGACTCGAGGGAAAATTTCCCTGATGGAAATATGGAAAAAGAAGGTGATAAAATTGATCCGGGCCTTTCCGGTAAATGGGGAGTTACTTCAAATTTGAATTTGAGTTTTGCTGTTAACCCCGATTTTTCCCAGATCGAAGCGGATGCGGCGCAGTTGGAAATAAATACTCAATATGCACTTTATTTCCAGGAAAAAAGGCCGTTCTTTCTGGAAGGGAATGATTTTTTTACAACTCCTCTTAGAGCAGTATATACAAGGTCTATTGCAGATCCCGATTTTGGAATTAAACTTTCCGGAAAAGAGAAAAAGCATGCAGTTGGATTATTTGTAACCAGGGATAATTCGACAAATCTGCTTTTTCCCGGAGTTGACGGCTCAGATGATACAACTTTAGAGCAGAAAGTGTGGTCAAGCGTTGCAAGGTACAGGTATGACATTGGTAAATCTTCCACGATCGGTTTTATAATGACAGATAGAGAAGGTGAAAATTATTTTAACAGGGTAGGGGGCGTTGACGGCCTTATCAGAATATCCAAAAGTGATACTTTGACATTCCAGGTTATGGGATCTTCTACTATCTATCCGGAAGAGATTGCGGAAGAGTTTGATCAGGATAACAAGGAGTTCAGCGGATCAGCTATGACCTTCAGTTATCTGCACAATAAAAGGAACTGGAATGTCCATGCTGCTTATCAGGATTATTCTCCCGGCTTCAGAGCTGATCTCGGTTTTATCCCCCAGGTAAATTTCAGGAAAGGAACGGTTGGAGGTAATTATGTTTTCTGGGGAAAAAAAGAGAGTTTTTTTTCAGTGGTGAGAGTTGGTTTTGATATTGATCAGACAACTGATCATGACGGGAACCTGATAGAGAGGGAAGGAGAAATTGGAGTTTTTGCTGAAGGGCCACTTCAATCAACAATATTTGCATTATTTGAAATCAGGAAATATATTTATGACACTGTTACTTTTAACCAGTTTGAAAAAAAAATCGGTTTTTCCATCAATCCGATAAAAAACCTGAGGCTTCATACTTTTATTTTGAGTGGAGACGGGATAGATTATGATAATACAAGAGCAGGGGAAAGATTATTGGCAAGTCAGTCTCTCAGTATTAATTTAGGGAGGCATGTTCAGCTTTCCGCTGATGTGACCATGAGCAGGCTGGATATAGAAAATCAATATTTATTTAAAGCTTATCTCAGCGAATTCAGACTCCTCTATTTCTTCAACCGTAATATGTTCATAAGGGGAATACTTCAATATAGTGATATAAAGTTTAATGAAGCACTGTATAAAGATGAGGTAAACAGTTCTGAAAAAGGGATATTTACACAATTCCTCTTTACTTACAAACTTAACCCGAGAACAGTTCTTTATCTGGGATATTCAGATATTTATGAAGGATATACAGGCTTAAAACTATTGCAGAGGAACAGAAGTGTTTTCATGAAGGTCAGCTACGCCCTGGTGTTTTAGTTTAAATTAATACTTCCGGTAAACTTGTAATCCTGTAGGTCTGAGCTATTATTAAAAATGTGTTCTCTGAATTAAAGAATTAATCCCCTTTGAAAAAAAAATTTTTTTATTTTATTATAACCATAAATTAGTGATAATAACGGGGGAAAAAATGAAAAAATATTTTCCTTTAATACTTTTACTATTATTTTCTTACTCCTTGTACAGCAGTACAACTTCAAAGTTTGCACTTGTTATAGGAAACAGCAAGTATAAAAACTCACCTCTTAAAAATCCGAAGAATGATGCATCGGATATATCTGCAATATTGAAAGAGAAGGGATTTGAAGTAAAACTTGTGGTCAATGCATCTCACAAAAAAATGGTGACAGCTATCAGGAAATTCGGGAAGAAACTGTATTCGGGGGGGATAGGGCTTTTTTATTATGCCGGCCATGGTGTTCAGGTAAAGGGGAGGAATTATCTTATTCCTGTAAATGCAGATATCGAGGATGAAGATGATGTGGAATTTAATGCTGTGGATGCAGGATTTGTATTATCAAAAATGGAGAGTGCAGAAAATACAATGAATATTATAATCCTGGATGCCTGCAGGGATAATCCCTTTGCACGCAGCTTCCGGTCTTCTTCCAGAGGACTTGCCAGAATGGATGCTCCAAAAGGAAGTATTATCATTTATGCAACAAGCCCCGGATCTGTTGCTGCCGATGGAGATTCCAGGAATGGAGTGTTCACCAAACACCTTCTGAGGTTGATGAGAGAGTCAACCATGGAAATTGCGTCACTATTGAGAGAGGTAAGGAGATCGGTAATGAGAGAGACAGAGGGGAGGCAGCTGCCATGGGAATCGTCGTCATTGATGAGTGATTTTTATTTTACTCCCGATAAAGTTATTTCCACTCCTGAAAAAACTAAGCCTGCCGTGAAAAAAAAGGAAAGCAAAGTACTTCCACCAAAAGAGGTATCAATCGATTTTTCAGATATTGAAACGGAAAAAAAGTGGAGAAAATGGCAGAGTGATTTCAACGATAGTGTGAAAAAAGCCAGATCCTATGAAAAAGAGAAGCTGGTGAGCAGGCAGTCGAAAAAAAGTGCCTGGGAAAGGATAAAAAATGCATTTGATCTGGACAACCCGTTTTCAAAAGAGGATGAAAAACTGAAGGGATATGTTGCGGAAAGGATAGATTTTTTCAATAAACCCGCGGGAACCGGTTTTATAGAGGTCAGTGCTTATCCCTATGCCGAACTTATTATTGACGGGAAATCTTATGGGGAAATACCGCCTTTAAAAAAGGTCACTTTAACCGAAGGCCCGCATGTACTGATCTTTAAGAAAGGGAATAAACAAAAAACTAAAAAAGTGGTGGTAAAAAAGGGTGAAACCGGGTTTTATTACCATGATTTTTAAATTTTGTAGAAAAGGGAGTGTTAATGGATCAAAAAACCAGGAATTATATATCGAAATTTCTTATATTGGCATTTTTGTTTTTTTTATTACCCTCAGACAATTATATATCGGCAGGAAATGAGAGGGATGGATTAAAGAAGATAAAGGCAGCCGAAAAACTTTTTATAAAATATAAATACAGGGAATCAATAAATAAATATATTGAAGCGGAAGAAATTGTAAAGAGCGGTAAAAATTTATCCAGGCTCTATATGGGATTATCTAAGGCCTATTATGCACTGGGGCTGGAAGCCAGGACACGTGAGGTGATAAGGAAGATAGCTGATCTCACATTTCAAAGTAAAGTTGATGAAACTAAATTACCCAGGGGATATCTGAAGATCTATAAGGAGATATTAGCCCGGATACTAAAAGAGAAAGAAGCAGAGAAAATTGCAAAGATAAAAAAAGAGAAGGAAGAATCAAAAATAGTCAGGACCGAAGAAAAAATTACTGAGCTGAAACCTGAAATAATTGTTAAAGATACAGAAAAACCTGATAAACAGGTGATCGAGAGGCCCGGTAAGAAGAAAAAGGGGAAGAAATCATCAATCCTTCCAATTATTGGAGGGGCACTTGCTCTTGGAGCTGCTGCTTTTCTGCTGACAAAGAAAAAAGATCCGGGAGATTCAGGATCAAATACTGCCTCAATCCATATTGAATCCACTCCTTCAAATGCTACTGTTTTTGTGGATGGTGCTAATAAAGGAACTACTCCCTGTGATATAACGGTTTCGGAAGGATCGAGGGAGATATTGTTGCTGATTGGAGGCTGGGGAGAAACAACAAAAACACAAACTTTTTCAAAAGATCAAAGTTATAGCCTCAATGCAGTTCTGTCACCTTATATTTATCTAAGTGCATTAACATTTTCTATAACAAAGCCCCCTTCCTATTATAGTTTTCCACATGGTATAGATCTGGATGATAATGATAATCTGTACTCATGTGTTTATAGTGATCTTGGCACTGGTGTCTCTTATTTACTCAAATATAGTAATTCTGGTACAACTTTATTTATTAAAAAAGTATTTAATGCTGGATCTGTTACAATCTGCAAATTTGTAGGTGCAATTTATTCTCAATACTACAATGGAAATACTTTTATAAATAAATTTAATTTGAATGGTGATTTTTTAAATACAGTATTTAAGTTAAAAGGAGATGTTGTAAGGTGTAAGGATGTTGACGAGAAAGGTAATATTGTTGTTATCACCGGGGCACAGGATCTAAGAAAATATAGTTCAGGGGGGGGACTTTTAAAAGAAATAAAGAATATTGTTACTTTTGCTAATAATCTTAAAAGTATGAAAATATCATCTGATGAGGATTTAGTGTATTTGGGGTGTAGTTCTACCAATCAAGTTTTTAAATACAGTTGGAGCAATGGTATTGTAAAACAGTGGTCATCTCAAAATGAATTTGTATTTAATGGAGAATATATAAATGGTTTTGGTGATGAAGATCAGGAAAAAATATTTATAAGTGCCAATAACGGATCCAGGGGAAGAGTGGAAATTTATAATGGAGAAGGTGAATTTCTAACAAAGACATCTGATGGGAATTTTGAAAGAGGGATTACTGTTGATGATAACGGGAATTTATATGTTCTTAGTAATGATTGGGAAATAACCAGGTATGAACCGTCGTCTGAAACTGAAGGGTCCGGGACATGGACTGTTGCATCAAAACTTAAAAGATCTAATCGATCAGGTTTTTCAAATGGAATTAGTAATACCCGGAAGCTGCAAAAGAGAGTAGACAGGAATGCAATAAAAAAAGAGTTAAAAGACAAAAAAGAGGGAAAAAGAATAAGGTAGATTTTTTTTGACAATGTATTAAACATTAAATAATAAGGGGGAGTCATGGTAAATTTTAAAAGATCGGTAAAATTATTTTTGATTTTGTGTTTTGTATTTATTTTTGTCAGTTCTTTTTCGATCCAGGCAAAGAGGACGATCTACGGGAAGATCACAAGTTCTAAAGGTAACAAACCCGTTGCCGGAGCAGTTGTTAAGGCATACGATTCAGACCCTGGTTCTGACCAGCGTATGGGGAAAGCCACAACAAATTCAAGGGGAGAATACCGTATCAAATACCGGGATGGAGCGTGGGATGGAAAGAAAACCAAACGTCATACTTCATGGAGACCTGATATTTATATAGTTGTTGTTGCTCCTGAACATCATCAGGGAAAATCAAAAAAATATAATAATCAAAAATTAAAAAATGATCGAAAGATCAATCTGAAACTGAGATATATGGAAGGAGCGAGGACCATCCAGGGAAGAGTTATGGATTCATCGGGAAGAGCTGTGAAAGGAGCACTTGTAACGGCATGTGACTCGGATGTGGGTAAAGATCAGCGGATGGGAACGGCAAGGACCTCCGGCAATGGGAATTATAAGATCACTTATCGCTCCGGTTCATGGGACGGCGCTAAAACGGACGGGCACACGCAATGGCGCCCGGACATTTATATTGTTGTTCATAAAGATGATTTTCACAAGTTTAAATCTCCAAAAGTATACAAAGATCATAAACTTGCCAAGAAACTTGTAATTAATGTACTACTAAGTAGTAAGTCGGGGGTTAAATTTCCTTCAAATAAAGATATGTGCAACTATAAAAAATATGCCGGAGGAACATGCCCGAAGAATAAAAATTTTAAAACAACAGGAGGATGGAAAGGGTGTAAATGTCCAAAGGGTTATTATAAACATTATATAGATGATCTAAAACTAATAGCAGTATGTATCAGTAATCCCTGTTTTATGGGTGAGAAACCGGGTTGTTCTACTCCACATGTTGGAAAAGCACTAAGCTGGAAGTGGGATAAAACTTTTCATAAAGCTTGCGTGAGGCATGACCTCTGTTATCGTAATGGTTACGCAACATATCATAAAAGTAGAAAAAATTGTGATGTTGACTTTTTATCAGATATGAATAAACTTTGCAATAAAAAACTTGTAGCATTAAGACCTCCCTGTTATGCGGCTGCTATAGCTTATTATAAAGGTGTCCGAAAAGGAGGAAAGAGTTCTTTCAGGACAAAAAATAGTCACATTTGTTATTATGAAACAAAATATAAACATCTTTTTGCAAAATAATATATAAATATACTTTTGTTTTTTTATAAAATAAAAAATTTCACTGGAAAAGTTACAGTTTTTTTATTGTATAAAAAATATAATTTTAGTATTTTTTATATGTAGTTTAAATTCAATAAAGAGTTTCGGAGTAAATATGAATGTAAAAAGAAATATGATCTTCA
>JBDLJQ010000067.1:0-15285 GCA_039714255.1 Acidobacteriota bacterium
TGAAAGACCTTATCAGATTACTCCATGCATGAAGCCTGTCGGACCTTCTTTCATAGTCCCCTTCATTATTCTTTTTTCTTTTAAACATTCCCGCCTCTTAAATGGTGAGAGAATTCCTGCAAAGATCTATTCCACAGGTTTTTTTGCAATATCTGCTTTAAGGCGCAGGATCAATAACGGCCTTTTTAAAGCATTGGTCCTTACTCTGAGGAAGGTAGAGATATGTCCGGGCTGATAGGGATTTAATGTGATCAATAACTTTGCGATCTCTCCGGGCTTTACCAGTTTTTTATCAAACTCAGTAGAAACTTCCGGGCTATGGGTAATATCCAGTATTCTAAGATCAATATTTCCGGAATTTTTTATTTCCACCTCTTTTACAGGTCTATCACCAATAAAAATATTTGAAAAATCTATTGTATCTGTCTCTATATCTGCAACAGCAAAATCTTTGATCTTAACAATCCCCTTTAATGTAAGTCTTAAATTAGGATTTGTCTGATCATTGGAAAAAACATTAACAGATTTTATTATCTTTCCCCTGTAACCCTTGGAAAAGAATTTAAGGGGAATTACACCTTTTGCTCCCGGTTCATACTCCTTTTGTTCAAGCCTTGTAACAGTACAACCGCAGGTTGTATTAACATTCTTTATTATTAACAATGAATCTCCTGCATTTTCAAACTCGAATTTAAGATCAACAACTTTTCCACTTTTAACTTCTCCGAAATCAATGACCTTTTCCTTAAATTTCAGAATAGCATCTGCAGAAAGTGTAAATGTTAACATTATGAAAAAAATTATTATTAACAGCTTCTTCATTTTCCCTCCATTTTATCTACTTTTTTTTCAAGAATTTTTATTTTATCTATATATTTTTCAATATTTCTCAGGATCACATGGGACTTTTTCCACGACATCAGGTCCTGGTGAGGAATTCCTGCAACAATGCTTTTATCCTTCACATTTCCTGTTATTCCTGCTTTAGCGGCAACGATCACATTATTACCAACTCTGATATGGTCCGCCAAGCCCACCTGGCCTGCCATTATCACATTATCACCCACTTCAGTAGAACCTGAGATACCGCTCTGGGCGGAGATGGAAGTACTTTTTCCCACTTTCACATTATGTCCGATCTGGACCAGATTGTCAATTTTCACATTGTCTTTGATAATTGTTGTTTCAAGTGTGGACCTGTCTATACAAACATTCGCCCCTATCTCACAATTTTCCCCGATTTTAACATTGCCCTTCTGGGGGATCTTCACAGGCCGCCCTTCATTATCCCTTGCAAAGCCAAATCCATCCGAACCTATTACCGCACCGGGTTGAATTATTGAATTTCTCCCCACGACAACCTCTTCCCTGATAACAACATTTGAATAGATCTTTGTCCCCTCTCCAACATTCACATTATCGTACAGAACAACTCCGGCATGGATCTCACAATTATCACCCACAAGTACACCGTTTCCGATATAGCTGAAATTTCCGATGGAAACATTCTTTCCTATTACTGCATCGGGAGAAATATAAACATTATCCATTATCCCTTCACAAAATCTTTTGTCAGGGAAAAAATAACCAATAAGTTCCGAAAGGGCAATATACGGATCTTTTACATAGATCAGATTTTTATGATTTATATTACTACCCTCTTTTACCACAAGGGCTCCGGCTTTTATATTTTTTGTATCCGGTAAGTCTTTTGCTGCAATAGCGATCTCATCTTCCATTGCAGAATCAAGTGAATTTACACCTTTTATTCTATAACCGGGGTCCCCTTTAAGAGAACCCTGAAGAAGTTTATTTATGGTTTTTAAGCTTTTCATCTCTCTCCCTGTCAAAAAAATGGGTTAATTTCGCCCCGTACAGCATTATCCCCATGGACAATTCCATCCAGAACCCGAACAGAATAATTGCCATTATGGGACCCCCGATTTTACCCACTATGGAAACTTTTACCAGATAATAGGTATATCCCCTTTTTACTATCTCCCATAATAAGGCAGAAAATACCGCTGAAATAAAAGCCCCTTTGATACATACTTTTTTTTCCGGTATCCATTTATAGAGGAAAAAAAAGATCAGGAAAGTGATAATAAAAGGTGCTATGAATTTAACACCGAATCTGTTTGCACCCTCAATAAAATTGGGATTAATATATTTTGCAAAAAATGGATTTTTATAAAACAGCGAAGATATTGTTGTAATAAATCCTGTAATTAAAAAAGAACCTACGGCAAGAAGCCCTGCAATGAATAAAAGAGCGATCTCACTTATCCTTCTGATCCAGAAGGCCCTGTTCCTGTCCTCATCTGCAAGATTGATATGAAACATTTCATTTACATACTGAACAACTTTCTTAAAAATTAACACACCCAGGAAGAATGAAAAAAGGATACCGAATATTCCAATATCCTTGAGATGGGTTGATATATCTTCAGCTTTTGTCAGGATACCGGGAGATATTTTATTAAAGAACTCAGGAGAGAAAGGATATACCCCTTTAATTGATATATCCCTGCTACCCAGAACCTTCGTAAATATAAAAGAAAAAAATGTTAGAAGGAACAGTGTCGAGATGATCGAATAATAAGCGAGAACACTGGCCTTATCAAGGCCATTTTCCCTGAAAAATTCTTTCAGAGATATGGCAATACCTCTGAGGATACTGAAATCTCTCAGCTTAATTTTTTTCATAATAAAACAATAGGAGGGACAGAGTACCCTGAGGGTACATAGTCCCCCCCAATAACCTTTTTTACTCTATATACTTTAAAAAGTGTATTTACCCCACTTGACAAAGAAAAGTATAAGGTCGATCAAAAGAACATAAATGACCAGTGATTCAATCAAAACCAGTCCCAGTATCAGGACTCCCTTGATAGAATCTGCTGCTGCAGGGTTTCTTCCTATATTTGAAACCGCAGAGCTGAGAGCTTTTGATTGAGCAAAAGCACCACCGATAGCAGCCAGGGTCAATCCGATAACACCTGTGATAATAGACCATAGGAACATAGGTGTTGCATCGGCAACATTATTAACAGCACCATCAGCAGCAGATACTGATACTGAAAGCACCATTAAGATAAACAGTGTTAACATTAACTTTTTAATCATTTATTTTTCTCCTTATATTAATGTTCTGAAGCCATCGCTCCTGCAAGATATATTGTTGTCAGCATCACAAAAATATATGCCTGAAGGAGAGAAGTTATAACTGCAAGAGCCATGATAGGTATAGGGGCAATAAATGGAACAAGTGAGGCAATAATTATGATAACCATATCCTCACCGAAAATATTTCCAAATAACCTTATGGAAAGCGAAAGAGGGCGGGAAAAATGGGAAATTATTTCAATTGGAATAAAAAGTATAGCCAGCCACCATATGGGGCCTGTAAAGGTTTTCAGATAACCCAAAAGCCCATGTTTCCTTATCCCCTGGTAATGGTAATAAACAAAAACAAAAAAAGCACACCCCACAGTTACATTAAGGTTTGCTGTCGGAGATCCAAGTTCGGGAAGGAGCCCTATCAAATTTGAGACCCCGATAAAGATCCCCATGGTTGCTATAACAGGCAAAAACTTTCTCCCCTCTTTATCCATTGCTTCGTCGATCATATCCCTGAAGGATTTCAGAAGCATTTCAAGGGCATTCTGCATTTTCCCCGGGAATATTGACAAATTTTTTACCGCAAGTTTGAAAAAAACAATAATAAGAACTGATACCAGTATGGATAATACAAGGTGGGTTGGTACTATCTCCTTTCCTTCTGCAACATTTATATTGAATATTCCCAGGGCCCACCTGAGGATATTATTAACAAGCTCTACTAATAATAACTTATGCTCCATGCTTTTTACTCCTGTATAACTGAGAAACACCTTCCAGAGTTATAGCTAAAACGAAAACCGATAAGCCCAGCATATAAAATAACACTGCTTTTTCCGAATGTTTCGATATCAGGATGAATAATGCTGCGATCACACCCATTTTAACTGCACCCGACAGGAAGAAAAGCCCTTTTCCTTTCTTTTTTTCCAAAATCCTGCTGACAGCTGCCGCCAGGATAATAAAACCCAGGAAACTAACTACACTTCCACAGAGGAATATTATACAATAAATGGGGCTCTTTGTAAAAAAATATATCAGTATTGCCAGGATCCCTGTTATCCACAACACCTTTTTTTTTATCCTGTCCAGAAGTGCCTTACTTTTCTCTTTTATCATATTTTTTTATAATTTTAAAAAAGTTATAAAAACCCGCCGCTATCCCGTACAGGGTAAAAATTATCAGAAGGACAGGAGATGTGTTAAAAATTTCATCCAAAAAATATCCAATAAAAAGCCCCACAACTATTGAGGCCGGAAACATAAGCCCTAAAGTGGAATATGCTGCAAGTTTTTTTTTATTGAAATCACTATTTTCTTTTTCGTTTAAACGGGTTATTTTTTTTTTCAATAAAAACATATCAAATCATAAGTGCGGATAATAGCAGACAAATATCCCGGAAAGGATTAAAAATCGTTTTCGTCTCCGTCTTCTTTTATATTATAACCGTTATAATCTTCAGAAGAATTTTCATCTCCGAAATCGCCATCCTCATCGAAATATTCCATGGTATCGTACTCTTCTTCTCCAAATTCATCTTTTCTTCTGTCAATCGATGAAAAAAACTCATCTTCATCTTCAAAGTGTCTAATAAAATTTGACTCAACCTCACTGTAATAAAGCTCAATATAGTCTTCCTCTACCTGACAGAATACTGACATTTGTTCATTTGTATCAATGTCGCCTAATATTTCATAAATTTTTGAGGCGGAATTTTTTATGGCATCGAGAATTTTCCATGAAATAACCTCGAGTTGTTCCATTAATTTACTCCTTAAAACCTAATAATTAATAATTCTAATACTTTTTAAAAGGATAAAAACATTTTGTCAAGTTTTTTTTTATTTTTTTACCACTATTATTTTAAAAAATAAATAGTATTACTAAAAAAATTTGAGATTTTTTTTACAATGAACATATATATACATTGGAAGCAAGGGAGGAGAACATGAAAAAATTATTTCAGATTATAAAAGGTTTTGATGCCTTTGTAGGCGGCAGTTGTTCCAAGTTCCTCTTCTATCCGGAGGAGGCGGTTATACTTGGCGATCCTTTCACTTCTGGAAGTTGAGCCTGTTTTTATCTGCCCGGTGGCAAGCCCCACTGCAAGGTCAGCTATAAAAGTATCTTCAGTTTCCCCTGAACGATGCGATACAACCGATGTAAAACCGTTTCTCTGGGCCAGCTGTATCGTTTCAATGGTTTCACTTACACTCCCGATCTGGTTTAATTTTATAAGGATCGAGTTTGTGATCCCTTCATCTATCCCCCGGGTCAGTCTCTTCTTATTTGTAACGAACAGGTCATCACCGACCAGTTGGATCTTTTTTCCCAGCTTTTCGGTCATCAGTTTCCATCCTGCCCAGTCATCCTCGGCAAGTCCATCCTCAATTGAGATTATCGGATATTTATTTACCATATTGACATAAAAATCGACCATTTCAGCTGAGGTCAGTACTTCTCCCGAAGATTTTTTCAGGATATATTTTCCATCTTCAAAAAATTCAGATGCCGCAGGATCAAGTGCTATATGGATCTCTTCCCCCGGTTTATAACCGGCCTTTTCAATTGATTCCACAATAACCTGAAGCGCTTCTTCATTAGATTTAAGGTCAGGAGCGAACCCCCCTTCATCACCCACGGAAGTATTATATCCTCTCTTCTTCAGAACACTTTTTAAAGTATGGAATATTTCCGCACTCATCCTTAACGCTTCCCTGAAATTGGGTGCTCCGGTGGGCATTATCATAAATTCCTGGAGATCAACACTATTATCGGCATGAGACCCTCCATTCAGAATATTGAGCATCGGAACAGGAAGTTCATATGATCCCACTCCTCCAAGATAACGGTAAAGAGGAATTCCGGAATATATTGAGCCGGCCTTTGCAGCTGCCATTGATACTCCCAGGATCGCATTTGCTCCCAGTTTGGATTTATCATCAGTACCATCAAGATTGATCATAATATCATCCAGATTTTTCTGTTCAAGGACATTTAAGCCCTCCAGGGCAGGAAATATGATGCCATTTATATTATTTACTGCTTTTAATACACCTTTTCCCTTATATCTGCTGCTGTCCCCATCCCTGAGCTCCAGAGCTTCATGAATACCTGTTGAAGCTCCCGATGGTACTGCTGCAGTTGCAACAATACCCGATTCAAGTAACAGATCCACCTCAACAGTAGGATTCCCCCTTGAATCAAGTATTTCTCTCCCTTTAATTTCTTGAATGAACATTTTTACCCCTTCCCCTTACAAATAGTTTCTATTTTGTTGTTTTCTTTTTTGCTACTTCTTTTTTTACTTCTTCTTTTATTTCAGTTTTTAATGTTTTTTTCACATCATCAACCATACTTTTTATTTGATCAATGCCTTTGTCAACTGTTACTTTTGCCTGATCATAATTTTTTTGTGCTACTTTAGCTGCTTTTTCATAGTTTTCTTTAACATCTTCCGTTGCTTTATCTGCTGCTTCTTTTATCTGTTTTCTTGTTTCCTCACCTGACTGGGGAGCATATAAAAGTGCAAAACCGGCACCCAACGCCGCTCCTGTTAAAAACCCTAATAATGTACTTACAAAACTTCCACCGCTATCATTACTCATTATTTTCCTCCTTTCATTTTTTTTACAAATTTCCACCCATATCTGAGAGCCGGGAAAAATGCCAATAATCCTGCTGACTGCTTAAGAAAACTTTTATTAATTAACTTCAGCGACTCTGAAACAGTCCCAACTGATTCTTTAGTGGAATCAATGATCGAATTTACTTTTTCCAGATCATTATCAACTTTATCACTAACATCATACAGTTTTTTTGTCAGTTCTCTTGCTTCAACAGAAGTTTTTTCAAGATCTTTTAAAAGTGATCTTAATTGATTCAATGTTGGAACAAGACTTAGAACTATTAACAGAAATCCAACTGAAAATATTAATGCAACTATAAATATAATTACAATTGAAACTGAATCCATTTTTTTCCCTCACTAAAATATTATTATAATAGCATTATTATGTCAACAATTAATCTATTTTGCACCCGAGAAAAATGTTTTCAATAAAGATTCTGCACCTTCTTCGGGAAGTATCTCACCTTTCAATATTTTTTCTTTAACGTCGGGAAGTTTTTGATCAACAGAACTGTTATTGAAAAAATTCCCTTTAAGGAAATCATCAATAAGTGACAGCGTCCACAGCCAGGATTGTTCATTCCTCCTTTTTTCAAAAATTCCGCTTTTCTTTACGCTATTACCAAATGAACTTATGATATCCCATATATTATCGATCCCCTTTTTTTCCACTGCCGAACATGTAACAACCTCTCTTTCCCATCCTTCTGTGGAAGGCAACAGATATTTTACAGCCTGGCTGTAATCATTTCTGGCTTTTTCTGCAATTACTTTATTATCTCCATCCGCTTTATTTATAACCACAAGATCTGCTATTTCAGTTACTCCCCTTTTTATTCCCTGCAGTTCATCTCCACCTCCCGGAAACAGGAGAAGGAGGAAAAAATCCACCATTGACCTTACAGTTATCTCGCTCTGGCCAACGCCCACAGTTTCGATCAGAATAACATCATACCCTGCAGCTTCACACAGAAGCATTGTTTCCCTGCTTTTTCGTGAAACACCTCCAAGTGTGCCACCGGAAGGGGAAGGCCTTATAAAACATTTATTTTCCCTGGAAAGCTTTTCCATCCTGGTTCTGTCACCAAGTATGCTCCCTTTTGTAATAATACTGCTCGGGTCCACGGCAAGGACAGCAACCTTAAACCCGAACTTGATCAGATGAAGGCCCAGCTCTTCAATAAGTGTACTTTTACCGGCTCCCGGGGGGCCTGTAATTCCTACACGAAGTGAATTCCCGAAGTTTCCCTTCAATCTTTTTATTATCTCTTTACCCTGTTCATAATGATCGGCCGAATTACTTTCAATAAGAGTGATCGCTTTTGCCAGCAGGGTTTTATTGTTATCCAGAATACCTTCGACAAATTCACCGGTATCAGGAAGCTTTTTTTTAACCGGAGCCTCCTTTTTCGGAGAGTTGCCGGTTTTTTTCATTCCTCTCAGAACTGATGTAGCAAAGGCATCACCGCCGCCTTCCGGCACCCATTCCGGATAATAACTCTCTTCGCTCCCCTTCTTCTTTTTACTCATCATCCAAATTATAGATCACTCCAACTTTTAGAGCAACATCAAATATCAACAATTTCCTCATCTAAACCTGAAATTACTGATCCATGCATGTTGTAGAAAAGGCTCCCGCCATCATCCACCTCGCTTCCCGCTACGGATGTTATCATCCGCTTAACGCTGCTGGCTTCGGAGCGATCGGTCTTCGAGTCGCTCCTGCAGTGCCCGCGATTGCAGATGGATGGCTGCGCCTTTTTATCTATTAAACTTATCCTTCTACTGGAATTTCAGGTTTGGTAGTTTTGCGGAGCGGGATTTTTCTTTAGCGGATGATGAGGAAGTTTCGAGCTAATATCGAGAAACGACGAATACTTCAGCAGGGAAAATGAGAACATTTTCCGCGGTAGCTAAAGAAATTTCCGCGCAAGCTGTCCTCATCTAAACCTGAAATTACTGATCCCTGCAGGTTGTAAGAAAAGGCTCCCGCCAGCCCGGTTGAATTTCGCAGATTTGAAATATTTTCGCAGATTTTTGCGGACAATACCATAAGCTTTACAAAGAAGTGCTCTAATACAACTCATTTCATTTTTGGCATCATTATTGCTTTAGACTCATATTAAGCTAAGGAGGCTGAAATGAAACATAATATTTTACTTGCAGTAACAATGGTGCTGGTAGCATCCAACCTGTTCTGTTACAGGAATGGAAGCGGTGACAATAACAATAACGGTTATATGGCTGAAACATATATCAATACTCTCCCTTTCGAGGAGATCAGTGAGGTAGAGAAAGAGGGTTTACTTAGAATAAGGGAAGAAGAGAAACTTGCGCGTGATGTTTACAGGGTTCTTTATGACAGATGGGGCCTCAGGATATTTGATAATATCTCACGTTCCGAACAAAAACATATGGATGCTGTAAAAACTCTTCTGATAAAATACGGGATGGCTGATCCTGTAACCGATGATACAACCGGAAATTTTACCGACCCGGAATTGCTAAAGCTTTACGAACAACTTATAGCAAAGGGCAACCTTTCAATTACTGATGCTTTGTATGTTGGAGCAACAATCGAAGATGTTGATATTTTTGACATTCAGAATTATCAGTTACAGGCAGACAATATGGATATATTATTTGTTTTCGGTAACCTGAAAAAAGGGTCTGAAAATCATATCAGAGCATTTACAGGTCAACTAAGTTCATACAACATTGAATATAAAGCCCAGTTTATTACTCAGGAAGAACTGGAAGCGATCCTTTCATCTGATTCCGGAAATGGCCGGGGCAGAGGAAGGGGTTAATTGATCTTTTTTATATTTCCTCCTTGAATAGATAGAACAGATCACGTAAGGGCACTGTTTTTCAGTGCCCTTACTTTTATTCAGAGTAATTCCTCCATTATTTTCTGCGAACGTTCCTTAACCTCTTTATGAATACTCTTTCCGTGAGAATCCATAGTTACAACAAGGGGGAAATCTTTTACCTCAATAACCCAGAAAGCTTCAGGGCTCCCGAACTCTTCAAGTTTAAAAACAGTTTTCACCTTTGTCACAGAATTAGCGATCAGTGTTCCGGCTCCTCCAACAGCATGAAAATAAACAGCTCCGCATTTTTCTAAACCATCTGCTGTTTTAGGCCCCATTCCGCCTTTCCCGATAACACCCCTGACATTATATTCACATACCACATCAGCCTGGTAAGGTTCCTCTCTTGCTGAGGTTGTCGGACCTGCAGAAACAAAACTCCACTCTCCATTTTCATCCTGTTTTACAACAGGGCCGCAATGATAAATAACTGATTCTTTCAAAATTTCTCTGATAAAATCAGGTTTCTCCTCTACCATAAGTTTATGAGCTTCATCTCTTGCAGTTACAATAACCCCTGAAAGCGAAACTTCATCTCCAACCTTAAGATTTCTTATTTCTTCTTCCGAGATCGGCACAGTTAATTTAATCATAGGAAACCTCCCCGTTCTTTATGGTCATAATTTTTCTTCTAAAGGCCCAGCACATATACGAGATCGCCACAAAGAATGTTGCAGGATGTCTTGCCTGAGCACTGATAAATACATCAAGTACAGTGGTTTTTCCGCCGAATCCCATCGGCCCTATTTGTAACTTATTGATGGTGCTGTATAGTTCTTCTTCCAGTTCAGCTATTTTAGGGTCGCTATTCCTCTCCCCTATCTTTCTGAAAAACTGTTCTTTTGAAAGTGCATAAGATGTTATCCTGTCTCCACCGATGCCAACACCCAATGTTCCCGGAGCACATCCAAGTCCCTGAGCATTAACAACCGCATCAATTATAACCTTTCTGACTCCCGCAAGATCTCTTCCGGCTTTTAAGGCTGGAAATGGCAGTTTATACTGTGCACCTACATTTTCACTTCCTCCGCCTTTCAGCATAAGCCTGATACGGACCTCATCCTTATCCCACTGGTGAAAGTGGATAAAAGGTGCATTTTCTCCGGTATTATCTCCGGAATTTTTTGAAGTTACCGGATCAACTGCATTGGGCCTCAGATATTGCTTTTTTGTTGCTTCAATTGCTGCTTCCCTGATGGCATCTCTATAAGTTTGCTCGACATCACCAACGGGAAAATCAATAAAGAAAAGCACTGACCCAGTATCCTGACAAATTGGAGTTGACTGACCCCTTGCCATTTTTACATTTTCCAGAATTGTTTTAAAAACTCCTTTTGCAGGAGTTCCATCATCTTCCCTGTCATAAGCCCTGGAGAGTGATTCCGCCACATCTTCCGGAAGGTCGGTGGCAGCTCGTCTAATTAGTTCAAGGATCGATTCTTTTAATTCCATAATCTTTCTCCTTATATTAATAATAATTTCATATTGATAATTAATATAAAAAAATTATAAAAAAAAATCGTTAAACATTCAAATTATTTTTTTATTTTTCAAGGCTGAATATTCTTCCCTGATATAAGTGAACTGACATTTTCCGATAATTGAGAAAGATCTGCTATAAACCTGTCTATTTTAGCAAGCCCTTCCTTTACTTTATTTATTTCTCTGATACTTTTCCTGATCTCCCGTACACCTTTTTTATAGAATTTTTCATTCTCATCAAAACTGGAACGGATCGATCTTTCAAGAAGTTTACTTAGTATATCAAAATTTTTTTTTAATTCCGCCCTCACTTTTTTATTTTCCTCTTCATAATATAGTTTATCCAGGTGATAACATAATCCGGCGATTTCCTTAACAAGTTTTGACATGTTCACCCCCCCTTCCCTGAAAACTTTTCATAACTTTTCCTGACCCTGTATCCATAATTTATCAATTCCTTCAGTGCAAAGTATACATTTTTATTTTTTTCCAATGATTCCCTGATCTTTAAATGGGTGGCGGGGATCATTTTAAGTGCTTTTATAACTTCCTCAATAAATCGGGACGTTCTCCTCTTTTTTCTGACAATCTGAACACCCAGCTTTGAATATTTCAACCTTTTGGAAATTTTTTCCGGCCATTGTTCGGCAACTTTTTCCCTGAAAAGCCTCAAATAAAAATTATCTGCAAGGATCTTTGCAGATAACAATTCATCAGCCAGTTTTTCAGAGATCTTTTTAATGAGAGGCTGAACATTTTTCATCATCTTCAGGATAAATTTCCTTTTTTTTGCATATGAAAGAGCTTCCGGTATTGCAAGGGAGATCGCTGAGATGAACCCCTTCTCTTTTTCACGGAAAAGGCCCGGATTCCCTGCAGAAACCATATTCAGATTTTCCTCCACGATCTTTGTATATTTTTTCAATTCTTCCCTGTGGTCTGTTTCAAAAAGAGCAGAAAGCATTTTAGTATAGTTCACAATTGATCCGACAAGCTCTTTTCTAACCCTCATGTATTTGAAGGTAAATACGCCGGGTTCAAGATCCCCGGGAGAAATACGCTGTTTATTAACTGCCTTTTCCGCTATTAAGTTCATCTCTTCAGATTGAAGTTCGGAAAATATCTTAATGACGGAATCTCCTACCGTTTCTGTTGCATCATGGAAATCATCAAGCCTTGGATTAATATAAGCAGTAGAACATCCATACATTATAAAAATTAAAGCTAAAAGTATTAATGTAACAATATACCGTTTCATATTTCAACTCCCGGAAAAACGATATTATAGAATATTTCCTCTCTAAGATAAATAAAAAATTAAATTATAAATTATTTTTTCTTCAGGTTCTTCAGGAACCAGGATTCAAATTTTTTGAATGTCCCTTTGGTCTTTACAGAACCGCCCAGCCCGTGCCCGCCGTCAGGATCAAGAAACAGGTCTACAATTGTCTCTTTTCCGGCCTTTAAAAGTGCCCTGTAAAGATTTACCGTATCCTGGTAAAGTACATTTTTATCCATCATTCCATGAACCAGCAAAAGAGGATTTTTCAGGTTTTTCGCCATTGGAAGAAGTGAATATTTCCTTATGTTCATCTTTCCCCTTTTTGAATCTCCAATGGTTGCACCGGTGTACCACGAATTATAATTTTCCCATTGTGTCGGAGGTGCTGCAGATATGCCGCAGGCAAAAGTATCGGGAGACCTGAACATTGTATATAATGTCTGGTATCCGCCGAAACTCCATCCATGAAGGCCTATTCTTGAAGTATCAACACCGAAACCACCTTTTTTCATCTCCTTAACAAGATCTTCCAGGTCTTCGGTCTGGGATTCGCCGGGATTTTTAAAGTTTGCTTCATTGAACTTTCTTCCGTATCCCGACTGCCCGCGGGGATCTATATTCACAGTTACAAAACCGTGTTTTGCAGCCATGACCATCTGGAACATATAACTTAAAGTACTTATTCTGCTGGTCATTATTGTATGGCTTCTTCCCAGTGGGCCTCCGTAAAGATAGACAATTGCCGCCCTTGTATCTTCCGGTTTCCACCCTTCGGGTTTGAACATCATCCCGTGAATTATATTTCCATGTCTGTTCTTATATTTAAAAAGTTCCGGTTTAATGAAGTTCAATTTTTCCCAATCAGGGTTATGGCTCTCTGTTAATATTTTTGTTTCATTATTATTCAGATCTTTTATATTCAACTCGTTGGGGTTTTTCCAGTTTCCAAATACCGAAGCAAGCAGGCCCCCATTGTGCGATACAGCATTACTACTATGGACACCATTCAGTTTCCCAATCAGGTCCATTTTTCCCGATTTAATTCCCACTCTGTAAACTCCAAGGTAAGCGGGATCCTGTTTACTTGAAACAGTGTAGAGGTTCTTTGAATCCTTTGAAAATCCGAATACCGGAAAACTTTCAAATTTTCCTTTTATTACCGCCCTCTTTTTTCCTGTTTTCAGATCAAAAATATAAGGCTGGCGGAATCCCTCCTTATTGTTAAGGATAGCAACAAGCTTTTTACTGTCCGGGGTGAACTTCAGGTTATCCCAATAACTTGATTTATAACCTATTGTCTCCTTCATTTTAAATAATTCAGCAGGTTTTTTCCCTGATCCGGCTTTACCCAGCCATATCTTCAGGTCGCCCTTTTCCCTTTCCCAGGTCATAAATGCATAATATTTACTATCCTTACTCCAGAGGACATTACTCATCTCGTACCATATATCACCACCGGGAGTTTCAAAAATATGTTCAGGCTGTTTCCCAAAATTAAGGTCGTTAACTTTTCTTAAGAATAAACGGTAGACCGGTTCATTCCTCTTGGTATCTGTCATCTGCCTTTTTATCTTTTCCGCTTTCACAAAACGTTCTTCATAATTTGCAACAATAACATCTTTATATCCGCCTTTTTTCTCTTTTTTTGAGGCAGTTATGAGCATCCATTTTCCATCGGGAGACATTGTGGTATTTTTGATCTTAAAGCTCTTTTTTTCATTGGGCTTTTCTTTTTCGATCCGGTGGTTCAATTGATGAATATATGAGGAGTTGAACTTCACGAGGAATATTTCATTCTTTTTCAAGTAATAATATCCGTCATCGGAAGAGGTATAAGATACTAACCTCTCACTTGCATCGGTCTTTGAGAGCCTTTCGGTTTTTCCCTGTCCGGGGAAATATCTGTAGAGATCACCCCTGTACTCAAAAATAAGTTCAGCCCCTTTATTGGCCCAGAAATAGCGGCTCACACCCGGGTAAAGGTCTTTTCTTCCAATTTTATTATCTTTTTTCCTCTTTTTTAATTTATCCCTTAATTCCCATAATTCCATTTCATCAATTGTTTTTTTCTTTTTATCTTTTCCCTTTTTTACTTTGTCTTTACCTTTTTTAACTTTATCACCGGATCTTTTTTTCTCTTTTTCCTGCTCTTCTTTTTTCAACTCTTTTTTTAGTTTTTCTATCTCATTCTTTTCAAACATTGAAAGATCCGTCTCTTTTCCCAGAAGGTAATCCCGCTGGGAATAATACATTTTGAGAAGCATATTTTCCTCTTCCCTTTTCTGAGCCCCCTTTTTTAAAAATTTTTCATGATCCTTCGGTGTATCATATTTTTTCATAATATCTATGGAAGTAACCCTTTTCAGCTTTTTTTCAGATATATCATAAATATAAAGATCATATCCGAATTCATCGTAGGGATTCCACAAAAAGGTTAGAAAGTTATCATCATATGAAAATTTTATATTTCTTGCACTTTTCCCGAAATATGACCGCACCTTGTAAAATTCTTCAAGGCTGATCTTACCGTTCCCTTCAATATTTGAATTACTATAGGTAATAAAAGAAAATATTAAAATAAAACTTAAAAACAGTTTAAATGATCTCATCTTTTCCTCCGGTTAGAATTAAATATTATAAATGAAAATGAGTTAAATTTTAAATAAAAAAAATTTTTTTTATCTCCCCCCACCCACCCATTATGATTTCAAAGTATCCGAACCAGAGGTGATAGTTTTAATCTTTAGTCCTGGCCCCCGGCCCCTGAAGGGGAGTCACAAAGCACTTACCTTATCCTCCACCCTTTAGGGGGGATTATGGGGGGCAAGGTGAATTTGCCTATGGCAAAGAGAGGGCAGCCTGGGCTGGATTATGGGGGGCAATACTGATAAACGAA
>JBDLJQ010000068.1:0-14657 GCA_039714255.1 Acidobacteriota bacterium
TTTTCGCCCTGAATCTTCAGGTTTCCAAAGACAATAGAAATAGGAATAAAAAGAGATAAGAAAAGAATGTCATTTGTTCTCTCTACCCTCCGGGAACCACGTGCTCACTGTCATTGAGGAATAAAAGGGATTGTCATTAATAGTCACTGTTTTGGTCATTGCTTATTTTGTCATTCGTGCTTGTTTCGTGCTTCGATATTCTAATTTCGGATTTATTTTCCATTGATGATAGCTGAAGCTGATAAAAGGGGACAGGCACTTATTTCCTACCTGATATATTATCTTTGGATATATTGTTTGTGAACTACTTATTATAACCCCTCTCCCACTGGGAGAGGGGCAGGGGTGAGGGTGAGCAACAAAGCAAGCCGCCATCACCATTCCGATATATTTACCGAAAAAACGGGGGTGTTTACCGAAAACTTAAGGAATGATCCGGTTCCATACAGTATATTGGTTATGGAAGAAAAAAAACTCAAGGAGATAAAAATGGAAGAGAAAAAAAAGTTTGTTTTTGATACAAGGGTGATCGTCGGTATCCTTATCATAGCAGCAGGTGTTATATTGCTTATGGGTACCCTGGGATACGATATAGATTTTAATATCTGGGACTTCTGGCCAGTTATCCTGATAGCGATAGGATTGAAAAAGATAGTTTCACCACAACAGAGCGGCGAAATGTTATGGGGATTTTTCCTTTTAGCACTGGGTGTGTTGTTCCAGTTAAGTAAACTGGATTATATCGATTTTTATTTTCAAGATATCTGGCCTTTCATTCTGATATTCATTGGATTCCAGATAATAAGGTCGGGAACTTTAACTGACAAGGGGAGACACAACCGTCACTTCAAAGAGGAAAAGAGTGATGAAAACAAAGAATATTCTCCGGGAAGTTCGATAAATATTTCTGCTATCCTCGGCGGAGGTGAATATAATTTTTCAAACAAAAAATTGAAAGGGGGAAAGATCTCTGCTATTATGGGCGGGTGTGAGATCGATCTTAGAAACGGAGATTTTGAAGGAGAAACCCTCTTCCTGGATACTTTTGCCTTAATGGGAGGCATTGAGATCAGGGTACCACAAAAGTGGGAAGTAATAATGGAAGGGACTCCGATATTAGGCGCAATGGAGAATAAAACCTCAACCCTTAACGGCACAAAAAAGAAACTTATTATCAAAGGTATGGCAATTATGGGAGCTGTGGAGGTCATGAACTGACAATGCACCCGGTTCTCAGATCAGGAAAAGAAATACTTTTTGCAGGGCTCCTCTGGAGCCCTGTTACATTCTGGGTGATCCTGCTTCACCGTATCCTGACAGGATCAGAATATTCCGATTCAGCCCTTCTCATTATCCCTCCAATGGTCCTGCAGCTGGGGATCTCAATAGCTTTATGGTTTATCTGTAAATCCCTCAGGTTTGAAAGAGGGGGGATATTTAATTTTGTATCAAGGCACCTTTTTTCAATTGTACTTATAAATTCAGCCTGGATCCTTTTGACCGAAGGTTACTCAAATATACTGGATTCATCAATGGGGACAGAAAAATGGAATACACTTTTTTCCAATTCCATTCCACTGTTTGTGGGAGTGGGGATATCAATATACTTATTTTCTTCACTTCTCTATTACCTTATAATTGCGAATGACAATATCAGGATGAAGGAACAGGAAATACTGGAGCAGCAGCTTTTTTCAAGCAGATCGGAACTTTCAGCTTTAAAAAGTACCATCCACCCCCACTTTCTTTTCAACAGCCTTAACATCCTTCGCCCTTTGATAGATAAATCACCTGAAGAAGCAAACAACCTTATCACAAAACTTTCTGAATTTCTCATCTATAGTTTCAAATACGGAAGCAGGCAGGAGTCTACAATTGAGGATGAACTTGAACATATACGGAACTATATGAGCATTGAAAAGATGAGATTGGACAAAAGGTTAAAAACCGAATTTACCATAGACAAGGATACTCTTTCTACGCCTGTACCCCCGCTGATACTTCTCCCTGTAATAGAGAACGGTATCAAACACGGAATATCACAGCTACTGAATGGCGGATTGTTAAGTGTTAAAATATCGAAGGGGAAAGAAAACATAATAATTGAAATTAAAAATCCTTTTGAAGTTCCCGATAAAAAGCCGGCCGGCGGTGGACATGGGTTAAGCAATCTGAAAAAAAGATTATCCCTTTATTATGGGAACAGGGGCGGATTGATAACAGAGAGAGAGGAGAACATTTTTTTTACCAGAATATTCATCCCTCTCCCGGAGGTTTCCGGGTGCCCGGGGGGTGCAGGTGAGTAATAAACTGAAAGTAATTATAGTTGATGATGAAATGCTTGCAAGAGAATCCCTGAGGACAATTCTTACCACCATGGATAATATTGAAATAGCAGGAGAATGTGAGAATGGTTTTGAAGCTGTTAAAAGTGTCCAGGAGCTTTCACCTGACCTGGTTTTTTTAGATATTCAGATGCCTAAACTGGACGGCTTTGACGTACTTGAACTTCTGGGGGATGAAACACCTGCCATAATATTTGTAACTGCATTTGATGAATATGCACTAAAGGCATTTGAAGCACAGGCAATAGACTATCTTTTGAAACCTGTAAAACCGGAAAGGCTGATAAAGGCAGTTGACAGGGTGAGAAGAGGCCTCAAAGAAGAAGTAAAGGGGGAGATGGACAGACTTGTCCTTGATCATAAGGAACAAAATCTTCCCCTCAGCAGGATACTTATCAGAGACGGGGCGAACGTTTCTATAATACGAACTAATGATATTGTATATATTGAAGCCTGTGATGATTATGTCAAGTTCCATACAGAAGACAAGTATTATATGAAGAGCGAAAGGATGGGTAACCTGGAAAAGAGGCTGGACCCCCGGACATTCTGTCGTATCCACAGGTCATTTTTTATTAATATAAATTACCTTACAAAAATAGAACCCTATTCAAAAGAGAGCCGGATAGCAAAACTTAGAAACGGCAAAACCCTCCCCGTCAGCAGGAAAGGGTATTCCCGTTTAATGGAACTACTTTAATTCTATTTCTTTTTTTTTAAAATCAACTGAAAGTCTCCGCCAAGTACATTATCAATAAGTTCTTTTAATGCCGGATAATCCTCCGCTCTGGTCCTTCCTTTTTTTAATCCGAATTTCAGGTCTATATTTATGGTACCCTTTTTTTCTTCTTTTGCTGAATATTCATATAGCCCGGCAATATTATCAATTTTTTTATTTTTTTTCAACATATCCACACTATATTCTTTGGGAATAACCATCGTAAGAGAAACCTTAACAACAAAGGGATTACCCGTTGTCACCGGATACTTAGTTGTGTTACGGCCTGCCATACTTTTTGTTATTGTCGGAATTTTAAAATTGTTTATGTAGAAAAATTGTTCATAACCCCACTTTCCAGGTTTGGTTTCTATATCTCCGGTCAACTCTGCAGAATTTCCTGTAACCTTCAGTGTCTTTACATTTTTCGCTTTTGATACCGGGAATATTTTTCCCATGGTTCTTTTATAGAGAGTATCCTTATTTTTTATAAATCCGGAATAACTGAAGAAGGACCCGGAAGTAAATATTCTTATGTTCCCGGTAAATTTATTATCTTTCAGTTTTACTTTACCTTTTAAAATTATACTATTATTTTCCATCCCGGTCTTCTTTAAAGGTAAAACCTTTCCTGAGTTTACATCCACCAGAACAATACCGGAATTTCCACTTAAGTTGAGGTCGGTCCCCGGTTTTACCGGATCCAGGAATAACTGCTCCTCCTGAGTATTCACAAGAAAAACAGCCTCTCCGGCATTAAGGAAAGAAAAAACTTTATCTGAAGAGCTAAAACCAGGAACCGGTAATAACATGGAATATTCTATTCCCGCCTTCTTGAGCAGTTTCCCCGCCAGCATCACCTTTTCAAACTTTGTTGCATATCCTGATCTTATTATATTGTGAACCTTTCTGGGAGTGAACCCGGAAAGTTCAAGCCCTGTCCGGCAATTTTCCAGAGGATTTAATAGTTCCTTTTTTAACCCCGCCAGCACTTCCCTGACAGAAGGATCACTTTCCTTTATTTTTTTCATTTTTTTGTTCACAACCATACATTCCTTTTCAAACTTCCTGATCTCAGGCAGGATACCATTTAAGTCTTCAAGGTTTGAGAAGACTATATACGGCCTTTCATAACTTTTTACATAAAAGTTTCTCCGGTATTCAGATATATTTTCCCCTCTGAAAATATACTTCAGAGATCCTCCGGAGCTTTTTACTTCAGGTTTTATTGAATAATTATATACTTTATAATTCAGTTTATCCCCTTCCGGAAGCTCTACTTTAAGGGTATATTTATCAACAGGTACATTTTTTGTAATAAATTCTCTCCCTGTAAAATAAGGGATAAAGCCTTTTTTTGTTGTTAATCTGTATCTTAATTCAATTTCCGCTCCACTCTCTATACCGGTATGTGACACAACCATCTCCTTAAGATTGGAGAAAACAGCAAATCTTTTTGCTTCCCTGGGGAGCACTTCATTATAACCGTTATCAGGAGTTTTCACTTTTGTACCATCTGCCATAGTGGTTACAGAACTGATCACATCCAGTTTTTGAAATTCAGGATTATATTTTATAAAACTTTCACCAAAACCCCTGGTGGAATTTAAAAGTTTTACTCTGTGAAAATAATCAAAGACCTGTGTCCCGTCATTTTTTAAAGTATATTTAATTTCCAGATCAAGATATCTGGCATTATAATCATTTACAGGATAAACATAAAAAACTGCTGTTAAGATTATTATCAGAATTATTATTTTTTTCATGATTACTTCCTCCCCTTAAGGATCACAGGATCTTTAAATTTATTGAATTGTATAATACTGTTCTTTACATCTTTCCACTCTTCAGCTTTATAGATCCTCTTTCCCAATATTATTTTCTGGTTGATCTTTAAAGTATTTCCAGTTTTTTTTATGCTTCCGTTATAGGAAACATTTTCTCCCATGACATTTTTTATCTCCGGTTTTTTATAGATCCCCGTCCCGGAAGGGAGCTTTATCTCTTCATATATTGTCGCTTCCTGAGAACATCTTACCCTGAAAGGATATTTCCTCTTTTTCATACCGGTATTTATTCTGCTGAAGAACAGCAGTCTTTTAAAGGGAAGATTGCCTGAAAAAGTATTCAAATAACTGTGATCTTCTCCTTTCAAAAGATAATCCTTTATATGGAATTTGAAAGTTAAACTTACCGGATGGTTTAAATTAAAGGGGTCCGGATATTTTAGGTCAGTTATTTTTATCCCGTTAATTTCTTCCCTCAGGATCTCTTTTATACCTTCTGCTGAATATTTCCACTGACGCCCTTTCAGATATCTCCTTAACATGGAATCTGTCTGCCCTTCCGTATCAATAGAAACTCTTCCGGACAAACTTCCATCCTTTTCTAATACAGAATATATCTTATACTTTAAATAGTGTTTTTCCGGAGGACTGATCTCAGTTGTCATTAAATCTGCTCCCTCAGGAAGCCCCATTAAGTATTGTTGTTGCTGCTCAAGAGAGGACCAGAGTTCCCTTACTCCCGGAACCCAGGTGGGATCAAGGAGATGATACTTTCCATCAAGTTTTACTATCGTTACCGAATGATTGAACTGATCAGCAGGAATTTTATCAATTTTTGAACCTGCCATTGTCATGGCTGCATATGACTCATAACCGGCTGCCCTGAGCATCGTCACAAGCATACTTGCCTTATCTTTACACACACCACATCTGTCACGGAATATGGTGCTTCCTTTATGGAGTGTATACCCTTCCCCTTTACCCATCGAAAGGCCTGAATACCTTATTTCCTCGGCCACCCAGTGAGTTAATCTTGAGATCTTTTCCATATCATTTTTAGCACCTTTCATTATCTCCTGAACCTTTTTATCGATCTCTTTGTTTGATTCAAATGATCCATAATCTTCATTCACTTTATAGAACCATCTGGATTTTGCCTCCCAGTCGGGTGATGTTGATAGAAGAAGTTTTGTAAATACATCTGAAGGTGCAACCATAGATGCCTCTCTTTTATACGGTTTGATATCCTTCTTTTTCCAGAAATATACTTTTTTCCCTTTTTTAAAATGTTTATATGATGTTACTTCTCCGTTATAAACCTCAAACTGAAGTTCTTTTGTTTCAGGGATCTCCGCACGGTAACTTTTCAATTTCACCGGAACCCTTGAATAAAATGGGACAATATCATAAAAATGTCCCTTCATGGGAGGTGTATATTTCTCTTCATCTTCATTGTAGAGGAGAGCATAGGTAAAACCTTTACGGAAAGTCTTTACATAAAGCCCGTCACCGGGAGATAATTTTCCCACCGGAAGAAGTTTCTCCTTGGCACCCCAGTAGATAGCCCTGGCAGGCGCCGTATAATCCCTTACAGATGAGAGGGAAATACTTTCAACTTTCCCATCTTTTCTTATGATCTTTGCCTCTTTTATATCAACATGAGAGCTGAGGGGGTCATATCCGAATATTTTTGAGATCATTGTTTTTGAACCTTTTTCATTGAGGACCTTTATAAAAACCTCACCTGTCACATAAGTCAAACCCGACTCTTTCATCTCCACATCTGTTTTATCAAATATCACAAGATATGGTGAACCGGGATAATCTTTTTTACATCCGGCATTTTTTAAAATTTCAGGCAGGTTCTGCTGCCCGAATCCGGCCCAGCTAACTAAAACAATCAGTAAAATAATAAACTTTATTCTCATTTTATTCTCCGTTATATTAATTTATGTAATATATTAGCTAATTGCAAAAATATATTTATTATGGCTACATCCATCATCTACTGAGCTACCGCTCCGGATGTTATCATCCGTCTCCGCTGCCTGTCCTCATGATTTCCGATATTGACGGAAATCATTCCGGGGCCCGCTTCAGCAGATGGATGGACACGCCAATCTGAACAATAGAATAAATTTTTGCAATCGACCCTATAATTATACAAAAAAAAAATTTTTTATTCAGTTCAAAAAACCTTAAAAATATTATTACGTATAAAACAGGAACTTGTTTTATCATAGTTAAAAAATTTACAAAGATTGTGGAATATGGTAACTCTTTAAGGAGAATAATTATGAACAAAACATATATAAGCTTAATTATTTTTTTATCAATATCAACACTTTTCTTTTCAGAGGAGAAGATGAAAAATAAAAAACTGACAAAACTTGAAGAGCAGGTTATAGTCCTTAAAGGTACTGAGCCGGCATTTTCAGGGAAATATTTAAATAATAAAGATGAAGGGACCTACACATGTAAAAGGTGTGACACTCCTCTCTATTATTCAAAGGATAAATTTGATTCAAATTGTGGATGGCCCAGTTTTGATGATGAGATCGAGGGAGCGGTAAAAAGGGTCCCCGATGCAGACGGGGTCCGTATTGAGATCCAGTGTTCAAACTGCGGAGGACACCTTGGCCATGTATTCAGGGACGAGGGGTTCACAAAAAAAAATATCCGCCATTGTGTTAATTCAATATCCCTCAATTTTATACCGAAGAAAAAAAAGGTTATAAAATACCCGGTGGGTGCAACCGAAAAGGCGGTTTTTGCTTCCGGATGCTTCTGGGGGACAGAATATCACTTCCAGAGGAAAAAAGGGGTAGTTTCAACAACATCAGGTTATACCGGGGGGCACAAAAAGAATGCCACCTATAAAGAGGTATGTGAAGGAACTTCCGGCCATGCGGAAGCAGTAGAGGTTATCTTTGATCCGGAAAAAATTTCTTATGAGGAACTTGTAAAATTATTCTTTGAAACCCACGACCAGTCGCAGGTAAACAGACAGGGGCCTGATATAGGGGAACAATACCGTTCCGAAATATTCTACCTCAACGATAAACAGAAAAAAACAGCAGAAAAAATGATAGGTATCCTTAAAACAAAAGGTTATAAAGTTGCCACAAAAGTTACTAAAGCATCAAAATTCCGGGAAGCTGAAAAATACCACCAGGACTATTACCGGAAAAACAGGGGAACCCCCTATTGTCATTTTTTTTTAAAAAAGTTCTGATATTTTAAGAAAAAGGGAGAGAAAATGAAAAAAAAAATTAACATTATTGGTGCCGGAATAGCCGGCCTTTCTGCAGGATGCTACCTGCAGATGAACGGATATGATACCGAAATATTTGAACTTCACAATATCCCCGGCGGCCTCTGTACGGCCTGGGAGAGGATGGGATATACATTTGACGGATGCATCCACTGGCTTGTGGGATCGGGGCCCGGAAACAATTTTTACTCTCTCTGGAATGAACTGGTTGACATGAAAAATATGGAGGTAAAAGACCATGAGGTTTATCTCAGGGTAGAGAGTGAAGATCCCGAAAACTATATTGATATATTTACAGATGTAAATAAACTTGAAACTGAGTTACTGGCCAAGGCTCCGGAAGATAAAAAAATGATAAAAGAATTTACCGGAGCCATACGGAAGTTCAAAAAACTTAAACTACCTGTATCAAAGGCCAGAGAGGTCATGAACATGGGAGAAGGGTTAAAAATGCTGTTTACTATTCTTCCATATATAGGAGGATTGAGAAAATGGGGGTCCATGAGCCTGAATGATCTGTCAGAAAAGTTCAATAACCCTTTGCTGAAGAAAGCTGTAAAACTTTTATTCTTCCCTGAAATGACATCTCTTTTTATGGTAGCAAACCTTGCATGGATGTCAAACAGGGGAGCAGGATATCCTCTGGGAGGTTCTTTTTCTCTCTCAAAAAGTATGGAAAAACGTTATACAAACCTGGGAGGGAAAATACATTTTAATTCAAGAGTAAAAAAGATAGAAACAAATAATAATAAGGCTACCGGCATTACTCTGACAGGCGGGGAAACATTAAACTCTGATATCACTGTTTCCTGTGCTGATGGATACGATACGATCTTTAACATGCTGGAAGGGAAATATCTGAACAGAAAGATAAAGGGATATTACAAAAATTATAAAGTTATAACTTCTTACCTTCAGATATCTATGGGAATAGACGGTAAATTTGAAGGACTCCCCGGGCACATTTATATTCCCGTGGATGAGGGGATAAGGATCGATGATTCTACTATAACAGATTCTATCGGTGTAAGAATTTTCAATTTTGATCCATATCTGGCTCCTAAAGGCAAAACCGCTCTTACAGCAATGCTTACAACTGAAGATTTTAAATACTGGGTGGATCTGAAAGAGAAGAACATGAGAAAATATAGAGAGGAGAAAAAAAGGATCGGGGAAAAAGTAGTTGAGATCCTGGAAAAAAGATTCGGAAATATAAGTGACAGGATAGAGGTAATGGATGTTTCAACTCCTTCAACAGTGATCCGGTATACAAATAACTGGAAAGGAAGCCTCGAAGGATGGGCGCTTACCCCCGATATATTACTGAAACAGATGGATAAAACTCTTCCTGGACTTAAAGGTTTTTATATGGCAGGCCAATGGGTTGAACCGGGCGGCGGACTTCCAACAGCAATGGTATCGGGTAGAAATGTTGCTCAGATCATCTGCGACAAAGACGACAAAAAATTCAAAACCACCAGTTTTTAACCCCCTGAAATACGGTTGAACGTTATTTACAGGCTGGTTAATAAAAAAAAATTTTTTTTGAGATATTTTCGATTAACCTTTATATTATCCATGGGGTTAAAAGGAGAGAATCATGAAAAAACAATTTAAATTCAAGGTTTTTGCAACAATTTTTATTTGTACAGTTTTTTCCCTGGGTCTGATTTCCCAGTCAGTTTCAACAGCAAAGCTGCCGGACCTGATAGTCCGCAAAATAAAGCTTATAGATAATTGCAAGATTGAAGTTTCGGTAAAGAATATAGGAACCGCAGGAGTTCCGGATTCCTATTATAATCTTCCAAATGCTGTGGGTGTTCAGATGTACAACGGAACAAAACCATGGGGTGGATTGATCCTTAAGGGATTTGATCCTGCCGGAAAATTAAAAACACCGGGAGGTATTGCAACCTATATCTGGTTCCCCAGGGCAGCTAATCTCAACCTTACACCTGGAACTCATTCCATTAAAGTAGTTGTGGACAGCAATAAGAATCTCACGGAACTTAAAGAGACCAACAATTCTTTGACCAGACGATTAAAATGCAGGCAGCCAGGTTCACAAAAACTTCCGGATCTAATCGTCCGCAGAATAAGGCTGATAAAGAATTGTAAGATCGAAGTTTCGGTAAAAAACATCGGAACCGCGGGAGTTCCGGATTCCTATTATAATCTTCCAAATGCTGTGGGTGTTCAGATGTACAACGGAACAAAACCATGGGGTGGATTGATCCTCAAGGGATTTGATCCTGCCGGAAAATTAAAAACACCGGGAGGTATTGCAACCTATATCTGGTTCCCCATGGCAGCTAATCTCAACCTTACACCGGGAACTCATTCCATTAAAGTAATTGTGGACAGCAATAAGAATCTCACGGAACTTAAAGAGACCAACAATTCTTTGACCAGACGATTAAAATGCAGGCGTTTGGCAGGAGTGTCAGCTACAACCGGTATCCCTGTTAATACATTGGTAACAGCACCTCAGCGCTTTTTCGTCGATTTTAATAATGCCTATCTGGTGTATACTCCAAAACACAAATCAATGCAGGTTATTGCTGATAAAAATGTTATCTCTTATGGAGGGGACTGGGAAAAATGTAACATGAAACCTTACCTTTATCATGTCAGGCAAAAAGTCTGGAAAGGTTTTTACTGGGCAGTAAATACTAGTAAAAAAGAAGCATACAGGGTGACAGGCGGAAGTTTCTGCAAACTTGGCGGAACTTTCTCGAAACTTCAAATGAGTGTTGATGTTGCGGGGGGAAGTGATACTGTAGCACCTGCCAGGTTTTTCCTGAGATTTCCTAAAGCTTATCTTGTTTATGTCCCATCCAGTAAAATTATGCAGTTTGTTACTGAGGGCAATGTATTAAACTATGGTACAGACTGGCAGAAATGTAATCTTAATGCATTCACTTATCATTTTAAACAAAAATTCATGAAAAATTTTTTCTGGGCTGTTAATACACAATCTAAAAAAGCCTACAGAGTCAGAAAAGCTGTTTTTTGCAAACCGGGGGGCTCAACAGAACCGATCAATGCAAGTGTCAGAGTAGTAAAATAAACAGGGAGAATCAATAGTCAACAAAATACTAAAAATAAGCAATTAAAATATAAACTTAATTCACAGGGTTTTTTGTTATCTGTTCAAGGAGGACCTCACATGCTTTTTTCAGCTGTTCATCAACACCCTTTGATCTGAAATCGGGAGAATTTTTTATAAGAACATCCGGCACTGCAGGTTCCCATTCCATATTCTGATCAGTAGCTTTTACATACCAGGCACGAAACGGCTTCCGAACAAACATTCCGTTTATAAGGCCTTTTCCTCCTGTTGAAATGACCGCACCGAATGTGGGCTGACCCACAAGGGTCCCGATGCCAAGTGTCTTATATGCATGAGAAAAGATCTCGGCATTGGAATAACTCGATTCATTGCATATAGCAACAGAAGGTTTATTCCAGGCATAAAAAGGTAACCTTTCTGCAAAGGGGTAAAAACTACGGAACTTTTTATGTTCCTTTAAAGATTTAACTGCTCCCCTGGGGATCGTATAAGAATGCTGTTTAACATTGAGGATGGCCATAAGATAATCAGTTGTCCATCCACCGCCGTTAAACCTTACATCTATCACGATACCCTCTTTCCCGTATCCGGCAGAAGCCAGTTCCCTCTCAAATCTTTCAAAGCTCGGCAGACTCATCCCCTGGATATGGAGATAACCCAGTTTACCACCGGAATATTTTTCGGTTAACTCTCTTCTTCCACGGACCCAGTCGTTATACTGTTCCCGGCGGAGAGATGCAGTAGGCCTTATAACAACCTCCCTTATTTTTCCTTTGTCATTTTTTACTTTAAGAAGGGTTTTTGCCCCGGCAGTATCTGAAAGAAGTGAGAAAAAATTCATATTTCTGTTTATATTTTCTCCGTTTATGGAAAGTATAATATCTCCTTTAAATAAACGGCTAATTCCCCTGTCTGCAGGTGAATCAGGGATCACATAAGTAACTTCTGCTCCTTCATTTAAAGGTTTTATCCTTATCCCGAGGTTACCGGTCCTTTCCTTCTGAGTTGTCTCCCTGCCGCTTCCATAGAGACCCATATGGCTGGCATTAAGCTGCCCCAGCATCATATTGTACATATAACTGAAATCCTGATTTGTTGAAGCACTTAAACACATATTTCTGTACTTTTCCTTAAGCTTAAGGAAATCCTGCCCGTGAAATTGGGGATCATAGAAATTATCTCTCAGCATTCTCCAGGCTTCATCAAAGATCTGCCCAAGTTCAGCATAATAATCTACAACCATTTTTCCCTTAAAGGGTAAAGATTTTATCTTTCCGGATTTTGCATCGGCTCTTGAGATGGTTCCCCTCTTTGCAATAAAATAGACATTCTTTCCACTTTTATCCAGGCTTAAGGATGAAGGGTTCTTCCCGCCTTTTGATAATTGTTTTACTTTTTTACCATCCCAGTTAATACTGAAAAGGTCCCTTCCTCTCACTCCGGGAGTCCCTGCTGTAAAGAAGAATTTTTTCCCATCCTTCGATATTACAATTCCCCCTTCATCTCCGGGAAGCCTCGTCACCTGCACAACCCTTTCATATATCCTCTCAAAATCAATTTTCAGAGGTTTCTGCTTTTTCTTCTTTTTATCTTTTTTATCTGAATCTTCATCTTTCTTTTTATCTTTTTTTGTTCCATCAAAATAATCAGAATAAAGTCTGTCAGATTCTTCATCCCACTCCTGTTTTGTTTTCTGCCACTCTTTTTTATTAAGCCACACAAACCATATATCAGCACTGCTGTTATTTCTGGCGGAAATAAAACCCAGCTTTGATCCGTCAGGGCTCCAGAAAGGCGAATAATCTCCCCTGGGGTGCATGCTTACATTAACCGGGCCTTTCTTATTGTCCACATCATGAATAAATATTTCCGCATTAAAGTTCAAATCTTCAAGGGTGTATGACAGCCACTTACTGTCAGGGCTGAATGTCAGGCCATAAGGAGTCGCCCATCCGTTGAGCAACATTTTTTCTCCTGCTATCTTCCCTTCCTTATTTATATCTGCAGATATCAACTTTCCGTTACCCCTTAAAAATACAATCTTTTTTCCGTCCGGGGATACAACCGGTTCCACTTCTTCATCTTTGTCATCTGTCAGTTTAATGGTTTCATGTTTTAATGATCTGAAAATATTTTTCTCCTTCGTATCAGATGATCTCACAAGATAAAGATCAAAGTTTCCCCCTCTGTCCGACGAAAATATAATTGAATTATCATTAAGCCATGCAACATTCTGATCCCTGCCGGAATGTTTTGTCAGGTTAAATGTAAGGGATTTTTTGTCTTTATTCTCAGTAACAAATATTTCACCCCTTACAACAAGCGCAATCAGTTTCCCATCAGGTGAAACTTTATATTCAGTAGCTTTTGAAGTAAAGGTTTTTCTTTCCAGAGGGTCAAATCTATAGTCAGACCCGGTCTGAACATTAAGTTTCTTCAGGTTACTGCCTTTTTTATTTATTGTATAAATACCGGTCCCTTTTTCAAAAGCAATAATATCCCCGTTCCCGCTTACAGAGATCCAGGTAACAGGGTCATCTTTGAAATCTGTTATGGCCTCCGGTTTTCCCGAAACCTTTCCATTGCTGTTAATATTTACTGAATATATATTGTATCTTCCCGACCTGGCACTGATAAAGTAGAGTTTGTTATTATCCCAGATTGGGAAAAAGTCCTGCCCTTCATATGTAGTTATCTGGCTGTATTTTTTATTCTTAATATCATATATCCAGATATCCCTGTTTGCCGAACCTTTATAAGCCTCCCTTGCGATCCTGCAGGAACCTTTTACATAAGCTATATATTTCCCGTCCTGTGAAGCAACCGCACCTGAACCCAGAGAGTTCATAAGGAGGGTCGGTGTTCCTCCCTTGTGTGATACAGAAAGAAGTTCGCTTTCCCATTCAACCTGTCTGTAATTCCTGCTGCTTTCAAAGATTATATTGCCGTCCTTCCCCCAGCATGACACCAGGTCACTTGAGGAACTCCAGGTAACCCTTTCAGGTTTGCCACCATCGGTATTTATAATAAAAATATCATTGTTACCGAACCTGCTGCTTGAAAAAACGATCTTTCTTCCGTCGGGGCTGAACACAGGGTTCCTTTCATAGCCTTCATGTAAGGTTAACCTGAAGGCACGCCCGCCGGTTGAGGGAACGGTCCAGATATCCCCCTGGTATGAAAATGCTATCTTTGTACCATCATTATTTATTGCCGGATATCTCATAAATGGAGATTGTGTTCCTGCCATAATAAATGAAGCAAATACTGCTAAAATTATTGAGAATAAAATCGTTCTTTTCATAACTGCCTCCGAATTTTTGAATTTTCTCCTAAAAAAATATATTAAATCTCAGGAGAAATAATGTCAAACAGAGTATTTACGTTTAATTATCTGTGATGGTTTTTTCCCCGAACATATTTTCAACTTCTTTTGCCTGTAGGCAAATTTATTCGAAAA
>JBDLJQ010000069.1:0-14550 GCA_039714255.1 Acidobacteriota bacterium
CCCATCTGTTTTGTGAGGCCGGGAGAGAACTCCTCGTTTTTGTCAAGTCTTTCCGCTTCAGGCCTTATTTTTTCCGTGGCAAATTTTCTGACAGAATCCCTGATCATAATTACTTCTTCTGAAAATTCAAAATTCACTTTTTACCTCCATGTACTTTTGAAATAATAAAAAGAGGGTCTCCTGATTTTACCTCCCTTGAATCTTCAACCAGAATCTTTTTTATAATACCTTCTTCCATATCACTCTCTTTTGAGAATATTATCTGATTAAAGGATTTCATGACTTCGATCAGGCCAAGCAATTCTCCCCTTTTTATAACAGAACCCTTTTCAACAAAGGGAGGAGATTCCGGTGCCGGTTTTCTATAGAATATTCCTGTTGTAAATGCTTTTATTATTATGTCGTTACCGGAACTTACATTTTCATTTTCCGAAGGTTTAGTTTCAATCTTTTTTAAGGATCCCGGATCTTTTAAAGAGAATAGTTTGTCTTTATATCCTACCGGTATTTCTATCCTGTTATCATCCATAAAACTGATAATTCCCGATATGTTTTCCGGTAGAAAAACATTGTAATCTTTATTAAGTATTGTAATATTTCCTATATGGGCATTATTGCAAAGGAAATCTCCATTTTTAAATTTTTTTCTGAAAATTCCTACTGCAGGGGACAATATTGTAATTTCACCTTCATTTTGTTGTACCTTACAGGTATAATTTTTTGTGGTCATCTAGGTCCTCTCTGCCCTGTCAAGATTATCAATATCATGAATAGACCATATCCTAGGGTTTTTGATCCTCCTGTACCCGATGCTCTGATATGACATTTCGATCAATGTTTCCAGATATGGCCTGATGTCTCCCGGGCTCACTATTTCATCTGTATCCATTTTTGCTGCAGAAACAAGGGGATCCATATCTTTCTCAATCCTCTCTTCCACCTCTTTCATCCCTTCCTCAATTTTTTTCTTTTCTTCTTCTGTTCCGGAAACAATATTAAAATTATCATCAAGTTTTGTATTAAAAGTACCAATTGCCAGGGTTTTTCCTTCCATTACAGACAATCTTGTGAGAGGAGTGGATAGTTGGAGAATAGGATCATAAGGCAGTCCGTTCATTGCATAATAACCTGCTCCCGATGCTTTTCTTAACAAGATGGTGAAAACCGGAACAGATACATTTGAAATAGAATACAGGAGGTTTGATCCATAACCTAACAAACCATCTTTTTCCGCTTCAGGCCCGATATCAAATCCTGAAATATCCTGAAGCCATATTACGGGTATACCGTCATCATTACAGCCTCTTAAAAATGATGTGATCTTTGAGATTCCTTCTTTATAAAGGATCCCTCCTGGCCTCTTACTTTCCCTGTATCTTTTGTTTTTGATCAGATCAAGGTTATTGGCAATTATTCCACAATATAAACCATTGATCCTGCTTATTCCACAAATTATTTCTTCCCCTTTTCCCGGGAAAATTTCCCAGAAAAGTGAACGGTCAACCAGCCTGGCTATCACCTGCCTCATATTATAATTTACTCTGTAATTTGCAGGAAATATTCCCTCGATCTCTTTGTGGGAATATGTCGGAGGTGCAGGAGCAGATCCAAAACGGTAGTAATCCGCACTGCTTGAAGGCAGTTTCCCAACCTCTTCCCTAATCCGTTTTAAAAGGGTAGGATCATCGGGGACTCTGTAATCAGCACAATTTGAAATATGAACATGTACATCAGGGCCTCCAATGGACAGAGACGTAATGTTCTGGCTTTTGGCTCCCTTTATAAGTGCGGCTCCTGCAATTACCATGTATGCCTGTTCTGTCATAAAAACAATATCACTGATAATCGGCATATAACCGCCACCGGCAATACAATCACCAAATACTCCTGCGATCTGTGGAACATGGTTTGCACTTAGCAGGCTGTTCATTTTAAAAATGTGTCCGGCACCATATCTTCCCGGGAAAGTATTTGTCTGTTCCGGAAGGAATAGTCCGCTTGAATCGATCAGATAGATCACCGGTATTCTCAGTCTCAGGGAAATATCCTGGGCTCTTTGTATCTTTTCAGGTGTACGGGGCCACCAGGACCCTGAAGCAACAGTATTATCATTTGCAATTATTGTTACATACTTGCCCCTGACCTTGATAAAGGCAGTGATGACACCGGCACCGGGGGATCTTTTTTTATCTTCCCCTTCTCCGAATTCCATTCCATGATTAACGAAACTTCCAATAGGAAAGATACGTGTTCCGGGATCTTTTAGAGATTCTATTCTCTCCCAGGCAGTCAGTTTCCCTTTTTTATGAACCCTTTGTATATATTTTTCACCCCATCCAAGTTTTATCTCCTCCAGAATGGAAGAATACCGGGAGTTAAGTTTTTCAAGATGTTCAAGATTATTTTTGTATGTGTTCTTTTCAATAAAATTGTCGATGGGATCACCGATCTTTTCTAATATTACTTTAGCCATTATCTACCTTCATTATTTTTTCAAGTGTTTTATTGTTATAGTTACCTGATATGAATTCTTTTGATCCTAATATTTCAAGATGAAGAGGTATTGTTGTTTTTATACCTTTAATAATAAATTTTTCAAGTGATCTTTTCATTGTTTCTATTGCTTCATTCCTGTCATTTCCGAAAGATATAACTTTTGCTATCATTGAATCATAATATATGGGGATCTCATATCCTTCCTTTACATGGGTATCGACCCTTATCTTACCCGGCCCCCTGTCATATGCAGGTTCAAATTTTGTTATAATTCCGGGTGAAGGTTTAAAATCATTAAAAGGATCTTCGGCATTTATTCTGCATTCTATGGAGTGTCCTGAGAACCTTATCTCTTTCTGTGTAAGATCCAGGGTTTTGTTCATGGCTACTTCGATCTGTTTTTTTACGATATCTATACCTGTTATCATTTCTGTAACCGGGTGTTCCACCTGGAGCCGGGTGTTCATCTCCATAAAGTAAAGGTTTTTTCTGCTGTCCATCAGAAATTCAATAGTTCCTGCATTTTTATAACCGATCTTTTTTAAAGCCTTTATAATATTTATCCCGGCCTCTGCTCTTTTTTCGGGTGATAAAGATGGTGAAGGAGCCTCTTCGATCAGTTTCTGGTTATTTCGCTGTATCGAACATTCACGTTCTCCAAAATGAACAATATTACCGAAAATATCTCCCATTAACTGGAATTCAATATGTTTTGCTTCATCTATAAGTTTTTCCAGGTAAAGTTCAGAGCTACCGAAGTTTTTTTCCGCTTCGATCTGTGCCTGAAAATAATTAGATTTCAGGTCTTTGAAGTTGTTGCATATTCTGATACCCCGGCCTCCACCTCCGGCTGAAGCTTTAAGAAGGACCGGGAATCCCAGCCCTTTTGCAATTTTTTCAGCTTCTTCCAATGATGCTAAATTTCCTTCAGAGCCCGGGATCACCTTTAATCCTGCCGATTTGAAAGTGTCTTTTGCCTTTGATTTGTTCCCCATCAATGCTATTGACCCGGCAGAGGGGCCTATAAATGTGATCTTCTGTTGGGAACACATATATGAGAACAATTCGTCCTCTGCAAGGAAACCGAATCCGGGATGAAGTGCCTGAGATTCAGTATTTATGGCAGCCTGTAGAATTGCTTCCCTGTTCAGATAACTTTCACTGCTTTTACCCGGCCCTATACAAACCTTTGTATCAATATCCTTCAGATAAGGAAGGTTTGAATCTGCTTCAGAATAAACAGGTACCGGCTCTATTTCCATTTTTCTGCAGGCTCTGATAATCCTTTCTCCAACTTCCCCCCTGTTTCCGATCAGAATTCTTTTAAACATTTTTTACCAAACCATCCCCTAAATACCCACATCGGGTACAAATTTATATGCATACATAATAACTCCGGTATTACCATCATCTCTTATACGCCTGAATTGATATATCATCGGATCACCGGTCTTTAATTTGTCAGGGTCACAATCGGTTATCTGAGCCATTATCTGGGGCCCTTCTTCCATCTTGATTATTCCCATTGCATAGGGAACCTGATCGTTGAATCCTTCAGGTGCAATCCTAATTATAGTATGTGTAACCAGTTTCCCTTTTCCGGAAAGCCTGATAGTCTTAAAGGCTTTTGAACTGCATTGAGGGCATGATAATTTTTCCGGGAATATGACATTGTGACAATTAATACATTCCGATGCTTCCAGACGATATCTTTTTGGTATCTCTCTCCAGTACCTTGGAACCTGCATTATATCACCTCCAGTATGTGGACTACACTGCTTCCTGCAGAACCACCCATGTTCTGGGTTAAACCGGCTTTTACATTTTTTAACTGCCTTTTACCGGCTTCTCCTTTTAACTGAGCGACAGCTTCACATATCTGTGCAACTCCGGTAGCTCCTACGGGATGCCCTTTGGATTTTAATCCTCCGGAAGGGTTTACCGGAAATTTACCATTAAGAGCTGTTAAACCCTCAGAACTTGCCTTACCTCCTTCTCCGGGAGGGACAACTCCAAGTGCTTCGAGAATCATTATCTCAGCAATACTGAAACAATCATGAACTTCTGCAAAATCGATATCTTCTATGGATTTTCCTGCCATTTCCAGCGCTTTGGATGCAGATTGTTCAACTGCTTCCATTTTTAATATATCATTTCTACTGCTCAAGGCCAGTGAGTCTGTTGCATGGCCGATCCCGCTTATCAGAACAGGTTGTTTTTTAAGTTTTTCTGCTTCTTCAAGAGTAGTCAGCATAACGGCTGCTGCACCGTCTGAAATGGGTGAACAATCCAGAAGCCTCAGAGGATCGGCAACCATTGGTGATCTTAATACCTGATCCCCGGTTATCTCAAAAGGGAATTGTGCATTTGGATTCAAACTTCCATTTTTATGATTTTTTATAACCACTGAAGAAAGATCTTCTCTTGTGGTCCCGTAACGGTCCATATGAGCTTTAGCCATCATAGCATACAGCCCGGGGAAAGTTACTCCGTGAAAAGCCTCGTGGTCCTGGTCAGCGGCGGTAGCTAATGCATATGTTGCTTCCTGTCCGCTTATATCGGTCATTTTTTCAACACCTACTGCAACTGCAAAGTCTGACAAACCGGAAGCAACTTCCAGATATGCAGTTCTTACAGCCATTCCACCAGAAGCACAAGCTGATTCTATTCTCATTGCGGGGATATTCTTAAGTCCCATAAAATCAGGGATAAGGCTTGAAAGATGTTCCTGCCCGTTAAATAATCCACCTGACATATTTCCTATGGTCATTGCATCTATCCGGTCTGTTCCGGCATCTTCAAGGCATTCAAATATTGCTTCAGCTGCTATTTGTCTTAGTGATTTTTCCCATAATTCTCCCCATTTTATTAATCCCACACCAACTATTGCTACTTTTCTCATCTGAAGCCTCCCTAATTTGGAACTAATATTTTTTTGCGAAATTTAGCGTATGTACCATATTCAATATAGAATTTATGTTCGTCAAGTTGCTTTTTTAACTTTGGTGCTCTGTTACGGACTTCGTCTATTCTATTAGTGGTCTCAAAAACAAAAGCATCACTTCCGGCACCGGAACCGTAAGATATAAGAAGGATCAGTTCACCCGGTTTTGCAATGTCCAGAGTAGCTGCAAATCCCATTGGAGAAGATCCTGAATATGTATTACCCAGAGTGGGGGATAAGAGCCCCGGCAAATACTGAGGTTCTTTAAAGCCGAATTTTTTTGCTGCCTGAACAGGAAATTTTCCATTGGGCTGATGAAAGATCACATAATCAAAATCTTTCGGGCTTAGATTTGTTTTACCCAGAATTGCATCCACTGCACCGGATACATGTTTAAAGTATGCAGGTGCTCCCGTAAAACGTCCGCCATGTTCAGGATAATGTTTATATTCACGTCTCCAGAAATCGGGAGTGTCTGTCATGAAACAATGAGTATCTTTCAGTTCTGCAATAAGATTTTTATTTCCCATAATAAAAGCAGCAGCTCCGGCAGCAGCAGAGTATTCGAGGGCATCTCCCGGTGCACCCTGTGATGTATCAGCACCGATAGCAAGAGCATAAGGTACTGCCCCGGATTTCACCAGGTTAAGAGCAATGAACATTCCTTCAGTTCCGGCCTTACATGCAAATTCCAGGTCGGCAGTATGGACATAAGGGCATGCCCCTATTGCCTCTGAAACAATGGTCCCTGTGGGTTTTACTGCATAGGGATGAGATTCACTCCCCACATAAACAGCACCTATCTCAGCGGGGTCTATTTCTGCTCTTTTTAAAGCATTGAGGGCTGCATTTACAGACAGAGTTGCACAATCTTCATCGGGAGCCGGGACAGATTTTTCGTTCAGGTTAAGGCCCCGCTTATAACTTGGTGCATCGGTTCCCCAGACCTTCGCAATTTCTTCCACCTTTATGCGGTATCTGGGGATCTTTGTTCCATATCCTACTATTCCTACCATTTAACTCTCCTTGTATTTTAATGTTAAAAATAAACTAAATTTAAAACACGATCTTTTCCAGTAGAGTAAAGGATATACCGTATGGATCTTGATAAATAAATTGGAAAAAAGTAATTTGATCTTCACAAAAATATTATGTAAAAAATAAAAACCTTTGTCAATTTTATGAACTTCAATTTTCAGAAGACAGGAGTCAGGAGAGTGACAAAGACAAATAAACTCAAATTCGAAACACGAAACCCGAAGCACGAAACAAATTTTAAATTCAAATGATCAAAATCCAAAACAAAAGCAAATTTCAGTTTTTGTTTTTTATTAGAGAAAAAATTATTCTTAGTTCTCCTATTGTACTTTTACCCTCACCCCCAGCCCCTCTCCCATGGGGCGAGGGGAGGAGTTTATAATCAGTAATTTACAGCTAGGTTTCTCTCCCACTGGGAGAGACGGAAGTGAGGGAAAAAGGGAAAGGCATTTATTTTTTTCAATGACAATCTCTTTATACTTCTTTTTGAGTCAATTCTATATATTGAATAAAAAATTTTGTTCGTATATTATTACAAAGAAAATGTAAGTTAAAAAGGGGGGGAAATGATCAAAAAAGTTCATGAACACATTATTACCGAACTTCAGCAAAGTTCCCGGATCGATACAATTTTTGTAGTCACTGCCATACTTTTTAATCTCATTGTACTGGCGGTTAATTCAGGAGTAGCTAACAGTGCTGTTTCAGAGAAACCGGGTTCCGGTGATGACCAGGTTTTAATTATATTTATTATCATGAGTTTAATAGTTAATTTTATTGCCATAACAGCGTTACTGACCGGAAAGAGCACAAGAAAGAAACTGCTGGAGGGGCTGATCAATATGTATTCAGATAACGATGTGGACAAATATTATGATTCATCTCTTCTGGGAAATTACAGCAAAAGATATTTTTTCTTCTCTCTGGTAATACTAAGCCTTGCAATTACATCGATAGCAGTACCGCTTGTAATCCGTTTTTCCTGATCCATCCTCAGTAATACAGGTACTCTGTGTTGTAAATGGGGTAATGTCAAGCGTATATTACCCCATTTACAGTTTTCATGTCAGTAAAATTAAAAAGGAATTTAACAAATTTACTTTTCTTGGATTGTCTTTTTAAAAGAAAAAATTGAGGCCGGCGGATAGGGATAAACCTTCTCCTGCAGGGATATCGGGGTCGGGATTAGCATAATAGAACCGGTTCAGAAGATTTGAAGCTTTCAGGTATAAAAAGAATCGTGATGAAAAATACCAGCCCCCTTTGAAGTTTACCTCAAACCATAATTTCCTGTAATAGGTTTTTCCCCCCAGGAATATTTTGGGAGAAGGAATATCGTTGATGGGATTTTCGGTCTCTTTACTGGTCCCCTTATAATAAAATCCATGTCCGAACAATTCAATATTTTTTACAGGAAACCATTGAAGTTCTATCTCTGATCCGGAAATATGCCCTTTATCAATATTGTTATAGGTATAAATATTATTTTCATCCCTGTATCTTTCGATCATATTTTTAATATTGTTGGAAAAAAGATAAAAACCCATATAAAAATTTTTGAAAAACAACCTTATCCCCGAATCAATATTAAAACTTTTTTCCGGGAGAAGGGCTGGATTTCCTATCACATATCTTCTTCCTGTTATTCCGGTATAAAAAGATTCGGAAAGTGATGGATTTCTGAATGCTGTTCCCGTATTAAAAAAAAGTGAAACAGACTTTCCAATGCTTTTTGTGATCCCCAAAAAGAAACCCGGTGAGCCCGATCTTCGGGTGTTGGAAATTTCATTGGAATTTGCTTTTAATTTAAAGAATGAATATCTGAATCCCCCTTTAAAACTTAATCCAGGGATACTCTCAATTCCTGTGGAAATAAAAAAACCGGAATCATTTCTGAACCCGTTATCTATGGGAGTGCTGGTCATGTCTGAAGATCCGTTTTGAGTTCTGTTCACAATTTTCATATTGTTGCGGATATATTGATCAAATCCCATATTAAGGTTTATTTTGTTTGTGATCTTTCCTGAAACTTTTACACTAAGTCCATAGTTTGCGGACCTTGTATCTGAATATTGAAATAAACCATTATTGAGGTCACTTTTTTCGAGGGCATATTTTGTGGGGTTAAAAAAAAGATTAATTTTCAGATCATAATTTTTTATTAATCCGCTTTCATTATATTTTAAAACTAAGAACTGATTTATATCATCACTAACAGTTGAAGTTATATCGGGATCGTTCTCTCTGTCCGGTTTCCCGATATTTGAACCAAATCCTCCAATATATTTAAAGATTATACTCCGTTTTTGCCCGCGGTATGAAACATTGAAAATTCCGGAAATATTTTTATAACCTGAGTTAAATATTTCAGAATCCGGTGAACTGTAATTTTTTGCCTGTGAATATTGGATCCCTGAATTGATAAAAATATCACCCGCATTTTGTGTAAGTGAAAACCCGCTGTTAAACCTTGAGTTAATACTGCCCAGATTAAGGTTAAATGATCTTTGAGAAGAGACACCGTTTTCTTCTGGTCCGGTAATTAATTGTATTACACCGCCTATGGCATCAGAACCATAAATTACTGAAGAAGATGATCTGACGATCTCAATTTTACGGATAAGTTCAGGTGATAGGAAAGACCCTGAACTTCCCACTCTTCTGTCCCCGGTGATCCGTGCTCCATCAACCAGAAGAAGTACTCTCCTTCTGGCAAGGCCGCGAATACTGGGAGTAACCATAAAACCACCGCTTCCAATAAAATGTACACCTGGGGTGTTAGCCATCGTATCAACCAGGTTTTCCGATATTTTTTCTTTTATCTCCAACTCAGAGATAATGCTTTCCGCCTTCGGGGCAGTAACATGATTCTCTTCTTCATCAAATGCAGTAACTGTCATTTCATTCTGCTGATATTCTTTCGGCACCAGTATAATATTGAGTTTTTTTAACTTTCCGGATAAATTTATTTTAACAGTCTTTGAATAATGTGTGTCATTTGAAAATATCAGGTATATATTTTCCCGGGTATCCGGGACTTTGATACTGAAAGTTCCGTCCGGAAAAGGAAAATAACTTATTCCGGTCTCTTTCACCAGAATTGACACATTACTGATTATCTTGAAGGTAATATCACGTACCGTGCCTCTTATCTCTTTTGCGTTCAGCGAAGAAATTGAAATAAAAAAAGATATGATCAGAATATAAATAGATTTTCCAGTCGATTTCATTGTATTTCTACGTAAAATAGAGGAAGAAGTTTATCCCTGTTCTACGGAAAAAAATATTCCGAAGATTCCGTAATTGAGCTGAACTCAACTTAATGTAAGCCTGTGTCCTGCGAGTATAAGTAGCCCTTTGACAGGCACATCAAAGGGGCATGACATTTCACAAATTCCCGAACACTTTAAACAGGCCTCCTGATCCAAACCGGACAATCCGGCAAATTTTTCCATTGCAAATTTTTCACTTTCGTTTGTCTCAAAATAATGGTTATAACGCATTATTGTATTAACAGGGATATTTTCCGGACAGGAAGATTCACATATTCCGCAACCATGACGGCAATATAAATTCCCCGATCCATATGCATAACCATTAAGTTTTTGTATCTCTGACCGGGTAAATTTTGTACCGGAAAGTTTAAGCAGTTTTTCAATATCATCAAAATTTTTGAAGGCCAGAGTCAACACATTTACATTAGGGTTGTTTAATACAAATTTCAGCGAAGCATCACGGATCTCATCACTATTTTGAAGGTTATACTTTTTTATGAAAGATTCGGATCTCTCTGCAGTCTCCTTAAGCCTTTCAAAATAATTTTTTGTCCTTGTATCAATTTCTTTCCCTTCCTGCTTAAGTTTTTCGATCCTCTCTTTAATATCATAATATCTGCTTACGGGATTGGATTTCATGATGGTAACACCTATATTCTTTTTTTTACAGGCGTTCAGTATCTTTTCTCCCGGTTCCTTTTTTAGAAAGTTGTAAACAACAAGAATAACATCAAACCTTCCATCATCAACTGCTCCCATCAGAACCTCTTCCATTACATCTTTATTTCTTCCAAAACGTGCACCATGATTTGATACACCGGTAAATTTTAATTTCCTGCCTGCTTTTAGGTTTTTTACGGCAAGATGAAAATTTTCATTCTTTAATACGGCAATTGATGAGGCACCATGGATCATAAGGCAGTCAATATAGTCGGTCTCAAGCCTTTCGAGACATTTGTTAAACCTTTTTTCTATTTCGTCTGATGAAGTTGTTTCCGTAAGGTGAAGTTTTGTTGTGATAAAAAGAGATTTGCGGTCTCTCCCCTTAATTGCTTTTGCAATACTTTTTTCAGAAGCACCTCTCCCGTATCTTTCTGCAGTGTCGATATAATTTACCCCTGAATCCAGCAATGCGGTAATAACAGGAACAGGATAAATCCTTGAGGTTCCGATTCCTATATCAGAAACCTTAAAACCTGTCCTACCCAGTATATTGAATTTTCTGATTTTCTGGGTTAGATTTTTATTTTCTGTAACTTCGGATGAAAAATTAAGATCACCGGAAATGCCTAACCCTGCTATTCCGATAGATGATGTTTTAATAAAATTACGCCGGTTTAAAGTTTGTTCTTTTTTCATTTTACCTCCCCGCTACAATTATAAATAAATTAATTTATTTTTTATACATTTTTTTTGATAAGAAAAGAAATATTGAGTTTTTATAAAACCTGGTAAGTATGTTACTATTTAACGAGAGGAATTATGGAAAAAGATATTATAAAGATCGGGAATGCAGGCGGATTCTGGGGTGATGACCTTTCCGCACTGAAAAGACAGGTTACCGGCGGAGAGCTTGATTATATTACATCAGATTACCTTGCTGAGATCACAATGGGAATACTGATGAAACAGAAAATGAAAGATGAAAATATGGGTTATGTTTATGATTTTCTTTCACAACTGGATGAGATAATTGAAATAGTAATTAGTAAAGGTATAAAGATAATAACAAATGCCGGTGGGATGAATCCTTCTGCGCTTGCTTTGAGAATTAAAGAGATGGGTAACAGAAAGGGACTGAGTTTTAAGGTTGCTGCAATTGACGGGGATGACATATTTCATAGAATTGATTCAATATATCCCGAAAAAGAGGAACTTAAAAATATGGAGACCGGCCTTAACTTCAGCGAGGTCAGGGATAAACTTTTAAGTGCAAATGTCTACCTTGGAGTTCAGCCCGTACTCAGAGCACTGGAAAACGGAGCCGATATTATTGTCACAGGGAGGGTAACAGATACGGCCATTACCCTTGCACCAATGATCCATGAGTTTGGATGGAAATTGAATGACTGGGATAAACTGGCATCAGGTGTAATAGGCGGGCATATCATTGAATGCGGGTCACAGTCAACCGGAGGCAATTTTACAGACTGGAAAGAAGTTAAACAATGGGAGAATATAGGATTTCCGATCCTGGAGGTCAGCAGGGATGGAACATTTATTGTTACGAAACATGAAGATACCGGCGGGATCGTATCCGGTAACAGTGTTAAGGAACAATTACTTTATGAGATGGGGGACCCGAAAGAATACCTGAGCCCTGATGTTATTGCCGATTTCACGTCAATTCAACTGGAAGATGAGGGCCATAACAGGGTAAGGATCAAGGGGATAAAGGGAAAGCCGCCGACACATTTTTTAAAGGTTTCCGCATCCTATCTTGAAGGATATAAAGCAAGTGGTTCTATACTGGTTGGCGGATTCCATGTTACAAAAAAATCAAAAATATTCAAGGATATATTCTGGAAAAAGGTCGGGATAGATTTTGAAAAAAAAGAAACTGAACTTTTATGTACAAAAGATAGTGAAGATTATAATAAAACGATTTTAAGATTCAGTGTTTATGACAGGGATAAAAGTAAAATAGTAAAGTTTGGAAAAGAGATATCGACTCTGATCCTGTCGGGCCCTGCAGGAGCAGCTGTTACCGGGGGCCGCCCGGACCCGAGGACCGTTATCGGATACTGGCCGGCACTGATAAGGAAGGAGCTTATAGATTCCAGAATTAAGGTTTGTAAAACAGGATCTGATGATATTGAAGAAATAAAAGTTCCTTCGCTTACAGGACTGGAAGTTGATTACAGGGATCATGGAGAGCATGATGAATTGTTATCTTCAGGTGAACCTGGAGAACCTGTGAAAAACGGGAGGAAGGTTTTTCTGAAAGATATCTGTCTTGCACGCTCGGGAGATAAAGGAGATACATCAAATATTGGTGTTATTGCAAAAAATGAAATTATCTATGAATGCATAAAAAAATATCTTACACCGGATAAAGTAAAGAAAATGTTTAGAAGGGTGTGTAATGGGAAAGTGATAAGATATGAGGTAAAGAATCTCCTCGCATTTAATTTTCTTCTGGAAGAATCTCTTGGAGGAGGGGGAGCAAAATCGGTATTTATTGATGCTCAGGGGAAACTTTATGCACAGGAACTTCTCAGTAATTATTTAGAGGTTGATGAAGATTGTTATAAAAAGATTGAAAAATCATTAGAAATAGATTAAAATTGCTTACTACTAAGGGGAAAAATGCTAGCTGATTTAAGAGTAAACAGGAAAATTTATTTTCTAATTCCTATCTTATTCGCATTACTCACATCCATTCTGTATTTTGTAATATATCGCCCGGCCTTTAACTCGATCTGTTTTACAAACCTGCTCCTTGTTTTTTTTGCAGGCCTTGGCTGGGGGGGGAATATATACCTCGGAGACAGGGGAATGATAAAGCTTAGTTATTATTACAGTGCAATATCAATTATTTCTCCATTGATATTTTTTGAATTCTTAAGGATCTCTCCCTATGATCTTTACTGGCACAGGGTTGTTATATTAATGATCTTTGCCGCTAATCTCTGGCTAATAGTGATTAATAAGAATAAAGTTCAGGAAAGTAAAGAATCAGATCTGGACTGACAGAAAATTTTTCCGTATCATTCAGAAGATAACCTTAAAATTTCCACTACCATATTTTTTGCTTTTTCCATATCTGAAATATATATATGTTCATCACAGGAATGCTCAAGCTGTGCACCTATTCCTACAACTGCCATTTCAATACCCATATTATTATAAATTGATGCATCGGTAAATCCCGTGATAAAGGTGGTCTCTGCATTAACGCCAACTGATTTCAGAGCCTTTTTGGAAATATTAACTGTCCATGAATCTTCGGGAATATCAACAGCTTTACAGAGATTGTCTGTTTTGATCTCAACTGAAGCTCCTGAAGAAGTAACCTCTCTCTTTATTATTTCTTCCATCTCAAGTGCAAGTTCTTCCCCTTTCCTGTGATCCAGGCTCCGGCATTCGGCAAGAAATGTCACAGCATCTGGTACACCGTTTCTGATCATACCGCCGTTAATAACACCTACATTCGCAGTTGTTTCGTGGTCAAGCCGTCCCAGCCTTAATGCTGATATTGCTTTAGATGCGGCAAGAATTGCATTTATCCCTTTTTCCGGCTCCATCCCTGCATGTGCTGCTCTTCCCTTTATTTCGACATCAATTGCAAAATATGAAGGGCCGCCTATTACGATTGTATCTAGTGTATCGTTATCAAGGAGAAATCCCTTTTTTGAAGATAATTTGGAAAAATCGAGATTTTTTACTCCATGCAAACCAACTTCCTCTTCTTTGCTAATTGCAATTTCCAGAGGCGGGTGAGTTTCTGATATTCTCAGTGCTTCCAGTAATTCAGCTATTCCTGCTTTATCATCGGCAGCAAGGATAGTGTTACCTGCAGAACGTATTACCCCGTCTTTTAATACAGGTTCGATTCCTATACCCGGTTTTACGGTGTCAGCATGGCATGACAAAAGAATCGGTTCTGTTTTATCACAATTCTTTGCAGGAAGTTTGGCAATGAGATTCCCATAACTATCTTTTTCAGCATGGGCCCCCACTTTTTCAAATTCACCTTTTAGATATTCTATGAACTTTGCCTCGTTACCGGACTCACTATCTATCTTTACCATTTCCATAAATTGATTGATCATTCTTTCTGTCATTTTTTCTCCT
>JBDLJQ010000070.1:0-14302 GCA_039714255.1 Acidobacteriota bacterium
TGAAAAAATCGTATAAAAGCTCCTCTATATTATCCCAGAACCGGAGTTATCTCTTATCCACAGATCCCGATTATGACGTAAGTAAACTAAGTGAGATTATTAATAAAAAACAGAAATGGAGTCATATCTATTCCCAGGAGTTATATAACTATCTGGACAGAAAGGTGGGATACCTCTTTGATAAACTCGGTTATGAAAGAAGCTCTGATACTAATAAAAATAATGAAAAAAATAGATACAAAGAGGGAAAAAATGGGTAAAAAAAAAAGAGGTATTTTTTTTCATATCCCCAAAACCGGCGGAATGACCCTTTACGACATAATTGAGAGAGAATACTCTGAGGATGAGAGATTTAAAATTGCTCCCAACGATATCGAGGGATCTGCCAGGAGGTTTGTGCAAAGTAGTAATAATAATGATATCAGGATAGTTTACGGACATATGAACTTTGGACTTCACAGGGGATTTCAGGATAGTGTGAAATACTTCACAATTTTAAGAGATCCGGTAAAAAGAATTATTTCTGTCTACAATTATGCAAAAGAGGAAAAGTACCACCATTTAAACAAATATATTAAAGAAAATAAAATTTCCCTCTCCGATTTTATTGAATCTACAAAACGTGTTCAGTTCAATAATGCCATGGTTAGAAGCATCTCCGGTATTGGCGGTAAGTATAAATTTAACGAAGGGGGAAGTGAATTGAGGGACATTGCAGTAAATAACATAGAAAATTTTTTTATAATTACAGGATTTATAGATTATTATGATGAGGTGTTGGTTCTTTTAAAAAATCATTTTAACTGGAGTGTTCCATTTTATATAAAAAAAAATGTAACAAAGAATAAACCTGATATTGAGAACAGGGATGAGGTGAATGAGATAATAGGTAGTTACAATAAATTGGATGTTGAATTATATGATCTCTGTAGAGTGAGATTTCTGGAAAAAATAGAGATGCTGGGGCAGAATTTTCAGGATGAAGTGAGAGCGTTTAAAACTTTGAATAATATCTACCAGGATTATTTTCGGAAGAATAATAAAGGTTTCAGTAGTGATTTTTCTAATGATATAAGAAATAAAATAAATTTGTTAAATGAGAAGGGTGAAAAGGGTGTTGCTGATTATTGTTCTGCATACCTTGATGAACTTATGGATCAATGATTTGCGATGAAGTGGAATTAAATGTATCCTTTTAAATATAAGTTAAAAATATTAGTTGATTGCCGGAGGAGATGTGCCTTATAAATACCAATTACATGATGAAAAAACAAAGTTTGAAGAAAACCTGGAAATTCTCAAAGAGAGAAAAGGCCATGAGGTTTTTCTGGGGTGGCCGGGGATCACTTATTCTGAGAGTGAGAACAGGGGCCTGATGGAAAAGCTGGAAGCCTTGGATATCAGGGTGGAACGTTTTATCATAGACAAAACCGGCTATGAAGATTATCTGTCTAAAGTAAGATATAAGAAAAAATTCCCTAAATATTACTCATTCAATTTTCCTGAAAAAACATTGGAATACTATCTTGCCTACACATTGATAGCACCCTCCAAAGGGGAAGTTTTTGTGGATATTGCGGCAGAGAACTCTCCCCATTATAAAGAGTTTGAAAAACTCTCCGGGGCCAGGGGGTATAAACAGGACCTGATGTATAAACCGGGAATCAGGGGTAGAGAGATAGGGGGGGATGCGTCGGGTATGCCTGTGAGTGACAATTTTTTTGATAAAGCATTTGCTGCCTGCAGCCTCGAACATTTTGAGGAGGAGAGTGATATTAATTTTATCAGTGAAATGGGTAGGGCTCTGAAACCAGGCGGAAAGTTGGTGGTCCTCCCATTATACCTGCATAAAAAACCATTTGTGGTCACAGATCCCAGGTATTCTGTCCCAGGTAATGTAAAGTTTGATGAAGGGATCGATATCCATTGTGTTGAGACATATCAGAACAGGCACGGCAGGTTCTACTCTCCTGAGACATTGAATAAGAGGCTAATTTTACCCAACAAGGATGTTTTTAAGTTCAGGGTACTCTATTTTGAAAACTTCAGGGATATTGACAAGACCGTATATTGCAGATTTGCCCTGGAGGCTGTTAAAAAGTAATAAGTAATAATATTGAGACCAGAATAAATTCTTATGAAAGACAATAAAATCCTAGTTTTCTATCCTCATAATATTTTTGATCAGAATAGCGGGATAAACAACCGTTACCTGAATTTATTAAAATACTTCAGGGTGCGTGGATTTGATGTTGATATATTTTCCATTAATAATGGTTGGAGGAAAAATACCGGCCATGACCATAGTAGTTTGATATCAGATCTGTATGTGTTTGAGCAGGAGGATTTTGTCCTGAAAGAATTTCTAAAAAGAATATATACAAAAATAAAAAAAATATTTTCAGGGACAGATTATTTTACATTACCGGATCTTACTACAGATAAAATGAAGGCTGAATTCAGGAGGGTTGTTTCCAACAAAAAGTACAACTCAGTTATGATAAGTTATATTAACTGGGCGAATCTGATCGATGATCCCGGCCTCAAGGGTATTACTAAGGTTCTGGACCTTTCCGATTTTACAACACATCAATTGTTTGAAAAATCAGGAGGGAAAATTAATATTGGGGCAGTTCTTGATGAAGAGATAAGGAGGGTAGATCTTTTTGATAAAGTGATGACGGTTTCCGATAAAGAACAATACCTTTTTTCCCAATTCTGTGAATATCCTGAATTCCACTCTGCCCCGATTTTTATGGATGAAGTAGAAACAAAGGATATGGAACAGGACCTGGATATACTTATTGTGGGATCAAAAAACCCCCACAATGTAAAAGGGTTGAAGTGGTTTTTTGAAAAGGTGTTTGATTTGATCGGGGGGGAGTTTTCCCTGGCCGTTGCCGGTGAACTTTCCGGTTTTATACCCTATGGAAAGGGGGCGATCAGGATAAAAAATTTTGATAATCCTTCTGAATTATACAGCAGGGCAAAGGTGGCATTATCACCCTTATTGTCCGGATCCGGGATGAAGGTGAAAGTTGTCGAAGCTCTCTCCTTTGGACTGCCGGTGGTGACCACCGGGCCTGGCTCCGCCGGGATCAACGGTGAAATGGAAAATGGGGTATTCAGTACGGATGACCCGGCTCAATTTGCATCGTACATTAAAAAGTTGTTGTCTGACAACAGGTTTTATAAAGAATCTTCCGATAGTGCCTTGTCATTTTTTAAACAAAATTTTTCAAATAAGGTTGTTTATAAAAACCTGGATTCTGTTTTTATCAATAAGAATATGCCGGATGAACGTTATATTTGATCATCAGATATTTTCCATGCAGAAGCATGGAGGGATATCCGGTTATTTTTTTAACCTTTATAAAAATCTTGTTGATCTGAAAAATATTAAAGCAGAAATATTAATTAAGTATTCAGATAATAGTTATATTCAAAAAGATCATTTCCATAATATTCCACAACTTTTTCAGGGCGAATTCCGCGGGAAATATAGAATCCAGAACTTTATAAACAGGAAGGTTTCTGAAAAGATCCTGAAAAGAAATATTTTTGATATCTTTCATCCCACCTATTTTGATCCTTACTTTCTGAATTTTTTGAAGGAGAAACCTTTTGTACTTACTGTTTTTGATATGATATTTGAAAAACATCTTTTAAAAACAGATCAAAATAAATTGATATCAAACAAGAAAGTGTTGGCTGAAAGATCGGCTAAAATAATTGCAATTTCAGAAAATACAAGGAAGGACATAATAGAAATTCTTGGAATAGAAAGCAATAAGATTGAAGTAATAGGCCTTGCGGGTGATCACATACTTGCTGAGAAAGATATAAGTTCTCCTGTCCTGAATGAAAGGTATATTCTATATGTGGGAAATAGGAAAGGATATAAAAATTTCACCCTGTTCCTTGAGTCGGTTGCTCCTGTGTTAAAAGAGAAAAAAGATCTGTACCTGGTGTGTGCAGGTGGAGGAGAATTTACCGAAGAAGAAAAATTATTGTTCATTAATGAAGGTGTAAATAGTAAAGTGCATTTCTTTGAGGTGGATAATATTTCCCTCTCTAATCTTTATAAAAATGCAGAATTATTTATTTTTCCCAGTGTTTATGAGGGATTCGGGATACCTGTTCTTGAAGCCTTCTTACTAAATTGCCCGGTACTTCTCAGTGATACAGAAGTTTTTCGTGAGATCGCAGGAGATGCTGCATTGTTTTTTGATCCTGTTAATAAAACCTCAATTCGAAATACCATCACAGAAGCGTTAGAGAATAAAGGTTTAACAGATGATCTGAAAGAAAAAGGACTGGAAAGGGGAAAGTCTTTTTCATGGGAAAAAACAGCAAAACAAACTTTTGATCTTTACCAGAAATTAATATAACTTTAAAAATACTAACCAAATGAAAAAAAAGAAACCCGTTCTGTCAATTATAACCGTGGTAAAGAATGGAGAACAATATTTATCCCAGACAATAAAAAGTGTAATAGATCAAAAATTTGAGGGTCTTGAATATATTATTATAGACGGGGGATCCACAGATAAGAGTATTGAGATCATAAAAAAATATGAAGATAAAATTGACAAATGGATCTCTGAACCTGACAGTGGTATCTATGATGCCATGAATAAAGGGCTGGCACTCAGCAGTGGAGAGTGGGTGTGGTATATTAATTCGGACGATTACCTTGAAGGCGGGGCTGTAAAATTTATATTCAATAATAATTCAGCCCTGATTATGGATGCAGGTATTATTTATGGAAATTTAAGGAGAATAGGTGACGGGTATAATTATTCAGTTAAGCAAAGAAATTTAAAAGATCTGAATAAAATAATTACGTTCAGTCATCCTTCCACTCTGATAAGAAGAGGCCTCCTTGAAGATGCAGGCGGGTTTGATCTCAGATATAAACTGGTATCGGATTATGATCTTATATACAGGATCGCAAAAATGGGGCCTGAAGTTGTTTATATCAATAAGACCTTTGCAAATATGAGGCACGGAGGGGCAAGTGAAAGATTGTCTAACTCTTTTAAAAGGATCAGAGAGAGGTTTATTATTGACAGGAAAAATATAAGCCTTGGGAAAGCGTGTAAGATTTATGTTCTTTTTCTCCTCCCCGGATTGTTTAAAAAAATTCTAAAGTATGCTCTTGAAAAGCTGGGTATGAAACGTCTGATCTCCTTGTACTTTAAAAAGAAATATTAAATTTATAAATAAATATTTTGAAATATTAGAAAAAAAATGGAAAAGAACAAGTTTAAATATATAATTGTTGCTTCCCACAGGAGGTCCGGTACTCACTGGCTGATAGACTCAATTTTTAATAACTTAAAAGGTGTGAATCATGGATATATTAACCTGGACAGGCTTTTAACGGGAAGTCCGGAAAATATCAATGTTGAAGATTTTAAAAAAAAAATAATTACAAAAAAAAAAACAATTCTTAAAACCCATACTCCAGGAAATTTTGAAATATTTGAACCTTTTGTTCAACAGGCAAAATTTATTAAAGAAGAAATAATACCACAAAGTAAAATTATATATATATACAGGGATGGGCGTGATGTTATGACCTCTCTCTATTATTATATGCTTAGGTCAAAAAAAATCGGGGAAATTTCTTTTAATGAGTTTTTGGAAACTTTTAATAATTTTGATGAATTTTACCTTATCCGTAACAGAATTGAATTTTATAAATATCATATTGATAGCTGGATGCTTAAAAAAAATATCTATACATTAAATTATGAATCTCTTCATCTTTCTTATTTGGACAGTTTAAAATCAATTTCAGAATATCTGGGTTTACCTTTAAAAAATAAAATTGATAGTATTAAATTATCAAAATATAACAGAATACAGCGTGCAATAAGAAGATTTATTCCAGGAATATTTAAAACCACCGCAGTTTTGCCAAGGGTAGGAAAAACAGGAGACTGGAGAAATTCTTTTGATAACAACTCAAAGGAGATCTATAAAAAATATTCTGGTGAAATCTTAGTTGAATTAGGATATGAAAAAGATAACAATTGGTAATATGAAGATTCTGAGCATTATACTTGATGGACGAATAGCCGGGCCTCAACTTCGTATATTGGAAGTTGCCAAAATTTTGAAGGATAGGAATAAAACTGAGACTGTTGTAGTTGCCCCGAAGAAAGATTTTAAAGAGTTCAGGGATGTATTAACCACTAATAAAATTGAATTTCACTCAATTGACCTTCACAGGCTTTCAAAATCATTAGTTTCAATATTCAAGTGGTTTATCTTTTTTCCTGTAGAAGTAAAAAAAATAAAAAAAATAATAGAAACTGAAAATCCGGATGTAGTACATTGTACTGGTTCCTGGCAGTGGAAAGGTGTAGTAGCAGCATCACAGATGAAAAAACCGATCTTATGGCATCTGAATGATACTAACTCACAATTTTTTGTCAAATTTTTTTTTAAATGGCTGGCAAAAAAAGCAGATTCATTTTTAGTGGAGGGGAAAAAGGTCCATGACTATTATTTAAAAAAGTTGAAAATGAACCAGCCGGTATTTAATGTTCAGGCTCCTGTTGATGTTGCAAGATTTGATCCAAAAAAAATCACTCCGGATGAAAAAATAGGATCAGGAAATAATTTGAAGATTGTGACTGTTGGAAATATAAATCCATGTAAAGGGATCGAATATTTTATTGATACTGCTGGAATTTTAACTAAAAAATATAAAAATCTGAGTTTTTATATTGTAGGAAATTTATTTGTCAGTCAGAAAGATTACATAAATTTACTTAAGAAAAAAATTAAAAGATACAATTTAAATAATATTTCTTTTTATGGATTTACTGAAAATATACCATCGGTACTAAAATCAACAGATATTTATGTTTGCTCTTCTGTAACCGAGGCATCTCCTCAATCTGTATGGGAGGCAATGGCAATGGAAAGGGCTATAGTCTCAACAGATGTCGGTTCTGTTTCTGATTTTATAAAAGATGGAGAAAATGGATTTATTGTGAATATTGAAGATAGTGAATCTCTTGCTGAGAAGATAGGATTGTTGATCAATGACCCGAAAAAAAGGGTTGAATTCGGAAAAAATGCCAGAGTAGTAGCTGAGAAAGAGCTGGATGTAAAAATTATTGCAAAAAAACATTTCGAAATATATGAAAGTTTGATAAGTTAAAGAGATTTAAAAGTTTGTGAAATTAATATGAAGATATCAATTATTACAGTGGTTTATAACAATAAAAAATATCTGGAAGATTCGATCCGGAGCGTAAAAGGTCAATCTCATAGTGATGTTGAATATATTGTAGTTGACGGTGGATCGACAGATGGAAGTTTGGAAATTATAAAAAAGTATGATAAATCTATATCGAAATGGATATCGGAAACTGATTCCGGGATTTATGATGCGATGAATAAGGGGGTAGCCTTAGCAACCGGTGATATTGTGGGATTCTTAAATTCTGATGATATATATTTTTCAGGGGATATTTTAAATAAAGTGTCAAAAACTATCGAAGATAATAATTCAGATTGTTGTTATGGAGATCTTGTTTATGTGTCCGGTGATCTTACAAAAACTATAAGATACTGGAAAGCTGGAAGTCCGGGAGGGGGATCGTTCAGGAAGGGGTGGATGCCTCCGCACCCCGCTTTTTTTGTCGGGAAAAAGATCTTTGAAAACTTTGGATCTTTCAGGACAGATTTTAAAATATCTGCAGACTATGAATTGATGTTGCGTTTTTTTGAGAGGGGCAATATCTCTGCTTCATACATCCCTGAGATACTGGTCAAAATGAGGATCGGAGGTAAAAGCAACAGAGGATTAAAAAACCTGATCCGGAAAAGCCTGGAAGATTATAAAGCATGGAGAGTTAATGGTTTGAAAATCAGCCCCTTGATAATGTTGAAAAAACCTTTCTTAAAGGTTGGACAATTTTTTAAAAGCGGAAAAATATAAAATGAGATTGACATTGATTGTAATATTTTCTTTTCTTGTTACATTGTTTATCCAGAGAATCATATTAAATTATTTTTCGAAAAACAGAATAGGGAAGAGGAAAGATATTGAAAGGAATTCAAAGGGTTTCCGCCCCAGGCTTGGCGGAGTGGGGATATTTTTAGGGTTTTTAATAAGTTTGGTTTTAATTTTATCTATGTCAAGCTTAAACATGTTTGATTATGCAAAATTTCCGGATGTTTTTCAGTTCAACTTCTATTTAATATCTTTATTTATTATATTCATGATTGGACTGATTGATGATCTTATAGGTTTAAATGCCTGGCAAAAACTTCCGGTAGAAATTGTTGCAGCCACAATCCTTTTTTTTAATGGTTTTGCTATTAAACTGCTGTCTATCCCGTTTGCACCGGGGAAAATAGTACTTCCCCTTCTCCTTTCTTATATAGTAACCGTTTTATGGATTGTTGGAATTACAAATGCTTTGAATCTGATAGATGGTATAGACGGGCTGGCCGGAGGGATCGCTTTGTTATCCTCGATATCATTTGTCATTATCAGTTATTTAAATGGCAAGCCTCATTTTGCACTTCTCGCAGCTTCAATGATCGGCCCTTTGCTTGCATTTCTGATATATAATTTTTATCCTTCAAAAATATACATGGGGGATTCGGGGAGTCTTGTCCTGGGTTTTTATCTGGCAACCCTTTCTCTTAAGGCCTCATCAAAAGCATCATTCGGGATCACATTTATAGTTCCAATCTTTATACTGTTTCTTCCGATCCTGGACACATCCCTGTCATTTTTCAGAAGGATATTTAAAAGGAAAAATCCTTTAAGGGCTGATGATGAACATATTCATCATAAATTGATGAAAATGGGAAATGATGAAAGAAAAGTATTTTATATCCTGATGGGATGGACTTTTATTTTTTCGGTAATAGGAGTGTTATCCACACTGCTTTCAAAACCTTTCAGATTGTTTTTTATAGCTGTAATTGTAATTTTTGCCAAAGTATTGATGTTCAATCTGAATTATCTTAAAATAGGCCCTTTTAAAAGAATAATAAATAAAAAAAAATGATCTGCAAAAACAATTAGTGTATAATAACTAAATGAAAAAATCTTCAAAAATTTATATTGCAGGGCATAAAGGCCTTGTTGGTTCTTCCATCGTCAGGGAGTTGAAATCCAAAGGATTCACAAATCTTGTTTACAGAACAATTGATGAATTGAACCTCGAAAGACAGGCTGATGTTGAAAAATTTTTTGAAGAGGAGAAACCGGAATATGTTTTTCTTGCTGCGGCAAAAGTTGGCGGGATCATGGCAAATAAAACTTATCCTGCTGAATTTATCTATAACAATCTTTTAATACAGGTAAATGTAATAAATGCAGCTTATAAATTTAATGTAAAAAAACTGCTTTTCCTCGGAAGTTCATGTATCTATCCCAAACTTGCCCCTCAACCAATGAAGGAGGAACATCTTCTGACTTCAGCTTTGGAACCTACAAATGAAGCCTATGCAATTGCAAAAATTGCCGGTTTGAAAATGTGCAGATACTATAATGAACAATACGGGACAAATTATATTTCAGTTATGCCGACCAATCTCTACGGGCCAAATGACAATTATGACCTGAATAATTCTCATGTTCTGCCAGCATTGATCAGAAGGTTTCACGAGGCGAAGATAAATGGAAAACCTTCTGTGGAATTGTGGGGGACAGGGTCACCCCGGAGAGAATTCTTATATGTTGATGATCTGGCAAAAGCAGTGATATTTTTAATGGAGTCGTATAATTATAAAGAAATAGGGGAAGTAATAAATATTGGGTATGGAGAGGATGTAACAATAAAGGAACTGGCTGAGATAATTAAAGAAATAATTGGTTTTAAGGGAACCATAAAATGGGATTCAACAAAACCTGACGGGACTCCTCAAAAACTTCTTGATATAAACAGGATAAAAAAGCTTGGATGGAAACCATCAATTTCACTGGGAAAAGGGATAGAATTAACATATAAAGATTTTTTTAAAAATATCAGGAACTCTGATTAAGATAAATTACTTAAGAAATATCCATAATATGAAAAAATACAGAATCAATTCAGATTATTTTATTTTATTTACCCTGTTCTTATTTGTTCTTGTTAACTGGTTCTTTTTGTCGGGGATCTCATCTTTAGCTCCGCCAGATTATTATAAATACTTCAGGTTTTCAGAAAAACTGTTCTCCGCCGATTTCACCAAATTTTCTGTTCCACCTCTTTTTCCGTTCTTGTTAGGTTCGATTGGAAATATACTTCTACTTTTCAAGAGTAGTATTGATGCTTTTATTTTAGGAGGTAAGATTATCTCTCTCCTTGCCTCGATGGGAATTATTTATTTTGTTTTTAAATTTTTTCAAAAATTTATCGGAGAATATTCTGCTGTAGCAACATTTTCATTAGTTTTATTCCCTTTTTTCATGAAATTCAGCTCCCTCCCCATTACAGATATTTTTTACCTTTTTTTCGTAATTGCCTCATTTTATTATTTTTTTGAAAATAAAATTTACAGATCAACTTTTGCTGTCATCCTTGCAGTCTTAACACGTTATGAAGGGATCCTCCTCCTTTTCTCAATGACAATTAATTTCCTTAAGGTCAAAATGAAAAACTTGAAAGTTTTGATCTTTACAATATTAGCATTATTAACAACTATAACTTTCTATTTAATTTCTTCAAATAGAATAATAAAAAAAATTGAATTTATAATTGCCAAAAAGTCATATTTATTCTTTTTAATAAATCCGGTTAAACTTGCAACTCTTTTTTACTTGAATATTCTCTTCTTTATTCCTGATAAAACTCCAGCTTCTATCAAAGTAACCCTGTTCTTTATATTGCTTGGATTTCTGGTAAATGGGTATAAATATCTTTTTAAATTAAATAAGAGATTTATGTTCAGCTTATTGTTTTATCAGGTTTTTTTTATTATAAGCAAGGGATATATTGCAGGTGCCGGAAATGTTTTTAATCCCGGCAACCAGGCAAGAAGGATGTTATCGGTAATATTTATTTTCTGGTTTGTGTCTGTTATCGGATTTGTTAAATTCATTAAATGGGTGAGAGCCAAATTTTCCGGGAGATTTTTATTTATATTGAAATTTCTATCATTTTTTATTGCATTGGTTTTAGTTATGAATAATGTTATTTTAATTAAAAAATTACCATATATTCTTACTACCTTATTTTTTTTAACAATAATATTTCTTCTACTAAAGTATAATTTAAAAAAGAATTTTATATTTATTACGACAGTTATATTCCTTTTCCTGTCCATGTATTCAGTGGGTTACAATGACTCGGAAAAATTTGTTAAATCACTTCCCAATAAAGGGGCTTATATGATCGCTACATGGGCAAACAGCAATTTGGAAAGAGGTGATAAATTGTTAAGTTATTCATCTAATCAGACTGTTAGATATTATCTGAAAAACAAAATTATATTATTGAGGATCTTTATAAAGGATAAAAAAATATATAGAAATTATAAAGTATTAAGAAAAAAACTATGGGAAAAATTAAAGAAAAAGGGGATAAAATATCTTGTATATGATCTTTATCTGAATGCTGTTGATTATCCTTTTGAAGTAGCAATAAAACGGATGTTCTACAGGTACCGGAGGCAGACGGATTATTTCAAATTAAAAAAGAGATTATATTATAAAGGAAAAATTGTCGCTACAATAATGGAAGTAAATAAATAAGATATCCAGATAATAAATAATAAAGTTTTATAATAATAAATGATAAAAAGAATAATTAGTACATCAACATATTCTCTCTTTTCCAGGTTTTTTATAACTGCATCAAACTTGTATCTGATCTTTTTCATTTCACGGTATATGGGGAAAGGGGACCTTGGAACCTATGGTATCCTTTTCTTTTTTTTCCAGTTATTTTCATTTTTATCATCCATGAATTTATACCTTTTTTTTGGAAAGGAGATAGCCAATGTTAAAGATGATTCAATATGTTGGGAAAAATATTTCCATGAATTTATTTCAGCAACTACAATAGGTTTCTTCCTTTCTCTTTTCTTTCTTGTCCTGTTCGGGCTTACCTATTCAAAAGTAAGCCTTATCCTGTTAGTGTTGTCATTTATCGCCGGCGTCTTTCTCGGAATGGAGAGGAATCTGGGTGGTATTGTTCTTGGAAGAGAAAAGATGAATGTTGAGTTCTATGCTAATTTTTTCTCTTTTTTATTAATCATTTCACTTTTGATCCTTAAACCGAATTTTTTTAACTCTCTTGAAAAAATATTTATCTTAAGGATAACAGCTCTGATTTCTTCTGTAATAATTAAGATTATTTTTATAAAAGATATGATCATTTTTAAAAATTTCAGGATCAGGTTACAATTTTTCCGGGAAGGAAAGTTTTACTGGTTTACCGGTATATCTAATTTATTGATTCGTCAGATCGATATATTTATATTATCATTTTTTATTTCCAGGTCACTGTTGGGTGCTTATTTTCTTGCCCTGAGAATATATTTCTCATTCGGCATCATTGGAGAGGTAATTACTATGGCACTTACCCCTTTTATTTCCCGAACATACAGAGGAAAGGAAAAAAGAGGGTTCATTGAATTTAACAGGAAATTATTTAAGATATTTTTCGTTATTGCCTTGTTTTCAGCAGTTTTTTTATTCCTGTCCAGGTCTTTTATTGTATCGTTATTTTCAACTGAATACATTGCAGATACATCTTTTTATCTTCTATTTCTCTCATTTCTCATATTTTTCAGGTTTTTCTCATATTCTACGGGGAGTATTCTCACATCCACTGAATTCCAGAACATAAGGTTTTATATAGTAGTTATATCTGCTGTAGTTATTATTGTTTTAAACCTGATCTCCGCACCCTTATTTGGGATCAATGGAGTTCTGATATCCAGGGGAATTGTCGAAATATTCATTTTTTTCGGGTATGGATATTTTGTGAGAAAAATTTTAAAAGAGTATAAAATAAAGACTTGATCTGATAATATCATCATAAAAAATAATTTAAAATGAAAATTTTGCTGATCCATAATCGCTATCAACAAAAAGGCGGGGAAGATTCGGTTTTTGAAATTGAAGGAAGATTACTGGAGCAAAACGGGAATGAAGTTGAAAGGTTAATATTTGACAACAAAAATATATCCACATTCTTTAATAAAATTAAAGCGGCTGTATTCCTTTTCTATAATCCTCAATCATCAGGTATTTTAAAGGAAAAACTAAGAACTTTCCGCCCGGATATAATCCATGTCCACAATTTTTTCCCTCTTGCATCCCCTTCAATATTTTTCAGGTCAAATCGGGAGAATATCCCGGTTGTACTAACTCTTCATAATTACAGGCTTGTATGTGCTAATGCAACTTTACATAAAGATAATAAAATATGCGAAAAATGTATGGGAAGGCTTCTGCCTTTAAGCGGCCTTATGAAAAAGTGCTATCGGGATTCGGTATTGCAGACTGCCCTGGTTACATTATTTTCATCTTTTCATAAAATTGCAGGTACATGGAAAAAGAGAATTGACCAATATATTGTGTTGACTGAATTTCAAAAGAAGATCATCCTGAGATCTTCACTGAAAATTAAAGAAAAAAAATTGACGGTTAAACCGAACTTTGTAGATGATCCGGGGGAAGGGCAGGAGGAAAGAGAAGATTATTTTCTATTTATTGGAAGGTTGTCAGAACAAAAAGGGATATCAACATTGCTTGATTCATTAAATTTTTATAATTTTAGTTTAAAAGTGGTAGGTGATGGCCCGTTAAAAGATTTGGTTATGGAAAAAGCCGAAATAAAAAACAATCTGGAATATATAGGTTTCATGGATAGAAAATTAATTTTTGAATACCTTAAGAAAGCCAGAGCTCTTATTTTTCCTTCTACCTGGTATGAAGGTTTTCCTGTAGTTATAGCTGAAGCTCTTGCAACCGGAACACCTGTAATAACTTCAAATATTGGGAGCCAGGCTGAAATTATAATAGATGGTTATAACGGAATTCATTTTAATGTTTCCGATCCTGCAGATCTGGCAGCAAAGGTGAAATATTTTTCCGGTTTAAAAAATAATAGTATGTATCAGAATGCAAGAAAAGAGTTTCTTGAGAAATATTCCTCAGAGAAAAATTATAGATCTTTAATCAAAATCTATAGTGATGCTATAAATGAAAAGAAATAAAATATTATCACTTAATATCTCAACTGGTAAGTATAAAACGTTTGTAGATAATATTATAGATCTTTCCCTAAAGAAAAGATCTTCTTATGTCTGTGTTGCAAATGTTCAT
>JBDLJQ010000071.1:0-14124 GCA_039714255.1 Acidobacteriota bacterium
ACGCCGGCTATGCCGGCTTATGACAATCCCTGTCAATACCTTTTCCTATACTCAAAAAAATCCCAATAGTTGGCCCGGTTATATTTAGGGCCCGACCACCCATTAGACTTAAGTTCACCTGCAATAAATCTGTTTATCAGGCCGTGCCCTACCACAACAATTTTATTATTATCTTCTGCAACTGATAATATCTTTTCAGAAGCTTTTTTTATCCTCTCCTTTGCCTCTCTCAAGTTTTCAACATTGCCTGAAACTCCGAAAAACCACAATATTCTGAAAATTGTTGCCCATATTTCGGGGGAAAATTTTGGAAGTTTCCTTTTGCTTTCCGGTAATTCTATCTCCCGGAGGACAGGTTCTTTTCTTACCGGAATAGAGAGGCACAGAGCTTCAGCAGTTTCAACAGCTCTCCTCAGATCACTGGAGATAATAAGATCACACCCCTCAACAGCTGCTTTTAATTCCTCTGAAGGCCTGCTCTCATTTTTTATCCCTGCACTGTTGTATGCTTTTACCCACTCTCCGTAACTGCCGTTCCTTTCCGATTCCCATTTTTTCACATCCGGTTCACCATGGCGGACCAGTATTATCTTTTTTTCCAAATTAACTCCAATAGTAAATTATAACAGAAGTAAGAAGAAAAAGTAGAATAAGGTTGCAGGAGGCCTTTCAGACAAAAAGATTTTAAATCCGAAATCCGAATATCGAAGCACGAAACAAATCCAAATGACCAAAATTAGAATGATTCAAATAAAAGAGAAATCAGTAATAAAAAAGGTCGCCTGTAACCTGTGCCCTGTAGCCAGTTACCTTTAGCCCCCGGCCCCTAAAGGGGAGTACATCTTTCAATGACGTTCGCATCGCGAAAAAATGACAATTAATGACCATAAATGACAAGTTTTTATTCCCTCTCACCAATTTTTAATATCTCTTAATGACAAGTTCAGGAAGTATCCAATGACGCCGGCTATGCCGGCTTATGACAATCTCTTTCATTGCCTGTAGCCTTAGGTGTCCTATTCTGCTAAAATCCTTCTATGTCCCAATTCGATATTATCTTCGTTCTTCCTTACCTGTTTTCCGACCACCCCTCCTTCCCCGAAGGCCTGTTGAAAAGATCACTCGAAAAAGAGGGCTTTAAAGTGGGAGTTATTGAAAAACCTTTCTGGCAGAAACCCGAATCATTTACGATCCATGGGAAACCGAAATTATTCTTCGCAATAATACCAGGCCCTGTCGATTCCACGGTTCTCAACTATACTGCTTCACGAAAAAGACGGATAGAAGACCAGTATCAGGAAAAGGGAGCTGGATTTTTCCCTGATTATCCCCCATCGATCAAATACAGAATTCGCCCTGACAACACAGTCATATTATTTGCTAACAGGATCAGGGAAAAATTTAAAGATACAAAGATAGTAATAGGAGGTGTTGAATCAACATTGAGGCAATTTGCCCACTACGATTTTCAGAAAGATAAGATAAGAAGGTCAATACTTTTTGATTCAAGGGCAAACCTCCTTATTCACGGCCCCGGGGAAAAACAACTTGTAAATATTGCAAGGTCCATGAGGGAGGGATCTGATATATCGGAAATAAAAATTAACGGCACATCCCGTATCGAAAAAGATGTCTCTTCTCTGACAAATAGTATCACACTCCCCTCTTACGAAGATATTCTCAACAATAAACAAAACCTCCTGAAAGCTTACCTTTTAAAAGATAAAGGTATAAAAAGCAGGAAAATAATTTGCCAGAAACATGGGGACAGGTTTGTAGTAAGCTACCCCGTTGAACATTATAATACCGAAGACATGGACTCGGTTTATTCTCTCCCCTATTCAAGGGAACACCTTAAACCCGGAAAATATTCTCCCGCCCTGAGGATGAACCTTTTTTCGGTGACATCTCACAGGGGATGCGGTGGCGGATGTTCATTCTGCTCAATTTCCCAGAACGAAGGAAAGCAGATAATATCAAGATCAAAAGAATCAATTCTCAGAGAGATATCAGGCCTGGTAAAACACAGAGAGTGGAAGGGAGTGGTTTCCAATGTCGGAGGGCCCTCTGCAGAAATGTACAGGTTCGGATGCTCAAAAAAAACCTGTTTGAAAGATTCCTGTATCTTCCCGAAAAAATGCCCCTCCCTCAAAACAGGATCCGATTATCTGGAATTGTTAAGAGAAGCGGAAAAAATAAAAGGTGTTAAAAATATATTTGTCGGGTCGGGAATAAGATTTGATAATTTAACAGAGGATGAAGAACTACTCGAAAAAATATTAAGATCCCATTCGGGAAAATTCCTCCGGATCGCCCCGGAGCATACGGAAGATTTTATTTTAACTTTGATGAAAAAACCGGGCTTCTTTGAACTTGAAAAATTTATGGAAGTTTTTAACCGGATAAATAAAAGTTTAAAGAGAAAGATCAAAGCCGCTCCCTACCTGATCATCGGCCATCCCGGGGAAGAAAAAAAAGATGTGGAAGAGATGAGAAGAAAAATAAGATCCCTTGATCTGGACTCAACCGATGCCCAGATATTCACCCCCACTCCGGGAACATTATCTACAGCAATGTATTACTCCGGTAGATCTCCGGACGGCCAAGAGATACATGTGGAAAAAGATATAAAGGAATTGGTAAGAAGGAAAAACAGGATAGTGGTAAGAGGTTAGAGGTGAGAGACAATGAAATAGATTGTCATTTACTCACTTCGTGAGTGTCATTAAGGACTTACAGAGATTGTCATTTATGGTCATTAGGGAATTTGCTGAATTTGTCATTGAGAGATATTAAAAACTGGTGAGAGGTGAGTGGTAAGAGGGGAGAGGGAATAAAAACTTTGTCAATGATTGCTATGATTAGAAACTTTTATGGGAATCAAGTTAATCAGGTAATCAGGCAAATCATGGTTCTGACAAGAGGGAAATAGAGCATGCAGCTATCAGCTTTCAGCCCACAGCATTCAGCAAAAGACAGAGAAACTCAAATCCGAAGCACTAAACCCGAAACAAATCCCAATGACCAAAGAGGAAAGACTCAATCACTGATCTACTCAACTACTCATCCTCTTATCCACTCAACCACTTATCTTCTCAACTACCCAACCACTCATCTCCTGTCTTCCAATTTGACTTTATATTCGGTTTTTTATATAAGAAAAGTGATTTAACTAAAGGGAGATTAAGATGAATAATATAAAAACAGTATTGTTACTTGGGGCATTGACAGGTTTATTCCTCTTTGTCGGGGGAGCCATGGGCGGGCAGACCGGCATGGTAATTGCGTTTATCCTTGCAGCGGTTATGAATGTCGGTGCTTACTGGTTTTCAGATAAGATAGTTTTAAAAGCATATAAAGCAAAAGAGATCACAGAAACAGAGATGCCGGAAATATTTGCAATGGTAAGAAGGCTTACCGATAAAGCAGACATGCCGATGCCTAAGGTTTATTATATAGATCAGGATTCTCCGAATGCTTTTGCAACAGGGAGGGATCCCGCTCACTCTGCTATAGCATTGTCAAAGGGGATAATAGAGCTTATGGATAAAAGGGAGGTAGAAGGTGTTATTGCCCACGAACTTTCCCATATAAGGCACAGGGATACACTTATTTCAACAGTTTCTGCAACAATTGCCGGAGCAATAATGGTCCTTGCCAATATGATGAGATGGACAGCCTTTTTCGGCGGAGGAAGTGATGATGATGACGGCGGCGGAATAATCGGACTGATCGTTATTGCAATACTTGCACCTTTTGCTGCAATGATAATTCAGATGGCCATATCAAGGTCAAGAGAATATAAGGCTGATAACGGGGCTGCAGTGCTTACAAATAATCCTGAGGGGCTTGCTTCCGGGTTGGAGAAGCTTGGAGTATATTCGAAACGGATCCCGATGAAAGCATCAAAACAAACCGCTCACATGTTTATTGTAAATCCATTTTCAGGAAAGAGCCTTTTAAAATTATTCTCAACCCACCCGCCGATAGAGGAGAGGGTAAAAAGGTTGAGGGAAATAGAGTTTTAGAACAGAAAGAGGCAATAAATACATAATATCTCAGGTTACAGGCAACAGGTAACAGGAGACCTTCCAATTTTTTTTTATCTCTTTCCTCTTACCACTTACCTCTCACCAATTTTTAATATCTCTTAATGACCATCAATGACAAGTTTTTATTCCCTCTCCCCTCTAACCACTTACCCCTAACCATTTTTTCCAATGACTACAAATGACAAGTTCTTTTTTCCTCTCCCTGCTATCCTTCTTTTCCTAAACTCTTTTAACTTACTGCCGTATAACAACCTTAAAAACATATTACTGTGGTATAATACAAAACAATAATATAAGGAGATTTTATGAAAAAATTTATTCTATTATTTACAGCTATTTGTTTGATCGCATCAATGACACCCGCTGAAGAAGGGATGTGGATGCTTTCACAATTAAAAAATCTCAATCTGGAAAATAAAGGATTTGAGATTAGTGTGTCCGATATTTACAGCAAAGACAAAGCAAGCATAACCGATGCAATAGTCCTTCTTGGTGGCGGAACATCAGAATTGATATCCCCGAATGGACTGTTACTCACAAATCACCATGTGGCATTTGGCGCAGTTCAGAGAGCTTCAACCAAAGGGACAGATTATATTACCAACGGTTTCCTTGCCAAAACTCTGAAAGATGAAATTGTTGCCCCCGGTTATACAGCACAGATACTTCAGAGATCTGAAGATGTAACTGCGCGCTTTAAAAGATTTGGAAAAATAAAGGATCTTGTAAAGAGGGATAAAGCAATAAATAAAAAGATAAAAGAGATAACCGATAAAATTGAAAAAGGCAGATCCGATATCAATGCAACAATTGCAAAGATGTACAGCGGAAAACAGTATATCCTTTACGTTTACAAAAGATTTGATGATGTAAGAGTTGTTTATGTCCCACCTTCAGCAATAGGAAATTATGGCGGAGATATAGATAACTGGATGTGGCCCCGTCATACCGGCGATTTTTCATTCATGAGAGTCTATATGGCTCCGGATGGAAGCGGAAGAAAATATAACAAAGAGAATGTACCCTACAAACCGAAATACTGGCTGAAGATCGCAAAGAACGGTTTAAAAAAAGGTGACCAGACATTTATAATGGGATTCCCCGGCAGCACAACAAGATACAGAACATCCAATTCCGTAAAGGAAAACCTCTATCATGGTTACCCCCAGAGAATAAAATATTTTAAAGAAGTTATTGACCTTCTTGAATCATTCGGGAAAGATTCTCCCGTTGCAAAAGCAAAGGTTGCAGGAATGCATAAAGGTTTGAACAATGCAATGAAGAATTCCCAGGGAATGATCGATGGCATGACAGGAACCGGTTTTGTTGATAAGAAAGTGGAATTTGAAAAAGAATTTACCGCTTTTATAAACAAAGACGAAAAACTGAAAAAATTGTATGGAAATATTCTTCCACAGATCGCAGAACAATATAAGATCCTGGGAAAAACAAGAACAAGAGATTTTATCTTAAGATATTCAGGTTTCCTCGGTGGAAAGATCTTCGGCATGGCAAAGAACATCTATTCCACTGTTAAAGAGAGGGAAAAATCTAAAAAAGAAAGAAATCCTTTCTTCTCGGAAAAAGATATAAAAAGAAGTGTCAGCAGGCTCAAATACAGCTATATGTCCTATTATGAACCTTCAGACAAAGCACTTTTCAAAATGGTTATGAATCACATAAACAAATTAAAACCTGCAGAAAGAATTGCCGGATTTGATACCATTTTAAAAAATGAAAAAGAGAGCCTGGAACAATTTACTGACAGAGGATACAAAACTACAAAACTGAAGGATGTAAAATTTGCACAGAAATTATTTTTCAAAACTTCGAAGGAACTTGAAGCTCTGAACGATCCTTTCATTAACCTTGCAAAAAGTATCTATGCTGATGGTGAAAAGATCAGAAAGAGGTCTGAAAAATTTAACGCTGTTATTTCAGAGCTCAGAAAAAAATATATATCAGCACTCTATGCATGGAAGGGAAGCGGATTGTATCCCGATGCAAACAGAACCATAAGATTTTCATACGGAAGGGTTAAAGGATACAGCCCCCGTGATGCTGTTTATTACAGCCCTTTTACTTTTATTAAAGGTATGCTTGAGAAAGATACAGGAAAAGTTCCCTTTGATATGCCTGCAAAAGTAAAAGACCTTTATAATAAAAAGGATTTCGGCAGATGGACATTCCCGGGAAAAAATGATGTACCTATCGCCTACCTTCATACTGTAGACAGCACCGGCGGTAACAGCGGCAGCCCGGTCTTAAATGCTAAGGGAGAACTTGTAGGGATCCTCTTTGACGGGAATTATGAATCCATGACAGGGGACTGGAAGTATGAACCTTCCATTACGAGAAGTATTTCTGTTGATATCAGATATGTAATGTTCATTACGGAAAAACTGGGTAAAGCAGATAATATCTTAAAAGAACTCGGATTATAGTAGGAAAAAAATAGAAGATAGAGGAGTCAGAAAAAAAAATTATAAGCTCAGGTAACAGGATACAGGTTACAGGTGTCCTTGTTTTTTACTTCTGACTTACAAGTGTGTTCATTACACACTTGCCTTCGGTTCCTTCGCTATGCTCAGTCATGCAAATTTGCATAGAGCAAAATTTGTCTGACTTCTTTATAAATATAAAAATAGTAATGGAGACAAATAACTAAAATGAAGATCGAAAAGCCGTTTACCGGAATAGTTACTTTTATAATTGTATTGTTTACGATGCCGCTGGGGCATGCTGCCATGATCCTGATGGAGAAAGGCTTCGGACATGAACATATTTACAGTGCAGCATTAGTTTTAGGTTTTCTGGGATTATTCCTGTTAATATGGGGAGTGATCTCTTCAAGTGAAACTAAAGCCACTTTTATGGGACTGTTCGGGGGTTTGTTCATCTGGACAGGATGGGTAGAATTTGCTTACGTTTATTATGCCAACAGGTATGGTGTTGAACCTCTCATGGCCAACGGTGAAGTGGTCACAAAACCTGAGTATCTGATAATGCCCTCTTCAATAGGTTTCTGGGCTATTCTGATCATCTATTATTTTTTCGGGACAAAAACAGGCTGTATGTTCTTTAACTGGCTTCAAAAGAAGTTGAAATTATCGAAGGTAGTAGATCTCAAACCTGTAAAAAGAAATACAGCGATAACCACATTTCTGGAACTGATCGCTCTGTTATGGACATTCTACCTGGTTCTCCTCTTTACATATGACAATAATTTTATTGGCGACAGGCATCTGATTACTTATTTTATTGCTTTCGGTTCATTGTTATGGTCACTTTATTTATTTATCAGGCTTTTAAAGATCAACAAGATGGCCTATGCGGTTAGATATGCCATACCAACCGTAATAATTTTCTGGAATTTTGTCGAGATACTGGGCCGTTGGGACTTTTTTAAGGAAATTTGGGTGGAACCTCAAAAATACTGGATCGAAATGTTATCGATACTGATCGTTTTTATTGCCCTGTTCTTTATTGCAGCTTTTGAAAAGAAGAGGAAGAAGGTATAAAACAAATAATATTGTCATTTATTGTCATTTACTCACTTCGCTCGCGTCATTGAAAATAAGGAGACAGGTGGCAGGGGGCCTTTCAATTACTCAACTACTCATCCACTCAACCCCTCATCTCCTTTCTTTCAATTCTGACTCCTGCAACCAGTAACCCGCAACCAAAGGTTTATGCTGGAAGGTCTCCCGTTACCTGTAGCCTGTAACCTGAGATATAATGTTTTTCTTACTATTTACTACTTACTTCTTTCTTCTTACTTTCGGGCATTGTGATCTCTCCATCATCTATCCCGTCATGGCAATCACTGCATAATTTACCTTTCTGCATTTCCATAGTTTGTTCCACTTGATCCTTTTTCTTAACTATGGTTTTCTTTTCCACTTCAGCCCCGGGTTTTGTCTCTTTTGAACAGAATGATAAGTTAAGTGAAAAAAGAGCTGTCAAGATCACTATCATTGTAAATTTGAAAATTTTATTTTTATTTATCATAAATTTTCTCCAAAAAAATATTATAACAGAAAGAAAAACTATTGGCACCAGAAGTCAGAGTAGTTTGGTTTTAAGCAGGAATGGGGCAAGTCCACTGATTTGATAAAAAAAAATTAAACTGGTATTAATATCCGGGGGGAAAAATTTAAAAAAAATGGAAAAAGATCTCTGGTTTCTATATTCTCTTATGCTGAAAAGCCGCCTCTACGAAGAGATGGTCACCCGTTTGTGGAAAGAGGGATTGATCTCAGGAGAGATGCACCTTGGAACGGGAGAAGAAGCTATCAATGCCGGAGTGGTTTCCCAATTGACCGAGGGAGATTCCATCGCCCTTGACCACAGGGGAACATCACCAATGCTCATGAGAGGAATAGACCCTGTAAGCCTGCTGCTTGAATTCTTAGGCCACCCTGATGGTATATGCAGAGGGTTGGGGGGGCATATGCATCTATATTCAAAGGAACATTTGATCGCATCATCAGGAATTGTCGGTGCATCAGGCCCTGCAGCTGCAGGATTTGCACTTTCAGCAAAACATCTCCGGCCGGAAAAAATTTCCGTTGCTTTTTTCGGTGAAGGTTCCCTGAACCAGGGTATGCTCATGGAATCCATGAACCTGGCAGCAGCCTGGAAATTGCCTCTCCTCTTTGTATGTAAAGATGATAACTGGTCCATTACAACAGAATCAGACAAAATGAGAGGCGGTTCGGTTAAAGAGAGGGCGGAAGGTTTCGGGATACCATATATAAAAGGCAATGGTTTGGATGTCGAAGAATTTTACGAAACATCATCAAAGGTTATTAACAGCATCAGGAAAGGGAACGGGCCTCAATTCCTTCACGCAGAATGTGTACACCTTGAAGGGCACTTTCTCGGCTATCAACTGATCCGAATGATAAGGAAACCTTTCAGAGAACTTCCACGTGTAATATATCCCCTGTTAAACTCATTTTTAAAACCAGGTGGCGCCAATTTTATCAAAAAGCTGAAAGGGATAAAAACAGTCTCACTTTCTATGTTGAAAACACTTACTGACGCAAGAAAAGATCCCACAAATGACCCTTTGCAGATCACAAGAAAGAAACTTAAGTCTGATCCGTTGAAACTGAAGGAACTTGAGAATTCGGTCGAAAAAGAGATAAAACAAATATTTGATTCGGTCAAAGCGGTGATCTAAATTGAAAAAAATGCATTATACTGAAGCAGTGGATTCAGCGATTGCACAAAAAATGGTGGAAGATAATACTATTATCCTTTTAGGAGAAGACCTGCCCCTATTGAGACGTAACCTTCTTGTAAGGTTCGGTCCGGAGAGGATAATAGGAACACCAATAAGCGAAAATGCTTTTACGGGGGCAGGGGTCTCTGCAGCAATGAGTGGATTACGCCCCATCGTTGAATTGTATATGGTTGATTTTGTATCTGTTGCAATGGATCCGATCTTAAACCATGCGGCTAAGCTGGAAACATTCTCCGGAGGAAAATGGCCGGCACCGATTATAATCCGGATGCCCTGCGGCGGAGGATATGGTGATGGAGGCCAGCATGAACAATCATTATGGGGGTGGCTGGCTCACATTCCCGGCATCGATGTTGTTGTCCCTTCAACACCGGCAGATGCCGGAGGATTGATGTTACAGGCACTTCAACAGGAGAGGCCAGTTGTTTTCCTTGAACACAAACTTTTCTCCAGATCATGGATCGAATTCCTGGGGTCAGGTGGACGAAAAAATATGAAATATGATATCCCGGCTGATGGTTCTTACGGAAATGTACCTGAGATATGGGAACCTGTCCCCTTTGGTAAAGCAGCCGTTCATGGAAAAGGGGAAGATATAACCATAGTCAGCGTTGGAGTGGGTGTTCACCGGGCAATAAGAGCCCGTGAAATTCTTAAAGGAGAGGGAATATCAGCTTCTGTTATTGACCTCAGGACACTTAATCCTCTTGATAAAGAAAGTGTGAGAAGATCTGTGAAAGTATCAGGGAGATTGCTGGTTGTTGATGAAGATTATGAGGGATTCGGGCTTTCAGGTGAATTGTCAGCTGTTGTTGCAGAGTCCGGGATACCCTTTAAATTTGCAAGGGTATGCACAAGAACCTCTATACCCTACTCAACAAAGGGGGAAAAAGAGGTACTTCCCGATGTTGACACAATATGCAGCGAAGCAAGAAAACTTTATTCCCTCTAGCCTCTTGCCCATTGCCTATAGCCAATTGAATTCTATTTTAATATATTTGAATGATTTTTTAAAAAATGATATTATTATATGTACAGGGTTTCTGAACCGGAAACGGATATATGTGGCAGCCTGGCGGCGGAATGGAGTTGAAGCAGGATGAAAAAAGAGACCAAAGCTGCAATTGTACTTATCTTAATATTATTTTTTTCCACAACAATTATCAGCGCGGATGTTTATATAAACGGCGAAAATATCACAAAAATGAAAGATATAAAAATCCTGGAACTTCTGGAAACAAAAAAATCTGAACAAAAAAAAACTGATATCTCTATAAAGTTCGGGCAGCAGAAAAATTATCTTATGGGTAAAGGTTATCTGACAAAAAAGAACGGGAAAAAGATAAATTTTAAAAATATTTTAGATACTTTGAAATATCTACAGTATGAGGGGTGGGAAAAAATGGACAGCTATCTCCATTGTAAGTCCGGGGATCAGATATATCACTTTTTACTATCCAGGAAGAATACAAAATAGAATATTTGAAGGGGGAAAAATGTATTGTTTCAATTGTGGAAATCAGTTGGGAAGTGATGAAAAATATTGCGGGGCATGCGGGAAACCGGTGAGGAGTTATGAACAGGATTCAGAGCCGGAACAGCAGAAAAACAGTAAACTATTAATTTTAATTCTGGCTGCCGGCCTGGCAATACTAGTTATCGGTTTTGTCATTTATTTTAACTTTTTACATACAGCTCAATAAAATAATAAATTATAAATGAAAAAGGAACCGGAAATGATACTTGTTGAAAAAACCATTAATAAAAAAGTTTTCAGATTAGTATTGGGTTCCTTAATCGAGGAACCTGTGGAAGCAATTGTGAATCCTGCCAATGAGAACCTTTATCACGGAGGCGGAGTAGCTGGTTTGATATCAAAGGCAGGAGGGCCTGAAATTCAAACAGAGAGCATCAAAAAAGCACCTGTTAAAACCGGATCTGCATCATTTACCAGAGCAGGCAAACTGCCTTACAAATATATTATCCATACAGTGGGGCCGGTTTACAGAGGGGGTTTAGACAATGAACCCCGACTGCTTGCTTCGGCAGTAATGGAAGCATTAAAAACAGCAGATCATCTGAAGTTGAGATCTGTCTCAATGCCCCCGATATCTACAGGAATTTTCGGTTATCCTCTGGCGCCGGCAATAAAGATCATCACAGAAACTGTCTTCAGCTTTATGGAAACAGCATCTTCCCTTGAAGAGGTTCGATTATGTGAATTTGAGAGAAATAAAGCTGAAAATATCAGATCCATAATACAGGGGTAATTCTTCTATTTTAATATCCTGAAAGAGAGGGACTCAGGAAGTGTTCCGGAAAATTCTTTCAGTGATTCCGACAACTTTTCTATTTCACCGTTTTCCAATGCATAAAAGGATATTGTATTTAAAGATGATATAACACCCCTATTTAATCTCCACTGTCCAACCAGGATCCAGCTTTCAGGTATTCCTCCGTAAGACTTTATCAATTGTTCATTTACAATCGCAATATTTGCATCAAAGGATTTGCCTGCTTTTTCTATGGTTGATCTGTTAAAATTTCCCTTTAAAATAAGTTCTGCCGGTTCTTTGCTGCTCAGGCCGAGAATATCGAGACATTTGATATCTGTCAAAAAATTTATCCCCCCGATATCATTTAAAAGAAGTTTTTCCCCTTTATAATATTTGTTTACAAATTTTCCCAGCATATACTGATTTGAATATGTATTTGATGATGCCTGAGAAGTTTTCAACATTGTTTTAAGGCTCCTCTCAGAGAGTGGTAACAGTGTAAGAAATATCAGAATATATAAAATTATTCTCCCACCCCCCTCTTGTTTTACAGATCCGAACCATTCCGAAAGAGGCATATAAAGGATCGAAATAAGCCCCAGCACAATTAAGTATGAATCATACCTTATCTGGAAATTTATGCTCAGAAATAAGCCGCTTCTTGCAAAGAACATATGCAGAACCGTAACAACAATAAAAATATACCCGGCAAGAGTATACCTGCTGAATATCTCTCCATATTTTTTGATCACAATAAAAAGGAGGAAAACAACAAGGATCAGTAATACAAGTATATGGATATTATAGATGATCTGCCTTAAGCCGTTATAGAGGAACAGCAGAATACTGTTTATTGAAAAAAGATCAACACGATTTCCCTTGAGTAAAATGGCATTGGGAATAAAATACCAGCCATTGAGTTTTGATATTATTCCATAAATTATTACAGGTAAGCTTCCTGATAATAATAGCAAAAAAGATAAATTAAATTTCCTCTTAATTATAAGGAATAAGGCGATCGATCCAATCAAAAATAAACCTTCATAACGGATACTTACCAGAAGAAAAGAAACTATATATGTAAAGAAGGGCAACTTTGTGAAACTATTTTTTTCTCCCGGTTTTTTATCAATAACATTAATTATCCCGAATATCAGCAGCAGGCTTAATAAAATTTGCAGTACATGCTCAAGGCCCGTAAGCACAAGGTAAGGAAGAGGGATGAAGAAAACAAAGGATAGCAGGATAAGGATTTTCAGGATCAGTGAAAAATCCTGTTTCTCAAGGAAATAAAATAAAACCACTATCAAAGCCGATGCAAAAAAGAGGTTAAGCAGAAAAGGGGTAAATTCATTCACTCCAAATATAAAAAAGAAAAAAGAGAGCAACAATGTCCATAATGGTGATGAAGATGATGGCGTAAATTCATATTTTGTTACCCCGAAAACTCCGTCCTCAGCCATGTGTTTGGCAATTGCCATATGGATATAAGTATCATCGAGGGTATAAATAAGATTTCCGTCATTCAGGTCCAGCGAAGAATTTAAAGGGATAAATATAAAGAGCCACAACATTGAGATACCGATCAATAACGGGAGCCTTTTTGATATTTGAACTAAAATATTATTTTTCACAATAGATCTTCTTTTTTAATGGTAAAACAATATTGGGAAACCCTTTGTTCTTCATGGATAATTGATAACAGAAAACTACATTATTTTCAAGGAGGGCTAATTATAAATTGTAAAATCGTTAGAGATCCGGTATATTATTAACTATCGATTACTATGAAATTTTCATAAAAATATCCTGAATCTTGACTTAGGTTACAGGGCCAATCCCGGATTCAGAGAGGAATGCCTGAAAGGATGAAGTAATAAAAAAAATTTATTGAGAGGGTAAAATGAGTGATTATCATAATGGGATAATCCGTTGCGGGTGGATGGGAGATGATGAACTTATGCTCCGTTACCACGATGAAGAGTGGGGAGTCCCTGTACATGATGATAAAAAGTGGTATGAATATATAGTCCTTGATGCCTTTCAGGCGGGATTATCCTGGAAAACGGTCCTCCATAAACGGGAAGCTTTCAGGGAAGTTTTTCACAGATTCGATCCACTCAGGGTATCAAAGATGACTGAAAATGAGATAAGCAAAGCTCTTAACAATAAGGCAATAATAAGAAACCGCCTCAAGATTAACTCTGCCGTAAAAAATGCATCAGCATTTCTGAGTGTTCAGGAAAAATACGGGTCATTTGATTCCTTCATATGGTCTTTTACCGGCGGAAAGGTTATCCATAACAGCCGGGAAGAATTAAAAGATATTCCCGCTTCCACAACACTATCCGATGAAGTGAGCAAAGCGTTAAAAACTGAGGGGTTCTCTTTTGTCGGCACAACTATTTGTTACGCATTTCTCCAGGCTGCAGGAGTGGTGAACGATCATATCGTAAAGTGTTTCCGGCATTCAGAATTAAAAAGTTAACACTTTTTCTGTTTCTGCTGTCTTCTGACTTCTAATTATTGTGCCTGTCCCCTTTTT
>JBDLJQ010000072.1:0-13912 GCA_039714255.1 Acidobacteriota bacterium
GAGGTAAAAAGTGAATTTTGAATTTTCAGAAGAAGTAATTATGATCAGGGATTCTGTCAGAAAATTTGCCACGGAAAAAATAAGGCCTGAAGCGGAAAAACTTGACAAAAACGAGGAGTTCTCTCCCGGCCTCACAAAACAGATGGGTGACCTGGGACTTTTTGGAATGTTCCTTCCCGAAAAATATGGAGGGGTAGGTTTAGGTTACCTTGAATATATTGTAGCGGTAGAAGAGATAGCAAGAATTGATGGTTCCCAGGCCGCTACCCTTGCCGCTCATAATTCTTTGGGAATAGGCCCGATATATTATTATGGCACGGAAGAACAAAAAGAAAAATACCTTCCCCCGTTAACTACAGGAGAACATTTATGGGCATTCGGCCTGACCGAATCTGATGCCGGCTCAGATGCAGGAGGGACAAAAACAAGTGCAGTGAGATCTGTAAAAGCAGGAAATCCATGGGTCTTGAACGGTTCAAAAATATTTATTACCAATGGTTCTTCACCTATAACAATGGGATCTACCGTTCAGGCTGTGACAGGAATAAAGCAATTTGGTAAAAAAGAGTATACATGTTTCCTTGTAAATTCAGGGACAGAAGGATTTGAAACAAGGACGATGCATGAAAAAATGATGTGGAGAGCATCAAATACAGCTGAACTATTCTTTGATGATGTACTTGTTCCAAAGAAGAACATGTTAGGTAAACAGGGGGAGGGATTTCATATAATGCTTGATACACTTGACAGAGGACGTTTATCCATAGCTGCAATGGGGCTGGGTGCAGCCCAGGGAGCATTGGACCTCTCTCTTAAATATGCAAAGGATAGATATCAATTTAAAAAACCAATTTCAACATTTCAGGGTACGGCATTCAAGTTATCAGATATGGCAGTTGAAATTGAAGCAGCAAGGAACCTTCTCTACAAAGCTGCATGGCTTTGTGATAATAATATGGACTTTAAAAAGCAGGCTGCAATGGCAAAGCTATATTGTTCTGAAGTAGCACACAGATGTGTCAACAATGCAGTACAGATCCATGGAGGTTACGGGCTTATGAAAGAATATGAAGTAGAAAGATTATACAGGGACCAGAGGATCCTGGAGATCGGCGAAGGGACATCAGAGATACAGAGGCTTGTAATAGCGCGATACCTTGGATGCTTTGATACCGATAAAAAGGGAGAAAACAAAAGTGAAAAAGATATATAAGACCATAGAAACTGAGAGAATAAAGGGTTCCCTGATAATATGGTTAAACCGCCCTGAAGTTCATAATGCATTTAACCCGGAAATGTTAAATGATCTTCTGGATATCATGGACAGATCAGAAAAAGATGAAACGATCAGAGTTATAATATTTTCAGGCAGAGGAGTATCTTTCTCTGCCGGTGCTGATATTAACTGGATGAAAGATATGATAGATTATTCCTATGAAGAGAACCTCAGGGATTCATCTATTATTGCTGACCTGTTCAGAAAGATCTATACTCTGAAAAAACCCGTTTTATCTGCCGTTAACGGTGCCTCCATCGGAGGGGGAATGGGATTTGTTGCTACATCGGATATTGTTATTGCTTCGGAAAGATCAAAGTTCGGACTTTCAGAAGTAAGGATAGGACTGATCCCTGCTGTGATATCAACTTATCTCTTAAGAAAATCATCAGAAGGACAATTAAAAGAACTTTTTATTACCGGAAGAAGATTTTCACCGGAAAGAGCCCTGAGAGCAGGTTTAATAAGTGATATTGTGCCTCATGAAGATCTTATTCAGACTGCTCTTGATATTGCAGGTGAACTTGAAAAAGCCGGCCCCGATGCAATAGCTGCATGCAAGGAACTTTTTCTGAATGTCCCCGGAAAAGAGATAAATGAAGCATCGGAATATACAGCTGATGTTCTGGCAAAACTAAGGGTTGGGAAAGAAGCACAGGAAGGGATGAAAGCATTTCTTGAAAAAAGAAAACCATCCTGGATAGAAAAAGATTAATATCAGGGATTAATTTAACCCGGATTTTTTAATAATATCAGCTTGTATTGTCAGTTTTTCTTTCTCTTCAAGAGAGACATCCAGTTCTTCTGCAGTTATTTCACCGGCAGAAGCCGAATTTATTTTTTTATCTATTTTTTCAATTCCGGATCTTATCTCTCCAATATCAAAATCTTCAGCTCTTTTTGCAAGATCTGAAATCAAAATGATCTTATTATCCCTTACTTCAACAAAACCATTCTCAATGTAAAGATAATGATGTTTCCCTGAAATATCTTTGAATGAGATCTCACCGAATTTTAAAAGAGAAATATATGGGAGATGGTTTTTTAAAATCCCTGCCTCACCATAATATGCAGGAATATAGAGTTCAGTAATCTCCTCTCTGATAGCAGCATCGGTTGTAGTGATTACTTCCAGTTCCAGAATATCTGCCATTATTCCCTCATCTGTTTAGCTTTTTCAATTGCCTCTTCAATACCACCACACATATAAAAAGCCTGTTCCGGAAGGTCATCATATTTCCCTTCCGCAAGTTCTTTAAAACTTTTTACCGTATCTTTTATCTCAACATATTTTCCTTTCATTCCGGTAAACTCTTCCGCTACAAAGAAAGGCTGAGACAGGAATTTCTGGATCTTTCTGGCTCTGTTAACAATTATTTTATCTTCATCGGACAACTCTTCCATTCCAAGAATAGCAATAATATCCTGAAGATCCTTATATCTTTGAAGTATCTCTTTTACTTTAATGGCAACCTCATAATGCTCCTTGCCTATGATCTTGGGGTCAAGAATTCTCGAATAAGAATCGAGAGGGTCAACAGCCGGATAGATACCTATCTCTGTAAGAGCTCTTGAGAGGTTTGTTGTTGCATCAAGGTGAGCAAATGTAGTAGCTGGCGCAGGGTCAGTATAATCATCTGCCGGAACATAGATAGCCTGGATCGAAGTGATGGAACCTTTATTGGTTGAAGTTATCCTCTCCTGCATTTCACCCATTTCCGTAGCAAGGTTCGGTTGATAACCAACAGCAGAAGGCATTCTGCCCAGTGTAGCAGAAACCTCGGAACCAGCCTGGGTAAATCTGAAAATATTATCAATAAATAAAAGGATATCAAGCCCCTCAGCATCTCTGAAATATTCAGCCACAGTCAGTCCTGTGAGAGCAACTCTTAACCTTGCACCCGGAGGTTCTGTCATCTGCCCGTATATCAGTGCTGTTTTATCAATAACACCGGATTCGTTCATTTCAAGATAGAGGTCATTACCTTCCCTTGTCCTCTCACCTACCCCTGAAAAAACAGACAATCCCCCGTGTTTCTTTGCAACATTATTTATCATTTCCATAATAAGAACTGTTTTCCCAACTCCGGCACCACCAAACAATCCGATCTTCCCGCCTTTCAGATATGGCTCAAGCAGATCAATAACTTTGATTCCTGTTTCAAAAAGTTCAAGTTTTGTATCCTGATCTTCAAGTGACGGTGGTTCACGATGAATGGGATATCTCTCATCAGTTTTTACCGGGCCTTTCATATCAACAGGGTCACCGGTAACATTTAAAACTCTCCCCAGCACTTCCCTCCCAACAGGAACGGTGATCGGGCTTCCGGTATCAATAGCCTTCATTCCCCTCACAAGCCCGTCAGTGGGATTCATTGATATGGTTCTTACCCTGTTCTCACCAAGATGGAACTGAACTTCAGAAATTATTTTAATAGGTTCTTCAACATCATAACCATCGGAGACTATCTCGATAGCATTGTAGATCGGAGGAAGTCCTCCTTCCTTAAATTCAATATCGACCACGGGGCCGATAACTTCAATAACTTTCCCAATATTGTCGTCAGATTTTTTTTCATTACTCATTATTCATCCCTCCTATTTGGCCAATGCTTCGGTGGCAGTAATAATTTCCAATAACTCTTTGGTAATTGATGCCTGCCTTAACTTGTTCATTGTCAAAGTCAGGCTGCTTATCATTTCACTGGCATTTGTAGTGGCTAACTCCATCGCAACCATCCGTGATGCATGCTCAGATGCAGATGACTGAAGCAGTGTGTAAAAAATTATCGAGTTTATATATTTTGGTAAAAGTGATTTAAATATTTCCCCAGGATCAGGCTCAAAGATATATTCAACTTCATCACCGGGTTCTCCTTCAACTTGTTCAAAAGCTACGGGAAATAATTGTTTCTCACTTACCTTCTGATTTGCAGAAGATAAAAAAGCTGTATAGACAAATTTTATTTCTTTTATATTTTCATTTAAGAATATGTCCTGCAGATAATCTGAGATCTCTTTTGCATCATTAAATTTGAGTTTAGACATTATATCCGGGAACTGCTTTTTAATATTAAAATTTCTTTTCCCGAAATAGATGCTGGCTTTTTTCCCTATGGTTATTAGTTGTGGTTCTTCATCCTGGTCCAGTTTTTCTTTATAAAGCATTTCAGCACTTTTAATGATATTTGAATTAAAGGAACCGCAAAGTCCTTTATCAGCAGATATAGCTACTATAACAGTATTCCCGGTATCTCTCTCTTTCATAAGAGGATTCTGTGAGCTTTCTGAAGTTTGTCTTACACGGCTGATAAGATATTCAATTTTTTCAAGGATCGGGCCGGAACTGTTAATTTCCACCACACTCTTTCTAAGCTTTGCAGCCGAAACGGTTTTCATTGCTCTGGTGATCTTCTGAGTATTTTTTACAGAGCCTATCCTTCTTCTGAGATCTATAAGATTGCCAGACATTATTTTTCTAAAGTGCTCCTGAACTCTTCTGAATATTCCTTAAGCATTTCGTTAATGCTTTCCTTTATCTCATCAGATAAAACCTTTTCATTTTTGATCTTTCTAAGGGTATCAGGATGATTTTTATCAGCAAAATCGAATAATCCCTCTTCATAGGCTCCGATGGAGTCCACCGGAAATTCATCAAGATAGCCATTGGTACCGGCAAAAATTATTATTATCTGTTTCTCAACATCAATGGGAACGCCTTCATCCTGTTTTAGAAGTTCTGCGAGCCTTTTCCCCCTTTCCAATTGTGCAATAGTTGCTTTATCAAGATCGGAACCGAACTGTGTAAAAGCAGCAAGTTCTCTGAATTGAGCCAGTTCAAGTTTAAGTGATCCTGCTACCTGTTTCATAGCTTTGATCTGAGCATTTCCCCCAACCCTGGATACAGAAACTCCCACATCAATAGCAGGCCTTTGACCCTGGTTAAAAAGGTCCGGGAGAAGATATATCTGGCCGTCTGTGATGGAAATAACATTTGTAGGAATATAACCTGAAACATCAGATGCCTGCGTTTCGATCATAGGAAGTGCTGTTAATGATCCTCCGCCATTCTCCTCATTTAATTTGGATGCCCTTTCGAGTAATCTTGAATGAAGATAAAAAACATCTCCGGGAAAAGCTTCCCTGCCCGGTGGCCTTCTTAAGAGAAGAGATATCTCTCTGTAAGCAGCAGCATGTTTGGAAAGATCATCATAGATCAGGAGCGAATGCTGCCCTTTATTCATAAAATATTCACCCATGGCACAACCTGCAAATGGTGCAATATACTGGAGAGCAGCAGGAGTTGAGGCGCTGGCAACAACAACGATGGAATATTCCATGGCGCCTGTTTCTTCAAGTTTTTTTACAACCTGGGCAACTGTTGACTGTTTCTGGCCTATAGCAACATAAATAGATATTACATTCTGTCCTTTCTGATTGATCATAGTATCAAGAGCAATTGCGGTTTTCCCGGTCTGTCTGTCTCCAATTATCAATTCTCTCTGTCCTCTTCCTATGGGAATCATTGCATCAATTGCTTTAATACCTGTCTGAAGAGGTTCTTTTACTGGAGTCCTGTCAATAATCCCGGGAGCAATGGTTTCAATGGGCATAAATGTTTTTGTTTCTATCGGGCCTTTATCATCAAGAGGTTCACCAAGAGGATTTACCACTCTTCCTATTAATGCCTCTCCCGCCGGAACAGAAATGATCCTGTTTGTTCTTCTTACAACATCTCCTTCTTTTACAAGGTGGCCTTCTCCCAGTATGATCGCCCCCACATTATCCTCTTCCAGATTCAATGCAATTCCAAAAATATCATTCGGGAACTCTATCAACTCATTATACATTACATTTTCAAGTCCATATATCTGGGCTATTCCATCACCAATGGATATGACTATTCCTGTTTCATCTTTATCAAAATCAAGTTTAAACCCTTCTATCTTTTGTTTAATCAGTTCACTTATCTCTTCTACATTAATTTGCATATTGCTCTCCTAAACAGAAAGATCATCAAGTAATGATTCTTTCAGTTTTTTCAGGTTTCCCTCTATGGAAAAATCGTAATAAACCGATCCCCTCTGAATTTTTATCCCTGCGATCAACGACCTGTCAATCTCTTTTTCCAATACTACTTTTTTTTTAAATGACCTTTCAAGATTATCAATAAGCTTCTTCTCAAGATCGCTCTCAATAACTTTTGCTGAAAATATTTTCAATTTTTCTATACCCTGAGTTTCAAACCATAGTTCATCCATAAGCTCTACCATCTTTTCAAGATAAACAATCCTGTTCTCTTCCAGAACAACATTTAAGAAATTATATGTTTTTTTATTAAGTTCTGCTTTACTTTTCAACAGGTCAAGTACACTCAATTTCTGCTGATAACTGAATAATAGTGTGGACATCCCTGCAAAAAGATTTTTATCTTTACTTATCATATCAAGAAAAAGAAGGACCTCTCCTTTAACAGATCTATACTCATCCTCATTATTAAGTGTTTCCACCAGAGCTTTTGTATATTTTCTGGCAAGGCTACGTTCTTTCAATTATATCCCCTGCAATTTCGATATTCTTTTCAACTATTTTTTTATGTAAGTTTTCATCAAGGCCGGAACTAAAATCTTCCCTGAACTTTTCAATAGAAAGATCTGCGATCTTTTCTTTTAAAGCTCTTACCGATACTTCCACCCTTGCATCGATCTCATCTTCAGTATTTTTTAATATTCTTTCAGCTTCCAGTTTTCCCAGGTCTTCGATCCTTTGTTTCTCCTCTTCACCACTTTTTTTTGCCAGATCAACCATGGAATTGACTTCGGCCTCAATTTTAGTCAACCTGTCCTTTATACCTTTTAGAGAGTCAAGCCGCTCATTAAGATCAGATTCCCTCACTTCTATATCATTTTTTACGTCAATACTCTTTTCGGAAAGAAATTTGATCAGTGGTTTCCTTGCTATCAATATCAATCCGCCGAAAAGAATTGAGGAGTTTAATACTTTACCCAGAAACCCGGCCCAGTCAAAATGATGGCCGTGTCCATCCTCTCCGAAAAGAGAAATTGATAGTAGAACTATTAAAACTAAAAAAATAAGATTCCGGTGCCTGTTCATGAAAATATCTCTTCTATTTTACTACTGAAAATATCAACCTGTTCTTTTAGTTGTTCTTCAGCTCTCTTTAATTCTCTTTCCAGTTCTGACATTTTTTCAGAAAAAAGTTTTTTTGCCCCATCACGTGAATCAGACAGGATATTTTCTCTTACTTCGTCACCTTTTTTTATCAATTCTTCCTTTATCTTCATTGATTCTTTTTTAGCATTTTTTAATATTGTTTCTATCTCACCGGATTTTTCATCTATCTCTAGCGCAAGATCTTCTATCTCTTTTGAATCTCTTTCGATCTTACTTTCCCTTTCGTCCATTATCTTACCAACAGGTTTGTAATAAATTTTATTCAGTATTAGAAGAGTGATCCACAAAATGGCAATTACAAAAAGGACTGATATATCTAAATCTAGCATAGACCTTTTTAACATATCAAACCTGAAAAATCAAGAGAACTACTTAATTTTTCAACAAAAAAAATTATCGATAAACAGCAATATACGGGAATTTGTTAAAACTTTTAACAATAAAACTCTAAGATATAACAAACCCGAAATAGCTTTTTAATGAAATTTTTCTTGATAATTTTACAGATCAGACAAAACTTTTTTAATTTCCATCTATATAACCGAGAGTTTTTAATTTTTCCATCTCTTTCTTATTGGATTTATAGTTGGAAATATCCTGTTTGAACTTTTTGCTGCTTTTTCTGAATTTAAGATAAACAGCTTTCAGTTTCTCTGCTTCATTTCCTGAGCTCTCGTAAAGATTCTTTTTCTGGCCAAAATCTGAGTTGATATCAAAAAGTAATTTTTTAAAACGCATTTTTTTACCGGGAAGTGTTCTAATATAAACCATATTATCTTGAATAACTCCGTAGCTTTCGAATAGAGCAGGTTTCCCCTGCCTCATCCTTTTTTCAACCAGGTGTGAATAGATATACCTTCCATTCACATTTTTCTTTTCACCATTTTCCAGAAGATCTAAAAGGCTGACACCTTCATTAACACTATCACTATTCAGGCCGATAAACTCACGAAATGTCGGCAGGATATCAATAGTTGAAACATTCTGTCTTATGTTTCCGGATTTAAAATTTCCTCCCGGATAATAAAAGAATAACGGAACCCTTATAACTTCATTATATAATGAATAACCATGTCCCCACCTCCCATGGTCCCATAACTCTTCACCATGATCAGCAGAAAAAACAAAAAGTGTATTTTTATCCCAGTTAAAAAGTTTGAACAACTCTTCAATTTTAGAATCAGTAAAATTGATCTCAGAATCATATAGCAGGTTTTCATTATATATTTTTTCTTTGTTATCTCTGTTCTTTATATTTTTATTTGCAACTTTCTTCAGGGTTCTGGTCTTAAACCAGGCTTCTCTTTCAGCATTTGGTTGATGAGGATCCATATAGTGGACATACATAAAGTATCTTTTACTTTTCTTTATCTCTTCTGAATGTTCTATGATGGATCTGTTCAAATTTTCCCCTTTTTTATAATTAAAGGTTACAAAAGTATCAAAACCCTGATCAAAGGATTCTTTTTTCCCTATATTCGTATTATCAGCAAATCCGAAAGTAGAATACCCTTTCTCCTTAAACACTTCACCAAGGGTAACTATCTCCTGGGGGATCCTGTTTAATTTTATACTGAAATCAGGATTAATAAGATTGAATGTAATGGTGGCAAGCATATTCATCAGCACCTTATGCTGAAAAGGATATAAGGATGTAAATATAGAAGCTGTTGACGGGGCAGTCCATGATGATGCGGCAAAAGTCCTGTTGAAAACAGTGCTTTTCTCAGCAATTTTATTCAGAAAAGGAGTTGTATTTTCTTTATACCCGTAAAAAGGGAGATGGTCGGCTCTTAATGTATCAACAATTATAAGTACTATATTGGGAAGTTCTTCAAGTGTTTTTGTTCTCTTTTTTGTACATCCCGGAACTAACAATAATAAAATTATTACAAATATTAATATGGTGTTATTTTTCATCAATTACCTCAAAATATTAAAAACGGAATCAGGAAATTTCAGCAACAAAACTTGCTCTGAGATCTCCCAGTTTCCTGAATTGTTCTATATATTCAGCTTTTAATTTTTTTATTTTTTCCAGATTTTTTTCAATTTCATCCCTGAAGTTTTCCGATCCCTTCAGAATAGCACGGTTATAATCATCCTTCAGGTTATTAAAACCTTTTTCCAAAGCTTCTTCATACTCTTCTTTTACTTTGACAAGTTTCCTTTTAACATTTTCATACTCAACTTTCAGCCTTTCAACTCCACTCTCAACAATGGAAAGATATTCCTCCTTCAATTCATTCATCAGTACTTTGACAGGGACAATTGTATCTATCCGATAAGCATTTGAACCGGCAAAAGCATATCCATGATTCAAATTCCCCTTCCTTGCATTGTTCAATGCAATGGATATACAATAGTTTGCTTTATCAGCTTTGCAACTTTCCAGGCATTGCCACGGACATTTAAATTTCTTTTTTTCACCGCCCACTACATCTTTAAGAAAACTATTATTAACAGCTCTACCGGGCAAGCCCACCGGGCTGTTTATAAGGACGATATCATCTTTACCTGATTTTAAATAACTCTCTTTAAACTTTATATCTGCATCACACTCTTCAGTTGCAACAAACCTTGACCCCATCTGGACACCACTGGCTCCAAGTTTAAAAAATTTATGAATATCATCTCCTGTAAAAATACCTCCGGCAGCAATTACAGGTATCTTTTTTCCGGTTTCTTTTTCCAGAATTTTAACCTCATCTACTACCTGAGGGATGATCTTCTCCAGTGCAAAGTCCGGATCCTCTATCTGTTCTGCTTTAAAACCAAGATGGCCTCCGGCTTTCGGCCCTTCAACGACTACTCCATCCGGAATTGAATTATATTTTTTTAACCAGTAACTGAATATCAACTTTACTGCTCTGGCAGAGCTTACAATAGGAACAACCTTAATGCCGGATCTTTTTATCTCTTCAATCGGAATTCCCCTTAAAGGGAGGCCGGCTCCAAGAAATACAACATCAGCTTTTTCTTCAATTGCAACATTAAGCATTTCAGAAAAATCATTAAGGGCAACCATAATATTTACACCTATTATTCCCCTGCTGTTTTCACGTGATTTCCGAATCTCCTTTCTGAGTGCTCTTTTGTTTGCTTCAATTCCGTTCTTAAAATAATCCGGTTCAGTCATACCAATTGCATTTGCAGCAATAACACCTATTCCACCCTCACCGGCAACTGCAGATGCAAGTCCGGAAAGAGATATTCCTACCCCCATCCCACCCTGAATGATGGGGATCCGTACCTTGAGATCACCAAAATTTAATGAAGGCATATTGATCCCGGGTAATTTTAATTTTGGTAACTCTATTTTGGGAAGCTCTATTTTAGGCAATTCTATCTTTGGAAATTGAAAATTAATTTTTTTTAAGTCCATTTTGTCCTGACCTTTATTCGTTATTATACTACATTTTATAATAAAAAAAACCCGGATATAAAAATATTTTTTTTTACGCTTTAAAATATAAAAAATTTTTTTCAGATATGAAAGTATATATTGTTTTTTCTATTGATTTTATTTTTCTAAATTTCTAAAATATTATCAGGAAATCAAATGGGACTAAATGATGATATTTTTAAAGGTGAAGGAAAGATCCTGATCATTGATGATGAAGAAATAGTAAGAATGGCTTCCACTGCTATGCTTGAAGAGTGTGGTTATGAAGTTATTACTGCAGAATCAGGTGATGAAGGTATAAGAATATTTCAACAATTCAAAGACAACTTAAAACTTGTAATACTTGATCTTGCCATGCCCGGGAAAACAGGAAAAGAAACTTTTATTGAATTAAAAAATATTGAGTCGGGTGTTAAAGTTCTTCTTGCATCCGGTTATGAACAGGATGAGCAGGTACATGAAATGTTCAGTCTGGGAATAAACGGGTTTTTACAAAAACCATTTTCACTGATCAATCTTTCCCGAAAGGTCAGTGAAACCATCGGATAATTTTTTCTATCCCTTTTCTTTAATTTTTTCAATATCACGCCGCTCTTTTTTTGTCGGCCTTCCTGCACCTTTCTCCCTGTATCCGAATATAACACTTACAGGGTCCTTATAAAATAATCTCAGTTTTTCCAGTTCCTTTTCAGGAGTTGTTTCTTCCACAAGTTCCCGGGCAAGTTTTGCAGATACTCTTTTCACTGCAAGAGATTTAACCCTGAACTTTCTGATTATTGGCGGAAAATTCACTTCAACAATTTCATCCGGTTTTAATATCCTTGAAGGTTTCACAACACTTCCATCAATAGAAACCTTTCCGCTTTTACAGGCTTCAGAAGCTTTACTCCTTGTTTTGAATATTCTTACCGCCCACAACCATTTATCTATCCTTGCGTCCATAATTAATTTGTAATTTATTTTAAAGTTTTTGTAAAGTTTTCTTTATCAATTCATTCTCCTCAACCTTTCCCTCACTTCCGTCTCTCCCAGAGGGAGAGATACCAAGCTCCTTGTAATAGTCCATAGTTTTCATGAAACAACTTTATGAATTTTATGGAAAACACCTCCTATTTCATTATAAATCTGTTCATTTGTAAATCTAAGAATTCTGTTTCCCAATTCAGTTAAATATTGATCCCTTGAAATATCTTTCTCCCTTTGTCCCGAATTAAGGTGAATTTTACCATCAATTTCAATAATCAACCTTTTTGAAGGGCAATAGAAATCTACAATATATGTTCCTATCTGATGCTGTCTTCTAAATTTCAATCTCATAAATTTTTTATTTCTTACTAACTCCCAGAATATGTTTTCTGCTTCAGTCTGATTTTTTCTTAATATTCTTACTTGCTCCAACAAAGAAGTATAATAATTGCCTCCTCTATAATTGATTTTTTCATTAAAAACATTAAAACTATGAGACTTTTTTACTTTTGCTGCCCTTTTCATTACTTTTTTCTCTCTTTAATCTTTACTTCCCCTCGCCCTGTGGGAGAGGGGCCAGGGGTGAGGGTTAAAGTTTTTGATCTGAATCTAAATATTTTTATCTTCCACAATTGACTCTTTTTTCTGAACCTTTACATCCACATTAAAAAAATTGTAGTCACTATAGTTAACTTCAATTTTTGAAAGCATAATTTTCTCACCCTCTGTTGTTATGTATATCTCTTTTAAAATAAACCTGCTGGGAAAACGGATCCCATTATTCTTGACATTATATTCCAGAAGGATCGATAACCGCGCTCTCGCATTCATCACTCTTGCTTTTTTCCACAAGCTGTAAAAATTCCCTACAGACTTCTGGTCAATATTTATTTTTATAAAACTGGAATCTTTTTTTTCGATCATGAATTCACCCCATGCAAGATCTTTTCTTGCACTATTTTTCGGGGCAGCTTTAATCATAAGAACATCCATCCCTTTCCATCTTTTACTACCAGTTATTGAAAAATTATAAAATCTTTGTGACTTTTTCCCGAATATTTCAGGCCCGTATACAACAGCCCTGTAAATAAATATTTTTGTTTTCAGGGGTACTTTTTCTTTGTATCTTTTCTTACCGTTCTCTTCAAGAAGTATCCTTTTTTCTTTCTCCCTTTTGCCCTTGCGAATAACCTGAAAGTCGTAAAGGTATGAATTAACGATCGGTTCTTCTCCCCGGAATTTTGTAAAATCTCCCTGAACACCGATATTACTTTTTATAAAAGCCCTGAATTTTTTCGGGATCGGGTAAATTGTCTCAACAATTTTTTCCCTGCAGAAAAAATGGACCGATTGTGACTGAAGTCTTTCAAAATACTCAGCAGCTTTAATTAGAATTTTGGAAAGTTTTTCCTGATCACTTTTTTTCTGAATATTCTGACCTGATGAAAATATAAGAATTGAAAAAAAGAATAAAAAAACCCAAATAAAAAAACGCTTTAAATCAAACATTCAACCCCATTATATAGTTATAAAAAAGATAATTTTTTATGTCAATAAATTTTTTATTTTAACTAGTTTTCACTAAAAACCGGAAAAATTGACATTACCGGACGGTGATCGGATACATTGGAAAAATAGTTTTCAATTTTTGAGTCGATGATCAGAGTTGTAGTGGAGCCATTCTCATATTCATCAAAAAGGCTTGATGATATAAGTATATGGTCAATAAGGGAACCTTTATAAGGATAGGAAGAATAAACAGGGTCGGCAGCAATATCCAATGTTAAAAAACGGTAATCTTCCTTATCATTCAGAAGGAGTGTGAAGCTGTTTTGATTCTCATCATCAATAAGTTCATCGTTCCAGTCCCCTGCAATGATATAATCGGTTTCATCCCCTTCACCTATTTTTACATCCATATATTCCTTTAACAATCTTACGGCTCCCCTCCTCCTGTCCAGTTCCTCTTCTCCTTCATATGCCTTTAGATGGATCACGATCAGATAAAAATCAAAGGAGAAACCATTCTTTGTAACATTTAATTTTAATACAAGGGGCGGCCTGGGAAA
>JBDLJQ010000073.1:0-13265 GCA_039714255.1 Acidobacteriota bacterium
AACAAAATTAAAAGCAGCAATTTCTTCATTTTTTACCTCCTTTTTTGTCCCTCAACTTTTTTACATATTTTTTCATATAATTATTTACATCCTCAAGTGAATACCCGATTTTTAAAATCCGTTGTATATAATCATCTGTAAATTTTTCAAATAATTCTGCCTTCTCTACTTTTAAAGATCTTTTGAAATCCCTCACAAAATAACCTGACCCGGGTTTGGAATATACAAAGCCCTCAATATCCATCTGATAATAGACCTTAACAATTGTATTAGGATTAACCTGCAATAATTTAGAATATTCCCTTATAGGGATCAATTGTTCATCAGGTTTTAAATTACCTGATAAAATCTGAAGTTTTAATTCAGATTTAATCTGTTCGTACACCGGAATAGCAGATTCACTGCTGATTTTAAAATTTGAAAAAACTTTATTATTCACTTGTACCATTATTATAGTACAATAATACAATAATTTCAACTTTTATTGCATCTCAATTAAGGCTTTTTCCTTTAACTCACTATAATAATATGTTATACTGCTAACTTAAAAAACAAAATGGATACATTTACTAAATACTTTATCAGATACCGGGCTTTTGTTGGAATTATAAGCCTGATCTTAGTCCTTTTATTAGCAGAGCCTAATGCAAAATCAATTGCAATCGGATTTTTTTTTATTATGGCCGGCACTTTTTTCAGGGCATGGGCCTCAGGATTTATAAATAAAAATGAAGAATTAGCTACAAAAGGGCCTTATCAGTTGTCAAGAAATCCACTTTATTTTGGAAACTTTATTCTCGGAACAGGCATTGCGCTGGCAGCTAATAATTTATACAGTTATATTATTTTTGCACTTTATTATTTTATTTTTTTCCCGGCCTTAATGATCATTGAGAACAAACGTATGAAAGAAATCTTTGGAGAACAATATAATAAGTGGTCCAAGAACCTTAATTCTTTTTTTCCTCAAATTAAAAAGATAAATTTTAAAGGCTTCAACATATCATACTATGTAAAAAATAAAGAATATAAAGTAATTTATTTTTCTCTTTTTATTGTTATTGTACTTATTTTTAAAGCTTTAATAAACTTTAATTAAAATCAGATATTTACTTCATTCTCAAAAACAGTTTGTATCATAGTAATAATTTCTACCGGTTTAAATGGTTTTGTCATAAACTTTGAATTTCCAGGGCAAATTGTTTCAACTTTTTCCTTTTCTCTTTTATCTCCTGTAAGAATTATAACGGGAATTTTACTTAAGTTTTTACCTTTTAATTTTTCCAATACTTCAAAGCCATTGAGAACCGGCATATTCAGATCAAGAATGATTAGATCAAAAATATTATTATTTATATATTTGAGTCCGATCTCACCATCACTTGCTTCGGTAACCGAATAGTTGTTTTTGATCAGAAAAAACTTTAGAACTTTCCTTAATGTAGGTGAATCATCTATTATAAGTATTCTTTTTTTCACTCAGCTGTTTGTTCCAGCAACTTTTTTTCAACACCTTCTGTATCAAAATTCTGATAGAGTTGATAACCGGTTCCTGCAGGAATTAATCTTCCCATGGTTACATTTTCCTTTATACCGGCCAATACATCAACTTTACCTGAAATTGCAGCTTCAGTAAGAACTTTAGTTGTTTCCTGGAATGCAGCTGCGGATATAAAACTGTCATAGGCAAGAGCAGCTCTTGATATCGGCAGAAGATGAGGTTTGGCTTTTGCCGGTTTTCCGCCATTTTCAACTATTTTTGCATTTTCTTTTGCAAATTTCCATTTTTCAATGATCTGTTCAGAAATAAAATTTGTATCTCCGATCTCTTCGATCCTTCTCCACTTGATCATCTGTCGAATTATTATCTCAATATGCTTATCATTTATAGCAACACCCTGGAGTCTGTAAACATCCTGAACCTCTTTTAATAAATATTCTGCAAGCTTTACTTCACCTAAAACAGTTAAAATATCAATCGGATCAAGGGGGCCATCCATTAACGGTGTTCCTGCAGTTATCTTATCTCCGTCACCGACAATAATATAAGATCCCCTTGGAATATTATGTTCATCAGGTTTTACATTTTTATCAAATGGAACAATCGTTATCTTTCTTGAACCCTTCATCAGTTTACCATATTGTACTATACCATCTATCTGGGCCATTTTTGCCGGTATCTTTGGTTTCCTTGCTTCAAAAAGTTCTGTTACCCTCGGAAGTCCCCCTGTAATATCTTTTGTTTTTGCAAATTCAGAAGGAATTTTTGCCAGTATATCACCTGCATTCACTTCTTCACCGTTTTTAACAGTAAGATGGGCATTTACAGGAAGCAGGAATTTTCTCTTTATTTTATTTGTCTTTTTATCTCTTATCACAATCTGGGGTTGTAATTCATCTCTTAATTTTTCATTTTTAATATCAATAACAATGGTTGTGATTTTACCTGTTGTTTCATCTCTGTCGTTTACAAATGAAATATTTTCCTCAAGGTCTTTTAACTCAACTATACCACTCTCTTTTGTTAAAATTGCATTAACAAAATGATTCCACTGCATTATCAGGTCACCTTTCTTAACCGAATCACCTTCATTAACAACAATCTTTGAACCATAAGCAACCGGATACATAGCTTTTTCTCTGCTTTTTGAATCAAGGATCTGAATAGAACCGCTTCTGTTCATTGCAATAATTTCATCACTTTTATTTTTAACAATTTCAAGATCGTTGTACACTATCTTTCCTTCATAACCTGCAACAAGTTTTGTCTGGCCTTCCGTTCCGGATGCAACACCTCCAATATGGAAGGTTCTCATTGTTAGCTGCGTTCCAGGCTCTCCTATGGACTGGGCAGCAATAATGCCTACTGCTTCTCCCAGATTAATAACATTTCCGGTTGAAAGATTTCTGCCATAACATTTTTTGCATACGCCTGCTTCGGTTTCACATGAGATAATTGACCTGATCTTTAACTTAAGTATACCATGTTCAAGTATTTCTCTTGCTGAGTATTCATCTATCATTTCATTAGCTTTAACTATAACTTTATCCTCTTCTTCAGGTGAAACAACATCCTCTGCTGCAAATCTTCCAATAATTCTTTCCTGGAGAGATTCAATTTCTTTTCCATTTTCAATTATTGCTGATACTTCCAAACCTTCTATAGTACCGCAATCGTCTTCCTTTACAATAACTTCAACAGCTGCATCAACAAGTTTTCTCGTCAAATATCCTGCATCAGCAGTTTTTAATGCAGTATCAGCCAATCCTTTCCTGGCTCCATGAGTTGAAATAAAATACTGCAGAACAGACAAGCCTTCTTTAAAATTTGCCGTAATGGGAGTCTCCAGGATCTCGCCAGATGGTTTTGCCATCAATCCTCTCATACCAGCCAATTGTTTCAACTGATCCTGGCTTCCTCTGGCACCTGAATCTGACATAACAAACAACGGGTTTATTGAGTCTCCTTCATAACTTATCTTTTTCATATTGTCAAACATCTTTACCCTGATAAGATCAGTTGCTCTACTCCATTTATCAATGATCGTATTATGCCTTTCCCCTGCAGTCAGTTTGCCATCTGAATATTTTTTCTCAAGTTTTTCAAGTGATTTATTTGTATCTTTAATAATTTGTTCTTTTTCCTCCGGGACAACAAGATCTGACAATCCGATGGTAAATCCGGCTCTGGTAGCATATTCAAATCCAGCCTCTTTCAATTTATCCAATGTGACAACTGTAGGTTCAAATCCCAAAGTAAGATAAATATAATATACCAGATTTTGTATTCCGTTTTTCTTAAGTAATCCATTCACAAAAGGTACATCATCCGGAAGTAGTCTGTTAAACATTATTCTTCCCGGAGTAGTTACAAGAAGCCTGTTCTCACCCTCTTTTATCTCTGTTTCGGGGCAACTGGCTATGTCCTGGTTATCAAGTAGATATGAATCAAGATTTTTCAATTTTCCTGTATATTTAACCCTGATCTTAGCATTAATATCTATAAAATTCTTATCCAGTGCTGAGAGTACATCTTTCTCTGAACTGAATATCATATTCTCTCCCTTCAAACCTTTTTTATTGAAAGTAAGATAATAAAATCCAAGAATCATATCCTGGGTCGGGACTGCAAGAGGTTTACCGTTTGCCGGATTAAGTATATTGTTTGTTGCCAGCATTAAAAGCTTGGATTCTGCCTGAGCTTCCAGTGATAACGGTACATGTACTGCCATCTGGTCACCATCAAAATCTGCATTAAATGCCGGACAGACCATAGGATGAAGTGTGATCGCATTTCCTTCAACCAGATGAGGTTTGAATGCCTGAATTCCCAATCTGTGAAGAGTTGGTGCTCTGTTTAAAAGTACAGTATGCTCTTTAATTACTTCATCCAGTGCGTCCCAAACTTCTGTCCTGTTTTCTTCTACCCAGGTACGGGCAACCCTTAAAGTTGTTACAACACCTTTTTTTTCAAGCTTATTGTAAATAAAGGGTTTAAAAAGTTCTATTGCCATCTTTTTTGGAATTCCACATTCATCAAGCTTTAACTTGGGATCAACAACTATTACCGACCTGCCTGAATAATCAACCCTTTTTCCCAGAAGATTCTGACGAAACCTTCCCTGCTTACCTTTCAGTGAATCCGACAGGGATTTCAAAGGCCTCTTTTGTGAACTCATATAACTTTTATTTCTCTTTTGATTATCAAATAATGCATCTACAGATTCCTGCAGCATCCTTTTTTCATTTTTTATGATCAGTTCCGGTGCTTTCAGATCCAGTAATTTTTTTAATCTGTTATTTCTATTAATAACTCTTCTATAAAGGTCATTCAGGTCGGAAGAAGCAAATCTTCCTCCATCCAATCGTACAAGTGGCCTCAGGTCAGGGGGAAGTACCGGTACTATATCAAGAACCATCCAATCAGGCTTATTTCCGGAATTAAAAAAATCTTCAGAAAGTTTCAGTCTTCTCGACATGGTCTTTTTTTTCTGAATTGATTTTTCGACACTTAACCTGGATTTAAGATCTTTGATCTCATGTTCAAGATCAATATTTTTGAGTAGTTCATATACTGCTTCCGCACCCATTCCTGCTTTAAATGAATCAGTACCATATTTTTCTACCAGATCCATATATTCTTCTTCTGTCAGGATCTGTTTGAATTTTAAGTTCGGTACATCACCCGGGTCTATTACAATATAACTTTCAAAATAGACAATATTTTCAAGAGCCTTTCCTGTAATTTCCAGCAGAACTGCAATCCTTGAGGGTACACCTTTAAAGAACCAAATATGGGCAACTTTTGAATTTAGTTCAATATGCCCCATTCTTTCTCTTCTTACAGATGAAAGAGTTACTTCAACTCCACATTTTTCACAAATAATACCTTTATATTTCAAGCCTTTATACTTACCGCATAAACAACTGAAATCCTGAGTAGGGCCAAATATTTTTGCACAGAACAGGCCGTCTCTTTCTGGTTTAAAAGTTCTGTAATTTATTGTTTCCGGTTTAGTAACTTCGCCGGAGGACCAACTCCTTATTGTATCGGGGGAGGAGATACTGATCTTGACTTTACTATAATCCATTATATTTATATCAGGTTTATCTTTCTTAATTCTTTGCATGATATCTCCTTTCCCTAAGATATATTAGCAATATTTTCGGCAACTTTATCTTCTTCAGTATCCTTCTCTTTTTTAATTAACTCAATATTAAGAGTAAGGCTTTTAAGTTCTTTAATAAGAACATTGAAGGATTCCGGAATCCCCGGACTGAAATCCATTGTTCCCTTAACTATTGCCGAATATATTTCATTTCTACCGCTAATATTATCCGATTTAATTGTTAAAATTTCCTGAAGCAGATATGCAGCTCCATACGCTTCAAAAGCCCACACTTCCATCTCACCTACTCTCTGTCCGCCAAACTGGGCTTTACCCCCGAGCGGTTGTTGAGTAATTAATGAATAGGGGCCTGTAGACCTGGCATGGATCTTATCATCAACCATATGCTCAAGCTTCATAATATACATATAACCAACAGTTATTTTATTTTTAAACGGTTCACCGGTAATTCCATCGTAAAGCTTAACTTTTCCATCATCCGGAAGCCCTGCTTTTCGCATATAATGAACAACTTCATCTTCCGAAGCACCGTCAAAAACCGGTGTTTCAAAATGAAGATCTAATTTTTTCCCGGCCCATCCGAGAATCAATTCCAGGATCTGCCCGACATTCATTCTTGATGGAACCCCCAGAGGGTTCAAAATTATACTTACAGGTGTACCATCTTCAAGAAAAGGCATATCTTCTTCAGGCAGGATCCTTGCAACAACACCTTTATTCCCGTGTCTCCCCGCCATTTTATCTCCAACTGATACTTTCCTGTTAACAGCAATAAAAACTTTAATAATCTTAATGATTCCGGGAGCAAAATCATCGCCTTTTTTCATTTGCTCAATTTTATCAAGTTTCTCTTTTTTCAGGGCTTCAACATAAAGTCTTGTTTTGGATTCAACCTCACTAATTAAAGAATCATCCTTTTCCGATAAACCCTTTCTTATCAGTACAAGTTTTTCTTCATCAAGGTCTTTAATAATTGCTGAAGGAATTGTTCCGCCTTTTTTTATTTTATTTCCATCAATCGATACATTTTTGCTGAGTTTGACCTTTTCAATTAATCCCTTTATTTTTTCAATTTTATCAGATTGAAGTACCTTTTTTTCGTTTTCTTCATATCTTTCCAGTTTTTTTATGTCAAAATCATCTATTTCATTTGCCCTGTCACCTTTTTCAAGCCCTCTTCTTGTAAAGATCTTAATATCAATAACTGTACCTTCAACTCCGGGGGGACAATACAGGGAAGAATCTTTTATATCAGATGCCTGTTCTCCAAAAATAGCTTTTAGCAGTTTTTCTTCAGGTGTTAATTGAGTTTCCCCTTTGGGAGATACTTTACCTACAAGTATTTCTCCAGGACTAACTTTTGCACCTATCCGTACAATCCCATTTTCATCCAGGTTTTTCAGTACATTCTCAGCAACACCTGGAATATCAGCTGTTATTTCTTCTTTTCCAAGTTTAGTTTCTCTGGCTTCAACTGATTCCTCTACAATATAGATCGAGTTAAAAACAGAGTCTTTTACAAGTTTTTCGCTTAAAATTATTGCATCTTCATAATTATAACCACGCCAGGGCAGGAAGGCAGCAAGGATATTTCTTCCCAGTGCTAACTCTCCTCTCTCTGAACCGGGTCCGTCACAAAGTATCTGACCTTTCTCTACAATATCACCGGGTCTGACAAGAGGCCTCTGATTTATCAGAGTATTCTGATTTGAGCGTCTGAATTTTTTCAGTTCATAAAGGTCTGCAGTGATTTCTGATGAATCACCTCCGTCCTTCTTCAGATCGGCTTTAATAATTATCCTTTCCGCATCTGAATTCATAACAACGCCGGACCTTTTGCAAACAATAACACTTCCGGAATCTTTTGACAGTTTGTACTCCATTCCTGTACCTACAATAGGAGTCTCCGGATTAACAAGAGGAACTGCCTGCCTCTGCATGTTAGATCCCATTAGAGCTCTGTTTGCATCATCATGAGAAAGAAATGGTATTAAAGCAGCAGAAACTGAAACTATCTGTTTTGGCGAAATATCAATATAATCAATTTCTAAAGGATCACATAGTATTGTTTCACTTCCCTTTCTCGAATTAACTCTTTTTGCAGTGAATTTAAGGTTCTCATCGAGTATGGCATTTGCCTGGGCAATAATAAACCCTTCTTCTTCCCATGCAGTCAGAAAGAAAGGATGATATTCAAATGAAGGTAATTCTTTCTTACCTTTTTTCAGATTTGCGATCTCTTTTTCAAGTTCAACCTCTTCAACTAACTCTTTATACTTAAACTTTGAATTTCCGGAATAGAGTATTTTGTAGTGGTTTGTGACCTTACCATCGATCACTCGTCTCAGGGGTGTTTCAATAAATCCATAATCATTCACCCGTGAATAAGTAGTAAAAGATGAGATGAGTCCGATATTGGGGCCTTCAGGTGTTTCAATAGGGCAAACTCTCCCATAATGAGAGGAATGAACGTCTCTGACTTCAAAACCGGCCCTTTCTCTGTTAAGTCCCCCGGGTCCCAATGCAGAAATTCTTCTTTTATGAGTTGTTTCAGCCAGCGGATTGGTCTGATCCATAAACTGTGATAACTGAGATGTCCCAAAAAATTCCTTTATCGCTGCAAACACAGGCTTTGTATTCAGTAATTCCCTGGGGAGAAGGATCGAAATATCCTGAGCATTTGTAATTCTCTCTTTAATTATCTTTTCAAGCCTTAAAAGTCCAATTCTGAATGCATTTTCTACAAGTTCACCAACTGCTCTGATCCTTCTGTTTGCGAGATGGTCAATATCATCAACGGTCATCTTTCCGGATCTGTCATATTTCAGTCTTAGATAATATTTTAAAATTTCAACTATATCTTCAAGAGTAAGGACAAATATTCCATCCTGGACATCTTCTTTCAGGCCTAATTTTATATTTAGTTTTAACCTTCCAACTGAAGAAAGGTCATACCTTCTGGGATCAGAAAGCATATTTTCAAAAAACTTTTTTGATCCTTCAAGCGTTACAGGTTCACCCGGCCTCAGCTTTTTAAATATCTCAATAAAAGCATCTCCCTGATTTTTCGGAACTTTGTCCTCAAGGTCATCTTCACTCTGTATTACAACTTTCTCTGTAATTTCCACATCTTTTTTCTTTTTATCTTTCCTGAGTGTATACGCAATTATAGGACCGAATTCTTCTTCATCACTTTCAGGAAAAAATACAGAAAAACTATCGCCGGATTTTCTTAGTTTCTTGATCTGTGTTGTAGTAATAACTTCATTAGAACGGAGAATGTCTTTGAGATCCAAAGCAGAATACATATCTTCCAGAAGCTCAATGTCTACCGGTACGAATTCGATTCCCTCTTTTTCCATGTCAGTGATATGTTTGATCATCAGTTTTGTTCCTGTATCAAGAAACTTCTTTCCTTTGGAATCAAGCACTGGTGCTGTAAGTTTAGTATCCTTTAAAAACCGTGAGTTCTTCATATAGAAGATCCCGTTTTCAAGTTTTACCTGAACTATTGAATAAAAATGGTCAATAATATCATAATCATCACTCAGGCCCATTGCCTTGAGAAAAGTTGTAATATTTATCCTTTTCGTTTTTTTATCGAGCCTGACCTGCAGGAGGTTCAATTTTTCTTCAAGTTCTATCCATGCTCCCCTGGCAGGTATTATCTTGGCACTGAATTCACCTCTGGATTTTCCCGGAAGAAAATAAACTCCCGGGGATCTCTGTAACTGTGAAACTACAGCTCTCTCCGTACCATTAATGATAAAGGTTCCTCTATGTGTAATATATGGAATTTCGCCAAAAAATATTTCCTGTTCCTTAATGTCTTTGATTATTTTTTCACCTTTCTTCTCTTCGTCATATAAGGCAAGCCTTAATTTAACTTTTAAAGGTATTGAATAATCAAATCCCTTGTCAAGACAGTCTTCAGGAGTATATTTTATCTTAAGCCTTACCCTGTCCCCACATTTATCACAGGTAGAATGTTCCACAGTGCCTTTGCTGACACATTCGGGACAAATTGATTCACTTCCTGCTTTTTCATCTGCCTTTAAAACAGATCCACACTTTTTACAATAAGGTTTTGAAAGTTCTACCCCCTGGAGATTACCGCATTTACACGACCATTCGCCCAGGGAATAGGAATCAAAATCCAGAATTGCAGTTTCTTTAAAGTCAGATATAGGAAATATTGATTTAAAGGCCCCCTGAATACCGGTATTCTTTCTTTTTTCGGGTAGTTCATCTATTTGAAGAAAAGTCTTATAGGACTTTGTCTGTACTTCAAGAAGATCAGGAATCTCAATAGGGGACTCAATTTTTGAGAAACTTATTCTATCAATATACTTATTATTTTTTGGCATACTTATCCTTTATCTTTTTTTTTGCTTTATTTGAGAAGCAGTGCATCTATTTTATTTCTACTTCAGCACCTACTTCATCAAATTTCTTTTTAATTTCATCAGCTTCTTCTTTAGAAACACCTTTTTTAATTTCGCCAGGTGCTTTGTCAACTACATCTTTTGCTTCTTTCAAACCCAGATCCGTTACTTCCCTAACAACCTTAATAACATTTATCTTTTTAGGGCCTACACTTTTAAGTATAACGTCAAAATCGGTTTTTTCTTCAACTTCAGCTTCACCGGCAACTGGAGCAGCGGCTCCCCCTGCAACAGGCATCGCAGCCATTTCAGCCTTGATTCCGTATCTCTCTTCAAACTCTTTAATATAGTCAGCAAGTTCAAGTACAGTTAACTTGTCCAAATGTTTAAAGAAGTCCTCCTTTTTCATTTCAGCCATTGTTCTTTTCCTCCTTTTCCTTTTTATCTTTTAAATTATTCATTAAAACTAATACATTCTTTAACGGTGATGAGAGTGCCATACCCATTTTCTTTAATGGATGGGCGATAGAGAATGCAAGCTGAGCCATTAACTGATCTTTACCAGGCAGCTTGGCTACATTTTTTATCTCATCAATAGTTACGAATTTATTTTCAATAAATCCGGATTTGATCTTAATTTTTTTTGTATCCTTTTCAAAATCAACTACGATCTTTGCTACTTCAACAAATTTTTCATCAGAATATGCAACTGCTGTAGGGCCGTTAAAAACATCTCTGCCAAATTCTTTTTTCTCTTTTTCAAAATATTTTATTGCAAGCCTGTTCTTAATGATCTTAAACTCAGCATCCGAAGTTTTTATCTTTGTCCTAAGGTCTTCAATTTCAGGAACACTCAATCCTCTGTAATCAATAAGGTAAACACCATTACTGTTGAAAATTGCACCGATCTCATCAACCTTTTTCTTTTTATCCTCTAATATTTGTTTGCTTGGCACGATAACCTCCTAACCCTTCTCAAATTCCTGGATATCTAATTTAATGGAAGGACTCATTGTTGAACTGATAGATATTGAGTGAACATATTTGCCTTTAAGTGAAACCGGTTTTGCTTTTAATATTGCTTCAACAAGGCTATTTACATTTTCAACAAGCTGGCTTTTCTCAAAAGATAACTTTCCCATACTGGTATTAATAATACCTGATTTATCTACTTTAAATTCTATCCTTCCCTTCTTTATTTCTGATACTGTCTCTTTAATATTAAAAGTCACAGTACCTGCTTTCGGACTGGGCATCAGGCCTTTCGGGCCTAAAACCTTTCCAAGTTTACCAATGTTCTTCATCATATCCGGCGTAGAAACAAGCACATCAAAATCACTCCAGTTTTCTTTCTGGATCTTTTCAGCCATTTCTTCACCGCCATAAAAATCTGCACCGGCTTCCTCGGCTTCTTTCTGTTTCTCTCCTGAGGCGATAACAAGTACCGTTTTGGTTTTACCTGTACCATGAGGAAGAACGATGGTTCCGCGTACCATCTGCTCAGGATACTTCGGATCAACTCCCAGTCTTACAGAAAGATCAACTGACTCATCGAATTTTTTAGATTTCAATTCCTTGAGCTTCTCTATTGCTTCCTGAGAATTATAATTTTTGTCTTCTATAGTATTTTTATTAGCTACATAAGTTTTTCCACGTTTACTCATTTTTTAATCTCCAATCCCATACTTCTGGCAGAGCCTTCGATTATCTTTCTCGCTTCCTGAATATCATTTGTATTAAGATCTTCAAGTTTCATTGCTGCTATCTCTTCCAGTTGTTTTACAGAAACCTTCCCAACCTTATTTTTATTCGGTTCTCCTGAACCTTTCATAATACCTGCTGCTTTTTTAAGAAGATAAGAAGCCGGAGGTGTTTTTAATATTAAAGTAAAGGTTTTATCCGGGTGAACCAGTACTTCAGCCGGAACTATCATTCCGTCTTCCATCTTAGCAGTAGCTTTATTGAACTGGTTAACAAATTCCATAATATTAAGCTGATGCTGACTCAGTGCCGGTCCCACCGGTGGGGCCGGAGTCGCTTTTCCAGCTGGAAGTTGCAGCTTGAAAGATGTTTTAATTTGCTTTTCTTTTGGACCCGCCATTATAATTCTCCTAAATTTTTTCTACCTGTAAAAACGTCAAATCAACCGGAGTCGGCCTTCCGAAGATAGTTACTATCACCTTTAGAAGATTTTTATCCGGTTGGACATTATCAACAACGCCATTAAAGTTTATAAACGGCCCGTCAATTATTTTCACCGAATCACCTACGTCAAAATGATATTTAGGTTTCGGTGTTTCCTGTGTAACTTCAATATGTTTAAGTATTATTCCAACTTCTTTTTCTGACAGAGGTTTAGGTTTCTTACCCGATCCTACAAAACCTGTAACTTTTGGAGTATTCCTTACAAAATACCAGTTCTTATCATTCATATCCATTTCAACAAGAATGTAACCCGGGAATGACCTTTTTTCACTAATAACCTTTTTTCCACTTTTAATCTCTATTACATTTTCCTTTGGAATAACTATATCAGTAATACTATCTTCCATTTTGTATTTTTTGATCTTCTCTGTGAGAGCTTTTACTACAAACTCTTCAGCTCCGGAGAAAACATGAATTATATACCACTTTTTAGACATAGTATCCCTATTCGAATATCCCTATAATTTGATTGATAACCTTGGAAAACGCCATATCCACTAAGAATAAAAATACACCGAAGATCAATGATGATATGAACACCGCAATTGTTGTCTTTATCAAATCATTTTTTGTCGGCCAGGTAACCTTTTTCAGTTCACCCTTAACCTCAGTTAAATAATTGCCAATCCGTTTAAATATATTTTCTTTTTTCATTTTTAAAGGAACAGGTCAGGAGGGACTCGAACCCCCAACTGCCGGTTTTGGAGACCGGTGCTCTACCAATTGAACTACTGACCTATTTTACCTCCTTATGGAGTGTATGCTTTTTACATCTGGGACAATATTTGTTCAGATTCAATTTTTCAGTTGTATTAACTTTGCTTTTAATTGTAGCATAGTTCTTTTCCGAACATTCACTGCACTTTAACTGCAGTTTTACTCTTTTATCACTTTTTGCCATTTTTATTCAATAATATCGGTAACAGATCCTGCTCCGATTGTTCTCCCACCCTCTCTGATAGCAAATTTCAACCCTTTTTCCATTGCTATCGGGGTTATAAGTTCTATATTAAATGTTGCATTATCTCCGGGCATTACCATCTCT
>JBDLJQ010000074.1:0-13067 GCA_039714255.1 Acidobacteriota bacterium
GGTTTTATCCATTATCCATAAAAAAGCAGCACCCAGGAGGAAACCTGTTGCTGCGGGGAACCATGACGGGAGAGATGAATCAGATCCCATCTCTATTGCTGGAGCTAAAAGTGACCAGTAACTTGCAGCTATCATAACCCCTGCTGCAAACCCGAGCATTCCGTCAAGCATTTTCCTGTTGATGGTTTTAAAAAAGAATACCACTCCGGAGCCAAGAGCTGTAAGGAACCATGTAAAGAGTGTTGCGTAAAGAGCAAGCCATACAGGGTCTGTGTTTTTTAAGGATTCAAATATTTCCATAATATTATTTTAAACTATTATAATAAAAAAATAAAAATCCTTGTTTTCTCTTATTTTCAGGTTGCAAAAAAAACTGCTTTGTACTAAACATTTAATATTATGATAAAAAAATCAGTGATACTGATAATAATGGTCTTAATTACAACTTTATTATCGGGAGAAACTGATATATTCGGGTATTTTGAGAACAGGTTTTTTTTAATTAATACTTTTGAGGAAGATCCGAATGAAGATGGAAATAATATATATTTGGGAGATTACAACCGCATAAGGCTTAAACTGAAATCAGAACCAGCGAAAAATGTTACTGTAAACCTTGCTCTGGACCTCTTTACTTTTCACGGGTTTGTTTCCTCGCCTTTCGGAGTTAACGAAAATAATGGAAAAACTCAGGTAGATACAAAGGAAAATTTTAAAATTGATCTTGACCGGGCTTTTGTTGACATTCATTTTAAGAAATTTGATGTAACTATCGGCAAACAGAGAGTGGCAATGGGAGTATCTTATATCTGGGCTCCCCTTGATGTATTTAACAGGATAAATATTTTTGAACCAAAGGAAGAAAAACCGGGTGTGAATGCTTTCAAGGTATATGTTCCTCTTGGGAAAAGGTCAAGTTTCATGGGAGTATTTTCACCTGAAAAGAATTTTAGTTCCTCAAAATCCGGGATAAGATTTCAAACTCTACTGGGAGGAATAGATATTGGACTTACCCTTATCAACAGGGGAATGGATAAAGAGTTAATATATGGAATTGACCTGAGGGGGGAAAATTTTATAGGATGGTGGCTGGAGTGTGGATTTTTTGATTCTGATTCTGAGAATAATCTTAAGGTTGTTTTCGGGTTTGATTATACTTTTCCGGTCGGTTCAGGTATCTACTGGATGAATGAATATTTTTATGACCAGAGTGGTGAAAAAAATATATCGATTTATAATTATGACCTTCTTAATGAAGGAGGCCGGTTTACGCTTGGAAAGGAATATTTTATTTCAATGCTGAGATATGGACTTTCAGATTTTTTATCTGCATCGGTTAGTTATATCGGAAACTGGGATGATGGTAGTTATATTATTAATCCATCAATAAGTTATGAAGTTTTTCAAAATGTTTCTCTGACAACAGGAGCTTATTTCCCTTTTGGACAAAAAGGCGGAGAGTTCAACAGGGGAAATATGAATGCATATTTCGTATGGCTGAAAATTAATTTTTAACGGAGGTATAAATGGCACTGGTAAAATTTGAAAATATTTTTAAGATCTACAAAACAGGTAATATAGAATTTCCGGCATTAAATGATGTCTCTTTCACTATTGATGACAGGGAATTTCTTTCAATAGCCGGTCCATCCGGCTCCGGTAAAACAACTATTCTTAATATTATCGGTTGTCTGGACAGGGCAACATCAGGTAATTTTTTTTTCAACGGATCGGATATAAGATCAAAAAATGAGAATCAACTTGCAGAATTGCGTAAGTCGGGGATAGGATTCATATTTCAAACCTTTAACCTGATCCCCATCTTTACTGCTTTTGAAAATGTCGAATTCCCTTTGATACTGAAAGGAAATATGAGCCCTGGAGAAAGGAGGGAGAAATCAGAATCCATTCTTGAAGAGGTTGGATTAAAAGATTTTTTAACCCGGAAACCTTCTGAACTGAGCGGAGGCCAGCAGCAGCGTGTATCTATTGCAAGAGCACTTGTTAAGGGGCCAAGGCTTATACTTGCAGATGAACCTACAGCAAACCTTGATTCAGATTCAGGAAAAGATGTGGTTGAACTGATGTTGGAACTTAATAAAAAAATGGGAGTTACTTTTGTGTTCTCAACCCATGACAGGATGGTTATGGATTTTGCAGAACGTCTGATAATGCTGAAGGACGGTAAAATAGAGTCAGATAAAAAGAGAGGCTAAAATGAAAAATCTGATAAAACTCGGGATGAGAAATATTTTCCGGTTTAAAAAGAGAACATTTATAACCCTTTCAGCGGTTTCCATAGGACTGGCCCTGTTGATCATTGGAATTACTCTTATGAATGGAATTGATAAGCAGTCTTTTAATAATATCATTAACAGTCAGACATCACATATAAAAATATTTAAAACCGGATATTTTGAGGAGAAAGATGAGTTGCCGACTGATAAGGTTTTAAAAGACTGCCTCCCCTTTCTGGAGACCCTGAAAAAGATCAAATATATAGAAGGAATTGAAAGGAGGATATTGTTTCCGTGCAGCCTGATAAATGGCAGTGATGAACTGCCCTGTATTGGTGCAGGTATTGAAACAGAACTGGATCCCTTTATATTTAATGTAAAGGAATCTCTCGTTGAGGGGGAGTGGCTGGAAGAGGATGAGTACCAGATAGTGATAGGGAAAGATTTTGCTGAAGATATGAGGCTTAAAACAGGTGATATGGTTACTGCCAGGATGATCACTTCAAAGGATGATGAAAATTTCACCTGGAATGCGATGGATTTTGAAGTAAAAGGAATTTTTGAGACAAAAAACCCGGGTGTTGACAGCGGATATATCTTTTTGCCTCTTAAGCTTACCCGTGAGGCAATGAGTATGAACTCGGGAGTTACTGAAGTGGTGGTTCGTCTTGGAACTCTGGATTTTGACAGGATACAGGAGGTTAAAACCCTTATAAAGGAAGAAATAAATAAGTCGGGACTGGATTACGATGTTTTTTCATGGGATCAATTAGCCGGCGATTTTCTGGCCATCAGTAAAATGAAAACAAAAAATACTGCAATTCTTATAATGATAATGCTCTTTATTGCATCTATGGGTATAGTTAATACTATGCTGATGGCTGTACTTGAAAGGACAAGGGAAATAGGAATGATGAAAGCTCTTGGAATGAACAGATGGGAAATAAAGAAAGTTTTTCTGATCGAAGGAGGGTTTATCGGAGTTTTCGGTTCGCTTCTGGGTTGTATCCTGGGCGGCCTGGGTGGCTGGTATATGGAGGTTTATGGATTGACAATGAAATCTTTCGGTAAAACCTATCAGGATGTGGTTTCTTCCATTTATCCTGTAAAGGATACTTTTTATGCCGATCTGACCTTTGATGTATTACTCTATACTTTTTTACTGGGGACTCTTATTTCTGTTGCAGCTACATATTATCCCGCCAGCAGGGCAGCTAAAATGGATCCTGTTGATGCGCTCAGGCATTTTTAAGGAGTATTATTATGTTATCAAATATATTAAAACTGGGACTGAAAAATATTTCAAGGAATAAAAAGCGTACATTTTTTACAATACTGGCAATAACCCTGGGGATAACCATGCTGGTTTTTGCATCAAGTTATATAGAGGGAATTCTTACTAATTCAACCGATGTTGCAGTTAAGATCAGAACGGGCCATGTAAAAATTATTTCATCCGAGTTCCTGAGGCTTGACAGGATAATGCCGAAAGAAGAATTGATCCTGAATTCGGAAACCCTTTCAAAAAAAATTAAGGGTATTGACGGAGTAAAACTTGTAAGCCCCTTTGTTAAATTCCATTCTCTCATCAGTAAAGGTGAACTGAATGAACCGGCGGTAGTTATGGGGTGTAATCCTGAAATCCTTAATGAACATATGGGGCTTGCAGAATGTGTATTGAAAGGCAGCTATTTAAGTGAAGATAAGAAAGAAGCCGTTATCGGCAGGTTATTTGCGGAAAAGATGAATTTAAATGTGAATGATGAGATCCTCATTTTAACTACAGATATAAATTATTCAACCTATGCACTCCCTTTTCGAATATCGGGGATCTTTGATTCGGGATTTACCTATATTGATAAACATCTGGTTTTTATCCCTGTAAAATTCGGGAGGCAAATGCTGGATTGTGGAGATTCATCCCATGAGATACTGGTCTACCTTAATAATAAAGACAATTCAGGCGAAGTTTCAGCAAAGATCGGCGCTATTCTGGGTGGAAGGGAGTTCGGCAGATCAATATTGTCGATCCCATGGCAGGAGGATGAAATTATAGGAACAGTTTTGCCAATGGCTAAACAGATATGGAGCAAAATACTGGGGATCATCCTCCTTATTGTGGCACTTGTTATATTGAATACAATGTTAATGACCGTTATGGAGAGAAACCAGGAAGTAGGTGTTCTTAAAGCTCTGGGTATGAAGAACAGGGAAATATTTTCACTTATTGTTACCGAGGCATTATTCATTGGATTTATCGGTTCTTTTCTTGGAATACTATTGGGTGGCGGATTATCTGCATGGCTGCAGAAAACCGGTATCAACTTTGCAGAAATGGTTGGTAAGGAAATGTGGGAAAAGCTGGATATTCCCATTGCAATTTATGGAAAGATCATATATCCGGAACTTACTATGGAAATTATTGCCAGATCTTTTTTATTCGGATTGTTAATTTCCATAGTAGCTGTGCTTTATCCTGCTGTTAAATCATCAAAAATGCTGCCCGTGGAAGCATTCAGATCAAAACTTAAAGTGTAGAGGGAGAAGGAAATGATTAAACGAGCTTATTTTTATTTGATTTTATTACTGCCAGTGTTCATTTTTTCACAAAATGAACTCAAACCCTTTGAGATCCTTGAAAAGATAGATGAAAATATGGTTTATAAAAGTGCTTATACTGAAATAGATATGATAATTTCCATTAAAAATAGAAAGATAATTAAAAAGATGTCCTCATATTCTGTCGGGAACAATAAATCATTTATTGAATTTTTGAGCCCTGCCAGAGACAAAGGTACAAAGATGCTGAAACTGGATGATATCATAAAGATCTATTATCCATCTGCGGAAAGGGTAATGCGTTTGTCAGGCCATATGCTCAGAAGAAGTATGATGGGATCTGATTTTTCATATGAGGATATGACGGAGAAATCTAAAAAGCTATTTGAGGAATATTCGGGTAAAAGGCTTGGTGATGAGAAGATAAACGGAAGGAATTGTTATGTGATCCTTCTGACATCAAAAATAAAAAAGCAGACATATTTTACACGAAAGATATGGGTGGACGAAGAGAGATTTATCGGATTAAAAGAGGAGCTTTATGCAAAAAGCGGAAAGTTGCTGAAGATATTAAAAGTGGAGGATATAAAATTTTTCAAAAACAGGTATTATCCCACGACTGTAATTCTGGAAGATAAATTGAGAAAAAATTCAAGTACCAGAATGGAGTTAAAGAAGATTGAATTTGATATAAAGATCCCGGAATCCACCTTCATGGAAAGAAATCTTTTAAAGTAAAATTATTATTAAATTTAATTTTATTATTTTAGAGAAAATCATAAAAATTCTTTCTCTCTCCATTCTTTTCTCATATTTCTGTAAAAGTAAGATATGATAAGGAAATTGATAAGGAAAAATCCGGCAATCCATAAAGTGATTTCTCCATATGGTATCTCCTTTCCTGTAAATTTGTGAAAAAAATAGATATAAAGAGGCCTTATCATATACATAATAGAGAGGCCTATGTATATCATGCTCCAGAGCATAAAAGATATTCCTTCTCTTGATACTATAAGGTGTTGTGGCGAAAGCGCCTTGGAGCCTTTTATCCTGAGGCTGAAGAAAAAAGCCATCAGGGTTATAAAAAAAACTGCCGGAACAAGGTAAATGATGCCGGAGATCCTGGCAATTCTGTCAAGTTTTAAAGTTATTTCTCCTGTGAAGAAAAGGAAAAATGCTAATGCCATCATTGGTATCATATAGAAAATTAGTTTGAATTTGAGTATTTTTCTTCTGTCGAAAGGGGAGGCAAGGATATGAACAATTCCCGGATTTTCCATTGGTATTGAGGTAAAGGTAAATCTTGAATTTAAACCTGTTACTATAAAAGCAGCCATTCCGATATTCATATATGCAATAAAATTTTTGATCTGGGGTGAAGGGAGGGGAATGACCTTCATGTTCATAATGAATACAACTATTATGGCTCCTATCACCAGCAGCTGGGACCATTGTTCAGGTGTTCTTAAAAATGATTTTAACTCTTTATTTAAAAGTGTGCCATAATCACCTTTTATCAATCTTTTTTTCCAGGTTGATGTTTTTCTTCCACCTGATATTCCTCTCTTTAATTTGTCAAAAAGCTTAAAGTAAAACCTTTTTTGAAAATACCATAAGATAAGGATAAAAACTGATATTAAGATCAGGAAGTAGATCCCGAAATTCAAATAATCCGAATATCCCCCTTTCGATATTGATATCATGGAATTTGAGAGCCAGTGGAAAGGGAAATGTTTAAAAAACGGAGTGGAAAAGCTTCCGATATATTCCAGTACATTGTCAATAATATCGGGGTTACCGAATTTTTCAGGCTGGAGCATTCTTATGAAAATAACAACAAAGGATATTAGAAGAATAGATGTTACGGAGAGTGCAGGCTGCAGTCTTTTAACAGAGATAAATCCGGGAATTATAAAACCGGTTGTGATACCTAACAGAACTCCTGAAATTATAAACAGCAGGAAAGATAGAATTGAAAGAATAATATTTCCTGATGAAGGAGAAAAATAATAAAAGTATGAAAATAGAACAGGTAATGAAAAAAAAACTACCATGGCAGAACTGTTGATCAAAACCTCGATCCCTTTCCAGAAAAATATTTTTCCCGGAGGTATGGGAGATGAAAATAGCAGATTAAGATCTTTTGAGAGGAAAAAAATATTGAGAGTGGAGATAAGCGAGGATAATATCAGCATTGTGTACATTGTAAGAAATACCATTGTCAAAAGTTTTTCCGCTAAAAAATATTTTAACGGAAGTGTAAAATCACTCTGATTATAAATATATCCGAATACTTTTACTGAAATTACAGATAACAGGGCAAATATTAATATCCCAAACAGGAGAAAAAGGATATATTTCCGTGAAGATGAATTTTTTATTGTATTTACAAGGCTTTTAAATTTAACTTTTAAAAGAATTTTCATGTTCCATTACCTTTTCAAAATAAAAATCTTCCAGGTTCTTCCCTTTTGAGCTTTTCTGCAGCTCTTCCATACTGCCTTCAACCTCAATTTTGCCGTTTATAATTATACCGATCTTTGTACTCACTTCCTGGGCCAGGGGAAGAATATGAGTTGCAAAAATGATTATTGTACCTTTCCCGGCAAGTTCTTTTAAGAGGATCTTAAACTTTCTCCCAACCACAGGGTCGATTGAGACGAGGGGTTCATCAAGGAGGAGGATCTCAGGTTCTACAAGAATTGCCTGTGATATTAATAATTTCTGCCTTGTTCCGGCTGAATAGGTCTCTGTCAGTTCATGCCTGTATAGTTCAAATTCAAAATATTTAAAAAAAAAATCAAATTTTTCTGCCCTTTTTTCCTCCGGGATCTTATAGAGGTCGGCAAAAAAGTGGAGATGTTCTTCTCCCGTAAGCTTGGGATAAATAAAGGGATCGTCCGGAACGTATGAAATCAGCTTCTTAAGGCTAAGGTTATTCCTTTCAAATTCATTTTTATCAATAAATAACTTCCCTGTATCATATCCTAATAAACCGGCAATAATTTTTATAGTAGTGGTTTTCCCTGCTCCGTTCGGGCCTAATAATCCGTAGATATCCCCTCTCTCCAATTTAAGATCAAGGCCGTTAAGGGCAGGCCTGCTGTTAAATTCCTTTTTCAAACCTCTGATTTCAAATGTTTTCACTTCGTAACTCCTTTTCTGCATCAATTATTTCTCTGTTTATCAAATTTATCCCTTTTTTTATTTTACTTTTCAGATCATCAGAAAGTTTTAATTTTATAAGTTCTCTTAAGATCTGTATCGACATCCTGAAATATCTGATGAGGTCGCCTTCATCAATTTCCGCCATGTAAACACTCCAGTAAAAGGGCTCTCCCTTCATCCACAATTCTGCTGCTGATGAGAGTTTAAAGTTGAGTGAAGGGCTGAAGGATGAGACTTTGTTGTTCTTCTCTATTTTATGGATCCGGGATATCAGGGGATTCAATAGTTTATAAAGATATTTTGACCGTCCATGACTTGGGCTTTTTATATCATCTTTTCTCGGTTCATATACAAGTGCAAGTGTTATATATACAAGGTCTTTCGGATATAGTTTTTCTAATAACCTTTTATTTAAAAATTCACCCATTGGCAGTTCATAACCATGGATCTCTCTTGCAATTGAACCGATTTTAGATACTTTCCCCTTTTCTATATATTTAAGATCTTTTAAAACCTTTATTTTATTTTTCAGCCTTCCGGCCTTAAATGTTCCCTCTTCCATTTTTTCTGTAAAGTATTTGAATGTTTTACTATAGATATCTAATATATCCTCTCCATATTCTTCGTACAAATTTAATATTCCTGCATAGGAAAGGGCAAACCTGCTGCGAACCGGCTCAAAATCACCTTCAGTCAAAGATTTTGCCGAATGGTATTGTATGGATTGATCAACAAAACTGTAAACATATCCAACAGTATCAATACCTCTGCGGCCGGCCCTTCCCGCCATCTGAAAAAAGTCCCTTTTTGATATTATCCGGAAACTTCTTCCTGACCTTTTTTTGATCTCGTCAAATATTACAGTTTTTGCAGGCATGTTTATTCCCAGTGCAAAGGTTGCAGTGGCAAAAACAACTTTTATTAACCCCATGGTAAAAAGTTGTTCCACAAGTTCCTTCACTGAGGGAAGCATTCCTGCGTGATGGTATGCAATACCTTTTCTTAATGTTGGTACGATCTCCACATACCCGGGATTTTCTGTCAAATTTCCTTTTTTTGAAAACCTGTCAATAAGATCTTTTGCGGATAATCTTTCCTTTTCATTTAAAAAATTCAAAGTGGAGATTGCTGAAGCCAGTTTTGATGTCCTTTTCCTGTTCAATGTAAAATAGATGGCCGGTAATCTGCTTTGTGACTGAAGAGATTGTACCAATGAAAAAATATCTCTGTCTGAAGGAAGTTTTTTACGTAGAAAAGGGGCGTTATCATATTTATTTCTGTATCTTTCGGGTTTTCCGGCAAAAAGTGAATCAATGGAATTAAAAGTTTTCCCCCTGCGAATATAATAAAATTTAAGCGGTACCGGCCTTGAGTTTTCTATTACTGTTTCAATTTTGTTTTTGTGAAGAGTTCTGATCCATGCAGAGAGTTCATTCAGGTTGGGAAGTGTCGCAGAGAGGCCCAGAAAATTTGTTCCCTCCGGGAGGAACATTAAAGACTCTTCCCATACAGTTCCTCTGTCCGGGTCATCAATATAATGTATCTCATCAAAAATGATCCAGGAATATTCTCCGTCAGGTATGGACTTTCTGTATAACCTGTTCCTCAATATTTCAGTGGTCATTATCAGAAGAGGGGCATCGGGATTAATAGATACATCACCTGTCACAATTCCTGTTTTGTCTTTGAATTCTTTAGAAAAATCTCTGAATTTCTGATTTGATAAAGCTTTAACGGGTGACGTATAGATTATTCTTTTATTTTCCAGGAGGCTTTTTCTCATTATATGTTCTGCAATAAGTGTTTTTCCGGCTCCTGTGGGGGCAGAAACAATTACTGAATTTCCAGCTTCAATAAGCTGTATAGCCTTTTCCTGAAAAAAATCAAGTTTAAATAATTCAGACATATCTGCTATTCTTCTCCTGCTTTATGTTAATAATATGAGTAAGTCTTTTTCTATTGCGGATGGTAGTAAAGGTATCTTTTTATCTTTTTTGTTGCTGTTTTTGTAAATGGTTCACTTTGATAAAAACATTTCTTTATTCTGGAGAATGGAGGCAGTTTTTCATTTACCTCTATCCTTATATCTTCAAGAATTTTTTCTATAGCTTTTTTCTGGCCTTCTTCGGATTTCCCTGTGATTAAGGGTTGAAGAATTTCCTGATCAAGGTGGATCAATGCTTCTACATCACCTCTGTTCTCAATTGCCAGAGATTCGTCAACGATCAGAATTTCATTAAGTTTTTCTTCTATTACTTCCGGATAGATATTTTCTCCGCTGGGTCCGAGAAACATATTCTTTGATCTTCCCTTTATATAAAGGAAATTATCTTTATCCATATATCCTTTATCTCCGGTTTTGAACCAGCCGTCATCAGTCATGACCTCATTTGTGATATTTTCATTTTTATAATATCCCCTCATGAGGTTCGGGCCTTTTGCATAGATCTCTCCAACTCCGGTTTCCGGATCTTTATTTTCTATTTTAACTTCAACATCTTTTATAGGGTAGCCGGAAGATCCTTTCCTGGTTTCTGTTATCTTTTCACCTGTGAGCAGGGGAGATGTTTCTGTCAGTCCGTATCCCATTACATAGGGGAACCCGGATATCCTCAGGAAATCTTCAACTTCCGATCCGAGGGGAGCACCTCCGATCGCAATGGTCCGTACATTGCCTCCGAAAAAATCGAGAATTGCTTTTCCGGCTTTTTTGTATATTAGTTTCTTCAAAAAAGGTGTTTTTGAGATTATTTTTGTCATTTTATTTTTTTCAAGAAGTGTTTTAACCCTCTTTTTGAATATTTTTTCTATTAACAGAGGAACCATGGGAATACAGGTCGGTTTCACTATCGGGCAGGCTTTTTTTATAAGAGAAGGTGTCGGGGCGGACCCCATATACCAGGCTGATGCACCTGAAGACAGTGGCAGAAGGAAACCGATTGTACATTCAAGTGCATGTGAAAGGGGAAGGAGAGAGAGGAATCTGTCTTCTTCGCTAAAGTTGATTATGTGGTTCATTGAGTTAACGTTTGATACTATGTTTTTATGGGTAAGCATCACACCTTTTGACATACCTGTTGTACCGGATGTGTAAATAATGGCTGCCAGGTCTTCCTCTTCCACGTCTCCGGATACAAGCCCTGTAAATTCACCTATATCATGGATGATCGCAGATATTTTTTTCATTGCGCCGTTTAAAAATTCTGTGAATTGAACGGTTTCAAACTCAGTTTCCTCAATGTGGAGATCATCCAGAATGATAACTTTTCTTATATTCCCGCATTTTTCATATCTTAATTTATCGAACTGTTTTTTAGTGGCAAAAAGTATTTTACTTTCAGAGTGGTTTAAAATATTTTCAATATCTCCCTGAGGAAAATCGGGAAGTATCGGAACTGCAACTGCTCCCATAGTTGTTATACTGAGGTAGGATATTCCCCAGTTGGGGGAATTTTCACCTACAATTGCTACTTTATCCCCTTTCCTTATTTCATTTTTCTTTAATAATTCTGATAGTTCTTTAATTCTTATTCCAAGTTCTCCATAGGTTACAGGATCCTGATCAAAAAATGAGAGAGCCGGGGCTTTGGGATAAGTATTTATGGAGAACTCTATTAAATTCTTTATTGTCCTGGGAGCTATTTCTCTGATATTATTGTTCTCTTCTTTCATATTTCACCTCTTTTTTTGTTATAAAAAACTATTTATAATCTTCCCTGACCGGATAAAATGTATCAATTATTCTGCAGTTTGTTACTGCTTTCCCGCTGTGTGGAATATTTGAAGGTATAACTACAACATCTCCGGGCCGGAGGATCCTTGTGTCACCGTTCAGGTTGAATTCAAATTCACCCTCGGTGACATTTGAAACCTGTTCGTTCATATGTGAATGAAGTGGAAGTTCCGCTCCTGCAGTAACCTCCCAATAGGCTGTTGTCATTTGTTCTGAATGGACAAATCTCACCCGGTATCCGGGAACGATCTCTTTTTGCTCCAGATCATTTAATTTTATAAATCCCATTTTTTCCTCGCTTTTCGTTCTATTCTAATTTATGGCACTTTTATTGTCAAAAAGAAAAGGGGACAGACTCTTATTTTTTCCTTGCTCTCGCCGTCATCTGCAACGCTTCCCGCTACGGATGCTATCATCCGCTTAACGCTGCTGGCTGCGGAGCGATCGGCATTCGAGTCGCTCCTGTAGTGCCCGCTTTTGCAGAAGGACGGCTGCGCCAAATTCATCATGAATACTTTATTATTATTTAGAAAAGGGGACAGGCACTTTAATTAGAAGTCAGACAAATTTGGCCTAAGGCAAATTTGCACAACCAAATGCAATGAGGGCGCCTTCGGCAACTATGTAAAGCGACATAGTTGTAACTAAGAAGTCAGAAGACAGTAGAAACAGAAAAAGTGTTTTTTTTTATTCTTACTTCTTGCTCCTGTATTCTTGCTTCTTGTGTAATGGGGACAGGTGAATTGATATTTTTATTGATCTGGTGTAAAAATAGTTTATGAAAAAAACTGGAACCGGTATTTTATACTCTTTATTAATTCTTACTTTTATCCTTATCAATGGTTGCAGAACCCCTGCTGAATTAGAACCCGAAGGGATAGAGCATAACCTTGAAAGGATCGGCCAGGATAAAACATTTGAACTGGTTACATGGAATATGCATAATTATCCTGATAATGGTGATAAATCCAAAGAGTCCTATAAAATTATAATTGAAAACCTCGATATAGACCTGTATGCTGTTCAGGAGATCGCAAGTACTTCCTCCTTTGATGCATTGATGGACCTGCTTCCGGGTTATAGCGGGATATATTCGGATGATACTTATGGCAACGGGTACCAGAAGACCGGAATAATTTATAAGAATGATATGATAGAAATTCTTTCAAAAGAACAAATATATGAAGATAAACAATATGAGTTTCCCAGGCCGCCCCTTGTATTAAAATTAAATGTTACAAAGAATGGTTTCTCCTTTGATTTTTATCTGATCGTGATCCATCTAAAGGCATATGAAGGGGAAGAGGAATTGGACAGGAGGAGGGGAGCGGTAAGATTGTTAAAGGAATATATGGATGTAAAAATAGGTG
>JBDLJQ010000075.1:0-12256 GCA_039714255.1 Acidobacteriota bacterium
ACATTGCTGAAAGGCCATGGTTATGATGTAGAAACGGCAGAAAATGGAGCTGTTGCTCTGGAAAAAATAAAAAGTAGTTCTCCCGGAATGATAATATCGGATATATTAATGCCGGTTATGGATGGATTTGCTCTATGTAGAGAATGTAAAGTAGATAAAAAAACAAGAAATATTCCCTTCATTTTTTATACTGCAACTTATACTGAACATAGTGATAAAGAATTAGCCCTTAGTCTTGGAGCGGATAAATTTTTAATAAAACCCCTGGATCCGGCAAAGTTCATTAAAGAGATAGAGGAAGTTCTTGAAAACTTTAAATCAGAAAAATTTAATTCCAGGGATAAACTTCCTCAGAGTGAAACAGTATATCTGAAAAGTTATAATAAGGCACTTATTCGAAAACTTGAAAAAAAATTGTTGAATCTGGAAGAACTGAATATTTCATTGAAAAATGAAATTGAGATGAGGAAACAGGCTGAAGATAAATTAATACGACAACAAAAGGTGGAGGTGATCGGAAGGCTTGCGGGGAGTGTTGCTCACGATTTTAATAATATACTTTCTGTAATTTATGGATATACAGAACTTCTTATTGACAGGTGTGAAAAAAATGAGAAAGCTTATGAATATCTTAAGGAAATTGAGAGTGCGGGAGACAGGGGTAAAGCACTTGTTAAGCAATTACTTTTACTGGGTAGAAAAACTGATTTAAATCCTGTTATTTTAAATATGAATAATCTGATAGCTGAAATGAAAAACATGCTTGAAAGGCTTGTGTCAAATAAGGTGGAACTTAATTTTCAGTTAAATCCTGAAAGTGGAAATATTCTGGCGGAAACCGGGAAAATTGATCAGATCATAATGAACCTGATTGTAAATGCTAGTGATGCAATGCCCGATGGAGGAGAACTGATAATAAAAACCGAAAATATAAAAATAAAAAAAGAGATATTGAAAGGTGAGGCCAGAATAGCACCGGGTGAATATTTAGCTCTTACTTTTGAAGATACCGGGGCAGGTATACCGGAAGAGGTTGTTCCAAAGATCTTTGAACCTTTTTTTACAACAAAAGGTGAAGATAGCGGTACGGGCCTTGGCCTTTCTACAGTTGCAGAAATTATGGATCAATGTTTTGGTTTTATTGAGGTCGAGAGTGAGATCGGAAAAGGGACGGTTTTTAAACTATATTTTCCACTTGTTAAGGAGAATGAAACTATATCTGCAACATTTGACAGTTTAAATGACGCTTTGAAGGGAAAAGAGATGATCCTGATAGTAGAAGAAGAGAACAGTACCAGGGAGATGTTGGGTGAATTTCTTGAGGCATACGGATACCTTACAATTGAATCAGTGAACGAAGATGATGCGGTCATTAAGTTCAGAGAAAATGAACAAAATATCCGTCTGGTTCTTGTTGATGCTATGGCATTTGATATTAGTGGAAAAAAACTTATGGGAGAAATATCGAGATCTGATTATGATATCGGTATAATAATAATGTCTGAAAAAACTGAAACAAGGTTTTCCATTAACGAACTTAAAAAAGCTGAATTCTTCTTTCTGCACAAACCTTTCAGAATATTATCGTTGCTGAGAAAGATCAGGAATGTTATTGACTCCAATTGATAATTTTTTTTGTGATCTGTATTATTTCATCAGATCGTTCAATGAGTCCTTCAGGTCACTTCTGGAAGCAAATTTTCTGTAAACAGGACATTCCCTGCAATCGGGAAGAGGATTAGGACATTTTTCCCTGGTTGCCCAGCAGGGAAGCGATCTGGAAATAAAAGAATTGCATTTTTCCCTTTCCTCTTTTGAACATTCTCTAATATACCAGCAGGGGATCAGGGAATATAACTTTTTTAATCCTTTAAAGTTCATTCCCTCTTCCCGTATCATCTTTATGATACATCTGATCTTATCAATTTCAAGTTCAGAATAGATCCGCCTCTTGGAACTTGTTTTGTATGGAATTATAAAACCATTGTTTTCATAGAGCCTTAAGGTCTGTACTGAAACATTAAGTATTTTTGCTACTTTTCCAATGGAGTAAAGAGGTTTATAATAATCACTCATTTTAATTCAAAATTAATGTCTGTTCTATTAATTATTTTAACACCCTTCAAGCTTTTTTTTCTTCTTTTTCGGTTTTTTTTTGAAAATTTTCTTTTTCAGGGGGATGGTGGTTTTATTAGAGACATTTGTCCCTGATCCTCCGCCAAAAAATCCTGCAATTGCTGTTTTTGTTCTGTAAGTGAGTATCTCATCATCAGATGCCATATCAGAAGGTTGTTTCGGGTTAAGGATCCTTTTGTTCCAATAGTTCATTCCCCCTTCGACCACATAAACATCAATCCCTGCTGATTTAAGAATAAGCCAGGCCTGATTTGCATGTGAATTCCCGTTGGAATAGATAACAATGATCTTTGGATCTTCTGTCAGTTCTTCAATTATATCCTTCTTTAATATATCTCCCAAAGTAATATTCTCAGAGCTTTTGATATGTCCTTCCGTATATTCTTTCTCTGTCCTGATATCGATCAGCCTGTAATCGGACCTCTCCTCAATGATCCATTCTGATAAAGTTTCAGGGGATATCTGGTCTTCCCCTTCGACTATCATTTTCGACAGGTTCTCAGGATCGAATTGATACTTTGATTCATCATGCCCCGGCAAAAATATCATAATGATACCCAGAATAAGTGCTGTTGAAATCCCAAGTTGTTTATTTATAAATTTCATTTAATTCTCCTTTTTTCCGAAATGAGCTTCTGCTTTTTCCGCCCCTATGAATCCGAGAAGTGCCATCACTATTACAAAAAATCCGATCTGGCCTATTGTCAACCCTGTGGTTTTATAAATAGTTTCTCTTGGCCCCATGAACCCGCTGTAAAAAAAATTTTTAATAACAGGGACAAATTCTCCAAAAACGAACATGCCGAATAAAGAGCCCATGATATAAAAAACCGCATCCTGTTTCAGCGTAGCTAATCCAACTACGGAAGTTCCCGGGCAATAGCCACCCACAGCAAATCCAATTCCCATAATTAATCCGCCTGCAATGCCCGGCCACAAATATGTAGGGTTCAGATATATAAGGTTGAGGTCGATCCACCCGAAAGAATTCATAAATGTCATCCCGATCATTCCGGTAACGATCGCAGTGAACATAACCTTAAATACAGTCATATCCCTGAAATAGAATTGAAGTGCAAGTTTTCGTGAATTTCCGAATCCACCCCTCTCAAGGAAAAATCCGAATCCGATACCGATAAAAAAATAGATCAGAAAAATTATATTGTCATTTATATTGAGTGTAATTGATAAAGGTCCTGTCATTTTGATCTCCTCCTATATCCACAGCTTTCTTGCAAACCATGCTGTTAAATAGGCTCCTGCAAAAATTGCTATCATTGTTGCCCAACTTCCAAGTGCCAGTGTTGCCCCTCCGCAAAGTGCCACACTGGATGTACATCCTCTGGCCATTCTGGCGCCAAAACCGAATAATCCTCCACCGATAAAGGCAAAAAGCCACCTTTTTTTATTATTTATGCGAGGGCCTTTATTGGTTTCTTTTTTTATCCTGCCTGATAGTGCACCTGATATAAGCCCTCCGGCAAATACTCCCAGTATCTCAAATATCAGCCAGTGTTTGAATGGGCTTTTTCCTTCGCCTCCGTATTTTTTTAGATAAAAATTGTTGTTAACATGTTCGGGAGCTACAGTTTTTTCAACAGCTACTACTGTCCGCATCATTGCTCCCGATGCTCCGAGCCCCAGTCCTGTGACCCAGAATGCGATCAGCATAACAAGCCCAAGTCCGATCCCTGTCAGATAAGGATTAGAATATCTTTTCTTTTTCACATTTCCTCCTGAAGATATTTAATATGTGAGCCAGCCGCTCATTTGGCCGGCTTCTACAATAATGAATCTTAGAAATAAACCTCCGGCGATTACAAGTAAGGCGGCAATGGCTGAAGGAATTTTTTTCCCTCTTAATTCCAGAACCTCAAAAAATCCCGGTAATAATAATCCGAAACTGAATATGAAGATCCAGAATGGAGCTGTTAAAGGCCCTCCCAGAATAAGGTTAAGGGCTTTTTTATACTGAATTGAAGAAGATGCCATTCCGATTATAAGAAATATAATGAAAATTACTTCAATTATCAGAAGCCCCAGATCTATCCTGGTGAAGACCTCTTTTTCCGAATGTTCTTTTGAGAACAAAATCACTGCAGCAACCGCAGAAGATAATCCTGATACAAGGAAAAGAGGTCCCAGGATTGAAGAATTCCAGAATGGCCTTGAACCGAATGCACTTAATAATATTCCAGTATAAACTCCGAGAGCAATAGCAAATGGTATTACTGTGAAAGCAATTTTTTTTCTGTTCTTTTCCGAAAAATCGATCAGTATATTGTAAAATTTATCCAGCTTTATCTTTAATAATAAACTTTCGGTAAATTTATTAAGTTTCGGATAGGCTTTTCTTATGGTTGAGAGGATAAGAAAAAAGGAGAGAGGGTATACGAACAATAATATCCATGATCCCCATGACATCGGGGATGTGATCTCAAATGCAGTGTAAAATCTCCATACGTAAAGCTTATGTTTAAGATCAAGGAATAATGCAGCCATTCCCAGGCTTAAAATTATTGGTGCCCATAGTGACAGTTTTTCTGTGGAGAGTGTAAATTTACTTTTCTGTTTTGATATTGCCATTATTGCAGATATAAGTAATATCCCGGCGGTTAAACCCCCCAGAAAAAGATAGACGGGAACTTCCCATCCCCATGCGTGAAAATGTCCATTCACAATATTAGTGATCTTGTTTGTTGTTATTGTTATCTCTTTCATTTTTACCTCTATAGAAGATAATAAACATTTGGTTCAGTTCCTGCTTCCGGAACAAGTGTTTTATACTTACGGGACCTGAGTAATCTGGATACCCGGCTCAGGGGATTGTTGAGATCTCCGAAAACTATTGAATGGGTAGGGCAAACTGAAGCACATGCCGGATCCGTCCCCTTTTCCACCCTGTGGTCACAGAAAGTACATTTACTGACATAACCTTCCGGCATTACAAATCGTGCATTATAAGGACATGAAACCACACATGCCTGGCAACCTGTACATTTATCCGGGTCAACTTTAATTATATTTGAACCTTCTTTTATATGGCTTGCTCCGGTCGGACATGTTGATACACAGGGTGCATCGGAACAATGATTGCACCGTTCAGACCGGATCTCCATAAAAAGGTTGGGAAATTTTCCTGTTACTTCTTCCACGATCCAGTCCCTGTGGAGCCCTTCGGGGACACTATTCTCTGTTTTACATGCTACTACACATGCTCCGCATCCTACACATGATTTAGTATCAATTACCATTCCATACTTTTTCATCCTGATCTCCTAAATAACAAATGTGACAAAATTTCCTCTCATTCCGGTACCTCCCATTATCTCATCAGTATGTACCCTGGTGATGAGAGAAGAATCATCCGCACCTTTTAAATATGCCTTTCTCAATCGCTTACTGGTATGTCCGAATCCGTGAACCATATAAACCGAATCCGGCCTTATCCTTTCCGTAACCTTAACCCGGATCCTGTTGCTTATAACTCCGTCCTGGTTCTCAAGTTTAATATATTGGCCGTTATTGATTCCCCATTCCTCTGCAATATTTGTATTTATCCACACATGGTTCTCATTTTTCAGCTGGGACAGGACAGGATTATTTGTGGTTCTGCCGAAAGCATGGATTGGTGAACGTCCCACAAGAAGCCGGAAATATCCCTCCTCCGGTTCTTCGTGTTTTTTATAGACCGGAATGGGAGAAAATCCATGTTCTTCCAGTGTCTGCGAATAAAGTTCTATTTTACCGCTTTCGGTATCAAATTCTATCTCTTCATTTTTATCAAAATATATCGGTGTTTCACTCCTTTTTGTTACAACCCCTTTGCTTTTCAGTTCTTCAAGGGAAGTTCCTCCCTTTTTCAGCCTTACATCAAGATATTCTTCAATATTTTTCCACGGAAAATATTTCTCCAATCCCATTTTTTTTGCAAGTTCTTTTGCTATCCACCATGAAGGTTTTGAATTATAAAGAGGTTTTTTTGCCGGCATTCTTAAGGCGATCTGTGCTTTTTTACCTGAAGTTACCCTTAACTCACCATACCTTTCAAGATAAGAACATTCCGGAAGGATAACATCTGCCCAGCCGGTGATCTCCATGGGTAGAATATCAATGGCAACCAGAAGATCCAGGTTCTGGATCGCCTCAAGGGTTTTTGTTCTGTCAGGCATTGTCCTCATCGCATTGGTACCGTAAACGATCCATCCTTTAAAACTGCAGCTTTTATCTACAGAAGGGACTGTTGCATAACAGATACCTGATGAGAGGGCCAGGTTTGCCAGCTCATATTTTCCCGGAAATGCATCTTTCCAGGTTTTTGAAGGCTTGGGGTAGGGAAGGTGAGGGTAATTCGGGACAGATGCTTTAACAGGATTAAAAAATCCTCCTTTCTTTCCCCAATTACCTAATAATGCATTCAGTATCGCTCCCGCTCTTACACGCTGGGTATCATCACCATACCAGACAACCATTCTTCCCGGATGCACAAGAGTTGCAGGGGCATTTTTTGCCATTATCCTGGCTGTTTCCCTTATTATTTCAGGTTTAATGGTTGTTTCCGTGTAAGCCCATTCCGGAGTGTATTTTGAAATATGTTTTTTTAATTCCTTAAAACCTGTTGTATTTTTCTTTACAAACTTTTTATCATATATCTCTTCTTCAATAAGTACATTTATCCATGCCAGCAATAGAGCCATATCGGTTCCGGGTTTAATGGGAAGCCAGTAATCAGACTTGCTTGCTGCAACTGAGAATCTGGGGTCAACAGTGATAATAGACGCTCCGTTAGAAATTGAATCTCCAAATTCCTTTACCTGTGAACTGTGAGTATTCTCCCCGATATGAGTCCCCAGAAGAACTAAACATTTGCTGTTGGACATATCTGTTCTTTCCGGTGAATTAATTGGTTCTCCATAGGTGAGAATATATGCCTCTTCCCGTGGCCCTCTGCAGCTTCCGTAGGATGGAGCAGCAATATTGGTTGATCCGTAGGCCTTAAGAAGCTGCTTGAAGAATGATCCGTCTGATCCATGGGTCAGGAGAGCAACACATTCCGGACCGTGATCTTCTGCTATCTTTTTTAATTTTTTTGCAATATATTCAAAAGCTTCATCCCAGGTTGCTTCCCTGAAATACTGTTCTCCCCTTTTTCCTGTTCTTATCAACGGTGTCTGTAGTCTGTCGGGATCAGTATAAGTTCCCCAACCGGCACTCCCTTTTGTACACAATCTGCCGTTGGAATGGTGGTCATCTTTATTACCGGTAAGTTTCCAGGGTTTATCATCTTTTGTATATGCCCAGCCTGCACATTTAAATGTGCACATTGCACAATATGTCGGTGTTTTTTTTATCCCTTTTTCCACCGGTGATTCAGGAGCTTTTTCGGATTTAGAAATAAGAGATCCTGCAGTAATAGCTCCTGCAGTACCAAATCCTGTGATCTTAATGAATTCTCTTCTTGTGAAATTTGCAGCCATTATTACTCCTTACCTTGTTACTATTTTTATATTCATTTATATATTCTCTTTCAATTAAATAAATATACCCAGCGTGGTATAGTTAAAAGCCTAACGATTAAAAAATAATTTTATAACAGCCTTTGAAATTTGTCAACTTTCTAATCGACAAAACAGAGATTAAATAATATAGGTTTGCCAGTGTATTAAAATTAATTTGATATTTATCCGAATTTGTTGTAGAATAAATTATCTAACTAATTGGAATAAATGAATTGACTGATTTAAACTTTTCCCTGATTATTTTATATTTTGTATTATTGGCTTTTTTATCGATCTACGGAAGCCATCGTTATTTTCTCGCCTATCTTTTTGTAAAAAATCTGAATGCTAATAAAGAGCCGAAAAAGAAATTTAACAAATTGCCATTTGTTACTATACAGCTCCCCATATTTAATGAAATGTATGTTGTAGAAAGGCTTATAGACAGTGTTGTTAAAATTGACTATCCCAAAGACCGTTTGGAGATTCAGGTTCTCGACGACTCCACCGATGAAACAAAAAAAATTGCAAAAAACAGAGTTGATCTCTATAAGAAAAAAGGGATAAACATTGAACATTTACACAGGGATAACCGTGAAGGTTTTAAAGCGGGTGCCCTTGAAGAGGGAATGAAGAGATCAAAAGGTGAGTTTATTGCAGTTTTTGATGCTGATTTTGTTCCTGACCCATCTTTTATAAAAAAGACCGTTCATTATTTTACCGACCCCGGGATCGGAATGATACAGACAAGATGGGGACATGTGAACAGAGGTTATTCTGTACTTACAAAACTTCAGGCAATATTTCTGGATGGACATTTTGTAATTGAGCATACTGCAAGGAACAGAACAGGAAGATTCTTTAATTTTAACGGCACTGCCGGAATATGGAGAAAGGAAACCATAATAGATGCAGGCGGATGGCAGCATGATACCCTTACTGAAGACCTTGACCTGAGCTATCGTGCACAAATGAAAGGGTGGGAATTTGTTTATATGCCAATGTATGAAGTTCCCGCTGAATTACCGGTGGATATTATTGCTTTTAAAAGCCAGCAGCACCGCTGGGCGAAAGGATCTATTCAGACTGCAAAAAAACTGATGAAAAAAATATTCAACTCTGAATATCCAATGAAAGTTAAAATAGAATCGGTTTTTCACCTTGCAGGGAATATAAACTATCTTATTATGATACCATTTTCACTTCTTATCCTTCCATTGATCATTATCCGGACCGAACTGGACTGGAGTAAGTGGCTTATAATTGATATTCCCCTTTTTCTTCTTGCAACAACATCTATCTCAGCTTTTTATCTTTTATCACAAAAATATATTTCCCCTTCGTGGAAATCAACTTTTAAATATCTTCCTTTGTTGATGGGATTGGGTATCGGGCTTTCTGTGAATAATTCTGTTGCTGTTATTGAAGCTCTTTTTAATCATCAGTCCGATTTTATCAGAACTCCCAAGTTCGGTGTTGAGGATGAAGGTGAGGATTGGAAACAGAAAAAATACAGGGTAAATAAAAAATTACTTGTCCCTACAATTGAATTGATCCTTGGCATATATTTTTCAGTAGCAGTTTATATAGGATTTATAAACAGGATGTGGTTTGTTCTTCCATTTCTTGTCCTTTTTCAATATGGTTTTCTATTCATATCTCTCCTCTCTTTTAAGTCTCTTTTTTCATCATTTTTTAAAAAGAAAAAATTAGTAAAAGAGACAAATTAATATTCCGGAAACAAAGTATTCTCATGTAACTACTTTCAGTTAAAATAAGAATATGTTTATCTTCTGACTCCTTACATCTGATATCTTATAAAAATTGACTTTATTCTGTCACTATCTTAATATTAATAATTAATGAATTTATCTATGTTAAGGAGTTTAAAATGAAATTTAGGATTGCTTTACTTATTCTTATTTTGTTTTCTATTATAACGGTTCCCGTAATTTCCGAAGAGGGAATGCTCCCTCTGAGTGAATTGTATAAAATTGATCTTAAAGCCAGGGGGCTGAAAATTAATTCACAAGAATTGTATAACCCTGATGGAGTAAGCCTTGTGAACGGAATAATTAATTTGAGTGGGTGTACAGCCTCTTTTGTATCAAAGGAAGGGCTTATCCTGACAAACTATCATTGTGCTTTCAGAGCAGTTCAGGGAGTTACAACAAAGGACAGAGATTTTATGAAAGAAGGGTTTTCTGCAACTGACCGTAAACAGGAACTGAGGGCAAAAGGATATACTGTAAGGATCATAGAATCCTATGAAGATGTATCAAAAAGAGTGTTAAAAGTAGTTAAGAAGGGAATGAGTTATGAGAAGAGGGCGAAAGCTGTTAAAAAGCAGATCAAAAAGATAATATTAAAAGTTGAAAAGAAAAATCCCGGTAAAAGAGCTGATATTGCTGAAATGTTCATTGGGAAAACATATGTACTTTTCATTTATAAATATATAAAAGACGTCAGGCTTGTTTATGCACCTCCCCGCTCAGTGGGAGAATATGGAGGTGAAGAGGATAACTGGATGTGGCCGAGGCATACCGGAGATTTTGCTTTTTTGAGAGCTTATGTTTCACCTGAGGGAAATTCCGCTGAATATTCATCAGAAAATGTTCCCTACAAACCTTCGAAATATCTGGAAATAAATCCCATGGGAGTAAATGCTGAAGACTTTGTTTTTATTCTGGGTTATCCCGGTAGAACTTATAGACACAGGACTTCTGATTTTATCTCTTATGAAGAAAATCTAAGGATGCCCTATACGGTAAAACTTTACGGACATGTGATCTCCGTTCTTGAAAAACTGAGCCTTGCAGACAGGGAATCTGCAATCAAACTCTCACCCCTGATAAAAGGGTTATGGAACACAAAAAAGAATTATACGGGTAAACTCAAGGGGCTTAAATCCCTGCAGATTGCAGGCACCCGGAAAGAGCTTGAGAATAAACTCCAAAACTTTATTGACTCAAAACCGGATTTGAAAAAAAAATACGGGAATGTACTAAAAGAGCTGAATTCATTCTATCAGGAAAAAGAGACACATTTTAATTATGAATTCTTTTTAAGATATCTTCGGAGGAGTTCCAGGTTATTACAACATGCATTCATCATATATGAATCTTCAATTGAACGCCTGAAAAAGGATCCGGACAGAGAGAGAGCCTATATGGACAGAAATTTTAAGAGAACAAAACTCCGGATCTTTATGGGGTTGAGAAATTATCATGAAACTGCCGATAAGGTTCTGCTTAAGAATTTTCTTAAAAAACTGGAAACCATAAAGGACAATAAAGGAGATAAAATCAGAACTATTTTCAGTGATCCGGGAGATAAAAAGATCACCATTGATGATTTTATTGATAAAATTTATAAAAAGACCAACTTATATAAAAAAGATTTTATTGAAGATCTTTTTAAAAAGTCCAGGCAGGAATTGGAAAAATCAAGTGACCCTTTTATTAAGATCGCAAAACAATTGTATCCCTATTTTATGGAACAAAAAAAGATCGGAGATGAGAGGAAGGGTAAACTTGACAGCCTGCTTGCTCAATTAATTGAGGCAAAGAAGATATTTCTGGGCAAGGATTTTATCCCTGATGCCAATGGAACTTTCCGGTTGTCATACGGTTTTGTCAGGGGATATTCTCCCGCTGACGGAACTTATTCCAAACCATTTACAACAATTTCCGGAATCGTGGAAAAGAATCAAAATAAAGATCCTTTTAATGCTCCTTCAAAGTTAATTGATTTGTACAATAAAAAGCAGTATGGAAACTATAAACACTCTGAGCTGGGCAAAGTTCCGGTTGCCATGCTGTATAATCTTGATACTACCGGGGGTAATTCCGGAAGTCCTGTCCTGGATGCAAACGGGAAATTGATCGGACTCAATTTTGACAGGGTTTATGAAGCAACAATAAATGATTATGCCTGGGATGAAAAGTACAGCAGGTCGATCGGTGTTGATATCAGGTTTATTCTATGGTTTGTGGAACATTATGGAGAAGCAAACCATCTTATAAAAGAGATGATGAATAAATAAGCTGGTAAATTAAATAATTTTATTCTGCAGACATTCGGATGTAAATAAAATCTTTATTTGACGGCGTTTTAACGGTTAATCCTATATGGATCAGTTCTCTCCCTTTGAACTTAAAATTATCTGCTTTTGACAGATCGAATGTGAATGCCGGGTTCTTTTTATCTTCAGAATTATAGATCTTTTTCCGCCCGTTTTTAATTAATATTTCATTTGCCTCATGGTCTTGCATAAAAAATGTTATTTTTTTTTTCCACCTTCTCTCTTCAAAATAAAGGTCATAAACTCCATTTCCCCGAACTCTGAACCGATCATTATCTTTTTCATAAACAAAATTCCCTGAACTGTTCAGAAATGATATCCCCCCTCTTGAAATTTTTTCATAATTTGAAAGATCTATCCTGGGATAAAAAGAGAGAAAGAATATTATCCCCAGAAAAGCTGTTATACCCAACCATAATCTATATTTTTCACTGAGGTTATACACTTTTTTTTTATATACATAGAAATAAATAATTAACAGGGCCAGCACCAGTATCCATAAAATATTTGGAATGTACAGGCCGGAAGGATTTGTAAG
>JBDLJQ010000076.1:0-11367 GCA_039714255.1 Acidobacteriota bacterium
TGCAGACAATACACCATGGACAGAACCCGCAGCTCCACCCTCGGACTGCATCTCAACAACATCAAGTTTTTGTCCAAAAATATTTTTTCTTCCGAAAGCTGCCCATTCATCTGCCATTTCTCCCATACCTGATGAAGGCGTGATCGGATAAATTGCAGCCACTTCGCTGAACGCATAAGCTACATGTGTTGCAGCAGTATTTCCATCAATAGTTGCCATTTTTTTGCTCATTTGATACTCCTTGTCTTTAGTTTTTTTTAGTTAGTCAGAAAGAAAAAGAATTATCATATAAGGTCCTTTTAGTCAATAAAAGTTTAATTTAAAATTTAAATTATTCAGATCTGATATATATGCGGGTATTTTGACAATTTTTCTCTGTTTAAATAATATCAATTTATGAAAATCAGATTGAAGCAAAAAAAAGAATACATTGGTAAAGAATTTATAATCACTCCGATAACGGGAAAAAAAGGGTTGGCGGGAATAGTAAATGAATTACCGGGAATGTCAAATGAAATAAAAAAAGGAGGTTTTAAGGGGAATGAAGGCGAAAAACTCATATGCAGTCCCGGCAATAAAAATATTCTTCTTATTGGAACCGGGGCACCTCTGAAAGAGGACCTGACAAGAAAACTTTCGAAGAATGTTTTAACAATTATTAAAGAGTTCAAACTTAAAAAACCTGTAATTGATGTTTCAGGGATCGAGGCTGGTAATGATAATGTGATCTCAAACTTTATTGATTATCTTTTTCTGAACATTTATGCGTTTGATAAATACATAAAAAGTGAGAATCGATTTGCCCCTGAATCAATGATAATTCTGGTCAATGACAAAAAAAGGTTCATGAGAATACTTAATGAGAGAAAGAAGATCTCAGGTATAGTTGATTATGTAAGAGACCTGATTAATGAAACTCCTTCAATTGTAACTCCTGAATATATGAAGAATAAGGCCTTGTCGGTTTCTGAAGTGAGAAACATCAAGATTGAAGTTTTTGACCATAAAAAACTGAAGAAAGAAAAACTGAACGGACTTCTGAATGTCGGGACAGGCTCGGAACATAAACCTCTTCTTGTCAAAATGTCATATGTCCCCGGGAAATATAAACAAACAGTTGCCATAGTAGGGAAGGGGATAACATATGATTCAGGTGGATTAAACATTAAACCGGGTTCTCATATGAGCACCATGAAATCCGATATGTCAGGGTCTGCAGTGGCCCTCGGAATTATCAATCTGGCCTCATTAATGAATCTTCCGGTAAAGATTGTGTCATATTTACCTCTTGCTGAGAACATGCCTTCAGAGAGGTCTTATAAACCGGATGACATTATCACATTCCGAAATGGAAAAAGCGTGGAGATATTTAATACCGATGCTGAAGGCAGGTTAGTGCTGGCTGATGCAATAATAATGGCCTCTGAGGAAAAACCGGATTTCCTTGTTGAATTGTCCACATTGACCGGTTCAATAGTTTCCGCACTTGGCAATTCATTTGCCGGAGTATTCTCAATGAACAGAGATCTCTTGAAAAAATTAGAGGCTGCCGGTGAAAGAACAGGCGAATATCTATGGGAGATGCCTCTGTATAAGAATTACAAGAGCAGTATTAAATCGAAAATTGCAGATCTGAAGAATGCCGGATACGGAAATGCATCATCAATAAAGGCAGGATTGTTTCTTAATGAATTTTCAGGCTCAACCCCTTTTGCCCACATTGATATTGCCGGTACGGCCTTTATTGAAAAAGAGAATGAGTATTTCAGTACAACCGGAGCAACTGGATTTGGGGTCAGATTAATATTTAATTTTTTGAAATCAATTTCATAAGATTGACAAAAGTGGTTTTTGATACTATATAAATCACAAATGTCAGAACAGATTGAAGTACACCTTATGGGATTGATCCTGGATCCGGTTTCGAAAATGCCGGTAATGCTTCTCAAACCTGAAAATCTAGATAAAATAATTCCAATATGGATCGGTATATCCGAAGCAAACAGTATAACTATTGAACTTGAAAAAATAAAATCCCCCAGACCAATGACACATGATCTGATTAACTCATTGATTGAAGAGTTCCATTTTAAAGTGGATAAAGTCATTATTAATGAGATCCTTGATAATACGTATTATGCTGAACTTCATATTGGAAATGGTGTGGATTCGAAGATACTTGATTGCCGCCCTTCAGATGCTGTTGCGATTGCCCTTAAAAGTGAAGCTAAGATATTTATATCAGATCAGGTATATCAGAATTTTGATGTTTCCGGAATTTCGAATGATTTTTTTGACAGTGAAGATAAGGTCGAGAACTGGTTCAATTCACTTTCAAAGGAGGATTTCGGAGAAGTGGAGCACTAACTCTCTTTTTCCTTAATTGAGTCCCAGATACTGTTCATCTGTTCAAGAGAAGCAGAACTTATTGGAATATTTATCTCTTTCATCCTTTTTTCAAGAGAACGGAATCTGTTTTTAAATTTATTATTTGCATCTCTTAAGGCAAATTCCGGATTTACACCTGTTATTCTGGCGACATTTGCTATTGAAAAAAGGAGATCTCCAAGTTCTTCAGAGATCCTTTTTTTGTCAGATTTTTCTATCTCCAGTCTCAGCTCTTCCAGTTCCTCTTCAACTTTATTGAGAGCAGGCCCTGGCTCCCCCCAGTCAAAACCAACTGATGAGGCTTGTTCTCCATACCTTTTTGCTGAAGATAAAGCGGGCATTGTGACCGGATAATCCGAAAGTATACTCTCTTTTTTCTTCTCTTCTTTTTTGATTTTTTCCCAGTTATTTTTTACTTCAGCCGGAGTTTCAGCGGTAGCGTCTGAAAAGATATGGGGATGCCTTCGGATGAGTTTATTGTTCAGGCTCTTAATAACTTTCGATATTGAACTTTCACCCCTCTCTTTCATGATCTGAGATACAAATACTATCTGGAGGAGAAGGTCCCCGAGTTCTTCCGTAATGCTTTTAATATCCTCTTTATCGATGGCCTCGATCAATTCGTATGCTTCTTCGAGAATATATTCTTTAAGGGTCTTTTCGGTCTGGACCTTGTCCCACGGGCATCCGGTATCAGGATGCCTTAATGTTTCCATAATTTTTATTAATTGTTCAAATTCATTCATATTGTTTTTTTTTAGTAAAAGTGTTATACAGATATTAAAACAAATGATAATATTTTTTTTATGTAAAAACAACAAAAAATTAATGGCCCGATAATAAAATGGAAGCTGAATTCAAATCAATAGTATTACTTCTCACCACACAGGCAATGATGAATCTGGGTGAGATAAATGACCCGGTTAATAATATTCCAAGACCTGATGAGAAAAATGCACTCCTGTTTATTTCTCTATTGGAGGAGCTGCAACTAAAGACAAAAGGGAATCTGGACGCTGCTGAAGAAGGTTTCCTTGCAGAGGTAATTACTAATCTTAACAGGATATTCAAAAACAAATTCAAAGAGGGATTGGAGCAGTGAGAAAAAACTCTAAAATAATTATAATTGCCATTTTTTTGATCTTCAGTTCGTTCCTTTCTGCAGAAATATCTTCAGGAAATGTTTATGAGCTACAATATTTTGATCTGCAGATCTCCGACAGCCATTTCATCAATTCTCTTGCAGAATTGAATCTTTCGGATCTTCCAAGAAAAGAATTGAATGAATCAATAGTTAAACTTGAAAAAATCGGGGATACATTTGCAAAAGACGGAAAATTTGATAATGCACTGATTGTTTACAATAAAATCAAGGATAATGCCAGGGGATATTGGCAGATACATAATAAAATTGAGAATATTGAAAGGAAGAAAGGGTCAGTATTTTACAGCATAGGTAATTTTATAAATCAGAGCCTGTCTTTATTCCATAAAAGTAATTCTTTTTTTGCTCTGACAGGAGTTGCATTCTCTTCAGTTTATATGGCATCAATATTTATCTTTTTTATCTTCTCAATCCTATTTTTCTGTAAATATTTTAAAATATTTTCTAATGATGCACTCGGTTCGAATAATGAAGGGTTTTCACTGAAAAAAATTATATTTTTCTCAATATTACTATTTTGGCCTTTGATTTTCCTTACCGGGTGGATGATATTTCCTTTTATACTTTCAGGACTGTTCTGGAGTTATATGGACAGGTATGAAAAACAGGCTGTTATATTAATGGTAATATTGATATTTATTTTCTCTTTTTTTTACAGTTTCAGAGCTCATTTATATAAAAGCATTGAAAGTGATGCTTACTACACAATAAATGAAGTAAGCAAAGGAAAATATTTTTCAAAGGGCGATTATTCAAAATTTGACAACGAATTGAAAGTATATCTTGCTTATTCATATTATGAGAACAGGGATTACAACACATCTCTTGATATACTACTCTCTACCGGTGAGAATTATAAAAACATTCTTAAGCTTAATTTGCTGGGAAACATCTATTTTAAATCAGGAAATTATGAAGAAAGTATGAAGTATTTTAAAAATACTCTTGAATTAAATGAGGATAATGATACAGCGCTTCACAACTTCACTTTGGTTCTGGCAATGCAGAAGAATTCAAAAGTTTTTGATTCATATGCTTCAAGATTTCCTGAGATAAAGAATCTAAGAGATAAAATTCATAAAATAAAGGAGGTCAGGGTTAAAGCCGGTTTATTAAAGAAGAGAGCAATGAATTCTTCAAAGGAAAAGTTTTCTCCTTTTACATTTATTATATCTGTTTTGAAAGAATTTATTGAACTTCCGGTACTGTATTTCTCACTCCTGCTTCTACTTTATATTTATTTCATCAATTTCCTTTTTCCTTTTCTGGGTGAGAGCACCCGTTGTTCCAAATGCAGTAAAATAATCAAGAAAAGTGCAACAGATGCAAGTAATAATTATTGTGGTGAATGTTATCAGTTATTTATGATAAAGGATGTAATATTCCTTGAAGCTAAAGTAGCGAAGGAGGAGAAAATCAGGAAAAAGAATTTCGGAAGAGGAGTTCTTATAGGTCTGTTATCTCTTGTTTTTCCGGGAATCAACCTCGCATTTAAAGAAAAATATTATTCCTTTATTTTCCTTCTTCTTGCGTTTTATTCATTTGCATTTTTTACATTTGCAGGCAAAACACTTTTTTTAAATATATTTTCCACCTACCCGATACTTTTTAAAATTTCAATGATATTTACAGCGGGAATTTATCTGTTTATCAATCTATATTCAATAAGGGGAGATTCCGATGGCTTTTAAGGGTACCCTGAGGGATTTTAAAGTTCCTGATATACTGCAGTTGATCTCATACCAGAGAAAAAGCGGACTTCTGACATTTACAAGTGATAATGCTTTTATAACACTTGTTTTTGAAAAGGGTTTTATTGTAGGGGTTGATTCATTCCCTAAGAAAATAGAATTAAGGTCGGGATCAGTTCTTGTAAAACAGGATCTTATCAGTGAAGAAATGCTTGACAGGGCTTTGTCAATTCAGAAGAGAACAAATCAGAAAATAGGTGAGATACTCCTTAGTATGGGACTTATTGGAGAAAGTACCATTGCTGAAGCTTTACATACACAGGCAACTGAGATCATTCTTTCACTCTTCAAATGGAAAAAGGGTGAATATAACTTCAAGGTAATGGATGTGATAGAACCTGCAATGAAGATAATCGAACCCCTTTCTACAGACAATATAATCATGGAAGGTGTTCAGATGCTTGATGAGTGGCCTCAGATAGTAGCACAAATACCGGATGAGAATATTGTTTTTAAGCCGTCTGAGATAGATTCATACAAAATCGAGATAATAAATGAGTATGACGATCCGAAATCAGATACCGAGAAAGTTTATCTTACAGAAGGGGAAATCGGTGTTTTGAAATTTATTAACGGGGAAAATTCAGTGTTAAACCTCGTTGAAATGGGAATTTTTAATAAATACAAGGTTTATAAAAGTATTTATAATCTTTTGAAGAAAAATATCATTCAAAAACAAGAGAGTAAAGTTGAAGAAGAGATCGAAGAGGAATTAATCACGCAAAAGAGAGTTGTTGCCGGAAAAAAAATGAACCTTTTTCAGATCCTGTATCTGATATTGTTGTTCCTTATTCTGGCTATAACATTTTTCACACCGATGAAACCTTTTGATAACACGGATATATTCGGTATCGATTCGGTAAATACACTTAAAGATAAGTAAGTAGAAAATGACATGGAAAAAAGATCGGGAAATGCTGTTACTATTGGAAATTTTGACGGTTTTCATTTAGGACATCAGTCAATAATAAGAAATACCCTTGATATAGCATCAGAGTTTTCATTCGGGAGTGTTCTTGTCACTTTCACTCCTAATCCGAGAAAATTTTTTGGAATTGAGGATAAGCTGATATTCTCTGATTTAAAAAAATCATTGATCTTGAATTCAACCGGATTAAAAAGGATCGAGTATATTGATTTCACAAAAGTCTTCGACATGGACGGTCGTGATTTCATTGATAAATACCTGTTAAATGATTTTTCTATGAGATATCTTGTTGTAGGTGAAAATTTCAGGTTGGGAAAAGGAAGAGGGTGGGACATTCTCAAATTAACCGAGTATGGTAAGGAGAAAAACTTCAAAGTAAAAGTTGTACCGTCAGAAATATATAAAAATGAAAAGATTTCAAGCTCTTTGATCCGGAAACAATTAAGAAGTGGTGATTTGAGTAAATCCGAAATTATGCTTGGACATTCATATTCAATCGAAGGTGTCGTTGAGAAAGGGAACCGGATAGGGACCAGGCTCGGTTTTCCTACAGTCAATATAGTTGATAGTAATTGTCTTTTACCTGATGGAGTCTATATGACAAAAGTTCTTTTGGACGGCCATTCTTATAAGGGAGCAACCTATGTAGGAACCAGGCAGGTATTAAAAAAAAATAAAAGGAAAATTGAAACACATATTTTTGATTTCAATGAAGATGTTTATGGTTCCGCAATTAAGGTAAGTTTCCTGAGATTTAAGAGAAAAGGGATGATTTTTAATGTTGAAAAAGAACTTGTAGATCAAATAAAAAAAGATATTGAATCTATAAAATTTGACTTTAAAAATGAAGTCTGTTAAGAATATGTTATAATCTCAAAATTAGATTTATTGAGATATTCAATTTAATATCAAATAAATAAAACAAAAAACAGGAGAGATATTAATGTCCGAAAAAGAACTTCCGGTTGAAAGCAAAAAGGAAAAGGGAGTCAGTGAATCCCCGCAGAAAAATACAGGTTCTAAAGAAAAGCAGGTGAAAAAGAGTAAGAAAAATGAAGATGCAGCCCCGAAATCAACATCTTTATCAAAAGAATTCAATATTGTGATTAAGCGTAAGGAGATAGATGATAGTTTTGACCTGGCAGCTGAAAAGTATTCTTCAGAAATGAAACTTGACGGTTTCAGAAAGGGCCGGATACCTGTAGAGGTGGTAAAGAGTAAGTATCGTGAGATCATTATTGATGAAGTTATTAATAAACTGATAGAAGAATATACATTTAAAAAAATTAAAGAGGAGAAGATCCCGATTATTTCATCTCCTGTGGTAAAAGAGTTTGAATTTAAGGATGGAGAGGATCTTAAAGCACTTGTTTCAGTTGATCTTTTTCCCGAGGTGAAAATCCCCGAGCTTGAAAAAATTCAGGTAAATATAAAAAAAGAATTATTAAAGACTGAGGATTTTGATGAAGCGCACCAGATTAAAATGATCCTTGAAAATAATAAAAGAAAGGAGATCGTAAAGGACAGAGCAGCAAAACCTGGAGACTTTGTTGAATTCAAGGTTCAATCTCAGTTTGCCGACACAAAAAGGATGATGCCAAAGAAAGATTCATTTTTTGAAATGAAAGAAGAGCCTCATGAAGAGATAGGTGATCTTTATAATGATATTATAGGTAAAACTACAGGAACTTCACTTGAGATTGAGCGAAAGTATTCTGCCGATAATAAGAAGAAGAACTGGGCAGGAAAAAAGATCAAACACTTTATCGAAATCAAATCCATATCAGAATATGTAACTCCGGAACTTAATGATGAATTTCTTAAATCGATTGGATTTTCTGATGAAAAAAGTTTTAAATTAAAGTTAAGTGAAGAGTATTCTTCGCAATTAGCAAAACAGAAAGATCAGGTGGTTACTACTGAGATAAGGGAAAAAATGCTTGAATTGTGCGATTTTAATGTCCCTGATTCTGTTGTTGAGCAGGAAGTTGAAAGATCTCAGGCTCAATATGCTCAGATACTAATGACTCTCCCTGAAGAAAAAAGGTCTGAATACTTGAAGACTGTAAGGGAAAATGCTGAAAAATCCATAAAATTTTCATTTATTGTTGAAGAAATAAAGAAAGTAAATGAGATCAAAGTTGAAAATGAAGAACTTGAAAAAGAATTTAAGTCTATTGCAGAAGCAAATAGTATTGATATAAAGGAAGTCAGAAAGTATTATATGAATAATGAACAGAAAGAGTCATTAAGGGACAGCATTGGCCGTAACCGGGCAATTGATCTTCTGAAGGAAAAAATAAAAATCAAAGAGGTGTAAATATGGCGTTAATACCTGTTGTAGTAGAGCAGAGCGGTAATACGGAAAGGGCATATGATATTTATTCAAGATTGCTTAAAGACGGGATAATTTTTCTGGGATCTGCTATTGATGATGCTGTTGCAAACGTTATAATAGCTCAATTATTATTCCTTGAAGCTGAAGATTCCGATAAAGATATTTCGATCTATATAAATTCTCCCGGTGGTGTAGTGACAGCAGGAATGGCTATTTATGACACAATGAAATTTATAAAAAATGATGTTGTTACAATATGTATGGGACAGGCATCATCGATGGCCGCAATAATACTGGCGGGAGGGAGTAAAGGGAAAAGATATGCACTCCCGAACTCAAGGATTCTTATCCATCAGCCGTTAGGCGGATTTCAGGGACAGGCTACAGATATATTGATACATGCCGGAGAAATAAAACGGATTAAAGAAAATATAATTTCACTTCTCTCGAATCATACCGGGAGAAAACAGGCTGAAATAGCGAAGGATATGGAAAGGGATTATTATATGAATGCAGAAGAATCCCTGAAATACGGTATAATAGACAGTGTTATAAACGAAAGGAAAAATATCGGAGTAAAATAATATGAGTGTTGATTTTAGTGACGGTGCAAACTGCAGTTTCTGCGGTGTAGGACAATCAGAAGCATATAAGCTGATTGCCGGTAAACATGGGACGTATATTTGTGATAATTGCACAAAAACTGCGTTTAATCTTATTTTTAATGGAAAAGAGAAGGTTCAGACAGAAAAAAAAATAAAAAAATCAAAAAAAAGACTTATTCCTCCCGAGATAAAGAAAAAACTTGATCAATATATAATTTCCCAGGACCTGGCAAAAAAAAAGTTGTCTGTATCTGTTTATAATCACTATAAACGAATTGATAACCATTCTGAACTTGATGTTGAGATCAAAAAAAGCAATATTCTCCTTATCGGGCCTACAGGAACCGGAAAAACACTTCTTGCAGAAACGCTTGCAAAGATTCTGGATGTTCCTTTTGCAATTGCTGATGCTACCACTCTTACCGAAGCCGGGTATGTGGGAGAGGATGTTGAGAATATACTTCTGAAATTGTATCAGGCTGCAGGGGAAGATATGGAACTTGCCCAGAAAGGGATTATTTATATTGATGAAATAGATAAAATTTCCAGAAAAAGTGAAAATGTTTCAATAACAAGAGATGTTTCAGGTGAAGGAGTTCAACAGGCTCTTTTGAAAATCGTAGAAGGTACAATAGCCAACATACCTCCGCTCGGCGGCAGGAAACACCCTTATCAGGAATTTCTTAAAATGGACACGAGTAACATATTGTTTATTTCCGGTGGTGCATTCGTAGGGCTTGATAAGATCGTGAAAAGCCGATTGAAAAAAAATATTATCGGATTTGAGTCTAAAAAAGACAGGAAAAATGTTTCATCGGATAATATTTATGAAAATGTTCAAACAGAAGATCTTATAAAGTTCGGCCTTATCCCGGAACTGATCGGAAGATTCCCCGTTACAGGAGTACTTAAAGACCTTTCGAAAGCTGATCTCCTGAGAATTCTTAAAGAACCGAAAAATGCAATAACCAAACAATTCAAAGCCTTGTTCAAACTCGATGATATTGATATCGAATTCTCAGATGAAGTGTTAGATAAAATAACTGAAGAAGCTCAGGTAAGAGGTGTCGGTGCCAGGGGATTAAGAGCAATCTTTGAAGAACTTATGCTTGATCTGATGTATGAGAGTCCCGGAAAAAAAGGGAAAAAATCTAAAATCATTGTTGATTTTCAATATCTGAAAGATAAAAAATGGATAGCCTGAATACTGAAAACATAAAAGTTCCTTTAATTCCGCTCAGAGAACTGGTCACTTTCCCTTCTACAATAATTCCCATTCTTGTTGGACGGGAAAAGTCAATAACTGCACTTAAAATATCAAAAAAGCTATATGGGAACTATATTTTTCTCTCTGTGCAGACAAATCAGATCAGTGATGATCCTTTGAAAAATGAAATAAGTAAACTCGGGATACTGGCAAAGATCGAGAAGATAAGCGAACAGAAAAATGGCAGCTACAGAGTTATCATACACGGAATTCAAAGAGGAAAAATTGAGAAATTCATTAAAGAGGATGATTTTTTCCTTGTTAAGATCAATCTTCTTACGGATTTTATCTCAGATTTGAAAAAAGACAGGGTGCTTGAGGCAGAACTGATTAAGTATTTTAAAGAATATATGACCCTCAACAAATTTAAGATAGAGGGTATTTTAGACAAGTTAAAAGCAAGTAAGCTCCCGGAAATCACTAATATAATTCCTTCTATTATTAATATCTCAATTCAGCAGAAACAATCTTTACTTGAAGAGACAGATGTTACACAGAGGGGTTTGAAACTTATTAATATTCTGAAAAAAGAGTTGTTCAAGATACGGTCAATTGTAGAGTTGAAGCAGGCATCGGGAGATGATGTCCCCGGAAGTGATGCAGATGAATACCGGAAAAAATTTGAGAAAGGAAATTTCCCTGAAAATGTAAGGCAAAGTGCTTTTAAAGAGATTGAAAGGTTTGAAATGATGCCCCCTTATTCTGCCGAAGGGACGGTTTCCAGATCCTACCTTGATTGGCTCCTTATGGTTCCATGGAAGAAATTAAAAAAAGAAAACGGTGATCTGAATAAAGCTTCAAAAATTCTGGACGAAGATCATTTCGGGCTTGAGAAAGTTAAAGAGAGGGTTCTCGATTATCTTGCTGTTAAGCAGTTAAAAAAGGATCCTGTCGGAGAGATCCTCTGTTTTGTAGGCCCTCCTGG
>JBDLJQ010000077.1:0-11102 GCA_039714255.1 Acidobacteriota bacterium
TCCTCAGAGTAAGGACCAATGCTTTAAAAAGGCCGTTATTGATCCTGCGCCTTAAAGCAGATATTGCAAAAAAACCTGTGGAATAGACCTTTGCAGGAATTCTCTCACCATTTGAGAGGCGGGAATGTTTAAAAGAAAAAAGAATAATGAAGGGGACTATGAAAGAAGGTCCGACAGGCTTCATGCATGGAGTAATCTGATAAGGTCTTTCAGTAAACTTTTATGGATATTTGTTATTATCATTATTTTAGCAGGATTGGGAAAACTTTTTATATTCAAATCAGGAAAGAGCAGCACTGTCCGGACACATGTTGAAAAACCTGTTTTAAAAAGAATTCCGTGGGAAAATGTAAATAAAGAAATAAAAATGATTCTCCGGAAAAGCAGGGAGATAGCAGAGAGTTCTGCAGATCAAAAGCTTGATAACTGGATCGCCGGCCTGATGAGCAGGGTGGATAAAGATTTCCTTGAATGGTATTTCAGTTACTGGACTCAGCAGAAGATAGGAATAAAAGGCCTTTTAGCCCAGATATGGCATTGGGTGGATAGTGAAAGTCCGACAGCTGCTGAAAAGATAACCGAAGAAGTACAATTGCAGTTTGCAAATCGTGTCCTGAGGCCTCAAATAGCACAAATGGAACTGGAAAGGATAATTAATGAGATCATGGTTGAATATTCAGGATTTCTCTCCGGGGAACTGGAAAGTATTCCCGGAAAATATAATATAAAAGAAGCGGACTGGGAGAGGTATCTTCACGATGTGGCGGTTATTACAAGGAATGTTGAAGGTAACCGGGAGATCTCTTTATCACTGAAGGCCCTTGTGGGTGCCGGTGCAGGAGGGGCATTGTTATTGTTCAACTCACTCAAACCTGTATTATCAAGAATAGGTGCCGGAATATCTGCAAAACTAACTTCAAAAGCTGCAGCAAAAATGGCTACAAAAACTGGTGGAAAAGTTGCCGTAAGAGCCGGTGGAAAATTTGTTGGGACTGTTATTGCCGTAGGTATAATTATATGGGATGTATGGGATCATTATTCCACAAAGAAAAAGGCGAGGCCTGTGCTGAAAAAAAATATTAATGATTACTTTATGGAGTTAAAACGATCAATACTTAATGATCCGGAATATGGTGTTATGACAATAATATTCAGAATGGAAGGGAATATAGTTGAAACACTTAAAAGTGAGCAGTAATATTTATTTGGAATTGTTCCTTCTAAAATATGAATAAGTTTAATGTAGAGCTGATAGAAAGCAGTTTTTCCCATAATCTGAAAATAACTCCGGGATCAAAAAGAGATTATAGTTTCCGGGAGAAGAGCGGAGTTTTCAGGAAAAAAAGGGGGAAAAGTGAGTATATGGAGTCGGTTGAGCTTGAAAATCCGGGTGAAGTGAAAAAAATTTTTTCATCCGGGATCGGCATGGAGATATTTAAAGAAACTGAAAAGCTCAGAAATTTTGATCCGGGTTTAGTTACAAAGAATAACGAATTTATTGTTGAATATCTTTCCGGTATCCCAGGCCTTGAATGGGAAGTGATCCTTAAATCTTTTTCCGGAAAAAAAGTCATTATAAAAAAAGCACGGGGGAGAAAAAGTTCCCTGTTTTCCCATAATTCTATCCTTATAAGATTTAAAAAAAAAAACTGGAACAGTTTTATAGAGGTTGGTGAAGGCAATATAAATGAAAAAAAATTTAACCATTCCGGATTAAAGAACAGGATAGAGGAAATAATAAGGTGTAACAGTGAAAATGATGAAACCGGCCTGAAAAACAGGGCCTCCATCGGGGGCAAAGTACCGGTTGTTTTAAATTCCGGAGACGGGGGGATCATCTTTCATGAGATCCTCGGACATTCACTTGAAGCGGACTTTATTTATCAGAAACAATCTCCCTTTTCACTGAAAGATCTGGGAAAAAAGGTGGTATCTGAAAATATAACACTTTTAACCAGAGATAAAAATGACCCTTTTTTCGGGAATATATCCGGTGATGATGAAGGTGAAATACCGGCTACTGATGTTCTGATAGAAAAAGGGAGGATCAGGAGTGTTATATCTGATATAAAATATTCCAAACTGCTTGGAATTAAAGACAAGGGACATTCAAGGCAGGAAGATTTTTCAAAACCAACGATACCGAGAATGTTCTCAATTTATCTTAAAAAGGGAAAATATGATCCGGATGAGCTGATAAGGTCTACACGTTCCGGTGTTTATGCCAAAGAGTTTGGGGAAGGTAAAGTACTTTTTCATCGGAATCTTTTCTTTTTCCGGATTCCAGCAGCTTTCCTTATTAAGAATGGGAAAATTGATCAACCCATCGGAAATGTTGTGGTTAAAGGGGAGATAAAGGAAGTATTTAATTCAGTTGAAATGGTGGCCAATGATTTCAGTTATGACAGAGGAATAAGCCATTGTTTTAAAAATGGCCAGATCCTGAATGTAAGGGTTGGCCAGCCTACTGTAAAGATCAACAATCTGGTTATTACAAGGGATATAAATGGTTACTGATATTATAGAAGAAGGAAAAAATCGTGGTTTCCCGGCAATAGAAGCAACGGTTGAAAATATAAAAAAAAGTGATTACCTAATGCCGGGGGGGGAAAGCCTTCTTCAACATGATTCAGCATTAAAGAGGGCCTTTTGCAGGGCTTTTTATAATACCGGTGACCCGGTCAGTTTCACTCTTTCTCTGAATGATAAAAGGTCTGTTCACTCTGCTTTTGCTTCTGTTTTAAAAGCTGTTCCTGTTTCAGGAGAAAAAAACTTTGGACATATGATCCCCGGAACTGCAAAAAAATCAGGGATAAATATTTTCGATGCAAATATTGTTAATATCGGGGAGAAGGAATTTACCGGCATTTCTGATATATTAGAAGAGGGTGTCCTCAACTTTCCCGGGATGAGACTGGAATCTGTTAAGTTATCAAAGTGGCAAAAGAAAACATATCTTTCAAATTCCGCCGGCCTTAATAGTAAATACAGGAAAACACTGTTCCATCTTTCGGTAAAGTTTTCACTAAAAGGTAATTACATTGAACTGGGAGACAGCAGGACATTTTTTGATCAACTGGATCCGGACAGGCTGGTTTCCAGGGGGTTCAGGCTGCTTGATTCCCTGACTGATAAAAAAGCTTTGTTCAATAAATATTGCAGCCTTATTATTTCCCCGGAGGCATCTGCAACTCTTTTGAGGATCTTTTCAAAGGGTTTTCTTCCAGGGGGAGCAAAAGATGCAGGAAAAGTGAACTTTCCCAGAGTTTTAAATATTTCTGATGATATTTTTCTGGATAAGGGTACTGCCTCAGTTCCCTTTGATGATGAAGGTGTTCAATCTGGTGAAACCTTTCTCATAAAGAAAGGCTCATATATATCACCTGTAACAGATCTGAAGAGTGCATTTGAAAATGGCCTGCAACCCACCGGAAATGGTTTCAGGAGGGGGGATTCTGTTTCAGCTTCTTTCTCAAATTTGTTTATTAAACCCACTATCCTGGGAGTAAAGAATCTTCTCAATGAATATGATGAGGGAATAATGGTATCTTTGATAAAATTAAAACTGGCAGAGAACGGGAATTATCTGTTCTCTGCATACGGATATAAATACAGAGACGGTGAAAGGGGTGAGGCAGTTCATTTCTATTTTTCCACTACTTTCCTCTCTTATTTCCTTAATATTCAAAAGATATCAAAAGAGATGAGATTTTTTCACTCCGGATTTAGTGTGGGGTCTCCCTATATCCTTTTAAGGGCAAAACATAAATCGGGAGACCTGCTGGTCATTTAGGCATTATCTGTAAAACTCTGCTGTTTTTTCGAATTCCTTTTCTGCTTCTGCAACCAGGCCTTCAATTATATTTTTTACACTCTCCACTTTATTCACAAGGCCTACACTTTGCCCGGCCATAAGTGATCCGCTGTCTATATCTCCATCCATAACTGCTTTTCTCAGAGCACCCATCCAGTAGTTTTCCACTTCATACTGGGCATCAATTCTTGATAATTCATTTTTATTAAGTTTTTCCAATAATTCAAGTTGCAATTTTCCAAAATTATCCATACCTTTGTTTTTCAATGCCCTTACTGCAACAACCGGTAAAGATGAATCATATTGGGGAGTGGACATTGCCTCCCTGGATCTTGCTTTCATATATTTTGCCTTAAAATCGGGATGAGCAGGGCTTTCCTCCGACATGGCAAAAATTGTCCCCATCTGGACTCCTGATGCTCCCATCAGGAAAAGGTGGCTGATCATCTTTCCTGTTGCTATCCCTCCGGCAACAAAGATGGGGATATCAGGAAAATTGAATAATACCTGCTGGATCAGAACTATAGTTGAAACATGGCCTATATGCCCCCCTGCTTCACTACCTTCAAGAATAAGGGCATCAGTACCATAGTCGATCATTCTCTGGGCAATCGATTCTGTAGAAGCAAAACAGGTTACTTTTGCACCGGATCTTTTGGCTATTTCTACTTCATTTTTTCTCGGGAAACTGCCGGCAAAAACTATATGTTCAACACCAAGGTCTGTTGCTGCTTTAAGATGGTCCATATAATTGGGTGCAATGGTTATCAGGTTGGCAGCAAAGTTTGCTTTCATATTTTTAAGGGTTTCTACTTCTTTAATAAAAATATCGGTAGGCATATTGCCTGCAGCAAGCACTCCGAAACCTCCCGCATCACTTACGGCCTTTACAAGCTTTGAATCACTTATCCATGTCATGGCCCCGGAAATTATCGGATATTTAACTCCCAGAAAATCTTTACCTTTATTCCAGTATTTTGTATCGGTCAGTTTTTTCATGGAATTATTTTAACAAAGACTGTATCATTTGTAAATTTATCAGACCGGTCAGAGGGCAGAGGTTAAGAGGTGAAAGGAAAAGTATTCGATTTTCTGATTTTTTTGGCTGGGAGCTGAAGGCTGAATGCTGAGAGCTAAGGGTGAGGGGATCTTCTTTGTACTTGAACTATCGGGCAGTATGTGTTATTTAATTCGATGGCTAAAGTTTCACTTAAATCAATTTTTTTTATTATATTGTTCTGTTTATCCACATCAATCTTTCCTATTGATGTTGAATATCCCCTGGTCCAGTCATTTACCCATTTTCCGTACAGTGAAAATGAAGTGTTAAAAGAAGGGGAATACTCTTTTTATGCTGATCTGCTATATTCCAATGTCTTCATGTTTGATGTGGCAAGGACAACTTTTAACGATATGGAATTATTCTCCGGGACATTTGGTTTCCGCTATTCAATTTCCGATAGTGTTAATCTGGAACTTTACAACAAATCCTCAATTTTTTACGGCGGGGTGATGGACCTTTTTATAATGGACTTTCACGAAGCTATCGGGTTAAAGAGGGGAGCAAGGGAAAATTTTGAACGCAATGAAGTGAATTATTATTACAAAGACCTTTTTTTTTATGAAAAAAACCTGTTTGTTAATTATCCAATTGTTTTCGGATTCCTGACAAAGATATATGACGGATATAAATGGGATATTAATTTCAGAGCGAGCTTCGGGTTGCCTGTTTCTTCAAGAGAAGGGTTAAGTTCTGAAAAGCCTTTTCTAACAACCGGTGTGATCTTTTTATACAGGAATGGTGATCTTTCTTTTGATCTATCCAATTATGTTTCATTTTATAAAAAACCGGAATGGGCAGAGTTTGAAGATATCAGGACAAAAATATTTATGGTTCACATTAAAGGTGTTTACAAAAGATTTTTTGCCGGACTCCTGTTCAGATCAACTCCATTTAAAGTTGGAGATATTTCCAACCCGGCTTTTCAGATGTACTTTGGTGTAAAAATTTCTGATTTTATTGAGTTTTCTCTGGTGGAAGAATTTCCCCCCATGGATACTGTTCCCGACTTCAGTTTCCGGCTCACTTTCAGGTTCGGAAGCAGATAAAAGGGGTCAGGCCCATACACCGGGTATATTTTCCCCGCAATTTGCACATTTTCCCGATTTCAGGTTAGAAATTTTTGTAGAATAACCACTCCTCTCTATCAACATAGTATTACATTTATGGCAATATGTGTTCTCCCATTTGGCTGAACTGAAGTTACCTCCATAGATATATTTCAACCCCATCTCTTTTCCGGTTTCCAGAACTTTTTCAATTTTTCTGATATCAGTTGGATTTTTGTCGGTTACTTTATAGTTGGGAAAAAATCTTGAAACATGCCATGGAATTGAGGCATCTGTATCCAGGATAAATGAAATAAGTTCCTTTAATTCTTTATGATCTGTATTGAGGTCAGGGATCAATAAAGTTGTTAGTTCGATCCATACCTTTTTTTGAGCCATTATCTTTATTGAATCCAATACCGGATCCAGTTTCCCGCCGCAATATGACCTGTAAAAATTATCGGAAAATGCTTTAAGGTCAATGTTTGCCCCGTCAATAAACGGGAGGATCATTTCCAGTGCTTCAGGTGAGATAAAACCGTTTGTTACCATAACATTTTTCAACCCCTGCTCTTTTGCAATTTTTGCGGTTTCATACATCAGCTCGAAATATATTGTAGGTTCGGTATATGTATAAGATATTGACTGAGAACCTGATCCAAGTGCCATATCTACTATGTCTTCCGGAGCAATATTCTCCCCGTATATTCCATTTTCATCTTCCACCATTGAAAGGCTGTGATTCTGGCAGAATTTGCAATTGAAGTTGCAGCCCATAGCTGCAATTGATAATGATGTAGTATCCGGCAGGAAATGATAAAGAGGTTTTTTCTCAATGGGATCCGAATTAACAGCTGCAATTTTATCTGAATTTAAAGAGAACAACTCTCCATTTATATTTTTTCTGACCCTGCAGATCCCGTAGCTGTTATTTTGGATACTGCAATAATGGGGGCAGAGCCTGCACCGGACTTTTTTATTGTCCAATGCTTCGAAGAGTGTCCCCTTTTTCATAAAATTTTCAGATTACCTCCTGCAGTTTTTCCTCTATCATGCCAGGATTAACCGCTCCTGTTATCTGTGTTTTTACACTACCGTCTTTTATAAAAAGAAGTGTCGGAAGCCCCCTTACATAATACTTTGATGAGACCTTGGGGCTCTCATCAACATTAACTTTAAGTACTTTTACTTTTGAACTATAATCCAATGCCAATTTCTCAAGGCTGGGTTCGATCTGTTTGCACGGGGCACAGGTTGGAGACCAGAAATCTACAATAAAAGTGCCGGGTTCATTAATAAAGTTGTCAAAGTTTAGATCGTTAACTGAAAATAATTGACTCATTTATTTCTCCTTTTTATCAGTTCTTTATATGTTTTTAAATATTCAGCTACCGGTTTTTTCCAGGAAAAATCCATTTTCATTCCCCTCGCCCTTATCTTATTCCAATTCTTTTTGTCCTTATAATAAGAGGCAGCTTTTTTTATCAGTACACTTAAATTTTCATCCTTATCGGGATTCAGTTTAAATCCTGTCCCTTTGTCTCCGCTGACATTCCGGACAGTGTCATTTAGGCCTCCGGTAGAAGTTACGATCGGGACAGTACCATATTTCAATGCATACATCTGTGCAAGGCCACAGGGTTCATACCGGGACGGCATCAGGAATATATCACCGGCGGCAAATAAACGGTGGGAAAGTTTTTCATCAAATATATTGAAAAACCTGAATCGTGGATGTTTTTTCTCCAGATTTTTTAACTTTTTCACATATTGATCTTCACCTGTTCCCAGAATTATAAAAGATATATCCTTATTTTTAAGTTCTTTTACAGCTTTTATGATCCTGTCTATCCCTTTCTGGTAAGCCAGCCTTGTTACCGATACAACAAGTGGATGGGAGGGGTCAAATCCGGCCTTATATTCTTTTATAAGTCTGGTTTTATTCTTCTCTTTTTTCTCAATGCTGTTTATTGAATATTTTTCATATATGAGGTTGTCCTTTAAAGGGTCCCAGGTATTATAATCGGTGCCGTTAAGGATACCTGAAATTTTCCCGGAATATTTTTTAAGTACGCCTTCGAGGCCTTCACTGAAATCCGGATGTAATATTTCCTCTGCATATGTAGGGCTCACGGTCACAATACTGTCACTATAGATAATGCCACCTTTCAGAAAATTGATATTTCCGTAAAATTCAAGTTTTTCAGGTGTAAAGTAGTATCCCGGAAGTCCCATCTCTTTAAAATAATAGTGTTCGAATGTTCCCTGGTATCCCATGTTGTGTATTGAAAGGAGAGTGGAGGTTTTCTTAAAAAGAGAAGATTTGTTTAATTTTATATACAGGGGGATAAGGGCACTCTGCCAGTCATTTACATGGATGATGTCATATTTTGTTTTTTCAGTTTCTATAAATCCGATGACCGCTTTTTGAAAGAACAGGAACCTGAAAAAATTATCATGATATTCACTTTCAGAGCTTCCATAGATGAATTTTCTGGCAAAAAAAAGATCCTGCCTTATCAGGATAACTCTGAATGAGCTGCTCCTCTTAATTGAATATGCTTCTGCAATTAATTCTTTTCTGCCCATCTTGACACTGTAAGAAAAAAGTTCCTTTGCTTCCTGATCCTCTGTGGAGCCTGATTCGTACCATGGGAGTATAAGGGTGGCCTCTTCGCTTTCTGCTATTTTTCCCGGCAGAATTCCGGATACATCAGCAAGTCCTCCACTCTTGGAATAAGGGACTGCTTCGGATGACACAAACAAAATCTTCATTAATTCCCCTGAGTTTTAATTCCCGTTATATTTTATTATTTTGCATTCATGAAAGTCAAGTTAATTTTCACTTTTTTTTAAAAAAACACACAATATGTAGCGTATCAAAATTTTTCAACTCCTATCTATAGCGACTCATATCTTTTATGATCTTATCATTTTTGGGAATACTATTGTCCCTGATAATTTGAAAAAATATTTTTTTATTGTAATAATTTATCTGATGTATCAGTTATTCCCGGGAAAGGTTTTATAAAAATGTCAGAAAAAAAGGATAAAGAGGAAAAATATTTATCAGAGATCAGAGATTTAAATCTTAAACTGGCCGGCCTTGAAAAAATAGTTCTGGAAAAAAATGAAATAGAAAAAGAGTTACGGCTGAGCGAATCAAGGTTCCGGACGATCTTTGAAAATTCCCCGGATGCTATTTTTGTAGAAGATCTTTCTGGCAATGTTCTGGATGTTAACCCTGCCGCTTCAACGCTTCATGGCATAAAAAGGGAAAAAATGGTCGGGATGAATGTTGTTGATCTGGTACCTCCCCAATTAAGGGAAAAAGTCAGTAAAGAAATAACAAAGCAGGGAAAAGACGGAACTGATAGAATTAAAAGCTTCAGTTGGAATGTTAACGGGAGTTCCATTCCCGTTGAGATTAGTATTGCCCGTATTGAATATTCACAAAGCCCGGCCATGCTTCTTCATGTCCGGGATAATTCTGCAGATTTTTTTGCAATGGAAAATCAGAGGAAATACCGTGAAACTCTGGAAGATGAAGTTAAAGAAAGGACAAAAGAATTGAACAGCAAAAATATACTTCTGGAAAAAGAGATCATTGAACGAAGAAAAATAGAAAATACACTCCGGGAAAGCGAAGACCGCTATAAAAAACTGATAGAATTTCTTCCACTGGCAATTTTTGTTTACAGAGAAGACAAAATACTTTATTTGAATAGTATGGCTTATAAGTTTGCCAGGACAGTAAACCGGGATCTGACCGGAACCTCCATCTTTAAATTCCTTCATAAGGACTATCATGAAATTATTAAAAAAAGGTATGACCTCGTTATGAAGGGAGAAGAGCAGCCCGGGATCGAGATAAAAATAATTGATATTGAAGGAAATAATATTGATGTCAGCCTTCTGTCATGCAGGATAAACTATAAAGGCAAACCTGCAGTACTTGCAGTCATGAATGATATTACACGAAAAAATTTTCTTGAAGAACAGCTCAGACATGCTCAGAAGATGGAGGCTGTGGGCAGGCTGGCCGGGGGAATTGCACACGATTTTAACAATCTTTTAACTGTGATCAAAGGATACAGTGAAGTATTACTGAAAAAAATAAATAAAAATGATCCACTGTATAATGGGGCAGAGCAGATTAAAATATCATCTGAAAGTGCTGAAAGCCTGACCAATCAGCTTCTTGCATTCAGCAGATTACAGATATTGCATCCTGTTATTTTGAACCTTAATGAACTGATAAAAAATACAGTTAAAATGTTAAAAAGGCTGCTTCCCGAAAATATAAAGATCAAAACTGATCTGTTTCCTGGCCTTTGGAATATAAAGGTTGATCCGGTCCAGTTAGAGCAGGCTATTATGAATCTTTCCATTAATGCCGGGGATGCAATGCCTGAAGGGGGGACACTTCTGATCAGAACGGAGAATCAGAAGATAATAGAGAGCATTGATAACAGTGAGTATAAGATCGATCATGGTGAATATGTGAAACTGATTTTATCGGATACCGGCTCAGGGATGGAAAAAAAGATCTATTCAAAAATATTTGAACCTTTTTTTACAACAAAAAAAACCGGTATGGGAACGGGCCTGGGGTTATCAATGGTTTTTGGCTTTGTAAAGCAGAGTAATGGATTTATCAGTGTGGATAGCATAATAAAAAAAGGTACAGCATTTGAAATATTGATCCCTCAAACAAAAGAAAAAATTTCTCCGGAGAGAAAAATAAAAGAAAATGACGCTGGCCTCGCAGGTAATGAAAAGATCCTTCTTGTAGAAGACAATGAAGCTCTCCGTGTTATGATATATGAAATGCTTAAGATGAATGGTTATGAAGTGATCACAGCCTCAAATGGAGAATCTGCTCTTGTTGAACTTGAGAGAGGGAAGATAAAAGTAGACCTAGTTATTACAGACGTAGTAATGCCGAAAATGGGGGGGCATGACCTTGAAAAAGAGGTCAGTAAAAAATTCTCCGGAATAAGATTTCTTTTTATGTCAGGATATTCTTCTGATTTCCTTGGAGAGAAGGGTGAACTGAAAGGGGAGACGAATTTTATTAAGAAACCTTTTACTTCAAATGTATTGTTAAGAAAGATCAGATGGATATTGGATAAATAAGAACAAAATGGAGGTTTTTGTAAATATAATGATTTTTTTT
>JBDLJQ010000078.1:0-11092 GCA_039714255.1 Acidobacteriota bacterium
TCCCTGACAAACCTGAACAATTCTCTCCTCAGGGGTTTAAAATATCTGTATTTATTATCATACCCTTTGATAAGCTCACCGTAAAAAAGCCGGGAATTTTTATGCTTGAAAATATGGTGTTTAAGAGATTCGGGGAATCTGAGAGCTCCCAGGCTCCACCATGCAATGCTTTCAGATTTTACTATACCACCAATCTTTTCAATAAGTTCCCTGTAGAGGCCTTTCCATCCCTCAGCCAGAATAAGGGGGTCAAAATGGATAGAGATTTTATATCCATGATCCTGCACTCTTTCCATGGCGATCAATCTTTCCTTCAGAGATGCTGTTCCCGGTTCCTCTCTTTTTATTATTTGTTCGGGGTTCAGGGACCATGAAACAACAATATTTTTTTTCGGTGCCCTCTTTAAAAGGTTGTCCACATTTGCCGATTTTGTCTTAAATTCAAAAACTATATCAGGAAACTTTTTCATAACGGAAAATATCTGATCTGAAAAATTTGTCTCCCTGTCGTAAGCAAGTGAGTCAGATAATTCACCGGTACTGACCCTTAAATACTTTAAGTGCTTTTGTGCTTCATTCAATTCTGAAACTGCTTTTTCATAGTTGGTGAAAAAGACGGGATCCTTTGTTTCAAGGTAGGTTTGAAGTATGCAGTATGAACATGAATAAGGGCAACCGGTATGTAGATTTATATTATAGTATCCGCATGATACTGCTTCAGGAGAACAAGGGCATTCCTTAAAAAAATTTCCTTTAAACTCTTCCTTTTGTATTTTCATTACTACAATATTTACCTGTCAGCTAATTAAGATATGTAAAAGGTGAAATAATGTCAAGGTGAAATGGTATTTTCATATTTTTTGAAATAGATCTCTGTGCTATAATTTAAAAATGTTTTTACTTGATCTGGCCTATATTTTTCTGTTGATTATAGCATTGCCTTTTTATCTTAAGATATTCTTTAAAAAAGATTACAGAGAACAATTGAAATGCCGTTTTTCACCTGATATATCTCCTGCTCAGGAAAGAAGAGTATGGCTCCATGCTGTATCGGTAGGGGAAGTTAAGAGCCTTGCGGGGTTTGTTTCACAATTGGAGAAAAGTTTTAAGGGTGATATTGTATTGTCAGTTACTACTCCATCGGGATTAAAGGTTGCAAAAATGGAGTTCTCCGGTCTAAAGGTTATTAATGCTCCCCTTGACTTTTCTTTCACTATCAAAAGGTTTCTCAAAAAGATCAGGCCGGATATTATTATCCTGAATGAACTGGAGCTGTGGCCCAACTGGATTACAATTTCAAAAAAAGCCGGTATTCCGATAGTTTTAATAAACGGAAGGATATCCGATAGTGCATTCGTAAAATACAGAAGGTTTTCTTTTTTTTTGAAACCCTTTTTCAGTCGTCTTGAAATGGTTATGATACAGGGGGAATCGTATAGAGAAAAGTTTATTAAACTGGGAGTGGATCCGGAAAAGATAAAGATCTGTGGAAATATAAAAGCAGATGAAGCAATTGGCGGATTGGAGAGTATTCCGTTAAGATCTGAAATTTTCAAATATCTGAGAGCTGAAAAATCCAGCCGCAAATTGATCCTGTTTGCAAGCAGCCATCCTGAGGATGAAGAATTTTTTCTCCCTCTGATCAAAACTCTCAGTAAAGATTTTTCAATAATAATAGCTCCGCGACATATAGACAGGATAGATAAAATAGAAAAATCTCTGAAAAGAGAGGATGTGAAATATTCTGTATGGAGCAAGGAAAATATTATTGATCTTAAGAAAAGTGTTGTTGTGTTTGATAAGATGGGTTATCTTTTAAATCTGATGCAGATTGCTGATATTGTTTTTATGGGTGGAAGTTTTAACCCGAAAACAGGAGGGCACAACCTTTATGAGCCGGCAGCGCTGGGGAAAAAAATTATAGGCGGCCCATGTTATAACAATTTTCCCGATATCGGTTCAACCCTTGTTGATAACGGGGTATATTCAATTGTTGAAAATCATGAGGAAATGGTCAAATTGCTGAAAGGAATAAAAAAACAGAATATAAAAAAGGTCAAATCATCAGGAATAAAGTCGGTAAAGAATAGAACTGGTGCAACAAAATGTTCGATAAAAGAGATCAAAAAGTTATTAAAGTAATAACTCCGGTTCTGAATTTATTATCGGTGATCTATAAATCCATCTCTTTTGTTAATCTTAAACTCCGCTCCTTAAGAGAGGAAAGATTCTCCGGAACTTTTATTATATCGGTGGACAATCTTTCTTTCGGTGGGACAGGGAAAACATCAATGGTGATAGCAATCGGGAAAATACTTGAAAAGTCGGGCTTCACATTTTCCATTGTTACAAGGGGATATGGTTCAAAATTTGAAAAAGAGGGAGTTGTTGTAAAAGAGGAACATCTTTGTTCTGAAGTTGGGGATGAGGCAAAGGTTTTAAAAAAAAAATTCCCCGGTTCGGATATTTTTGTCGGGAAAAACAGGAAAAATTCAATAAAAAAAAGTATTAAGCGGGGAAATGATGTAGTAATTCTTGATGACGGATTCCAGTCTACTCATATAAAAAAAGATCTTTCGATTTTACTTTTTAACAGAGAACATCCTTATTATTATTTGAGGAATTTTAAATTCATGGCAAAAAGTGAAGATTTTGTCATCTATTATGATCCTTCATTTTTTGAAGACAAAACCGCTGTAAAGGGTAAATACGGCTTTGATAAAACAGAGTTTTTTAATTTAAATGGAACCGATTTTGATCCTGAAGGAGCCGGGATTTATGGTTTCTCTGCTCTGGGAGATAATAAAAGGTTTGAGAAGGACCTCTCAGGTTTTAACCTTAAAGGATTTAAAGGTTTCAGGGACCATCACAGGTTTTCCCCGGAAGATATTGTGTTACTGAGCAGGGCAAGAGAAGAGGCCGGTGCTGAATATCTTGTATGCACTTTAAAAGACCTTGTTAAAGTTGCTGAGATCTCCCATATTGAGATTCCTTTAATTTATGCTGAAAATAGGATACAATTTGACCTGGAATTAAGAAAATTTCTGGAGTTAAATGTCGTTAAAAAAAAAGATACGTTATAGATCGGAATATTTGATTTTTAAAACTTTCATTTTTTTTATAAAAATATCTCCGGTTTTTTTTAAAAAAATATACAGGGGATTTGCACTTTCAGTTTTTAAAATTGGGGGCCGGAGATTACGGAATCAGGTGGAGACCAACCTGAAAATAGCTTTTCCATCCCAATCGGATATTGAACGGAAAAGCCTGGCTGAAAAGATCTATAACCATTTTTCAACTATTTTTATTGAGATCATTTATCTGTTTGGAGGGAAATCTCCTGAAAAAGTTTTAAAGGAAATTAAAGTTGAAGGACTGGAAAATTTAACAGGAACACTTGAAAAAGGTTCCGGCGCAATATTATTCTCAGCACATTTCGGAAACTGGGAACTTATACCATTTATTTTAAGCCGGGAACTGGGGGAAAATATATACAGTATTGCAAGGAAAATGGATAATCCTCTGACTGAAAAAATTGTTACAAAATTCCGCTCATTTATGGGTTCAAATATAATTTACAAGGACGGTTCGTTGAGAAAAATGTTACGGGTTATGGAAGATAACAAACTGGTTTATCTTCTTATTGACCAGAACACTATTTCAAGGGAGGGTGTGCTTGCGGACTTTTTCGGGAAAAAGGTTGTTGCCGTTACATCGGTCTCACAAATATTTCTGAAAAAAAAAGTACCGGTAATACCGCTATTTATAAATTACAGAAAAGATTCTATTGTTCTCAAAATAGGTAAAGAAGTTAAGATAAAAGAGAGTGGGGATTATAAAAAAGATCTTGCCGCCTGTACCCAGCACTGTCTGTTGCTGATCGAAGAAGAGATAAAGAACAATCCGGAACAATGGTTCTGGTTTCATGACAGGTGGAAAGAGAGGGAGTTACACAGAGGAGTCAACAAATGAGAAAAGACGGAAGAAACTTAATTGATATAAGAAAAATAAATATTCAGGATAAATATATTTCAAATCAGCCTGCATCGCTGCTGTATGAGCAGGGACAGACAAGGGTTATCTGTACAGCCACCTTTTCCGATAAGGTACCGTTTTTTGCAAAAAATGAGAAAAAGGGATGGATAAGTGCAGAATATGCCATGCTACCTGCTTCAACAGGGAAGCAGAGGTTTTTCCGGGAAAGAAACGGCAGAGTGGACAAAAGAAATATTGAGATACAGAGGTTTGTAGGACGGGCACTCAGGAATGTTATAAACCTGAAAAAGATAGGTGATTATAATATATTTATTGACTCGGATGTCCTTGAAGCTGACGGTGGAACCAGGTGTGCAGCTGTAAATGGTGGTGTTCTGACCTTAATTAAACTTTTGAAACACCTGGTATATGAGAACCTTCTATATGAAGTGCCTGAATATGAACTTGTTGCAGCGGTCTCTGTGGGGATAAAGGATGGTGAGATACTGGCGGATATAGATTTTGCAGAAGATTCTGTTGTCGATGCAGATATAAATATTGTTTCTTCCGAGAAGGGTAATATTATTGAAGTGATGGGATTTGCTGAAGAGAGCCCCGTACCTAAAGATCTGTTTTATAAAGCCATGGATATTGCCCTTGAAAAGAATAACGAAATAATAAAGATCCTTAAAGAACATATATAAATATTTCATTGGTGACCCAGGGGAGTCGCCCCTGCTTCGTTTCTATTCCTCCCGTAAAATGATAAAATAAAAATATTAGTTAAAGATCCCGGAGGGTTTTATGAGAAAATTAATAATTGGATTTTTTATTTTATGGATTACTTTCTTTTTAAGCGGGGAGTTAAAATATAAAATATCGGGCAAAGTTACCAGAGAGGGTGCAGGTGTTAAAGGTTATAAATTACAGATCACACATGATACTGAAAAAGGATCGAAAGGGAAGGCAGGGAAAAAAGAGTTCATCACCGGTGAGGATGGAAGTTATTATTTTAACCTGATCCCGGGTAAGTATAATTTATTATGCTATTCCCTTACTTCCGAGAATGGTGAGGATGAACTGATACCCATGGGCCCGCATATAATTCATGTTGTTGAAAAGGATATTGAAAATCTGGACTTCACTCTTCTGAAGGAACTTGAGATACTGGATGCTTATAAAAATATCCTTGAGGAGATCCCCGAAGATGTTTTAAGTGTAACTTATAAATGGGGCAGGGTCCCGTTATTCAATGAGGCGGAATGTAAAATTGTAGCGGAAAAACAGCTTGAAGAATTGAAAAAAGAGAATGGGGCCGATATTCTGAAAGGTTCATCTCTGGGTATTCCTGTAAAGATCTATGATATGAGTGAAAATCCTGTTTTTTACCAATTCTCCATAATTAACCTGAATGTTGAAGTGGGGTATATAGGTATCCATGCAATAGGGATAAAACCAAAAGAGGCCGGGGTTTTCAGTTATATGGATATAACTTTGTCTGAGTTAAAGGATTCAAAAGAGCTTTATGAAGGGAGAAATGAAACCCTTGATGCAAATATCTCCAAGGCAATAAAAGCTATATCAAAAGCAAAAGGAATAGATAAAAATGATATAGAGTTTGGAAAACTTCTCTGTCTGGGGCCTGATTCATTCAGCTTTGGCATCATGTTAAAAATATTGTCAAAGAATGAAGATATTATTGTTATGGAAGATTTTTCTGCCCTGACAGATGATGAAACCATTGAAGAGATAAAAAATAATAGTGAAGCGCGTTATACCCTTGCATATATATTTGACAGATTGGCGGAAAAAGAGTTAGAACCGAAAAAAGAGGAAATTGAATAGATATGGAACCAGGCGAATATGATCGTTTAATAAAATATTACAGAAGCTGCCTTGATGAGGAACTTCTGGATTTTATCAGGAACAAACAGGAAGAGTTTCTTCCCGAATCCCTTGATCTTATAAGGACGGAGCTTTCATCAAGAGGTTACAAACTTGAAGATATGAAGCCTGAAGTAAAGCCGGAATCTGAGATCAAAGAACATTCTCCTGAAGGTGATCTGGTGGAAGCGGGAATTTGTGATAATTATAGTGTCGCAAGACAAGCGGTTGATATACTGGATCAGGAAGGTATTGCTTCATATATCAGTGGAATGAACAGCAGGAGAGGAGCAATAATGGGAGTAGGTTTCCCGGAAGGAGAAATTATTAAAATTATGGTGGTGGAAGAAGACCTCCCGAAGGCAAAGGAAATATTATCAGAATTCCTCCCGATGTTTAGCGAACCCTGAGCACGGGTTCAAATCCCATATAAAAATTCGGAGAGGCAGGGGTGTATGAGCACCTGCTGGTACTCACCCTGTCGGGCTACTCATTGCATTCGCAGTGCAAATTTGGGGGTTCCAAATTTGTCAAACCCTAAGCACGGGTTCAAATCCCATATAAAAATTCGGAGAGGCAGGGATTCGAACCCTGGGGACCTGTGAGGGCCCAACGATTTTCGAGACCGCCCCGTTCAACCGCTCCGGCACCTCTCCTTGATTGAAGTGGATTTAATTATACAAGGTTATTGGAAGTGAGACAATAGTACAAAAGAGAAATTCGGTTACGTCATTCTCAAACTGAGAGAGTTAGTTTTTGTGTTGGAAAAATCTTATTTTCTCTTTTTTTTGAAAAAGTCTTTCAACAATTTTGATGATTCATTTTTAAGGATGCCGGATCCTATTTCGATCCTGTGGTTGAATATTTTGTCTATCTTTTCAAATGCTCCTGTTGAAAAGATCCCGGTCTTGGGATCTTCTGTGGAATAAACTATTTTTTCCACCCTGGCATTAACTGCTGCTGTATAACACATTATGCAGGGTTCAAGGGTTACATAGAGGACAGATCCGTTAAGTCTGTAATTATCGAGCCTGCTTCCCCCCTGCTCCAGAGCTATTATCTCCGCATGGGCAGTGGGATTCGAATCTTTTATTACACGGTTGTAGCCTTCGCCTGTAATTTTTTCGTTGTGGACAAGAACGGCTCCTACAGGCACCTCACCCTCTGATTCACCCTGGCGGGCAAGCTCAAGGGCTCTTTTCATATAAAATTCTTCATTTTTTTCCATTTCAATAAGATTTTAAATAAAAAAATACCTTAATTCAAACTAAAAAAAGTAAAGTTAAACTAAAATTTTGTTATTTTGAACCGATTTCAGAAAATTTAATGTTATATGATTCAAATGTTCTTGCAAGAGCTTTATTAATTTTTGCAATTGAAAGTTTATAATCAATAATAGACTTCAATTTGTTAGTCTGGGCATTCATAAAATCTCTCTGGTAGTTCAGGACCTGATAGTTTGTTGATAACCCTACCGATAGTTTTTTCTCTTCAGCCTTTAATTTCATCTCTTCAAGCCTTAAAGAGATCTTGTTTGAGTCTGCAAGTTTAAGGTTGGTTTCAAGTTCTTTTATCACTTCTTTCACTTCCGAATAAATATCACTTTCAACTTTTTTCAGGCTCAGGTAGGAAGATTTCATATTAAGCCTTGCCTGTGCGAGTTCAGCCCTCTCTTTTTTAAAACTCAGCGGGAGATTAAGGCTGAGGCTGATGGAATAGTTCTTATATATATTTGCTACAGCATCATTTAATGTTTTCCACATATCTTTTTTTACCACACCGATTACCTCTCTGGGAGCAAAGATCGAGCCGGGGCCATAAATTAGCTGATCACCACCCTGTCCTGTTGTATAATACGAAGCTGTTAACTGAAGGTCCGGGAGGAGCTGATTCTTTGCATATTTTACTCTTATATTGTTGTTCTTGAGGTCGAGTTTTGCTCTTCTTATATCGGGCCTGTTGTTTAAAGCTTCCAATAAAAATTTATTAAAATCAGTTTCGATCTTTTTTATTTCAGGTTTATCCAGGGGCACTATTCTCTCTGACCGGGAAGTCAGATTGAGGATCTTTCTCAGATTATCTTCTGCACTCTGAACATTTTGTTCTGCCTGGATCAACTGGCTCTCATAGGATGCTACTTCAGCTTTGGCTTCAAGTATATCTATGGGAGCAGCTATTCCAACTTTAACTTTAAGCTCATTCTGTTTAAGGAGCTTTCTCGATTTTTCCAGAGCCTTTTTTGTGGCCTCCAGGTTCTGGTGCCTGTAAACGAGGTTCCAGTAATAATCTTCTACATTATAAACAAGGTCGATAATAGATTTTTTCAGCTGATATTTAGATTTAATATAGTCATTAATTGAGATCAGAATATCTTTTTTTGTAGCAAATGTTCCGAAACCTTTAAGGAGGGGTTGGTTAACTGAAAATGTAAGTACTGATCTCAATGAAGGATTAATACTTGTGAAAAAACTGTTTGATTCGCTTCTCCTGTTACTCAATTCTACATTCAGTGTTCCGCCCAATGCATATTTTTGAGTAAGCTTCAGGTCGAGGTTCATATTTTCATTCTTGGAAATATCAGCACCGCTAAGTACTCCGGTGGAAGGGCTGTTTGTTTCCGATTTACCCAGATCAATTGTTAAACTGGGGATAAATGATGTATCCCTGATCACTTTGGAAAGCCGGGAGCTTTCTGTATTTGTAAGTTCTATCTGAAGATCCAGATTGTTTTTTAATGCATGAAATATTGCATCCTGCAAAGTTAACTCTCTTTTTTCTTCTGTTTCAGCCATAAAAACAGAGTTAAAAAGGATGAGTATTATTGATAATAGTACAGTTTTTCTCATAAAAATCCTCCAACAATAATTGTGATACGAAATTTGTTTCAAAAAGTTCTGAAAATCAGCAGGTTTTTTATCCGGATTTGACTGAAACAGCAAATAAATATATATTAAAGAATGAAAATTTTAAAGAGAATATCACTTTCCGTTATATTTATAATTTTAATCCTGGCCGTTATTTTATGGATTTTCCTCAATGGGACAAAACCGAAAATATCCGGTGTTATTAAAACTGAACATGGAGAAATAAGCGACAAAGTAACGATCAATAGAAATAAATGGGGAATCCCTTATATAAAAGGGGAGAGTAAAGAAGATATCTTCTGGGGAACGGGATTTGTACATGCATCGGACAGGCTTTTCCAGATGGACCTTATAAGAAGGCTAACAACCGGCAGATTAGCTGAAATATTTGGAGAGAGAGCACTGGGATCAGATATATTCCATAAGGAACTTTTAATCGAAGAGGGGATAGAGAGAGTCATAAAGGATATCAAACCGGATGTTTTAAAAATTCTTAAAAGTTATTGTAAAGGAGTAAATTTTTATATAGAAAACCGAAATCTGCCTCCTGAATTTAAAATATTGGGCTATAAGCCGGAAAAATGGGAAATAAAGGATATTTTCAGTATTTTCAAAAGGATGGAGATAATCCTGGCCGGTTCCGGTTCCGAACTGAGAAATATGAAGCTGGTTTCAATTCTGGGTAAAGAGAATGCATCAAAACTTATATCGGGACTTCATGGTTCTACAATAATAGATAAAGAGGAATATGGTAACTTTTTAAAAAACAATTCACTACAGATTGCCTTCGGGATCGAACAGGATAACAATGAAAAAATTGTGGGCAGTAATAACTGGGTTCTTTCAGGGGATAAGACCGAAAGCGGTAAGCCTATCCTTGCCAATGATCCTCACCTTTCCAATGTGTTCCCGTCATATTTTTACCAGGTTTTGTTGCGGACGGGTGATATTGAACTTTCCGGTAATACTATCCCCGGAGTCCCTTTTGTCATACTTGGAAGGAATAACAATATAGGATGGGGTGTTACAAATCTTGGCACAGATGTGATCGATTATTATATTTTAAAAATAAACCCGGACAATGAAGACCAATATTCTTTTGAAGACAGTTGGATAAATTTTGATACCCTGGAAAAAGTCATTAAAGTTAAAGGAAAGGAAGATATAAAACATACTATCAAAATGTCAAAGTTCGGGCCTGTTTTTGAAGTAGAAGGTAAATATCTTGCAAAGTATTCACTTAATATGTTCAGATCAACCGTAATTGAGGCATTCTACGGGATGAACTTTTCAAAAAATATTTCAGATTTTATAGATTCTCTGAAAAAATTCTCTTCACCGGCACAAAATGTTGTTTTTGCAGACACAAAAGGGAATATTGGTTATTATCCCACAGGGCTTGTCCCTGTAAGGCCCAAAGGGTCAGGAATATTTCCGGTGAAGGGGGAAAGCAAAAGTGATCTGTGGCAGGGTTTTTATGATGAGGACAAAAAACCCTTTTTAGTAAATCCTTCAAAAGGGTTCATAGCCACTGCCAATAACAGGGTTCTCCCTGAGAATGGTATTCCTCTCTTTGCAGATAACTGGTCTCCTTCCTTCAGGGGGGATAGAATAACTGAACTGATCAGAAAACTCCCGAAATTATCAATGGAATATAATATGGAAATGCACAGTGATTCTTATCTGAAAAGTGCAGAATTTCTAATGGAGATCATCAGCAGCTATGATTTTGGTGATGGAGATGCAGGTTTTGTTATGAAAGAATTAAAAAAGTGGAATAAAAGGGTGGATTCCGGTATTGCTCCTTCACTTTTCTACAGGTTTGAATATCATCTGGCTCAAAATATATTCAAAGATAATATGGGTAATGAAAAAGATTTCAAGATGATCTCAAATTCATGGATATATAAGGTCTTTGATTATCCCCTGGGTGATCCTGATAAAGACAAATTAAAATTCTGGATAGATGATGTTAATACGGAAAGGGCCGAAACTCTCTTCGATCTTGTCAAGATCAGCCTTGAGGAATCATATCGGGACTATAAAAATAATATGGAAAAGGGAGATACCGGCTGGAAAGATCTTCACACTCTGTTCTATAAACACCCTCTGGGATCTGTTTTCCCTCTCAAATATTTTTTGAACAGGGGCCCGTATGGAATAACCGGAGGAAAGGATTGTGTTGCTGTATCAACGTTCAGAAACAGGGCTGGCTTTAATGTGGTTCACCTTTCCACCTTCAGGATGATCATTGATTTTAAAGATTTTTCAAATTCACGGATGGCCAACTCATCGGGACAGAGCGGACATTTCCTCAGCCCCTGGTATGATGACCAGATAGATCTCTATATCAATTCGAAATACAGAAA
>JBDLJQ010000079.1:0-10860 GCA_039714255.1 Acidobacteriota bacterium
CCCGGTTTCAACATTACCTTCACTTTTTTTAACACCTTTTTTATAAAACTCTATCTTCTTTTCAGCATATGTCAGTGTAAACAGGTTTGAACTGCAGGATAAAAACAGAAATATCGATATAAAGATCCCGATCTTTTTCATCAATAAAATATACTTGATTTATAAAAATAAAGTTTTCAACACAAATGAAAAATTTTAAATATTAATTCAGCAGCATCCTGGGCCCTGAGAGCATCCGCAATCAGGTTCGGTTCCCTTAATTTTCCCCTTTATTATTGCAGATGCACATCCGACACCGGCTCTTACATCAAGAGCTCCGAAAGAGCAGTTCCGCCCGCATGCACCGCATTCCATACAGAAGTCTCTGTTTATAATAACAGCTTTGTTGCCTTCCAGCCTGAATACTTCATGTGGACAAACCACAACACAAATACCGCAGCCCGTACATTTGTCCGGATCTAATTTTAATTGTGCCACATTTTTCAAATATTTTTTTCCCATAATTATCCCTGAAAAGTTTTTATCAATAACACAATAATTCCCGATAAGATAGAAAAGCCATATAAAGGGAGAGACAATTTTAATTCTTTCTCAACTCCCGAAAGTGATGTATAAGTGGACGACCCTGTAAAGTTATAGGAAAGGAAAGATACAAGAACCGGAATGATAAATAAACCGGCCGGGTTTCCCAAAGCAGATCCATAAAATATCAAATTTGTTATAACACTATAAACAATCCCCAGCTGCCACCCTTTTAAAGCAAATGACCTGAACGGAAGAAAAGGTAAAAGAATGGGGAACAAAACAGTTCCTGATACAAATGCACCGAAGTATATTAAAAGATCTCTATAAAAAGGCCCGGGCATACTATTACCGGAAATTTTGTTAATCAGGAACAATATTAAAACAATAATGGGGAAAAATTTAATAGCCTTGACAAACTCCACGGGAGTAAGAACAAGTCTCTCCAGAAATGTGAATGTAACTTTTCTCATTTCTGGATCTTTTTTTAAGCCGTTCTTTAAAAACCCAGGTATATCCACTGCCCTTACAGGGCCGTATATCACGTTAAATCCTGATCTTTTTTTCACTTCATGGGCTGCAATACCCGGAGCTCCTAATTGAGGTACTATCAGCCGTTGATGGGAAATCATATTCTTTAACCCGGCCTTATTGATCCTGTTTACAAGTTCATCGGTGCCGAACGTTCCCTTTCCAGCAGCACACCAGACATTGATGCCAAAGGTTTCGAGAACAAGTATCCATGCATTTATCCCTTTAAGATTCTTTCGAAGCCTGTCAAAACTCATTTTATAATTTGCAGTAACAAAAACTTCTGAGTCACCCAATGGGTCCCCTATCTTGTAAAGGCCCGGCTTAACTGTATATTTCAACCTTCCGATATTCCATCTTGCTTTCCACCCTCCGGTTATATCTGAAATATTCAAAATTGGTGAAACTCTTTTTATATCATCTGCTTTATTTTTGTTTTTGCAGCAACTACAACCTTTGTCCATAACTTATCCTCATTTCTTTTCATTTAAACAAAAATTATTTTATTCCAAACTATAATATATCGGGAAACCTGATTTATCAACTAAAAAAACCTTGCATTTTTCCAATTCAAAATTTATACTGCCCACAGGAGGAATACTGAATAAAAAAACGATCCCGGGGATAGAAGTTCTGATCAAAAATTTTTCAGTAACCGGAAAAGGGGAAAAAATTGCACTATTGACCAATCATACCGGGATTGATTCAAATTTGAATTCAACTGTTGATCTTCTAAAAGAGAAGATAAAACTGACAGCACTATTGAGCCCTGAACACGGGATCAGAGGAAATTTTCAGGCAGGGGAAAATGTGCCGGATCACACTGACGAAAGATTCAACCTCCCCTGTTACTCTCTTTATGACCAGACAGCTACCGGAAATGAATTAAAGGGATCCGGTATTGATAAAAAAATGAGGACCTTCGATACATCAGGATCAGGGAAATATATAAGGAAAGATGTGCTGGAAAACTTTAACAAGATCATTATTGATATTCAGGATATAGGAACCAGAATCTATACATACATTTCCACCATGGCCTACCTTATGGAATCATGTAAAAATACCGGGATAGAGATCTTTGTTGCAGACAGGCCCAATCCCATAACAGGCGGATCTCTGGAAGGCCCGGTACTGGAATTTCCGGAATTCAGTTCCTTTGTAGGGGCTTTTTCAATCCCTGTCAGACACGGAATGACAATGGGAGAACTTGCCATCCTGTTCAATAATCATATGTTTGATAACAAAGTGAACCTCACCGTTATTCCAATGGAGAACTGGGGAAGAGATATGTGGTTTGAAGATACGGAACTTCCTTGGATCAATCCATCTCCCAATATGCCCACTGTTCAAACAGCAAACCTTTATCCCGGGATGGTTTTTTTTGAAGGGACAAACATTTCAGAAGGAAGAGGGACCACTCAGCCTTTTGAATTAATAGGTGCTCCCTGGATAAAAGGGTTCGACCTTTCTACAAGCTTAAATAAATTAAATTTAGAGGGTATCAGTTTTAAGGAAACCTTTTTCAAGCCATGGTTCTCAAAATTTTCGGGTGAAATGTGTTCGGGACTGAGAATTGTTGTAACAGATAGAAATAAGTTCGAACCCTATAGGACTATGCTGTATATTATGAAGGAAATTCTTGAACATTATCCTGACAAATTTATGTTCCACTCAGATTACTTTGATAAGATCACCGGAAACTCGTGGATCAGAAAAATGATTACCATGGGAAAAGATCCTCTGGAAATTATAAAAAATTATACAGAAGATCTGAATGAATTCGTAAGAGAAAGAGAAGAATTCCTTCTTTACAGAAGTTGATATTATTATTTTTATTAAATAAAATAATGCAGAGGTGAAAAATGAAAAAAATATTTATTACACTGATCATAGGTTTTTTTATAGGTGCTGTGGCACTATTCATAGTTAACTCCAAATGGCCTGTTAATGAACTGTTCGATTCAGAAAGCACTTCAGAAAATGTAACAGTTACAACTAACAGTTTTTCAAAAGTAACATCAAAACTCGATAAAGGAGGTGACCTTTACCTCTATCTGAATACAGACAGGATAAACAAAGCCCTGAAAAATCTGGTTGAAAATCTGAGGAGTGCTGCCAAAGGATCATCACTGAATAAAGAGTCATCTGCAAAAATAGACTCCGGTTTTGATCTTATCCAGAAAATTTTGAAAGAAACAGGCCTTCAGGAAATTTCCGGGTTGGGAATAAGTTCAATTGCTCTGGATGAAGATATGTCAAGAACAAGATTTATTCTTCATCATCATAAAGATAATAAGGACGGCCTTATCTGGAACCTTCCGGAAAGCAAACCCCATCCCATCAGGTTCCTTAGTATGATGGATGAAAATTCAGTGATCGCCTTTTCCTCCGATATCAGGCCGGGATATATGTGGGAATGGATAAAAAGTATTGCTTCTGACTCAGGTATACCGGATTTTAAAAAGAGCATTGAATCGTTGGAACCTTCACTAAAGAAAAACGGAGTTGACTTGAAAAAGATCCTGGGATCAATTGAGGGAGAGAGCGGAATTATTATAGGACTCGATAAAAAGGATATGAAAAAGATCCCGGCCGGGGGAAAAACAATTCAGGTGCCTGATCCTTCCCTGGCTCTGGTTCTTCATGTGAAGGACAATTCAATTTTTGATCTGTTGAAAAAGATGGTTCCGGGTGGAAAATATACAGAGGAAAAAGGGCTTAAAAAGATAGCGGTCCAGGCGCCCCCAATGCCTGTCACTTTGGAACCGGCCATAATCCAGAAAGAAGGCCTTTTAATTTTAGCCTCCAATGGAAAAATTGTTGACGGTATATTTAAAGCTTTAAAAGGGGAAAGCAATGTGACCGGAACAGAAGATTTTAAAAAACTGTCTCAGGATATGCCTGAAAAGGGTAACGGAATGACCTATATAAGCAGTGAATTTTTCAAGGCCATCACCGGTATCCAGAAACAGATCTTTGATGGAATGAAAGATAAAAAGATCGAAGGAATGGATATTATAAAAAAGATGGGAAAGTCACTGGAAAAGATCTCACTCTACAGAATAACCGAAAATACAGAGAACGGATTTATCATAACTTCCAATTCGACCCTTAAACCGGAAACCTTATTGCTGTTTCCGGCATTAACAGCGGGAGGGATAGTTTCGGCAATTGCCATTCCCAATCTGATGCAGGCTACCTCAAAGTCTAAACAGAAAGCTACTATGAGTGATATAAGGATGTTAAATGTTGCAATTGCATCTTATATAGTAGATTCCGGAGTGGCTCCTGTAGCAGCCGATATAGATGAACTTTCAAAAAAACTCACCCCCTTTTATATTAAGAAATTCCCGTTTAAGGACGGCTGGGGCAATAAATTTTTATACAAACACGGGACGGGGGATAAAGGCAGTTTTTACAGCATTGCATCACCGGGAAAAGATGGAATATTCGAAGGCTGGGAACAGTCAGGCTATTACAAAGTATTCAATAAGAATGATTTTAACAGAGATATAATTCTTTCAAATGGGAAATTCGTATATTATCCGGATAAAAAATAATAACCTGACAATTTTTTATTAATATTTATTTAATTTGAATTAACCGAGCATCACAATTATTGATCCGCCCATTCCCAGCAGAGTTGCAGCAAAACGGCGAATGGTGAACTTTTCTTTCAATATCAGGGAGGCGAATACAACTATAAATATTGTATTGGTCTGGTTAAGAATTGCTGCAGAACTGACAGATGTAAGTTTAAATGCCGCTATCCATAAAATCATTGCAATAAAACTGCCGAGAATTGAACCCGGAAGGGCGAATTTCCAGTTTTTTATATTTACAAGAGTGGATATTATATGTTTTTTGTCCTTTCTGAAATAGAGATAAAGGAGGAGGCCAATAGATCCGGCTACAAGCCTTACCTGTGTTACCCATAAAACAGAATTTTTATCCAGAACAGGTTTCATAAGAATAATGCTTATCCCCATTGCCACCATTGCAGAAGTTCCCAGAAGAATTCCAAACAATATGTCCCGGTTACTCCTGCCTTCCGACTCAACCTTTAATGTAGCAATAAGGACTGCTGCAACAACAAGCAGTCCCCCGGCCACTTCTTTAAATGAAATCGCTTCATAAAGGAACAAAAAAGAGAGAAGAAGGACAACCGGGCTGTATAAACAATCAACAATTGCAGTTAATCCCGCTCCCAACAATCTGAGAGCCTTAAAAAAAAGTGAATCTGCAATAGCGATCCCGATCGTTCCGCTAACTATTAATATCATATAATCTTTTAATAAAGCTCCTTCCGGGAATAAGCTTATTTCAAAGATCCACAGAAGAGGGAAAAAAAATATCGCAGCAATAATTGTTTTAAAAAGATTAAGCCCGAATGCACCAAACTCTTTTTCAGATTTTTTAAAGAGTATAACAGCTGAAGCCCATAGAAATGCACATGTAAACGCAAATATTTTACCAATAAGGTCAGACGGGATCTCAGGCACTATTCCCACACTGGTTTTAACAATTCGGCTACTTTTTCAAGATTTTCCCTGTCAATATTGTTAAAATCATCAAAATTTTTACTGTCAACATCCAGAACAGCTTTTAATTCACCATTTTTATTAAAAAGAGGAACAACTATTTCTGAATTTGACCTGGAATCACAGGGAACATGCCCGGGATATTTATGAACATCAGGAACAACAATTGATCTTTTATTAACTGCAGAATCAGCACATACACCTTTATCAAGAGATAACCTTACACATGCCGGGGGGCCCTGAAACGGGCCTAATAAGAGATGGTCATTTTTAAAAAAATAAAATCCCACCCAGAAAAAGTCCGGAAACCTCTCCTTCAGAATAGCTGCACTATTTGCAAGTGTTGAAACTATATTTATATGGTCTTTTACCTTCTTCCTGATCTGTCCGAGGGCCCATCTGTAGTTTTCCTGTGATCCCATTTTCACCTGTTTTTTCCAAATTTTCCTGTTATAAAAAAGTTCTGTTTTTTAGTGGATAACAGTATATCATATTTTTTTTAAAATAATTTCTATTTTTTTTTAACAGTGTATCAATTTCAGGACATAATTTTCATAATTAACTGGCAATAAAATTGCTACATTTCCACATAAGGAGTAGGTATGAAAAATAAAATAAAAGGATTATTAATTATTTCACTTATATTATTTGCAGGTTTTACTCTGACTGCAGATGAAAAATATTGTCACATTTCTCTTCTGGAAAAAGAAATAATAATTATAAAACCCGGCGGGGAAATGCTTAAGGGTATTGTAAACCTTCCGATATATGCAGGAGATATAATTTCAACCGGCAAAGAAGGAAGATGTGAGATACAATTTGGTAACGGAACTGTGATGCGGTTAGATAAAAAGACCGAACTCAGGGTAGTATCCACTCTTGTGGACCTGATAACATCAAAGAAAAAGATCACCACACTGAAACTGACAGAAGGTTCACTCTTCTCAATGAACCAGGTCTATAAAGGTGAAATATTTCAGGTTATAACACCTGAAATATCGGTAAAAATGAACAACCGTTCTTCAAATCTGATCAACGTTGATATAGATAAAACATCTATAAAGGTAGTAAGGGGGAAAGTAGGAATATTATACGGGAACCAGCAGAAAATGAATCTCAGATCAGGTGACTGGAGATTATTCCCGAAAAGGGGAAAGGGGAGCAGGATCAACGGAGATTTTAAAAGCGGTTTTTATGAATGGAATAAGAAGATAAATAAGAATTTCAAAAATCTGCATTACGGTAAGAGTAATGTACCAGATGTTATTTACAGATACTCTCCCGGTATCGTCCATTTTGCCGAGAAGTGGTCCACCCAGTTCGGAGAGTGGGAATATACCGAACTTTTCGGTTATGTCTGGAAACCTGCAAAAGATATCTGGTTTGATAAAAGGCCCTTCTTTGATGCAAATTTTGTTAAGATAAATAATGAACTTGTTATGGTCCCCAATCAGAAATGGGGTTGGGCTCCCGCCCATATGGGCAACTGGTTCTGGAGTACAAACCAGGGCTGGATATGGATCCCCGGCAGCGGAGAGAATGAAAACCTTGCCATGGTACCGGCTTTATATAAAGCTTTTATGATATGGACGAAGACACCCTTTGGACTAAGCAGTTATTCTTCCTATTTTGAATATTTACATGGCCTGAGATCTTTTCATCCAATGATGATGGATTACGCAGATAGAAGCAACGGAGTACAGTATAATGCATGGATGGACGGAGCCTATCTTATGGGCGGTTTTTCTTCAGTTTATGAATACTTGATAGGTCTGAGTCCCTACTATCCGGGACTTATAGATTTTCATTTCTGGGATTCCAGCAACGGTGTTCATACTGAAAACTATCGTTTAATGAGACAAAGAATAGCAGGAAAAATTTCAAACAATAAGAGCAAAGATGGAATATCCTCAAAAATAGTTGACCTTACCATCAAAGATAAAAATGTATCTACAGCAAAAGGTGTTCAAAAAGCAAAATATGCTTCAAAGATATCGAATACAAATACAATATCTTTTAAAAGGGACTGGAATCCCGATTCAAGACTGGTAAGGAGAACCGGATTGAAGGTATCCTATAACCCGAAGAACAATGTGATGAACTATTCAGCTAAAAATATATCATCAAAAAATATATCTGCAGCCCAGAAGTTTAATTTACGCCAGGCAGTTTTCTCCGGGTTAAGAGCTACATTTGTCAGGGGCAGTAACGGAAAAGTTTACGGATCATCAGGAAGTAGCAGCACATCATCATCCTCAGCAAGTTATAGTTCAAGATCAGGAACTGCAGTCATTGCCAGTACGGCAAATTCAGGCAGCAGCAGCAATAATTCCTCCCAAAAAAAATAGATCCTTCTTTACAAAAAAAGCGGGTTTTTTTAACCCGCTTTTTTTTTATCCCACATATGATAGTTAATTGTAAAAATTGATTTGTTACGGCTTCATCCAATATAGGACATAATATGTATTTTTGTAATTAATTAATAAATTTGATTTTTTCCCTTCATTGAAATAAAATTTTTATCAGACTTAACATGAAAATTATTTTAATTATCCTGATTCTAATATCACTTTTGCCTTTGTCTTCACAATATCTGGAAGATCACCAGTATCCCCCGGGAATAAAATGGAAAAAAATTGATGTTCAGGGTTTTGAAGTGATCTTCCCTGAAGAGATAACATATGAAGGCCAGAGAGTTGCCAGCTTTCTTGAATATATAAATCCTTTTATTACAGAAAATTTAAAGAAGAAACAAAAAACAATTTCTCTCTTTCTGTCCAATAGTGGAATTTTTTCAAACGGCTATGTTCAGTTGGCACCGAGAAAAAGTGAATGGTACTCTACCCCGCCCCAATCCATGTTCCTGGGAAACCTGGACTGGTATTCAGGCCTTGCACTTCATGAGGGGAGACATATCTATCAATTTGAAAAACTGAACAGGGGATTTACCAGAACTTCATCAATCCTTTTCGGCGAACTGGGGAGAGCTCTTTTTACATTTTTTTCAGCTCCTCAATGGTATTTTGAAGGAGACTCTGTTTTTACGGAAACAATATTTTCAGGAGGCGGAAGGGGAAGAGTACCGGACTTTGAGATGGGCACAAGAGCACTTTTATTATCAGAGATAAAATATTCATACAATAAATCCTACCTCTCATCCTATAAAGATTTCACTCCGGGTGTATATTCTCTCGGATATTTTCTTGTTTCCCATTTAAAGAGAAATTATCCACCGGATACCATTAATAAAATATTAAAACATTCCTCCAGCTATTCTTTTTATCCTTTGATCTTTTATAACTCCATAAAAAAATATACCGGCAGGAGCATGAATGAGATATATTCTGATGCCATGGATGAATTAAAAGAGATATGGGAAGGACATAATAATAAAACGACAAAAACAGAATTCAGAAAGATAAACAGGAAAAAAAAAGGTTCGCGAACACTTTATACTTACCCCAGATTCTTAGAGAACGGGAATATTATTGTACAAAAACACAGCCTCTCACTCCCCCTGACACTTATTGAAATGAAAAAGAATGGTAAGGAAGAAAAGATAAAAGTAATCAGGCCGATTGGATCTTATTATAACAACCTTTCAGTCAATGGAGACCTGGTGGTCTGGAGTGAGCCAAAAAGTGACCCCAGGTGGCAAAAAAGGAGTTATGCTGAAATAGTTATATTCAATATCAGGAATAGAAGAACCAGGCGAATTACATCAGGATCAAGGTTATTTTCTCCATCTTTATCTCCCGGAGGAAATAAAATTGCCGCTGTAAGATTTTCAAAGAAAAGATTATCATCGCTGGTTATTCTTGATACACAAAGTGGAAAAATACTAAATGAGATCGATGCCCGGGATAAAAAAAGATTTATTACTCCCGTCTGGGACAGATCAGGAAAAAATATTGCCGTAATAATTGAACAAAACGGCAAAACCGGCCTTAGTTTATATAATACCGAAACTTTATCCCATACGGAGATCATCTCACCCGTTTATGAAAATATAAGTGACCCGGTATTTTACAGAAATCATGTTCTCTATGGTTCTTCTTATTCGGGAATTAATAATATATATGCTGTAAACGTCAATACAGCTGAAAGATTTCGTATTACCTCATCAAAGTTCGGTTCATTTTATCCCGAAGTTTCCCCGGATGAAAAAAGACTTGTATATTGTGATTATAATATTCTCGGAATGGATATTGTAGAGATCAATTTAGAAAAGGATACCTGGGTACCATTTGATCAGATCAATACTGCCCGAACCGAATATTTTAAAAATCCTTTGAACCGGAACAGTTTAAAAAATATTACGATCAGAGAAAATATTCCGGAAAAAGTATATCCCGTAAAAAAATATAACAGATTTAAAAATTTATTGAATTTCCATAGCTGGATCATAAACCCCTCACTTCCTGAACCTTCAATTGAGATCTATTCCAACAATAAACTTAATACCACTTCTGTGACAGGAGGCCTCAGATACAATACAAATGAAAAAACCTCAAGATTATTTGCAAAAGCAGAGTATGGAGGATTATTTCCCCGGCTTTCCCTTGAATTAAGCAGTGGAGAAAGATATTCAGGGGAACCGGGAACTTCTGAATGGAATGAAACTGAACTTAACTTTAATATCAGGGTACCTCTGAATCTTTCACGGGGTGCTTTTAATAAATTTTTGTCAATCTCATCAGAGCTTTCTCTCATTAATATTTCATCTGATTCAAATTTTCCCGTAAATGGTAATATATTCTCTCTCTCCTACCGGTTAAATTATTTAAATTACAAAATTTTTTCAAAAAGAGACCTGCAGCCCCGATGGGGATGGTATTTATCAACTGTTTTTACCCATACACCCGGAAATAATTTTTATAAAGGTGAATTATTTTCCTTCAAAGGGGGTGTGTATCTTCCGGGCATATTTAAACACAACCATTTGAAATTGTCTTTTGCATATGAAAAACAGGATCCCTTAAATTATATTTTTTCAAGTTATATTCCATTCTCAAAAGGTTATGATCAGGTGTTTCATAAAAATTTGATCTACGCATCGGCAGACTACAGTTTCCCCATCGCCTACCCCGATTTTTCCATGGGAAAACTTCTGTATTTAAAAAGAATAAAAGGAAATATTTTCTACAATTATCTCAGAGGTTATGATACATCGGTAATTACCAATTATAATTCTGCCGGAGTTGAAATCAGGGGAGACATGAATCTACTTACGATCCCTGTTGACCTTGAAGCCGGTTGCAGG
>JBDLJQ010000080.1:0-10727 GCA_039714255.1 Acidobacteriota bacterium
AATATCCCTACCGGTGTGAAAAATGATAATAAAATCAGAATTCCATTCCCTCTGATTGTAAGGGCTCTTAATTCCAGATTTTGTATATAGAAAAAAAAATTTCCCCTGATAATAAAAAAAAATGATAAAAACCCAATGAATACAAAGATTAAACTCAAGTACTTTCCAGTTCTTTTTTCCTGTTTTTCAGAAACAATAATATCTGATCTATATTGAATGGGCAGATGATCATTAACAAAAAAATATCCGATATAAAAAGAGAGAACACTCATATTTATCAAATAGAACATTGTTATATGTATTCCGGTATCTAACATATTTTTAATAAAAAAGATGGTAGGTCCGTAAAGTATGATCTGGAGCGGATGAATAAAATAAAAGAATTGAAAAAGAAACAGGAAAATAAAAAACGGATCAAAGACATCTGCCCTTTTCTGGATAATTTTTAATGCAGGAACAAGGATCTGGAAAATAAAACTGAAAAAGATGAAATAATATAAAAGGGCTTTCTCTTCCGGAAACAGATTGTATAAAATATAATTCAGGATAAGGAGGAGCAATAGAAAGGTTATAAATATAAATCTCCTCATTGTACTAATCCAGGTAGCCAAGCCCTCTCAGAGCTTCAATTGTTTCCGTGTCATTAAAATCGTCAACTCCGGCAAATCTTTTTTTTATCTCTGAAGAGTTGACCTTTTTTCTCCTGACATCTTCATTTTTTAGAATTTCTCCTGCGATATTTTTTTTCATATACTTAAGAGGCTCGATTTCTGCCAGATGAAGTATAAGAGGGGCAATATCATGGATGAATAAAGGAGCGGTAATAACTCGTCCCTGTTCAAAACCAGGACCATATCCCAGAAACACCCCTTCAGGCTCGTGAAACCCCGACAACAGACTGCTATTCTTTTCAAGCATAACATTTTGGTCAGAATATTTAAATCCAACCAGGGTTACCCCTTTCAAAGGTATCAGTATAATATCCGGTGCATCATCAGAATATTTTCCACCAGAATACATTGCTGACCCGGAAAGAACTTTCTCAAAAACCTTTTCACCTGTAAAACTATTCCTCTCGTTCGTGAAACCATTTATGAGATCATCAAGTATATATTTATACTCTCCCTCACTAACTATCCCTTCCGGGAATTTATCTTTTTTATTAATATATACACCATACTCATTATTTAATCTGAAACCCGCTTTTGAATGCTCCCACTTTATCTTTACAAGGGGTTGCAGAGATCTGTTGATCTTTTCTCTCATCTCCTTTTTCACTAATCTCTTCAATTCAAATATATCTGACTTATTAATTATTCTTTTAATGATCTCCTTATATCTGGCGTTGGTCAAATTCTTATTATCAAGAGAGAGATATCCACTCTTCCTCAAAAAGTTATTCACATAAAAAATATAATTTCTCGGGCCGAATCCGTGATCGGATACAAGGATCAGATTTCCATCGCTTCCCAGGATCTCACAATATTTCCCCAGGATCTCATCCAGCTTTTTAAAAAACTCGTCGATCTTCCGCTGAATCCCTATATCCTTTACATACTGGACAGAGGACGTATCCATATATTTCCAGAAATAGTGCTGAAGAATGTCAACCGCAGAGAACAGAGTCGAGAACAGGTCCCATTCTTTATTCCTCATTAAATAAAGATCAAGTTCGGATTTTTCCTCAAGCAACTGTATCAGGTGATCTAAAAAACTTTCAGACACACTTAATCCATCTGTTATTGTTTTTTTAAAATAATTACTGAATTTTTTTTCTATCTCACCTTTGACCGGTTCGGGTGAGATCAAAGCACCTCTTATCCCCTTTGATGACATCCCGGAGATCATCACCCCGTCTATCTCTTCAACAGGGTCGGTCAATGGGAAATCAACAACAATACATTTTTGCCCTGAATGATTCAGAATATTCCAGTATGATAAACCATCGATACTCAGTGCATTATGTCTCTCTACATCTTCAACATCAAGACTTTCAGCAGGAGATTTAAAGAAACTGAAAACACCATGATCTTCCGGTTTTTTACCAGTATTAAAACTTGTCCATGCAGGCCCCGTAATAGGAGGCGTAGTAGATATAAGTTCACTCTTAGTTCCATATATTATTACACGCTCCAGGTTCGGCATAACTCCCTTAGCAACCATCTTGTCAAGGATTTTGAATGTTGCACCATCCCACCCGAGAATTATAGTTTTTCGCCGCATCTTTTCACACCGACATTTGATCCTTTCTCATATCTTTTATTATTCTCATTTGCACTCATCCTCCACTTAAATAAAACAACCGAATTTCTTTTTTGAAAATGTGATCAAGATAACATTCCAGAATATAAGAGTTATCGTTGAGGCTAGTGCCGCTCCATTGATCCCCCATAACTTTATAAAGTAATAATTTAAAACAATATTCAGAACTGCAGAAAATCCGAAAACCTTTAATGCAATGATATGGTTATCTGTCATTGTATATAAAAACCCGACAGGACCGGCAATAACACTAACAAGCTTGCCTAACACCACAATTTTTAATGCACTTGCCCCGGAGGAAAAATCATCTCCAAAGACTGACAAAAAAAGATCGCTGAATATTATCAGTGCAACCGCAGCAGGAACTGAGAGAGTTGCAAGTAAGATCCTTATGAACCTGAATATCTTCTTGATCTTTGTAATCTCACCCAATGAATAAAATCTCGAGATAAGTGGTGCGATCACTACATTAACAGATATCAGCATATACGTGAGTATAAAACTGATCTTTGTGACAGCATTGTAAATCCCCGCGTTCTTTAATCCGGAAAGAGATCCGAGCATTAATATATCCGTCTGTGTTATAGCAACCTGAACTAATCCTAATAAAAACAGAGGAAATGTAACCGAGACCCATTCTCTCGATTGGAAGTGAGCTTTAGTAGATCTTACAATAACGGGAATTTTTTTATAAAGAAAAAAGGCCGAAACAAATACCAGAAGTGAAGTGGCAACAGCATCAAAAGCAATCAAATCCAGCCCTGTCACTTTTTTTTCCGGAAACAGCAAAAACCCTCCCAACACAATACTTAAAATAACCGGACGAAAAACAGGGGAAATAAATTTCGCCAGAAATACCTGCCGGAGACCAAGAAGCGTGGATGAGATAAGCTGCAGATGCGTCATTGCAATACCTAAGAACATTGCAGGAATAAGCACACTGGTTATATTCAGCCCTGTTTCCCCTTTTAACAGAAAAAAAACAATGACGATGGCAGATCCGAAAACAAGATTAATAGAAAAAGAGAATTGATGACTTCTGATGATTATACCTTTTAATAGTGCCCAATCCTTTTTTGCCTCATAAGCTGCAATAAATCTCATTAATGCTGAACCGAATCCAAATTTAGATATAAGAGCAAATAGCAATATCCAGGAGGAAGCATATGCATATATACCATAGTTTGAGGGCCCCGCAGCTCTTGCAAAAAGGATATGAAGCAGAGTTGCAAAAATAAATGCAAGGATCTGCCCTCCAAACGAAATAAAAAGTCCCTTGTTAAGAGAAACGAGAGTTTCATCCTCTTTAATTTTATTATAAATTTTAAAAAAACTTTGTTTCATTTTTGTTAAAAAAATTCAATTAATCCGAAATACTTACTCAGTTTTTTATATTTTGTAAGATTCGGCAAGTGTCCCCGGTATTAAGTACAAAATACAGATTAACCATCTATATTATCAATCTGTTTCACTACGAAATTTATACAACCTGTGAAGCAACACAATAAAAGATAGAAGAAATAACATAAAAATGAGTGTCAGAAGAGTAAATTTTATCCAACCTTCAGCTTTGTCCCTAATCTCATATTCATTTACATATTTTTCTATGAAGAGATCGATCTTATCAGGAATAGATTCATATTTATTATATATCTCCTTATAATCCTCGATCCCGGATAAATTCAATAATTCCCTGAAAGTTTCAATTTTCTTGTTCTCGATTATCTCCAGAAGTTTATTTGTCAATAGATTTATCCTTGAAAGTCTTACAATATTTGATCTAATGGTATCCCGATTGATCCTGTACCCGTTTAATTGCTGGAACGGCGGTAGAAACTCCTGCCCCATCGGGTTTTTTGTTATGAACATTTCACTATTGTTAACAGAATGGTTTTTCACTATTTCAATTTTCTTCAATAATTCCTTCAGATTTAATTTATTCTGATAAACTCTGGTCAGATCCTCAAAATAAATTAATTTTTGTTTGGATTCAAATTGTTCAAACATCAGCTCTTCAATTCCATAAAACCAGGCACTTATAATTTCCGAAGGAGATTCATTTAATTTAATAATTTTTTCAGCTGTAAAGGAATCAATGAACTGCCTTTCTAGCAGTATATTCCTTGAACCTGTTCTTCTTTTTATCTCCAGATTAAATTCCTCATTCTTGTCAAGAGCATTAAAATCCCTTATGGAGAAAAATTTTCTCCCCTCCTCATTTTCGATCTTAAGGATATCAACTGTATCAATTTCAAGGACAAGAATTTTATCCTGGGGAACTACTTTGAAATATAAAAAAACCAGTAATACTGCAAAAAGAGCAGGAAGCAATATAATCAATTTTTTTTTCCACAGAATTTCAAAAACATCAATTACATCCAAATGATCCTGAGAATCTTTCTTTACTCCCATTTTTTTCTCCTGTTAATAACATTAGTTTTTATTCAGCTTAAAACAGTTCAGCTATGTCCGGAAATTATGCAGGCTACCGCAGGGAATAGTCAATAAACTGAAAATATTATTCATCTATATAGGCAATATGCTATCACAATCAGATAAAAAAAACATCACCCCCTTTTAAGGTCAAATGGATATCGGGGGGAGCTTCCTTATAGATCGGGATAATACTCAGAAGATCGTATAATTTTTAAATACCTTCCGTACAAAATAGAGCAAAACAAGGAACATTGCCAATTCAACAATTGTCCTGGAGGCTATAACACCACCGATCTGATAGAAGGGGGCAAGGATCACGTCAAGAGTTACCATTGTAAGAGAAGATACCGAGACTATATAAAATCTGATTTTCTGAAACTCCGTCGATGTAAGGATAATTCCGGTAAAAAAGGAAAAGAACCTGAAAAAAACCAAAAATGAAAAGAAAAAAAGATATCTTCCGGATTGCTGAATCAGGTCCGGTGAGAATAGAGAAACAAAAAACTCTCTCCCGAAAAACAGCACTACCGAAGAGAGAGCGGCCATAAAAAAAATAACTACCATCACTTTTTTATTAAACTCTTTGAACCCTCGCGACTCTTTACCATTGTATGTTCTCGAAATAAATGGCGTCAGACCATAGGCTATAACTTCAGAAAGGATCCCAAATGCAAAGTATATTCTCAATGCAAGAAAATATGCTCCGAGAAGAGATTTGTCAATAAAAAATGAGAGAATAAGCACATCAACTTCTTTCATAATGATAGATGACAAGCCGGTAAACCAGTAATATTTCCCCTCTTTGAAAAACCTGAGTTTTAAAGTAATTTTTGATCCTCTGAAATTTACTCTCATAAAATAAATTTTTATAAGGACAACTATCAACAAAGCAATTATTCTCAAAATAATGATCTTTTCTATAGAATCGAAGATCCGGCTATGTAATACCATCGGAGCTGTTACGATAGAAAACAGTACAAAATTTGCAAATGATTCAATCGGCATCTTCTCTTTTCCAAGCAATATCCCGCCCAGATTTCTTTCAACTCCCAGAAGATAACCGCCGGCAGCTGAGAGGGCAAGAAGGGTAAAACTGATCTTTTTGTAAAAAAGTGAGATCAGGATGGGAAAGAATATCGCGAGAATTATTCCTGTCAGAGATACTGTAATGAACTCATTTAGTAAGATCGATTCACCATCACTTCCATTCTTATGTTTTGCGATCTCTTTGCTGAAAAGGAAATGTTGATTAAAAGAGGATGAGGAGAAAAATATAAAAAAGAAGAATACGATCCCATAGTTACCTAATTCAGTATTCCCCAGATTCTTTGAAATAAAATAGATCACAAAGAGATTTGTTGCCGTAACAAAGAATCTGGAAACAATTGAATGAAATGAGGAAGTGAGAACCCGTCTGATCATAATTCAGGCACCTTTATTTTTTGATAATCCATCTCTTCTTTTGATGCCAGGCCTATGATCCTGGCAGGTTCTTTTTCCATATCATCCACCAGGGGATTTATATGATATCCGTATCAGAACAGAACTCTGAAATCATTAATTTAAACATCTATATAGGTCATATCCTATCACAATTTAATTAAAAAATCACTGCACTGACTTTATGAATTGAATTAATGAATATTTTCCTTTATCACCCTTTCATATATCCGGATCAGTAATTTATAGTTCTCTTTATTGTTGTAGTTTTTTTCATAGGTCAGCCTTGCATTTTTATTCATGGAATAATCATATTTCTGGTCTAACTCTTCCACCTTTTTTATAAGATCTTCCGTATCGTTCACCCTGAAATGAAGGCCGTTTATACCATTTTTCACGATCTCAGCCTGACTACCTATATCAGAAGTGATTACCGGGGTTCCACAGGAAAATGACTCAGCAATCACCATTCCGAATCCTTCATAATTTTTTGAAGGAAAAATCAATCCTTTAGCCATCTTCATTTGAGTAGTGACGTATTCATGATCCATTACGCCCAAATATTCCATATTCATATTTTCTTCACAGATTATTTTCACATCTTCCTGAAGAGGCCCCTCTCCTATTATCTTCAAACTGTATTTTGTGTTCCGGAAAGAATCCAGTAAAGTGTCTATCCCTTTTTCCTGTTCGATCCTCCCCACAAATAAAAAAAAAGACCTGTTAATTTCGAAATCGAATCCATTATCAAAAACGAAATTAGGCTTTACTTCGATCTGACCTTTTTTCAGTTCAAGAGAGGACTTAATAAATTTTTGTTTCTGAAATTCCGACAGACATATATATAGGTCAATTTTTTTTCGCCATGTTCCGATATATTTGTGAACAGATGTAACAAGGACGAGGAGCAGAGTCTGAAGAGTTGAATTCCTGAAGCATTTGTAGAATATCCCTTTGACAGGAGTTTTCTTATTCATACATTTTTCACAAATAGTATTTTTTCTGAATAACATTGCATTAGCACATATAAGCCTGTAATTATGCAGGGTCATAATTATCGGTACGTTGCCAATAACTCTTTTGAAAAAAACCGAAGGAGAAACTAAGGGGAAAAAATTATGTACATGGATCAGATCCGGCCTGAACTCATTTACTTTTTTTTTTATCAACTTTGACGAAAAAGGGTTATAGAAACTGAATAGGGCTGTTCTGATCTTAGAAAACAGTGAATTGATATCAGCATTATCAAGTATGACCGTTTCAATCATGTGACCGTTATCTCTCAGAAGTTTGATCTCATTGTTAAATACGCTTTCCTCACCTCCATGAATCTTATACTTATTATGAATGAACAGGATCTTCATGTCTTTGTGATCAACCTGCATCCTAAAATGATATTTTTTGCAGAATTCCCGAAAGTGAAGAATATGTACAATTCTTTTATTGCTCTTGAAACTAATACAACGGTTACTTTAAATTGCGATCCAAGCACTTTGATCATAAATTAAATTCACTATTTTTCATTCAGGCCTTTTTGAGTGAGAATGCCTTTTAAATTCATCAATCGTTTTTTCTATTCCTGACTTCAAATTAATTTTGCTTTCCCAACCGAGTTTCCTTATTTTTTCTATGTCGAGTAATTTTCTCGGTGTCCCGTCAGGCTTGGAAGTATCCCATTTCAAAAGGCCGGAGAAACCTGATATATCCTTCACCATTTCAGCAAGTTCCTTTATTGAGATATCTTTACCTGATCCTATATTTACAACTTCACCAATATCTGAATAATCATAATTATTCATCAGAAATATCACTACCTCCGCAAGATCATCAACATGGAGAAATTCCCGTTTCGGCTCTCCCGATCCCCACAATTCAATAGTAACCCTGCCGTCTCTGTCTCTGCTGATCCCGATATCATTTAATGATTCCAATACACTGTTCTCATCGGAATCAGGATCAAGCCCGGAAATAGGAAATTTTTTGAGATCTCTTCTAAGTCCGGCCCAATCACCCTCTTCAAGATTAACACCAAGGGAAAATTTTCTGATCAATGCAGGGAGTACATGCGATTTTTCCATATCATAATTATCATTAGGGCCGTAAAGATTCGTCGGCATTACAGAGATAAAGTTTGTCCCATATTGCTCATTATAATAACGGCACATTTTTAATCCCGCGATCTTGGCGATCGCATAAGCCTCATTTGTCGGTTCCAGGGGAGATGAAAGGAGAGAATTTTCATTTATAGGCTGATCTGCAAGTTTAGGATATATGCAGGAACTTCCGAGAAATAAAAGTTTCTTTACCCCATATTTATAAGAAGCATTAATCACATTGACCTGGATCAGCAGGTTGTTATAGATAAACTCAGCCGGAAAACTCTTATTCGCCATAATACCGCCAACTTTTGCTGCCGCGAGAAAAACATATTCCGGTTTCTCTTTTTCAAAAAAAAGTTCCACATCAGACTGCCTTTCAAGATCGAGTTCACTTAATTCACGGAAGATAAGGTTAGTATATCCTTTATTCTTAAGAAATCTGGTAATTGCAGAACCGACAAGGCCCTTATGACCGGCTACATATATCTTAGACTCTTTTTCCATATTTCATTTAATTTTTACTATTTTAGTTATGATTTTTAGCTCCACTTATCTTATATTTCTATTGTATTCTTGTTTGATTTTTTTAGCAATAATCATCTCCGGATTAGGAAGTGACAATTCTTTCTCAGCAAAATCACATCCATTTCTTATTAATTTTTTTCTCAGATTGCGATCTTTTATAACTCTCTCTATTTTTTCAGCCAATTCCAAATATCCACCTGGATTAAAAAATAGGGCAGTATCATTATTTTTGAAGATCTCTTTAATTCCACCCACTCTTGTAGTAATAACAGGCATAGACTGGCTCATCGCTTCAACAATAACCCTTGGGAATCCTTCCATCTTACTTGATAATACAAAAATATCAGAATCTTTATAGAGCTGCTTGATTTTTCCCAGATCATCAATGTGTCCAAAAAACTCAATATATTTTTCAAGGTTAAGATTTTTTATCAGTTCCTCCATTTTTGAATGATTTTCTCTATCAAAAACTCCTGCATGGTAAAAGAACACATTATATTTTTTATCTCTTAAGACTTTTAGAGCTCTTATGATAACATCAACATTTTTTACAGGGAGGAGCGAGGAAACATTAAGAATCCTGATTTTTACTGAATTGCAGCTATCTTCTCTCTTATAAACATCGTTGACATTAAAAAGTGAGTTACCACGAACATAACAGGAGCTGGGATACTTCTCTCCTCCCCTAACAAAAACAACAGGAGAGTTTTTTTGTACAAAATTCTCTATAACATTTGCAAAAATATTCCGCAGGAAACCGCTCTTAAAACCGACATTTATAACATTGCTGCTTTTAAAAGAACCCCCCTTGTAAACTGCAAATTTTTTTCTCTTTATTTTACAAATGACATAGGTGTAAAATGCTATTGCCGAGGGCCAGAATATTAAAACAAAGTCTACTTCCTTTAAAAACCTTTTGATATATTTTATGGATTTAAGCTGAGACAGCCTTTGTTCAAATAAAGACCGGTCAGAAATTTTCAATTTAAATATGGTGATATTCTTTCTCTTGAGTTCTTCCGTTACTTCAGATTTCGCTACATCAAATTTTTTACTTTCTGAATCAATCCAGAATGGGGCATAATTAATTTTATTGAAGATCAGAGAAAGTTTTTCAATTAGGTCAATATCATTTTTATAGAACGTGTATTTCTCTCCACCATGATCAACGATCGTCCCTCTACCGATTATTCCTAATTTTTCAATTTCTTTTACTTTTTCCATTTTTCCTGTAATTTTTAATACTATGTTATCTCCCCGAGTAATTCAATTGTGAAATTTTTTTTGAACTATTTTGCTTAGTATCGGGTTCTTTATTTTTAGATCTGCAAAAAATTTCAATAATTCATCCGATAAGAAACTTCTGGGATAGATGAAGAGAAATATTGAAAGCGCAACTAAAAAAAATGTTGCTTTCATAAATAATTTTAAATAAAGATTATCTGGAAAATCAATTAACAAAATTTTAAACCCTGTCGAAACAAGAAATAAATATCCGCCAAGAAAAAATCCCGCCATGTGGATCTTCAAATACTTTCTTAATCCTATCTTCAAGATACTAACCACCAATTGAGACATAAGTAAATAATTTATTATTACTGAAATAACAATCCCTCCGGATACTAAGGACAGGCTGAATTGTGAACCGATATAGACACTTATAAGAACAGTGAGTGCATATAAACCCTGACGCCATGCCATTTGGAAGACCTGCCCTACAGATTTTGAAATGAGGTCGCAAAACTTATAACTGACTCTGAAAAGCACACCAAAAGATAGTATTTTTAACATATCTATTGCCGGAAGCCACTTGCCCCCCAATAATATCATAATGATTTCTTCTGCAAATGAATAATAAAAAATTGAGAGGGTTGCTCCCAGGACAAACAAAATCTCAATACTGATAAGATATATATTTGAAATTTTTTCAGTTTCTTTCTGGATCCTTGATAAAGCAGGAAAAAA
>JBDLJQ010000081.1:0-10690 GCA_039714255.1 Acidobacteriota bacterium
AATGAAAGAACTGATCGGTTGATCTGTAATGGAGGATAGATGTATGATCTGATATTTTTAGGAGGAGGCCCTGCCGGTTATGAAGGAGCTATAGCTTCAGGAAAGAAAGGCCTTAAATGTGCAGTGATTGAAATGGATAAGCCGGGGGGTACCTGCCTTCAGAGAGGGTGTATTCCAACAAAAACACTTCTAAATTCAGTTAAAATATTAAAGAGCTTTAAAAATGCTAAAAAGCTGGGAATTAATATAAAAGATTATGAAATAGATCCGGCCAATATGGTAAAGCAGAAGAACAGGGTTGTTTCCAAGCTTACTAAGGGAATTGAATTCCTTTTTAAAAGCAATGGGGTTGACCTTATCAAAGGGAGGGGGAAAATTATTGCCCCCGGAAAGATCAGTGTGGATGACAAAGAGATATTAGAAACAAAAAATATAATAATTTCCACAGGTTCTGTTCCTGCTCAACTCCCTTTTTTAAAATTTGAAAATAACTTCATTATAAGTTCTGATGAAGCCCTGGAACTGAATGATATCCCTGAAAAACTGCTGATAATAGGGGCAGGAGCTATTGGTGTTGAAATGGGGGTTATCTATAATTATCTTGGCTCAAAGGTAACAATTGTTGAAATTATGGACCAGATAATTCCCGGAAGTGACCTTGAGATATCAGAAATGCTTAAAGGTGAGTTGAAAAAAGATAAGATAAGGATCCTCACTTCCACATCTGCAAAAGATCCTGTAATTGATACAAACAGCGATGAAATATCTTTCTCTCTGAAGGATAGAGAAAAGGAGTGGGAAGAGAGTTTCTCAAAGGTACTTCTTTCTGTAGGAAGAACACCTAACACTGAGGGAATATTTGATAAATCTATTGATATTGAACTTGATGACAGGGGATTTATTAAAACAGATAAGAACCTGTGGACAGGAGTTCCGGGAATCTTTGCCTGCGGAGATGTGATCGGACATCCGTTGCTTGCTCATAAGGCATCACATCAGGCAGTTGCTTTAGTTGATTTTATTATTGAGAATAAAGATATCCATGAATTGACCATTCCTGCTGCGGTATTTACATTCCCCGAATTTGCTTCTGTAGGGATAACTGAAGAGGAAGCGAAAAAGACCGGGAAAGAGTATAAAGTGGGTAAATTCCCTTATTCTGCCGGATCAAGATCAAATGCAATTGACGAAAAATCAGGCATAGTAAAAATTATTTCAGATGGAGAGAACAGGCTTCTGGGAGCTCACATTCTGGGTGCTGAAGCAGGAGAACTTATTCCTGTTCTCACTTATGGAATATCAAAAAACATTAAAGCGGAAGAGTTCAGGGACCTGGTCTTTATTCACCCGACTTTAAGTGAAAATGTGTGGGAAGCGCTGGGAGAAATATCAGGATTTTCTATCCATATTTGACAGGTTCAGGACTGTTTAAAAAGGATATCACCGGTTCTGATTGGATTTCCGGTTATGTTTGCGGCCGGTTTCCCCAGTTTTTCCGGAGTTGCCATAATTATTGTGGACCCCAGTTCAAACCTTCCCATTTCCCGGAGTTGTTCAACCTTCAGGCTCAGGGGTTTCCATTTGTTATCCCTCCTGTAGTTGTCTATAAACTCCATCTTAACACTTCCGACAAAGGTAGCTCCAACTGCTGCAATATAGATCTCTGTATCTTTAGTATCCATCTTAAGTACTATCCTTTCATTTTTAATGAAGAGCCCCTTTATATTGTTCAGGCCAAGGCTGTTTACAGGATAAAGGTGTCCTCTCATATGGCAGTATCCCTTCACAATGCCTTCAACCGGAAAGTGGTATCTGTGATAATTGCTTGGAGAAAGATAAATTGTGGTTATATACCAACCATCCGAAAAATCGGTTTCATTATTTAAAAATTCGGAAATATTATATTCAACCCCTTTCACCTGGATAGCTTTGTCTCTTTTGACAAATTCTATTGATGAAACAATTCCGTCTGCCGGTGAAAGAATACATCCTGAATCGGGTTTGAGAACCCTTTTTGCCGGATCAAGTTTCCTGATAAAGATATCAGCAAGAGAATCATAATCTTCAATATTTCCTTCATACTCATCCATATTAATACTATAGGTTTTGATAAATCCTCTGATTATTTTTTTTATAAGAAATTTCGGGTTCTTTAACTTTGTCAGCCTTCCATAGATCCTGCTGAATACCGGAAAAGAGATAATGTATAATAAGGGCCTGAAAATAAACTTCATTTAGATCTCAACATTCAATATAAAACATCCCAGCCTGTCTCCCACTGGTAAGTCTCATTATCATACAATAATACTGTTTCTGTATCATAACCCTGATATTCAGCAGGCTCAGCCTCAAGGATAACCATAACTGAATTGTCCTCTTCCCATATAACCTCCCATGTTGTTGATTGATACGGGGGGATATATTCTTCGGCACCATCCACTGATGCATATATCGGCACATTTCCTATATTGGTTATAATGACCAGTGCGCTCCTTTCTCTTAACCGGCATGATGTCACAGAGAGGAGAAGAACAAGAATTAAAGTAATTATCAATATTTGTTTTTTCATCATTTATCCTTTGTACTAATCTAACATTAAGATGGAATTATTTCAACCTTTCCCGGTGCCGGAGATCAATATTTGACAAAAATTTTATTTGATATAATAATTTATCAATGTTGAAGAAATACTTCTCAAGCCTGAAGATATCCCCCCTTTTTATTTTTGTTAATATCATTCTGTTTTTTGCGGTTTTTTATTTTGCAGGGTTAAATGCAGAGCGAAAAACACTTGAATTAAAGGAAGATGCAATTGAATCCATAAAGTCGGATGTAAATAAACTGATTGAAAAAAAACAGGATATTATCAGATCTATCTCCGGGATAAATATACTTAGAGATGTTTCGAACAATTTGATCTCTTCTGAAAGCAGGGAGTTTTTAACTGTTCTGGAAACGATAAAAAGGACTATTAATGCTTCTGTTGTTTATCTTATGAATTCAGATGGATTAGTGATCGGAAGTTCTACCTATGCAGAACTGAAAACTCTGAAGGGAAATAGAGCCGGATTCCGCCCATACTTTCTGAATGCGATGAAAGGCAGGAATTCATTTTATGCAGCGGTAGGGGTTACGACAGGAAAAAGGGGGTTATATTTTGCATTTCCCCTTTATGGAAACAATGTTATAACAGGAGTCATTGTTATTAAGTTCGATCTGATAGAAGTTGACAGAATATTCCGGAGGTTTCATATTCCATCCGGCCTTCTTTCTCCTGATGGCATTGTTTTTGCGGGAAATAACAGAGAGTGGTTCTACAAGACAGTTTTTCCGCTTTCAGATGAAAAAATAAGTGATATAAATTCGTCGAGGCAGTTTGGAAACAGAATAATAACCAGAATGCTTTTTAATTTTTCAGAACCGGATATCAGGATAGATAAGACAAATTATAATATATTACTAAGGGACTTATCACTAAAAGGGTGGAAAATTTATACATTGAATAATTCAGCGGTCAAGTTTTCTTTCTTTATTCCATTCCAGATCTTTTTGCTGCTTTTCCTCATGGAAACATTGATCATTTATTCCCTGGAAAGTTATAAAGCTAAAAAAAGTACTGAAAACCATATCAGGGAAAGCAGGGAAAGGTTCAAATATCTTTTTGAATCTGCAATGGATTCTATCTATATACTTGATGGAGATGGATCGATAATCGATGTTAACCAGATGGCACTGGTCCATTTTGGATATTCCTGGGATGAGATCGTGGGGAAAAAATTCCGTGATCTGTTCCATGAGGAATCACTCAACCTGTTTACCAGGCATTTTAAAGTATTATCAAAGGAACTCAATACCCGTTTTGAGTTCAAAGGTTGTAGAAAGGACGGAAAGATGATCTACATTGATTGTTCAGCTGTTCTGTTGAGAGATCGTGGAGGCGAAAAGAACTCATATTTTGTTTTCTTAAAAGATATTACTAAAAGAAAAGAATCTGAGATACTGTTGAAAAAAGCAAAGGAAGAAGCAGAAAAGGCAAACACTTCAAAAAGTGAGTTTCTTGCTAATGTATCACATGAAATCAGAACCCCGATGAATGCAATCCTGGGTTTTTCGGAAATGCTGGAAAATACAAAACTTAATAAGGATCAGAAAGAGTATATCGAAGTGATAAAAGAATCAGGAGAATCTCTTCTCTATATTATTGATGAGATACTTGATTTTTCAAAGATCGAAGCGGGAAAATTTCAATTTGATAAAAGTAATTTTGATCTCTGGAAAATTATTTCCGAAGTAATGAAAGTAATAAAGGTCAGGATCAGTGATGACAAAATCAGATTGATAAAGAGTATTGAAGGTTCTGTCCCCCGTTATTTATTTGGGGATATAGTTAGAATTAAACAGATATTGCTCAACCTGCTAAGTAATGCAGTTAAATTTACTAAAGAGGGAGAGATAAGGTTGTCAGTCAGGCTCTGGAAAGAACTTGGTAACTGGGTCTCTGTCAGATTTGAAATTTCTGATACCGGAATTGGCATTTCCCCTGATGACAAAGACAAACTCTTTAAATCATTTTCACAAATTGATACATCTGCTTCAAGAAGATATGAAGGTGCAGGATTGGGCCTTTCCATAACCTCTAAATTTATTGAGATGATGGGAGGGGAGATAAAAGTAAAAAGTAAAATTGGAGAAGGATCTGTTTTTTATTTTACAATTAATTTTGAAAAGGGTGAATCAGAAGATGAAAAAACCGGGATCGGGAAAGATATAATAAAGAAAATGAAAAAGGATGAATTGTCAAAATATTCTATACTCATAGCAGAGGATAATAAGGTTAACAGTATGCTTCTTGAATACATTCTGAAAAGGGAAGGATTTGAAATTACTATTGTTGCAAATGGAAAGCAGGCAGTTGATCAGGTAAAAAAGAAAAAGTTTGATATTATCCTTATGGACATTCAGATGCCGGAACTGGATGGTGTGGAAGCAACAAAAATAATCAGTGGATTTTTAACTGAAAAACCTCCAATAATAGCTTTGACAGCAAATGCCATGAAAGGGGACAGGGATAAATATATTGCAGCGGGGATGGATGATTATCTCAGCAAACCTTTTAAAAGGGAGATCCTGGTCAATACAATTATCAAATGGATCCTTGAAACCCGCGGATGACCTCACTTTTTCCTTAATTCACCTCTTTTTTATACCTCTGTCACATAAATAAGACACTTTTTTGATATTGTGGTGGAATATTAATTGCATTAATAGTGTAAAAAATAATCAGGTTAAAAGGAGGCAGTTATGAAAAGATCAAAAAAAATTTTAATGGCCGGACAGAGAAAGAATTTTCTGATCTTTGTTCTGACTGGTATTATTCTACTTTTATCTACCGGATGCAGCACTGCAGTTTATCGCAGGCCGGATGTTAGTTTACCATTGGATACGAGTATCTACTATATGGATCAGAAGGTCTGGACATTAGGGGATCAGTTTGTTATCAGGGATGGAAGAGGAGAACCTGTATTCTATATAAAAGGGAAGTTTTTCACCATCGGGGAAAAACTTAAATTTTATGATATGGCAGGGAACGAACTTCTGTATATAAAACAGAGGCTTTTCAGTTTGAAGAGGCAGTATCGGATCTACCGGGGAAGCCGTCAGATAGCAAAAATAAATAAAAAATTATTTTCTTTTAAAGATAAATTTGTTGTGGATATACCCGGAAGTGAAAATTATTATGTCAGGGGTGATTTTACAAAACACAGATATTCATTTTTCAGGGATGGGAGGAAAGTGGCTGCTGTTTCCAAAAAGTGGATGTCAATATCTGACAACTACAGGATAGAGGTATTCAGGGATGAAGATGATATTCTGATTCTTGCTGCAACAGTGGTTATAGATATGGTCAGCCATAATGAAAAACACAGAAGGAATATTCATATAGGAAAAAATCACTGAATCATGATTTGATCATAGAGGTTGGTTTTTTATTTTTTTCCATCCACGGTTGAAAAAAATATTGATAAAGGGGAAAATATAGTTTCTTTTAAACGATTTTAAATTTTTTTTTAGCCGGAGAAAAAATGAAAAATAATATTAATATATGGAGAGATGAGAACGGGACACCGCATGTGGAAGCAAAAGATCTGAAAGATCTTTGCTGGGGCCAGGGATATGTTCATGCAAAAGACAGGGGAATGCAGATGCTGTTAATGAGGATCCTTGGAGAGGGAAGAGCATCCGAATTGCTGGAAGCCGGTGATGAAACATTAAAAATTGATACTTTTTTCAAAAAGATGAACTGGGGGTCAAATACAGTTTCTGAGGTAGAAAAATTTTCTCCCGAAACAAAAGGATTCCTTGAAGCTTATTGTGAAGGTATTAATACTGCTTTTAAAGAAAGAATTCCGTGGGAATTCAAACTTCTCGGATATAAACCTGAGTTGTGGGTGCCGGAAGACTCTATAATGATGTCAAGGATGGTTGGTTATCTGACACTTGCACAATCCCAGGCGGAAATAGAGAGACTGTTTGTTGAAATGGTCCAGGCCGGAGTGTCTGAAAATAAACTTAACGAACTATTCCCCGGGATACTTGGCGGACTCGATATTGAATTGATAAAAAAAGTTGAACTTAAGGAAAGGATAGTAGATCCCTCTACTTTATGGAACATTGCCGCCCCGAGAATGATGGCCTCAAATAATTGGGTAATTTCCGGAAAAAGGACCATCACAGGTGAACCTATACTGGTAAATGATACTCATCTTGAAGTTAACAGATTACCCAACATCTGGAGTGAAGTAGTTTTACAGATCGGTGAGAGATATATGCTGGGAGGTACAATGCCCGGTTTCCCGGGAGTTCTATCGGGAAGGACGGAGATACTTGCCTGGGGGGTTACATATGCTTTTGTTGATGCTGTGGATTCGTGGGTGGAAAAGTGCAGGGATGGAAAATATTATAGAGAAGAAAATGATGAGTGGATCGACTTTAAGGAGAGAAAAGAGATAGTAAAAAGAAAAAAAGGCGAAGATGTTGAATTAACATTTTATGAAAATGATCATGGAGTCCTGGAAGGAGACCCGTTCACGGAAAATTATTATCTTTCAACAAAGTGGGCCGGTTCAGATTCGGGTGGTGTCTCTTTATCAACAATAATATCAATGTGGGATGCACAAAGTGTTGAAGAAGGAATGGAAAGGTTTGGAAAGATAGAGACCGGATGGGATTTTGTTTTTGCTGATAAAAAAGGCAATATAGGTTTTCAGATGTCCGGACTTGTCCCGAAAAGGAAAGAGGGTGTAAGCGGTTTTGTACCTCTTCCCGGATGGAAAGCTGAAAATAACTGGAGAGGGTTTATAGATCTATCTGATATGCCGTATGTTGTAAACCCGGAAAAGGGATATTTTGCAACGGCAAATCATGACCTAAATGAATATGGAAGATCAAATCCCATAAATATTGCCATGGGTTCATACAGGGCAGACAGGATCAACCGGTTATTAAAGGAAAATGAAAAAGCAAAGGTGGAGGATATGTTCCGGATGCACAAAGATGTATATTCGATCCAGGCTGAACTTTATATGGAACATCTGGGTCCGGTTCTTCCCGATTCTGAGAACGGAAGAATTTTGAAAAACTGGGATCTGAAATATGACAAAGATTCTAAAGGGGCCTACCTTTTTGAAAAATTTTATAAAGAACTAATGAGTGAAGTGTTTGGAAAGAACGGATTTGGAGAAGATGCATACAGGTTTCTGGAAAATGAAACAGGTACATTTATAGATTTTTATAAAAACTTTGATAATGTCCTCCTTCTGGAAAGGTCAGAATGGTTTGATGGGAGATCGAGGGAAGAATTGTATAAAGAAGTTGCTGAAAAAGCACTGAAAGGTAAAGTGAAAACATGGAAAAATGGCCGGGAGTTCAAGATGGCTCACCTTATTTTCGGGAATAAATTACCCCTTTTTCTCGGATTTGACAGGGGGCCGATCGTAATCGCCGGCGGCAGGTCAACAATTCAGCAGGGGCAGATATACAGAAGTGCCGGCCGGGACACAACATTTATGCCTTCACACAGGACAGTCTCTGATCTAAGTAATGATGATTTTTATTCTAATTTTGCCGGTGGGCCAAGTGACAGAAGGTTCTCCAGATGGTATTGTTCCGATCTGAAGAACTGGCTGGAACATAAATACAAAAAAACAACACCTGGCCCAAATCAGAAAAAATTAAAATTTTAATTTATTCTTCTTTTTCTTTTGTTTCTTCTTCTTTTTTTTCTTTCTCTTTGAGAGATGACATGGCTTTTTGCCACCTTTTGTTGGCTTCTTTAACCTCAGGATCATCTCCATATTTAGCCATTTTACCAAAAAGTTTCATCAGTTTTTTGGCCAGATCTTCCATCTTCTTTGTGAATGGCTTCAGTAATTCGGGATGGGTGGTTTCATCTTTCAGTTCAGGATATTTTTTCATCATTTTTCTTACATCAGGAGCAAATTCAACGACAGCTTTTGAATAGTTGTCCAATGCTGAAACAATACCTTTTGCATCTTCGGCTTTTTCCATAGATAAAATAAACTCTTCAAGTGATGTTGTCATAACCTTAAGTACAGGCACTGCATCTTTATAGTCTGCACTGAACAGAGACATTCCCATCAATGATATTGTCATAATCGATATTAAAATAATTTTTTTCATTTTTCCTCCATAACACCTTCTTGAATATGAATATTTATCACAATAAGCTATAAGAATCAACATTTTTTCATCATTTTGTTAAAATTTATCAATAACCCTCACTTTAAAAGGCCGAAAAAAAAGAAAGAGAAGGTGTTGATATAAAGACCGGCAATGAAATAGATTTTTAACAGGAAAGACTTAAAAATTATTTGAATTTATTTCTTTGAATAAATTCAGCAATTCCGCCCTGTTCTTTATATTAAGCTTTTTATAAATACTATATATATGATTCTTTACTGTACCATAGGATATAAAAAGTTTATCTTCAATCTCCCTGCTTGTTTTACCGTTAAGGATTAAAATTATTATCTCCCGTTCTCTTACGGATATACCTTTCTTTAAAAGCAGACGCTCCATCTCCGTTTCACTTTTTAATTCCTTCTCCAGCCTTCTCATCCTTATCCTGTGAAAATAGAAAGAGGCTATTATTAACAGAAACAGGATCAAAACCTTGAACCAGAATGTCTGCCAAAAGGGGGGCATGATTCTGATACGAATGGAAATCCCCTTTTCATTCCAGATATTATCGTTATTTGATCCTTTGACCTTGAAAACATATTCGCCCGGTGTTAATGCTGAAAATGAGGCATATCGTTTATCAGCATCACGGAATACCCAGTCTTTATTAAATCCTTCCATTTTGTAAGCATATTGATTTTTTCCCGGTATTGTATAATCCAGAGCAGCGAATTCAATTTCAAAAAAAATGTCCTTATAGGATACAAGTATCTCTTCCATTTGATTGTCAGGATTAAGAAGCTGCACATCCCGGTCACGTTTTCTGAAACTTGAAATGACAATGGGGGGGATATGATTATTGTCCAGGATCTCATTGGGGAAAAAAGCATTAAAACCATTGATGCCTCCAAAAAAAAGTTCACCACTTGAACTTTTAAAAGAGGAACCTCCATTAAATTCATTACTCTGTAAACCATCTTTCCTTGTATAATTTTTAAATTTCTTTAATTCAGGATCAAACTTTGACAATCCTTTATTAGAACTGAGCCATAAATTCCCTGCATCATCCTCTTCAATCCGATAGATTGTTTTATCAGGTAATCCATCGGTTTCACCAAAATGGGAGAAAGTCCCGGTTGATCTGTCATATTCGTTCAGGCCTACTTCATTCCCGATCCACAGCCTTCCTTTTTTATCCCTGTGCAGGCAAAAAATGTAATTGTTGCTTAAACTGTGGGGATTCTCAGGGTCTGCCACAAGGTGCTTAAAACTCTCCTCCTGGGTATCAAACACATTTATACCTCCCCCATAAGTACCGATCCACAATATTCCCGGAGATATCTCAAATATAACCCTGACTACATTGTTGTTTATGCTATCGGGATTTTTTTCATCGATTTGATAAGAAACGAACTCTCCGGTGGTTCGATCAAATTTGTTCAGGCCTCCTCCAAGCGTACCGATCCAAATTGTTCCCGAATGATCCTCATAAATGGAACGAATTTCATTATGGCTTAAACTATTTGGATCATCGGGGATATTTACATAATGGCTGAATTTCTCCCGTTTCCTGTCAAATATGTTTATCCCCCCTCCATGAGTACCTATCCAGAGAATACCCTCTTTATCTTCATGAATAACCCGTATTTTGTTATTATTAAGACTATTGGTGTTTCCAGTCTCGGCAGAGTAGTGGACAAATGTATTATTTCTTCTGTCAAATTTATCTATTCCATTCCCATAGGTGCCGATCCAGAGGACTCCATCAGAATCTTCATATATTGCAAATACAATTTTGTCGCTCAGGCTGTTTTTATTTCCGGCAAGGGGTTTATAGTGAACAAATTTTTTTGTTTTGCCAATATATTTATTGATTCCCCCCCCATAGGTACCTATCCATAGAACACCGGATTTATCCTCATAAATCGAAAGGACCTCATTATTACTGAGGCTGTTTAAATCATTGGGATCATTCATATAATGGATAAAA
>JBDLJQ010000082.1:0-10623 GCA_039714255.1 Acidobacteriota bacterium
TCAGAAAAATGGCAATGGATGCAGGAATAAAACAATTTGTAATACAGACCCATATCCAATCTCCTATGGAGATCACGCCTGAAACAGAACGGGCAGTAAGAAAGATCCTGGATGCAGGCTGGATCATAACAAACCAGCATGTATACACAATATCTTCTTCACGCAGGGGGCATAATCTTAAACTAAGGAAAATATTAAATGATATAGGCATTGTTGGATATTATACTTTTTCCGTTAAAGGTTATATGGAGAATTATAATAGTTTTACTCCAAATGCCAGGTCTGTCCAGGAACAGATCGAAGAAAAAAATGCAGGAAAATTTAAGAGAAGGTATTATGATGAAATAAAGAATTTTTCTTTAAATCCGGAAAAGATCAAAAAGAACCTTCAGATTATAAAAGAGAAAGAGGATATCCCTTTCCTTGCAACTGACAGGAATGTTCTCAACCTTCCCGGAGTTGGAAAAAGTCTTACATTCCGGGTAATAGGGATAACCAGGTATGGAAGGAGGATCCTTCAATTTGATCATGACCACACGAGGAAACACAGCCCGATAATTAAAAAGATGGGGAAGGTTGTTATAATCGAATCAAAGTCCATAAGTGAATATTTAAGGCAATTGGAATCTATTGGTGAAGATATTTCTGAGTATGACAATGTTTTCGGTTATTCAATAGGGGAGACAGAGCCCCGTATGCCTGTATTTGAATATCCCGAATATAATTATAAGGTTACCGGGAAATTAACAAATATAGATATTTAAAATACAAAATAATTGCCATTTTCAAATATCAGTTCAGGATCTTTATCCGGATAATAGAGAAGGATGGAACTTACAATTATTCTTGGCTGCATTTTGGAGATATAAACCCTGTCAAGATGAATTACCTCGGATGGAGAAGAAAAATCTGATGGGGAGACATTTCCACCGAAATGATCACTACGGCCAAAAGCAATGTGAACACCGAGTTTTTCATCGAGGAGGATCTCATTTATCGGTTCAAGGCCGAAATCGCCAAGGACACCAAAACCAAGCTCAGCCATATTTCCATAGGCAGGCTCCCTCCTGAGATGATTTTCCTCCTTTTTAAACGATTCGCCGCTTCCCAGTACTTCAACAGCTTTGTTCTCAATAATTGTATATAATAAAACATCATCACCTATCTGCACTGGAAGAGTTCCATGTGTTTCGCTCTTTTCACCCATCTCACCCTCATATGGAACTATATATGTTTCACCACTTGGGAGGTTTCCGGCTGTACCTTTGTCAGGAAATCTTCCACTACTCAGATGGCTTTTTCTGAATCTCAGGTCAAAATCCAGATCATATTTGTTGTTATTATCAACTATAAAGGAAATTTCTGCTTTAATAGCAGGATCAAGTTTTTCTTTAATTATACTTACCCTTCTAAATACTTCATTATAGTCAATTCTTAGTGCAGGGATCATTTTTTCAGAAAATCCGGGCATTGTCGCAGCCCTGAACATATATTTTTTTGCACTATTTTTTAAAGGAGCTGTGGTGGAATATTCAGTAGGAGCAAGAAATATTTGAAATTCACTGAAAATTATGGAAAAATCAGATTCCTGTCCGTATTCATTTAAAAATTCAGCCGAATCGGGAAGGTCTCCTTTTATTATATAAGCTTTTTCAGGAAGGTCTGCATTATTTGATCCAACATCCGGATAAGCGATCAGGCTAATATCCTCAAGGTTTATTTCTGATATTTTTTCTTTTAATTCATAAAACCAGTTTTGACAGATTTTCCTTCTTGCAATCCAATCTTTATTATCATTCTCCAAATTACGTGGGATATCAACAAGAATTCCGATCTTTTTGTCAGTTTTTTTTTCTGGAAAAACTGATTCAATCAACGATAAAAGTTCTTTTCCGGATAACATTTCCATTTAAACTCCTTAAGTTAATTTATAATAAAAACACTACAAAAAGTCAATTAGAGTTTAATTAAATATTATGGAAATTGCTGAGAACAAATCTTGACAGGGTTTATTATTTTGATAAAATATTTGTTAAATTCCAGATTATGTTTAGGAGAAATTAATGATTAAATTTGAAGGCCTGACTAAAAATTACGGTGATGTATGCGCTGTTGATAATATCAGCTTTGAAGTTAAAAAAGGTGAAATACTGGGGCTTTTAGGCCCTAATGGAGCAGGAAAAACAACCACATATAGGATACTTACAGGATATCTTAAATCAGATAGCGGTTCTGTTATAGTAAAGGGGATGGATATATCTGAAGATATTAATGAAGTAAAAAAGCTTATTGGTTATCTTCCTGAATCGGCACCTATTTATAAAGATATGTTTGTTTATGACTATTTGAGTTATATTGCGGATATAAGAAAAGTCGATAAAGTAAAGAAACTGGACCATATCAAAGAGCTTGCAAACCTTTGCAGTTTAAATGAAGTTATGCATAAAACCATAGATGAATTATCAAAAGGGTACAGACAGAGAGTTGGAATTGCACATGCGTTAATGGGCGATCCTGAGATCCTGGTACTTGATGAACCGACCTCTGGGCTTGATCCGAACCAGATTGTGGAAACAAGGGAAATAATAAGAAGAATAGGAAAAACCAAGACCATTATTTTTTCGACCCACATTCTAAGTGAAGCTGAAGCAACCTGTGACAGGGTAGTTATAATGAGTGAGGGGAAGATCAAAGCTGACGACACTATTGACAATTTGAGAAAATCTTTAAACGAAGATTCTTTTGAAAAGATCTTCAGAGAGATCACTAAGGAGATAAATTAATGGAAAACATAAAACATATATTTCGCAAGGAGTTCAAAGGATACTTTATAACTCCCATTGCTTATATAGTTATATCAATATTTCTGGTTATTATCGGGTGGCTTTTCTTTTCCACATTTTTTCTTAACCGCCAGGCCAGCCTCACCCAGTTCTTTTCCCTGTTACCGATAACTTTTTCATTTGTAATACCTGCCATAACCATGAGGTTATTCTCTGAAGAGGTTAATGTAGGTACTTATGAACTTTTATTAACGATGCCTGTAACGTTCCGGGATATTATTCTTGGAAAATTTCTGGCTTCAATTGCATTTATAGGCATCATGCTGTCTCCAACTCTTATCTATGCAATAACAATTTCATTTTTAGGTAAACTGGATTGGGGTCCTGTTCTTGGCGGATATCTGGGAGCAATGCTGCTGGGTGGAACTTTCAGTGCCGTAGGGCTTTTTGCGTCATCTCTTACAAGGAATCAGGTAATAGCATTCATTACCGGAATGACGATCTGTTTTTCCCTCACATTAATGACAGATTTTATACTTTATTTTCTACCGGGAGCTTTTGTGGGATTTTTCCAATATTTCAGTGCTAATTTTCATTTCCAGAATATCTCAAAAGGCCTGATAGATTCGAGAGATATATTATACTTTATTACAATATCATTTATAGCCTTGTATGGAACTGTGATGATAATGAAAGAGAAGAAATAGGAGTTGAACATGAAAAAAAATATTGAAAAAAATAAATATTATAAATTCGGATTATATCTGGTGGTATTATTGTTAATTAATATTGTGAGTATAACACTTTATTTCAGAATAGATCTCACTTCAAACAGTCTTTATTCACTTTCAGATGCATCTGTTAATGCCGTAGGATCCTTAAAAGAACCTCTGACTATAAATGTTTTTTTCTCAAAAAACCTTCCTTCACCATATAACAATGTGGAACGCTATCTTCATGATCTTCTTGAAGAGTATGAGATTAAATCCAACAAATTTCTAAATTACAGGTTTTATGATGTTATGGCCAAGGAAGGAGATCTGAGTGAAGATGCAGAAGAAAACCGGAAAATTGCCCACAGCTATGGAATCTATCCGGTTAATGTCCAGAAAATTGAACAGGATGAAGCAAAGATCCAGAAAGCTTATATGGGTATGGTCTTCATTCATGGAGATATTATTGAAAAACTTCCTGCAGTTATATCAACTGAGAACCTGGAATATAAAATTACAACGACAATTCGAAAGATGAATAATAAGATATCAGCTCTGATAAATTTACCTGAAAAGATTAAAGTAATTTTAGTAAAATCATCGTCTCTTCAAAAAATTTCCAAAGTTATAAATTTAAAGGGGCTTGAATCATTAAATGAAAAAATTAAAATTATTGTAGATAATTTAAACAGGAAAACGTACGGACAACTGGAATTCATAAATATAGATCCAGCGATAAATTCATCATTTAATAATATTACTTCAAAATTTGAAAGATTCATGCTCCAGTGGCCTGAAGTTAAATTGCCATCAGGAGAACTGATCGAAAAGGGGAGTGGTATTGTTGCAATAGGTATGGAATATAAAGGTGAGTCAGTTCAAAAGAGGCTATTGTCAAAAAAACTTGGCCTTACCAGCCAGGGCCTGCAGGAAGAATATTTTATAATTGAAGATAAAGAAATAGAAAATTTTATCAACGAAAATATTGATAATATGATCAATATTAATCAGGATATAGGTTATTTGACCTCAAATGGTACCTTATCATTAAAATCAGATGTTCCACCTCAGATGCAAATGATCCAGCAGCAGAGACAGTCTGACCTGTCAAATTTTAATACCCTTGTGGGAAGTGAATATAATGTTAAGGAAATAGATCTGAAAAAAGAGGAAATTCCCGAATCAATTGATACTCTGATAATTGCCGGCCCCAGGGAAAATTTTTCAGACTGGGATCTGTTCCAGATAGATCAATTTCTTATGAAGGGTAAATCAATAGCTTTTTTAATAGATTCATTTAATGAAATTCAGCAGAATAACAGACAGCAGATGTATGGTTATCAACAGCCTGTATATCTTCCTGTCAATACAGGATTGGAAAAACTAATGGGCCATTATGGTTTTACTATCAATAAATCCTACCTGCTGGATGAAAATTGTTATATTAACCGTGACAGGAATAATAATGAAATGCCTATATACTTTGCTCCTATTCTGAAAAATGAAAATATTAATCATAGTTTTGATTTTATGGAAAATATCAGACAACTAATTGCTATAAAGATCTCTCCTGTTGAAATAAAGGAAAAAATATTAAAGGAAAACAATATAAACAGTGAAAAATTATTCTCATCATCAGATAAATCATGGGAAATGAAAGGTAAGATAAACCTTATGCCAATGATGATCAAACCTCCGGAATCAGATAAAGAGAAAAAGAACTTCCCTTTGGCATATTTGCTTGAAGGAAAATTTAACAGTTATTTTTCTGACAAGAATGTACCGGAGAAACCTGAAAAAGAAGAAGGAAATAAAGATGATAAGAATGACAAAGAAAAAATAGAGAAAAAAGACATTTTAAGATCTGAGGTCAAAAAAAGTGATGAATTGATCAGATCAGGGAAGCCTGGAAAAATATTTATAATCGGCTCTTCAGAATTGATAAAAAATAATGTACTTGATGAAGAAGGAAATTCTCCAAATGCACTTTTCCTTTTAAATATTCTTGATTATTTGAACAACAGAGAAGATATAGCTGTAATGAGAGGGAAAAAACAACGATTTAATCCGGTTGATGATACTAAACCATTCACAAGAACATTTGTTAAATTGTTAAACATTGGAGGATTGCCTTTAGGATTTATTATATTTGGTGTTTTTGTGTGGCTGGGAAGAAATAAAAGAAGAAAAAAGATCCGTTTATTATTCAAAGATAATATAAAGGAGTAGGTAATGAAGAAAAAGAATCTAAAAATTGAATATATTATTATTGCGGTAATAATTGTTGCATCTGTTTTATATCTCCTTTTTAAGGGAGAAGATAAGATACACTATACAATTCCTGTACTAAATGAGTTAAAAAAAGAAAATCTAAACAAAATCGAAATTAATAAAGATACAGAAAGGTTTTTTGTTGAAAGATCCGGGGAAAACTGGTTGATAGGGGATGAAAAGTATCCTGCTGATAAGGAAAAAATATCCAAAATGGCGGATATAATTAGTGAATTGAAATTGACAACCCTTGTTTCCAGGTCAAAAAATTACTTTTTATATGAACTGGGAAAAGAAAAAGGCATTGAGGTTATTGGATATGCAAATGGAGATATTGTTCGTAAATTTAATATTGGTAAAACTGCTTCTACTTATGATCATACCTTTGTAAAACTGGATGGAGATCCTAATATTTATCACGCGAAAGATTCTATAAGAAACCAATTCGAAAAGGGTATTGATGATCTGAGAGACAAAAAAATATTTAGTTTTGAAGAAAATAGTATTAACATGATCGATTTTACATATAACGGAAACAATATCTCTGTAACAAAAGGGATAATTGAAGAGAAAAAGGATAATAAAGGCGATAGTAGGGAAAAAAGTTCTGAACCACAAAAAGATAATGTAATATGGAAGATCGGTGAAAAAACTGTAGATATAAAGGATATAAAGGCACTTCTGTCAGGAATTTCGGATCTGGAATGCTCTAAATATATATATGATGGGGGAGAGGAGCTTTTCAGCAACGATCTCATCACTATAAAGTTACAAGGTGCAAAACAGTATCAACTGGATATTTTTGAAAGGCCTGAAAAAGATAAGGGTGATTATTCATCAAGATCTTCTGAAACTAAATATGGTTATTACTTATCTTCTTATAAAGTGGATTCTGTAACAAAAGCTCTTGAAAAACTTTATAAACCTGAATAGAGTATATTTGAGCAGGGGTAAAAAATGAAAAGTTTTATTTTATGGATGATATTATTTTATTTCAGCTGGCCATTAGCCTTACTTGCTTTGATACTTTATCCTATAGTATGGCTGATACTCCTCCCTTTCAGACTTTTTGGTTTTGCTGTTAATACAGTATTGGACCTGATAAAAAGTATAATTACTCTACCATCAAGAATTTTAGGAAAAACAAAAATATAGGGAAACAACAAATTTTTGAATAATAATTCAATAAATTTGACTTTTCATTTTTTATTATTTATTATATTTTATGTTTAAAATTTATTGCCTTTCCATCTCTCCCCCCTTAATATAAATACTTACCATCACAAGATTACAGGCCCTCCGGGAAACCGGAGGGTCCCTGCCTTTTCTTTTTATTAAAACCTGAATTACAAATGGATCGAAACAATATTGATTAAAAAGCACCGGAATATTTTTTCGATTGAGGATTTTATTTTATTTAGATATACTATTACCAAATTTAAACTCTTTATATTTGACTGGTTACTTAGAGAAAAAAAATGAATACTAAAGATAATTCAAAAGAAATCAGGAAACTGAAGGCAACGATCGCTGAACTTGAGAAATATAAAACCCGGTATAAGGAAGCTCAAAGAGATCAAAAAGAAAGTGAAAGAAACTTTAAAATTAGTGAAGAACAATTATTTTTCTCTAATGCCTTAAATAAAATTGCACATGTTGCCAGTTCAGAAGAAGATCCCAGTGTAATTCTGGAGATGTCAACAGCAATTCTTGGTGAAACATTAAAATCAGATCGGGCGATTCTTTATAATGTTGATTTTAATCAGGGAAAACTGATCGGTCTCAGTGAATGGCTAAATAATAATATAGGCCCGACTTTAGATACATATGATATATCAGTATTCAAGGATGGAATAAACTGGTTGCGGGATAAAAGCCATTTTTTAGAAAGCCATGCAGATAACGTATCACCAGTTCTGCTTAAAGACGGATCGGGAGAGATATTGCATAATGTGATGCAGATCAAGAGCGGACTTTGGATGTCTTTCAATTTCAGGGAGAATGGATTTTATATATTGGTTTTTAATCAGGTCCAATATCGCCGGGTGTGGCAGAAAAGTGAATTGGATTTTCTGGATTCGGTTTCCAGCCAGATAAATATCGCATTGCAGAAGATTAAATTTCTGGATGATCTGCAAAAATCCAGAAATGCATTAGAGGAGAGTGAATCCAAGTATCGTCTTCTTGCAGAAGAGATCAAACTTTTTAAGAGTGCAGTAGAAGCCTCGACCGATGCGATCGGAATGGCTACTTCGGAAGGCAGACATTATTACCATAACGAGTCTTTCGATAATATGTTTGGAGTTGTCGGCCCCGATCCGGGATCAGTATATATTGATAAATCTGTTGTTGAAGAAGTATTTGAAAAAATTAAGTCAGGTGAGAGATGGAGCGGTGAGGTTCAGATGCGGGGAGCTAATAATGAGATACGTGATGTTTTTCTGCGTGCATACTCTACAAAAGATGACAGTGGCAGGATAACCAACCTTGTAGGTGTTCACACCGACATTACAGAACGTAAATATACCGAAAAAGTTCTTCGGAAGAAAGAGGAAAAATATCGAACTCTTTTTGAACTATCACCAAATGGAATACTCCTTGAAGATGAGAATGGTATTATTATTGATGCAAATAGTGCTTTTTCTGAATCCCTGGGTTATAAAAGGGAAGAAATAATCGGGAAAAGTGTCTATATGTTTGCTCATCCCACTGTTGCTGATGAAGTAGGCAATAACATTAAAGACCTTCTTTCAGGAAAACTATTAAGACATGAAGAGAAAAGTGTTAAAAAAGACGGTACTATCTGTTATTTGAATCTGACTGAAAAAAAAATTACTCTGCCGGATGGAAAAGACGGCATTGTATGTATAACAGAGGATATTACCGAACGCAGGCAAATAGAGAAGGCTTTAAAAGAGAGTGAATCTGAATTGCGCCAGATCCAGAAACTGGAGGGGATCGGCCAATTGGCAGCTGGCATAGCACATGATTTAAACAATATTCTTACTGTAATGATTGGGAATACCGAACTTGCGCTGGAGAGCTCAAATGTGGATAAGAAGATCAGAAATTTTCTGGAGCAGGTAATGTCAAGCGGACATAAAGCCGGTGAACTTATTTCCAATATCCTGACTTTCAGCAGAAAACAGGTCATAAGGCCTGAAGTAATTGATGTTAATAATACAATTTTAAATTTAACTAAAACGCTTCACAGAGTAATTAGTGAGGATATAAAAATTGAATTGAATTTACACAAAAACATTCATCCTGTAAAGGCCGATCCTAATCAGATTGAACAAATACTAATCAACCTGGTCATTAATGCAAAGGATGCTATCGAAAATTCAAAAAAACATAAAATAAAGAAAGCTATTACTATAGAAACCAGGGATATTTTCCTTGAAAAAGAAGATATCTCGCAGCATGTTGGTGCCACTTACGGTCAGAATGTTATTATTTCAGTGACTGATAGCGGTATAGGTATTAATAAAGAGATTATTAATAGAATTTTTGAACCCTATTTTACAACAAAAGAAGCCGGAAAAGGGACAGGACTCGGCTTATCAATTGTTTACGGAATTGTCAAACAAAATAACGGTTCTATCAGTGTTTCAAGTGATCCCGGTGAAGGGACAACCATCAAAATATTCTGGCCGGCATTTTCAGGTAAAACTAAGCTGAATGAGGAAGTGGAGGAGAAAAAGATATCCGGTGGTAATGAGACAATACTCTTTGTTGAAGATGATGATAGCGTTAGAGAAACCTCTGAGAATCTGTTAAAACTGTACGGATATAAAATTCTTTCCGCTTCCAACGGAAAAGATGCGATTGATCTTCTGAAATCCCAAAATATAGAAATAGATATGCTTATCACAGATGTAGTAATGCCGGAAATGGGAGGTATTGAACTATCAGAAAAAATGAAGGCTTTCTATCCTGAATTAAAGGTTCTTTATTGTTCCGGTTATCCTGATGATAACATTGTTTCTTCCAACCGTATTTTAAATAAGGAAGTAAACTTCATTCCAAAACCTTATACCAGCAATGAACTTTCAAAAAAAATCAGAGAGATTTTTGATTCAAAGTAAAAAAAAGATGTAAAAATAATAACAATGTGGAATAAAAAGAAAAGGTGGAGAATATATGAAAAAAATAATATTTGCAATTCTATCATTTTTTAGTTTTCACATATTATCAGGAGGGTATATATATTATAAAGGTACTAATATAGCCGAGATAGAAAAAGATGGAGATGTTTATATAAATGGAAGCCTGGCAGGAAAAATAGAAGAAGATGGAGATGTGTATTATAAAGGCTCCAGGATAGGGGAGGTCGAGGACGATGGTGATGTCTATCTAAAGGGAGCCAGAATCGGTGAGATCCAAAGTGACGGTGATATTTATTATAAAGGAAGCAGGATAGGGGAAGTTGAGAAAGATGGAGATGTTTACTATAAAGGTTCCCGCATAGGTGAAGGTAAAAAAATAAAAAGAAAATGGGTTGCTGCTTTTTTCTTCTTCTTTTTCTGGGATATTGAAACCGGAAAAGCCAGAGAATTTTAAAAAAAGGATAAATATAACAATTTTTATTATATTTAAAATAAGAAATTAAAAATATTTTTTAATAGGGGAGAAGTTCTGTCCGAACCATGCTTACAATGCAAAAAAACAGGTGCATTTGCCTTATTAGGGATTATTTTAGGGAAATACCTTAAATCACTGAGATCGGGATTTTTCCAGGTGTTTATGCCGATCTGGGCATACTTAAGGCACAATCCTTTTATTATTCTAGTGTCTGATCAGCACCTTTTAAATTTAAAGGAGCAGCCCAGTCTGAAGGACGTTTTGTATTAGGA
>JBDLJQ010000083.1:0-10184 GCA_039714255.1 Acidobacteriota bacterium
TCTGCCTGACCCTGTCCAGCATTGCCCGGGACAAACCGGATACAAAACCGATTGAACTGGAGGTTTTGAAAGCATCCATTGGAGTCTGGGATGCTGAAATTGAAGTCTGGCCTCAAGGCCATGATTCCCCCTCGATCAAATTCAAGGGGGTGGAAACAAACCGCCCCTATGGTGAGTATTGGATAGCATCTGATTTCAATTCCGATTATATGGGACAAACCATTAAAGTCCATTCCATCGTAGGGTATGATCCGGAGCAGAAAAAACTTGTGGGCATGGTCATTGATCATGGCCCCTATTCTGCACGGATGACCGGCAGGTTTGACAGGCGTAAATAGGGTGATCTGCCCGGATTGTTTGCGAAAAGTATTTTAAGGTTATATAAATTTAAATTATTTTTGAGGGAATTTTAACAAAATGAATAAAAAAAAAATTGAAAAATATATTCTACTAATTCTATCCGGCATATTTGTGGTAATAATAACCGGTAGAATCGGTCTCTTTTTTCAAACTAAATCAATTCCTCAACAAAGCAATAAATATCCTGTTAACCTTAATGATATTCCATCTTATTTGTATAAACCTTATGAGCAAAGTATTGTTCTTGAACCGGATTTAAATGAACATATCAGTATGTTTTATTCCGGTGGAAAATGCATGATAGATAACCAGAGTTCTATTTTCAGCCCTATTTCAGACCACTATTATTTACTATTTAAAAAATATGAATTTATCAAATTGAGATTAAAAAAGATTAAAAAATATAAAATTTTAGGTTTCTATCACCCTGATTATAACCCCTTTCGCTATTATCATTTTCAGGTCTATCAAAGAGTGAACTTCAAGAAATCGTGGCTTTACCCTATCCGTTATTATATTGTAAATCCATATCAATTGATCATTTTAACAAAAGCCAATCATGTAACTCCCTTAAATCTTCATAATAAAAATTTTTCTCTCCGGTTTGATAATGGAAGAATGATAGAAACATACACAGGGAAAGAAGCGAAATCATGGTTTCGTAGTGTATTTCAAAAATCTGATCATCCCGGGAAAGTATGGGCGATTGCCGTTAATGGATGGGATGCAGGATTTTTTTATACAATGCTTGATATATATAAATCAAAAAATATACAAAATAATTATAGTATAAGTAATATATTGAACTCTCCTAATAATGGGCGATATACCTATCAGGTGGGTCAATACAAAGTAAATAATATAGGGCCCTCAAAGCACGATTCATGGATAACATTAAAAAAAGGAAATGTCTTTACTAAATTTTATTTTAAGATGTGGAGAACAAAACCAGATTTACCATCAAGTAAACCCCAACTTATATATGAGATCATAATTAACCCGGATTGATAGTTTTTTTTGTTTAATATGTAATAAATCAAACCATTCTGTAGCAGTACCGGAACTGCAATTGTTGTTTTCAGGGCAGGCACATATCTTTTACTCTGACTTACATGATATAATAATAAATGGGCAATTTGTTTCTACTGCTTGCACTATTATCCTCTTTATCAATTGTATTGCTCCTCAGGATATATGAAAAAAACGGTTTTGACAGATATGTAATAATAGCATCAAACTATCTTATTTCCGGATCACTCGGTTTTCTTTTCCTTACAGATAAAAGTATTCCTTCAATAGAGGTAATAATATTCAGTGCTTTTATCGGACTTCTTTTCTTTGTCTCCTTTTCATTCTTCAGCTATTCTCTGAAAAGATCGGGAATTGCACCAACTGTAACTTTCGGAAGATTATCCCTTGCAGTTCCGGTTGCAGCTTCGATCCTTCTCTGGGGTGAACAGCCCTCTGTTATAGATATTCTCAGTCTTGGCGTTATCTTTCTGATAATAGTATTCTGGGAAAAAAACTTAAAGAATATCTCGCCTTCTCTCCTCCTATTGTTCATTCTATTTGGAACAATAGATGCATCAATGAAATATTTTAAGATCCGTTTTCCCGAGGTTGATAACAACATTTTTCTTATAACTCTTTTCTATTCTGCTTTGATCTGGAGTTGGATGTTTATTTTTTTTTCCCGGAGGAAGATAAGGGGAATAACAGTTATAAATGGATTTGTCCTGGGCGTGCCGAACTTCTTCTCCTCTTATTTTGTCCTTCTTGCCCTCTCAGAAGGGATCCCCGCATATATCACATTCCCATTCATCAACATAGGGATTATAATTTTATCAGCAATTCTGGGAAAAATATTGTTCAGAGAGTCAATTACATTGAAGAGAATTCTTCTTATAATTGCGGGCGTCACTGCAATTTTTTTCCTCGCATCCTGATCATCGAAAATCATACCCCTTAGTACTGTCCCCGGTTTTTTTAAATATAATAAAATATGCCTTAGTGCCAGGATGGTACAAAGTGCCAGGATGGTACAAGATGTCAGAAAGGCAAACCATCCCTGATTTTAATATTTCCTTTTTATATTAAACTTATTTTTCAATTTACAGTATTAATATATGTATAAATTATAAAATGAAAATCAGAAATAGAAACAAATTAATAACAGTAATAATATCCTTTTTATTATTATCGTTTATTATTTTACCAAAAGCATCCTCAAACAAAGAACCGGTGCCGATCCCTAAGTTACAGGAAAAACCGAAAATTGATGGTAAGCTGGATGAGCCCTGCTGGAGAAATGCGAAAAAATTCCTCCTGCCTTATGAGACCCGTCCCGGCGAAAATATTCCGGTTCCTGTAAAAACCGAAGTATTAACATTCTATACTCAATCCAATCTCTATTTCGCCTTAATATGTTACGATCCCAATCCTGAAATCATCAGAGCCCGATATTCCAATCGTGATACCATATTCAATGATGATCTCATAAATATCAACCTGGATACATTCAACGATGAAAGACGTAATTATTTTTTCGGCTGCAATCCCCTGGGTGTTCAGCGTGACGGAATTGAAACTCAGGGAGGTAATCCTTCATGGGATGCTATATGGAGTTCTGCCGGCCAAATCACTGATAAAGGATACATAATCGAAATTGCGATCCCTTTTGCTTCACTTCAATTTCCCCGTATAAATGGCAAACAGATTTGGGGGCTGGATATTTCCCGTTTTTACCAGCGGGATTATATGCGCCGCCTGGGGCTGGTAAAAATGGACCGCAATAATAATTCCTATCAGAGCCAGTTTATGAAAATTATAGGCTTTGAAGGAGTTAAACCGGGAAAAAATATCGAAATAATCCCAACCTTTACCGGAATTAAGACCGATGTACGCGATCCTTTTCCTGATGGTGATTTCCGGTCAGAATCCAAAACCTTTGATCCCGGTATTACAGCAAAATGGGGAATTACTTCAAATTTAACATTAAATGGAACTGTTAATCCTGATTTTTCACAGGTGGAAGCTGATGCCCGACAATTGGATATCAATCAACCTTTTGCTTTATTTTTTCAGGAAAAAAGGCCTTTTTTTACAGAAGGAACAGATTTTTTTGTATCACCTATGAATATAATATATACCCGTACAATACGTGAACCCCTGTGGGGGCTTAAATTAAGTGGAAAAGAGGGGAAGAATACGATCGGGGCTTATTTCGTCCAGGATGAGTTAACCAATATCATTTTCCCCGGGAGCCAGGGTTCCAGTTCAACATCCGTTGAAAATGAATCTACTGCTGCTGTATTCCGCTATAAAAGAGATTTCGGGAATAGTTTTACATTGGGAGCAATTGTAACAAACCGTCAGGGAGATGAATATTTTAACCGGGTCTTTGGAATCGATGGTGAAGCACTTTTATCCCGCCGAAATCGTCTCCGGTTTCAGGTGATCGGTTCCAGCACAAAATATGACAATGCTATAGCTCATGAATTTAATCAACACAGCGACGAATTTTCTGATAGAGCTGTTAAACTGAGTTATAATTACACTTCCCGCAATTTAAACATATATGCTCAATATCAGGATATCGGGAAAGATTTTCGCGCCGACCTCGGATTTATGCCTCAGGTAGATTTTCGAACTTACTTCAGTGATATTAATTACCGCTGGCAGAAAAATAAAGGTTGGTGGTCACAACTTGCAATTGGAGCTAACTACCGTAATGCACATGATCAGGAAGGTGGCTTTCTTGAAGAAGGAGTTGAACTTTATTTTGAGTTTCAAGGTACAAAACAATCACATATGTATTCAGAATTTGAATATTCAAAAGAATCTTATAATGGGATCATCTATAAATTAAATACAGGTTTTGCAAATTTAAATTTTCGCCCCATTGCTGATCTGCAGATCTATATGAGAACAGGTTTCGGTGACCGGATCGATTATTCCAATAGCCGTTTGGGAAAACGCTTCAATTTAAATGGTGGATTCAATTATAATCTGGGACGCCATATTAAATTAAACATGAATCATAATTTTGAAAATATGAAAGTTAATAAAAAGAAGCTTTACACCGCAAATATCACTCAGAGTTCTTTGAGTTTTCACTTAAATACGAGAATCTTTTTACGTGGAATTATTCAATATGTTAATTATCAGCGTAATTCTGAAAATTATCTATTTGAGATCGGTCCTGAGTATAAGGAACTATTTACACAGTTTCTTTTTTCTTATCAACTTAACCCCAGAACCGTGTTTTTTCTCGGATATACCGATAATTACACTGGATACCGTGAATATAAAAGTAATTATGATGTCCCACTAAAACAAAAAAACCGTACATTGTTTATGAAAGTGAGTTATTCCTTCCAGATCTAATTTAATTTCAGGAACACTATAAGAAGTTGATTGTCAATACTATGGGCAGACCTTAGCCTGCCCTGTATTTTAGGCGTCACCCTTCTAATAAAATTTTTTTTTCAATGACACGAGCAAAGCGAATAAATGACTAATAATGACCAAAATGACAATTTCCTTTAGCCTATTGCCATAGCCAAATACTGTATATTTTTATTGAAGTTCTATTTCTAATTTTATAATATATATCTTAAATATGTATTAAAAGTTCTGTGGAAAAATAATTATCTGCAATTTGATGGTGTTTACAGTTATGCCCGTGTTTGGGTGAACGGCAAATCAATACCGGGTCAAACCCGCGAAAGAATGGATAGAAGATACATTTAAAGGAACAATAAAGTTAGATCTGAATTAATAAAGAGGTATAAAAAAATGAATTCACGAGAAAGAGTCGAAACAGCACTGAATTTTGAACTGCCGGATCGTACACCAGTTTTTGCTACTTTTGTTCCCGAAGTTGAAAAAAAACTTCGTCACAACACAGGGATCAAAGACTTTGACCTGGGTGCTGCTATGGGGAATGACATGGTAAAAGATTGTGTCGGCCTGGAAAAAAGTTTTTACGGACAACCAGAGCCAGTTTATACAGATGACTGGGGCATCACCTGGCGTTATGTAAAAAATAAATTCGGAGAATATACAGAAATGATTGAGTTCCCCCTGGCCGGTGAAAAATCAAAATTAGAAAATTACCAGATTCCCGATCCTGATGAGCAAAGTCAGTACGAATCTTTTAAAAATCTTTCGGATATTTATGCTGGTGAAAAATGGATGGTGGGTTCCAGCCAGATAAGTATTTTTGAGGCATCATGGTATCTGCGAGGCATGGAGAACCTGCTTATTGATATGGTTACTGATCCCCAGTATGTGCATATCTTAATGGATAAGGTGATGCAGTTCCCTTTGAACGCCGCAAAGAATTATATTAAGCTTGGTGCCGATATGGTCTGGTTCGGAGATGATGTAGCAATGCAGAGTGGAATGATGATCTCCATGGATCACTGGCGCACGTTTCTTAAACCCAGGTTTGAAAAAATTTTCAAATCCTGCAAAGAATTGAATCCGGACATAAAGATTGCCTATCACAGCTGCGGAAATTGTGAAGCTGTAATTGATGAGATGATCGAGATTGGGTTGGATGTCCTGAATCCGATCCAGCCACTGGCTATAAATCCTTTTGAAATTAAAAAACGGTATGGAAAAAGACTGGTTTTATTCGGCGGTCTCTGTGTTCAGCGTACAATGCCATTGGGAACAGTGCAGGATGTACACAATGCTGTGACAGGCTTAAAAAGAGATGTCGGAGCAGGTGGCGGTTATATCCTGGCCCCGGCTCATCACATTCAGGCAGATACTCCGATAGAGAATGTGATGGCCTTTTATGATAGTGCATTAAAACCCAGGTTTGACTGATATATTAATTAGAAAGTTTATTCGGTTTACCTCTCCATTTATTGTTTTAATGATTCAATTCCAGGTACCTTTTAGCTTACTCTGTATCCATGATCTACTTCCATACCGGTACGGTCCGTTTTTTCTTTTCCTTGTCTCCCTTTTTATCCTTACCGGTTTTCAAACGGAAAGGCAATCCATCGATTATCCATACCGGGGCTTTTTTACCTTTAAGATAGTGATCAAAATATTCCTTTAAACGGGAGGTTATATCCATCCGGTTCGCTTTTTTTCTTAGTCCATGGCCTTCACCACGGTATGAAAGCAATATAACAGGTTTTTTTAAAAACCGGAGTATGCTGTACAAACCAAAGGAGTGTTCCCATTTAACAACCGAATCGGCTGTCCCGTGATACAACAGCAATGGAGTGTTCATGTTCCCGGCATTAAAAACTGCGGATTCTCTGATATACATCTCCGGCCTGGCCACGGGGCTTGCTCCCAATCTCCCCTGCTGGGTCATATAATAATCCTGTTCATTGCTGCCGTCCCGGACAATATCAAGATTAAAACCCTGCACAAGGTTACTGACTCCTGCGCCGGCTGCAATTGCTGCAAATCTATTCTTCTGCGTCGAAATATACATTCCGCTATGGCCGCCAAAGCTGAACCCTACATAACCGATCGCTTTTTCATCTGCATATCCTAGCTCGATCACTTTATTTATGGCTGCATCAATACACTCATGCATATCCGAATGAGGCGTACCGACATTAAAATGTATATCGGGCTGAAGAAAAAGATATCCGTCTGACACATACATCAATTCACTCATCCCTATCCCGCTGATCCTGGGGCCGGGGTATCGGTACATACTATTTGACAGTTTCTCATACGAGTAAACGATCATAGGCAGGCGCTCCCCCTTTTTATAACCGTCGGGAATGCTCAATACTCCCTGGAGAGGCACACCATCATCATTTGTATAATCAATTAATATCCGTGATCCCCATTTATATTTCAACTGCTGTTGATTTGTCCGGGTAATTTTCCTGATCTTCGAAAATCCGGTATCGGTTAAATAAGACTCCGGATATTCCCTGTAATTTCCCATCCTGATCACCAGTGCCTCTGACTTTTCAGCCTTTATAATACCGGACCGCCATCTCGAAAAAGAATAGGAAGCAGGTTTGAATATCAATTTTTTTAACTGTTTACCCGTCAATTGATAATAACCGGCATATTTGGTTTTAATATTGAAAGCATTCAATAAGTTTACTGAAGACAGATCAATATATCTCTCCTCTATTTTTGTTTTTTTTTTCAGGTTCAGCTTCTCAAGCCTGAAGCGGATCTGTTCCTTCCCCCTGGCACCTTCCGTAAGGTTGGCCGATCCAGCAGAAGCGTCCAGAGGTAGCAGCCAGAGGTCCAGTTTATGGTTAACAATTACTGAGTTTTTATCTTTTACCCATCCGGCAAATCCCCAGGCAGGACTGGAACCATAATAGTCATGGTCTGTTTTAAGAAATGAAACCTTCATATCCTTTGTTATATTCCGGAGCCGGTGATTGTTAAAATTGTAAGCCCAATAATGGCCATTCTGCCATAATAAAACCTTTTCACCGTCCGGTGAAATATTGATCCTATCGTTGTGGCTTTTAATAATGAGTTTTTGTTCTCCTGTGCGTAAATTTATCCGGTAAAGGTCATTCTTTTTTACATCCCAGTCTGAAATATACGCACGATTATCTGTTCCTACTGCCCATTGATCCGTATTGGGGCTGAAATAGATCTTCTGGATCTTTTCACAGGTCAACTGAAAGATTTTTTTATCGATGCGGTTAAACACAGCTTTAAAAGTTTTATTTATTTCCTTCTTAGACTCAATCATCTGCTGGGATACAAGTTTTTTATCCTTCCAGTGCCAGACATCAATGGAGGGTTCTTCTTTATCATTTTTATCTATTTTTTTATCTTTTTTTATTGGGGCAGGTTTTTTCTTTTTTAAATTAAGAAATAACCGGTCATTATCACCGCTCCAGATTATCCTGTTTTTTTTGCCATTCTTTTTTACGGACAAGACTCTGTTTGACGGCATATTTTTCATTTTTCCGGCTTTCGTCTCTTTAATAACCGGTGAACCGGAATTCAAACCTGTGAATATGATAATTCTGATATCTTTAGTGTCTTTCCCTTTTTCATCCTCTTTATATTTGAATGCGGCAATGGCTGATTCATCTTTATTCCAGGAAAGGTTTGAATAGTTAAAGCCGCCTGTGTCCAGTGCACTGGTTGTCTGCTCCTTTAAATGGTAAATATAGATACCGTTCCCCATTTTATCTTCTGAATCAATGGAATATGCAATGAGATCGGATTTTTCCGGCAGGATAAATTCACTGATATTCCCTATATAATGTTCTTTTAATGATCTGAGATCGACCAGCAGCATACTTTTTTTGTTATAAGAGATAAAATGATCACCTTTTTCAGTAAATGAAAAGGAGGCATCTGATTTCCACAGTTTTGATTCACCTGTTTTAAGATTATGAAGAACAATAGTTTTTTTTACTTTCTTTTTTGCCCCTTTTTCTGATTTCTTTTTATCTTTTTTACCAGATTTGGGTTTAATATAATATGCGATCCAGTCGGATGCAGGAGAGAACAGAGGTTTTTCACCATGTATTATGCAATATTCTTTTTTTGTATCTCTATGGCGTATATAGAGGACATCTGTTTCTGCATCCTCTCCATAAAGGGCTATATCCTTTTTCCTCCGCTCCTCTTTTTTAGTCTTCTTCCCGGGCAGGTCTTTTTTTTTCTTTGGATCAGGTTTTTCAGTTAATGAGTAAATTACGGTATACCATATGCCATTATCTGACAGGGTAACTGAATGGCTTCTCCATAATTTTGCATCTTCTGAAGTGATCGTTTTCGTACCCTTTCCCGCTATTGTCTGGCCTGCGATCAATCCTGTTAAAACTAATGAAATAATAATTTTTTTTAATACCCTAATCATTATAACGTTCTCCTTTATTACTGAAGTTCTAAATTCTACTCCCGGGATAAACGTTTTGCAAACAGCTAAAGGATCGGTTTTCATGCATGCAAAGGAAAACTTTATCTGAAAACAAATTAAATCACATTCCCTTACTATTTCCCCAGCAGGATTTTCGATCATCTTTTTATCTATAAATCTACCAAAAAGATGTTCCCTTTCCTTCGTACAAATTGTAATAAAACAGGCGCCATTCTCTTGAATAATCGTTTCCCTTCAACCGGATGGATCGTTTGTGATTAATTTCACTGAAATATAAATTTATGTTGAATAATAAACATTTTTTAAAAATTCTGAGATATTTGTTAACATCATTTATATAACTAATATGATTAGGTTTATATCTCAAATATAAATTAAGGGGGATTTAAAATGAAGAGAACAAATTCAATCTTAGTTTTACTTGTATCCATTTCTTTATTATTTGTATCATTTTCAAATGCACAAGCTTTAAAGAACAATACTCTTGTAAAGAAACAATTTTTAAATGGAAAGAAAATTTTTTTGAAAAAGGAAGCTTTAAAGAAAAGTTTGAAGGATCTCCAGATTTCTTATGAGCTTTTCTTGAAAAATCCTGAAAACAAAAGTTTCCTGAAAGCTTTTAATAAAGCCTTAAATGATGCTGATTCCAAAGCAAAAGGGCTATTATTGCTGTCTAAAGGACAGAAGATCTATAAACCACTGAGGAATAAGGCAACAAAGGGAATCAGCAGGAGTGATTTAAGTAAACTTGCGAAATTTTCCAACAGCCTTATGGGCCAATTACGATCACTTAGAAACATCATCAAAAATAATATTAGCACTAATTTACGTAATATTAATACTAATATGAAAAATATCGCAGGAAAGAAGCTGCAATTAGCACTGCTTGAACCTAAAGCCGAACCAAAATATTAACGAGGTAATCTTCAGTATTTAAGATTAAATCAGAAGTGATAAGACTGAAGTATTT
>JBDLJQ010000084.1:0-9134 GCA_039714255.1 Acidobacteriota bacterium
CTTTTTACCGATCCGGGTTTTAGAATTATTCCCGGAATTTCAATATTTTCATAATTTCCGCTGAGGATCATATTTAAATTTTTGCGGTCATAACTTTGTTTTGCAATTGATGAAAATGCCATAGGCCCGTAAAAAACGACCATATCTTTTCTGTCATGAAAATACCATAACAGGTAACTTACATCAGAGGAACCTATCAAAATTTTAGGGGAAACTTCCCCTATTTCATTCATATATCTTAAAAGATGATTTGCACTATACCCGCCTCTTGCAGCCCACAGGGCTTTTATATCTTTTTCTGAAAAAAAAGATCTCAAATCTTTAATAGTTTCCTCCGGTTCCTTCGCAGAATATCCGTTGCCGGCAAAAACATCTTCAACCTCAACAGGAATATAACCCATTTCCCTTATCTCATTAATCCCTTTTTCTCTGAATTCATTTTTTATGGGAGAGGATGGTAAAAATATTCCTATCCTGTCTCCCTTTTTTAATTTTTCCGGTTTTTTATACATAATTATATTAAATTATCAAACTGAGCCTTATTGTGATCTCTCCCCTTTTTCAGGGATTGTAAGAGCTACTGTTGTCCCCTTCCCCGGAACACTTGAAATATTTACAAATCCTTCATGAAGCTCCACTATCCTCTTTACAATAAAAAGCCCCAATCCTGTCCCGCTGGTTTTTGTTGAAAATTCTTCATTGAATATCAGTGAAGGATCATCAACTGCCATTCCAACTCCGTTATCTTTAACTATAACTTTCAGTTCTTCTTTATTCCCGTTGATCTCAATACTAATAATTCCCCCTTTTTCTGATATTGCATCAATAGAATTTATGATCAGATTTTTCAATACCTGTTTTATCTTTATTTTATCCAGAATAACATAAATTTCCTCTCTGTTATATTTTAATTCAAATGTGACATTTTTATATATTCTATCCATTTTCTCTATCTCATTTTTAAATAGATCAACAATATCAAATTTTTCTTCAATTACCTTGTCAAGATTTGAAAGATCGAGAAATCCCAGTGATATTTCCTTCAGGTGGTCTGTTTCATCAATTATATATTTTACAGATTCATTGATTGTACTCTCATACCCTTTCCTTTTATCTTTTAATGACCTTAAAATCTGCTCTGAAGAAAGTTTTATTGGAGTCAGTGGATTTTTTACTTCATGAGCGATCCACCTGCTGATCTTTACAAGTGTTTTCATTCTGGAAATATCCGATATTTTCTTCCTCTGCTCCCTGATACCGTTGATCATTGAATTAAACCCGGTAAAAAGGCTCTTTATCTCAATTTCTCCCGGAATTGTTTCTATTGTTTCCAGGCTGCCCTTTTCCGCCTTTAACATTTTATTGTTCAAAGTGTTTATGGGAGAAAGTATCTTATTCCTGAATATTAGGGCAAGTGTTATTCCTGAAATTGTCAGGATAAAGAAAAGATTTATTATAAAATCGGAATATATATTTCTCCAGTAAGAAAAATCGGACTTTCTTTTAGTATAGTCAATTCTCACAAGATAACCTGCAACCTCGAAAAATATTTTTGATGAATACTGATCATTGCTTATAACAAATTTTTCGTTCTCTCTCAGGTCCAGCGGGATCCTGGAGTTAATATATGACGGGATCCTTGAATTTATTATCATTTTATAATTTGATGTATCTATAAGTTGATTTTTCTCATAAATACTTATATCGGCATTAAGTAATTTTGATAAAAAGAACAGATCGTTCTGATCTATCCTCATCTCTTTTTCAATGATATCACTGATAATATTGTAAGCAACACCTCCACTGTTAAAAACTAGCTGTCTTATATTCAATTCTCTGCTTCTTTTGTTATATTGAAGTGAAAAAACAGAAAAAACAATTGCAGTAACAAATGAAAGTAGAATAAGGATTGCAAAAACCCTTACTGAAAAAGTGTGAAAAAACGTTCCCCAGTTAAAACTCTTTAAATTCCCAATATTGAGTATTATCTTCAAAATAAGAAAGAATATAAAAATTTGAATAATATTGGACAGAATAACAACATAAGACGAAACCGGATAGAAAATTATTATGGTATCTTCATTATTTTTAAAAATAAAACCGCTGAACTTTATATTCATAAAACTGAACTCTTTCCAACCCACTTTAACACCTGCTAAACCTGAGATGTTAGGTATATCAATATTTGAAGGATTCTCAATGATCTGATTTTTATTGTTTAATTTTATATAGCTGAGATCCTCTCCCTTTATCCTGGTATTGAGTGTGAAAATATTATCTTCCGGGTGATCTTTAATTATCAGGTCAGATGAATTAATGATCTGGATCATTATCCTTCCGAGATACTTATAGTTATCATATACATTTATATATGCGACAGCAAGTGAAATGGTCTTCCCGAAATATTCTGCATTGAACTCATCGATCTCCCAGAAAGGGAAAAATTTATCTATTTTCACATTGAGATACGGGATCCTGTAAGAGAATGAATTAATTATCTTATTTTTATCCGAAATAATATAGATACCTGATGATATATTTTCTTTCGATGCAATACTTCTTCTCCATATTGACTCAAGTTCAGTATTGCTCTCCTTTGAAAAGAATTCTGATAAAACCTCATTTTTTAAATTAATATTATGAATTATTTCCCTTGAAATAAATTTAGCATAATTATTCTGATTCGAAAAAATATCCCTGAGTCCACCTGATATATATTCTTTTTTCTCATTAAGTTCGTGGTTATACAGAATGAAAAAGAGAGAAGCAGCTATTAAAAAAATTTGAATAACCCTGCTTAGCAATGATTTGTTTAAGATCTGATATATATATAAAATAAAAAATAAAAATCCGGTTGTGAGCAAACCAAAACCTGTAATCAATGAAATTATATATGATAGAAATATTATGGATATCACAGGGAAAATCATGCGAAAAATAATTTTATTGTTCTGTAATTTTACGGATATCCTGAATGGTGAGATCAATAGGAGGAAAAATATGATCAGCAATAAAATATAATTAAAATCAAGCTCAAAGATAGCGTTGGAAAAATTTAACGAACTTTCAATAATATAGAGAAGAAAAAGAGATAAAGACATCATTGATAATGAAATAATGCTCTTGAACACAGGAGACAATATTCTTTTATTAACATAGGATGAAAATATCAGTAATAAAATAGAAATATAAAGATAAAAATATAATGACCTTATTTCAATATTTAATAATTTAAGATAGATTTCATTGCTTTTTATAAGAAGGGATAAATATATTGCAGAAAAATTCAGAATAAGATAATAAATGAATCGGCTGAGTGGATTTGTTTTTTTTCTGAACAATGGAAAAAAGCATAGAGCAATAAAAAAATAGATCACAAAGAACCAGAACCTTTGTTGTCTGGAATAGTGTATGGAAAAATCAGACCTGAAAAATTTTAAAACTACTAACAACTGATTATTTGAAGATTTAAAAATGTGATAAATATAAAAAGAGTTGTTTATATCATCATATTGAAATTTATTTTTATCTTCTGTTACAGGTATCGCATAAAAATTTACCTCCTTCGAAATAAAAGGAAGATCCTCATCAATGTTCTGAAATACTTTTTCCATATCTGAGAAAAAGTCCATATAATAAGTATTCCCGGCCATTCTCTTCAGAAAATAAAGGTTATTCTCTTTTTTTAAAAAGATCCATTTGTTTATTTCTATATTTTTTTTTCTAAAGAAAAAAACCTCGCCATAATAGTTCTCCACAACACCGTCTTTTTCAAAGATCAATGCTTCTCCAGTCCTCATCTGATGGTGAGTGAGTTTATTTGACAGATATTTTTTGTAAACTATATTGCTTCTTTCTTCAAACTCTCTGGCTTTTATTTCTATTTCTTCATCCAGTTTTTTTACCTTTTCTTCGAAAATATTATTGATCTTTTTTATATCCGGATAATAGTTTTTGTTATAATAAAGATAAAAAAATATGACTGCTGTTAAGAAGAATAAACTCAGTAAAACTAAAGTTTTATGCCTCTTAAATAATAGAGTTTCCATTCCTGTTTATCCCGTTTCATAAAAAATATTAACTTATAATATATATTATTTCCGCTTCGAATACTTTTTAAAACGATATTAAGTGATTGTACAGCAAAATTTTCCCAAATATGTTTCGAGATCCATTCAAGTTCAGGAACTTTATAATTTTCCATTTTTTTTGAAAAATTATTTATAAATTCACTGCTTGGGAAGTAACCCTTAACCTGTAGCGGTGACTCCAGGTTAACAGAAATATCACGTAAACAGATCTTTTCAAAGCTTCCATAATTTCCGCTTTCTATGGAACTTTGAATAGGCCCCATTAAGAGGTAATGCTGAATAAATATGAAAATTAACGGTATGGCCTTCATTAGTACCCTTTTTTATATTCTAATATTTAATTAAACTGTTTACGTTAACCTCTTTAAGTTTTTCTCTGCCGTTCAGGAACTCAAGTTCTATGAGAAACTCCAGTGCAACAATATCGGCATTTAATTTTTTAACCAGTTTTACTGATGCTTCAGCAGTTCCGCCTGTTGCCAGTAGATCATCAACAATGATGACCCTTTCACCTTCCTTTATGCTATCACGATGTATCTCTATAGTATTGGTCCCATATTCAAGTGAATAATCTTCACTGATCGTTTTATATGGCAGTTTCCCCTTTTTCCTTATTGGAACAAAACCGCAATCCATAATATATGAAAGGGCTCCACCGAAAATAAATCCCCTGGCCTCAACACCAATGATCTTATCAATTTTCTCTCCCCTGTATTTTTCAGCCATCTGATCTATACAACTCTTAATTGCATCCTTATCCATTAATAAGGTTGTAATATCTTTAAATATGATCCCCTTCTTTGGAAAATCAGGAATATCTCTTATATATTTGTCCAGTTTCAATTTACCTCCTTTAATTAATGATAATAATATATTTCAAATTAAAATTAAACAATTGATTATATTCATAAAAAAATTTGATTCTGACAAAGTAACATCTTAAAATAGACAATGGAGGAAATATGATAGATATTTTTAAAGATAAAGTTGTAATCGTGACAGGATCAACCAGTGGAATTGGACAGGCATGTTCAAAACAGTTTGCCGAAGGTGGTGCAAAAGTTATACTGGCCGGGAGAGATATTAAAGCACTGGAGATACTTAAGAAGGAATTAAATACAGGGCCTGACTGTAACTATATCCCCGGTGATATAACTGATGCTGATTACAGGGAAAAATTGATAGATTTTACATTGGAAACATACGGAAAACTTGATATTCTGGTCAACTCGGCAGGAATAATTGCTTCTGGCACCATAGAGGATACTTCAATGGATGAGTTCGATAAAATGATGGATATAAACCTGAGGAGTATTTTCCATCTCGTTAAACTTGCCATTCCACATCTTGAGATCAGCAAAGGGAATATAGTAAATGTCAGTTCCATTACAGGATCAAGGGTATTTCCAGGAATAATTGCATATTGTGTCAGTAAAGCAGGATTAGACCAGTTTACAAGAGCAGCTGCTTTGGAACTTGCTTCAAAGAATATCAGGGTTAACGGAATAAATCCCGGAGTTGTTGAGACCAATCTTCATCTCAGAAGTGGTATGAGTGAAGACAAATACATAGATTTTAAAGAACATGGTAAAACTACCCATCCTCTGGGCAGGATCGGCCAACCGGAGGAAATTGCAAATCTTATCACTTTTCTGGCCTCTGATAAGGCAAAATGGATAACCGGGGTTAATTATGGAATTGACGGCGGCAGGCAATTGACCTGTGCCAGATGATTAAAAAATAAAACAGGAGAATACAATTATGAATAGTCATGAAGTAGATTTTGAAATATTCGGTGATGATATGCAGGTGGTTGAAATTGAGCTTGACCCTTCAGAAACAGTTATTGCCGAAGCGGGAGCAATGAACTGGCTCGACGATGGTGTCACCTTTGAAGCAAAGATGGGAGACGGTTCAAAACCCGATGAGGGGTTGATGGGAAAACTTCTGGGCGGAGCCAAGAGGATGATAACAGGTGAATCGTTGTTTATGACCCATTTTACAAACTCCGGCGGAGGGAAAAAAAAGGTTGCATTTGCAGCCCCCTATCCGGGCAAAATAATTCCCGTGGAACTTAAAGAGTATGGCAATGAACTGATCTGCCAGAAGGATGCTTTTTTATGTGCAGCTCTCGGTACTGAGGTCACTATTGCATTTCAAAAAAAGATAGGAGTGGGGCTTTTCGGAGGAGAAGGTTTTATCCTTCAACGTCTGAAAGGCAACGGGCGTGCATTTATTCATGCAGGTGGAACCGTTATAAAAAGAGAGCTCAGGGGAGAAACAATAAAACTGGATACAGGATGTATTGCCGCCTTTTCAGCCGGATTGGATTATGATATTCAGAAAGCAGGCAGCCTTAAGTCGATGTTCTTCGGAGGAGAGGGCCTTTTTCTTGCAACCTTGAAAGGGACAGGGACAGTTTATATGCAGAGCCTCCCCTTCTCCAGGCTGGCCGGAAGGGTTCTGAGGTATGCTCCGGGGTTAACGGGCGGTAAAAAGGGCGAGGGATCGATCCTGGGCGGCCTGGGAGACCTTTTAAACGGAGATAACAGGTAAAAAACAGAAGTCAGAAGGAAGAAGACTGAAGTCAGAAGGAAGTAGCAAGAAAGAAAAAAAACTTTGTAGTTCAACTTTTCATCTACTTGTTTTCTCACCCACTCATCCACTCAACTACTCAATCACTCGTTTCTTAAAACTCTCTATTGATTTTAAACGGAAAGTTTTATATAATTAACATGATCTTAATGGTCCCTTAGCTCAGCTGGCAGAGCAATTGACTCTTAATCAATAGGTCGAAGGTTCGAACCCTTCAGGGATCATTTTTTATTCTACCAAAATCCCCCAAAATGTATAAATAATTCTTTATTCAAAAAATGGTCGAAGGTTTGTACCGAAGGAAACATTTTAATGTTTGCGGAGGTCTGCATGACAGGCCGCCAGGAATGGCATGCTCACCCTTCAGGGATCATTTTTTTCTTCCCCAATATCGGTATTTTCCATCATTTCCCGAATCATAAACTCTTTCAGGCACCTATCTGGTGCGACCTGTTCCGGAATTTGGAAGTGCCCGAAGGAAATAGTTCTTTAAGCTTAGGTTTTCCACTGGGCCCGGATTGGTACCATGATTGATTTTATTTGTATCTGGAAGTACCTGGTTTTTCTTAAAAAGGCCATGAGAATATCGATGGAACAGCATAAAGGGGAATATTTATAAATTTATTATCTTTTGTAAAATTTCTCGGTGATATCCTGAAAAGAGTATCAGGAGAATGCTTTTCCTCATATACATGGAGACTTTTCGCCCTCCGGGACATTCCGCTCTTGACCTCAACGGGTGTGATCCCGTTTTCCCACTGAAGCATAAAATCAACTTCAGCATCACTTCTGCTGGTCCAGTAAAATAATTCCTTCCTTTTACCTGAACAGACCAACTCCTGTGCAACAAAATTTTCTGTAATAGCTCCATTATATTCAGAGAACAGTTCGCCACCCTGTATTACCATTTCAACAGGAACTTCAGTTAATGCAGATAACAATCCGGTATCAAAAATAAATACTTTGAATTTGGAAAGATCCCTGTATCCGGTCATGGGTATTTTTGGAGTTTTTATATTATATGACAAATTGATTAAACCTGCATTTTTCAACCATTCTATTGCGGATTCATACCTGGAACTCCTTCCCCCTTTCCTGATTTCACTGAATTTAAATTTTTTGTTCTCCTTCGACAGATGAGCCGGTATCGAATCCCATACTTCTGAAATTCTTATCGCTTCTGAAGGTTCGGAATATTTTGAAAAGTCCCTTTTATATGCATCAAGAATATCAAGTTGGATCTTTCTGGCTTCATTAATATTTTTCCTTTCTAAATAGCTCTTTACTACTTCCGGCATTCCTCCGAGAACAAAATAAAATCTTAAATGTTTCAAAAGTAATTCATGAATAGGGACCTCTATTTTATCCGGGTATTTAACTGATAACAATTTTTGTAATAATAGCTCCTCACCTGCTGCAGACAAATATTCATAAAAACTCATCGGATATAAATCCAGAAAATTCACTTTCCCCACAGGAAATCCTGAACTTTTGCCTACTTTAACTCCAAGTAATGATCCTGCAGCAACAATATTATATTGAGGGGCTTTTTCATAAAAGTATTTAAGAGAAGTGAGAGCTTTTGGAGCAGCTTGAATTTCATCAAAAAATATCATTGTTTTTTCAGGATTTATCATTTCCCCGTCCATTATTTGAAGAGATTCTATAAGAGATAAAGGATTCATGTCGTTTTCAAACAGCGGGATAAGCTTCGGAGATTCTTCAAAATTAAAATATGCAACTCTGTCAAATTCATTTTTTCCAAACTCATTCAGCAACCAGGTTTTCCCTACCTGCCTTGCTCCCTGAAGAAGAAGGGGCTTCCTGTCAACTGAAGATTTCCACTTTAAAAGTTCAGAATATAAGGTTCTTTTCATAATATCTCCCAAATTATGTCACTTTAGCATATAATATCCCGGAAATAATGTCAATTTAGCAAAAATATACCTCCAAAAATATGTCTTAAACAAAAATTATCCACTCTTCTTTTCAAGTTCAATAATATTTGTTTCACTATCCGGGACATTAATGAAGGGGTCAACTTGAATTTTCATTGAATATCTTTATACAGTTGGAATATCTATCGGTTGTTGTTATCTGTGTGTGTTAAATGGATTCATTATAAAGATATTCCCCTACAATTAAAACAATTATATGTATATAGATTAGGCATAATAACGTAAGATTGAATATCAATTTCTTTTCTGATCTGAATAAATTCATTCAATTGTTCTAAAAAAGTTTTTCCAGGCTTGACACCTTCCTGTTTATCTTATTTCCAGCTTCTATCTTCAATTTTTTGCAATGTACTAATGTACAGCACCGTCCCCGATCCCGAAATTCCTTTTATATGCATCGGTGGATTGGATATGGATAATGTTCAGGAATTAATAGATCTGGGAGCAAAAAGTGTGGCCATGGTCCGTGAATTTCAGGAAAACACCACCG
>JBDLJQ010000085.1:0-8925 GCA_039714255.1 Acidobacteriota bacterium
AAATTATCGAGCACTATCTTCCCCTCTTTGGACCTTAATATGCCGCACATGGATCTAAGGAGAGTTGTTTTGCCTGCTCCGTTAGGCCCTGCAAGAATAGTGGCTTCCCCTTTCGGAAAGTTAAGTGACAGGTTGTCCAGGACACTCTTCTTTCCATAATTAAAGGAAAAATTCATGATCCGTATCATTTGCCCTCCTCATAAAATTTTGAGATCATCTTTTTTATCGCTTCAGGTTCAATACCCATCTCAACCCCCTTTTCAAGAAACTTGAGAAATTCTTCCTTTATAAGTTCGATCTTTTCTTTTTCAGGAGTCTCTTTTTTTTCCACCCAGAATCCCTTTCCGGCCCTTCCGTTAATTATTTTTTCCTGTTGAAGGTCCCGGTATGCTCTGGCTACCGTATTGGGATTGATCTTAAGAAATCCTGATAATTCCCTTATGGAAGGCATGGGATCATTAACAACAAGCAGTTTCTTTGCAATTATATGTTTAATATTCCTCTTTATCTGTTCATAGACCGGTACGGGCGATGAAAAGTCTATTCTGATCTCTTTTAGTACCATTTTATCTCACTGTATCTATACATTAATACAGTAATACGATTTTGTCAACTATTTTGTTCATTTTTTTTTGTAATCCCTATCCTGATCTAAAAGAACCATTAAAATTTATTGTTTAAATGGTGGAGGGGAATCGGGAAAATGAAGCCGGTTTATAACATTTTGTACATAAATAATGGGAAAAACAGCGAATGGAACAGGCATGTAATAATTGTTTATGTTGATCAGAATCAGTGTTAAAAAAAGGCCCCCGGCCCGGGGAAAGCCATGAGGCCTTTTAATTTCAAATCCTTCCTTTTCAAATTCCCCGCTTTTCCCTTATCTAAACATTATAGACATAGGAGGAAAAAATATGAGAAAAGTTTCTCACTTTTAAGCCTATATTATTAGTACGAAAAAATAAAAAGAAAAAGGATATTTCCGGACTGATGATTTTAAATAAACAGATAACTTCATTGAATTCCAAGCTAAAAAGGGATAATATCTAAAGATGAAAACTTTATATAGTGAAAATAAAAGCCCGGTTGACAAGGCAGCAAGGAACAGATCACTGCTTCTGTTGTTCCTTATTGTTACCGCATTCTTTATACGTACCTATGGAATAAAAACCCATCCGACAAATTTTCATGCTACCCGTCAATACCAGACCGCTCTGCTGGCCCGTTCATTCTACCTTAATACAGCTGAGCACAAAGATGATATTGCAAGGATCCCTTCGGTCTTATACAGGAATCACAAAGTGAAGATCGATCCTCGTATAAATGAAAAACTGATATATCAGATGTACAGAATTGCAGGAAAAGAGGATATGATCATACCAAGGCTGATGTCTGTCCTGTACTGGCTTATCAGCGGGTTTATCCTTTATAAGATCGCCTTCCTTCTATTCGGATATACCGGGGCAATGATATCAGTAATTTTCTATCTCTTTTTCCCGTTCGGAATCAATGTCAGCCAGAGTATACAACCGGAATCTCTCCTTAATATGTTCTTCCTCTGGAGTGTACTTAATATCATTAAACATTTCAGGTCAGAAGAAAATGAACATTTTTATGCAGCTGCCATGCTTTCCGGTTTTGCAGTACTTATCAAATTCACTATTATCTTTCCCTTATTGGGGATAATTATTTTTTCCGGGATAAATAAGTACGGGTTTAAGAAATATATATTTAACTGGCAAACACTCTGGTTCCATACAATATTCCTGTCCATCGGTTCATCATTTTATGTTTATAATATCTTCTGGAACAAAACAATGCAGGCCTCGGCCGCAACAATAATCTCTCCAAAATTGCTTATAACACCTTTTTTCTGGGTAGGATGGCTGACTCAGATCGGAAAGGTAACAGGAGTAATTCCTTTTTGTATCGGAATAATTCTCTTCTTTACTATCAGAAAAAAAAGTATGAAATTCATACTATCAGGCCTTTTAACGGGATATTTCTTCTATGCTCTTGTTTTCAGCTATACAACTGCAACCCATGATTATTATCAACTTGTTCTATTCCCCATAATTGCATTATTGCTTGGGCAGGCAGGGCCCCTTATGGAAAAAGTAGGTAAATGGAAAAAAACCATACAATTATTTACATTTTCCCTCCTTATCGCAGGGGTTATGTTTTCCCTCTGGCACCAGTATACATTTATAAAATGGGCTCATGATATGAGGCCCTATTCTCCCGCATACTTCCTTGTAGGAGAGCAGGGATCATATTTTCCCAACAATGTTCCTGAAAAAGGCATATGGGGAAATGCATTTGAGGCCGGTGAACAAACAGGCCACGGGATCAATAATATTCTGCTCTCCAGAGCATATGGAAATGCAGCAATGTATTATGGCAAATTTTTCGGAAGGGTATGGCCTACACGGGAAGATTTTGATCTCTTAAGATTAAGGAACAAAGAAAGGTTGTCTGCAGAGGAACTTTATAAAAAAAGGTTTGAAAAAGTAAAACCAAAATTTTTTATAATCACTGATCTGGTTTCATGGAAAAGACAACCTGACCTGCAAAAATTTCTCAGGGAAAATTTCCAAATATTCCTTCAGGAAAAAGAGCTCATAATATTCGACCTGAGAAAAAAACAACCATTATAAAAAAATATTTCTGAAAGATGAGCAACTTGTTCTTGCCCTGATGGACCCGGAGGGAGAATATAGAATTGTTAAATATTCTGTGGTATTACCAGGGGAAAAAGGTAGTGTAAGATGACCTGTGTAAATCTCCTGTTCCATAACGGAACAGGAGATTTTTTTATCACCTTTCTATCTTTTACTTCTTTTTTTTACAGTATAGGATCTTTTGTTTGAGCTCCGGCCTTTTTTTAAGCTTCTCTTTGAGACAGACCTCTTCGGAGAGCTACTTCTTTTTACAACACGCTTTGCCGGCCGGCTGTTGCTTCTTTTAGAGTATACTCTCCCGGAGCTGGTTGATCTTCCGGATCTTCTGTATGTACTTGTTCTTTTCTGTTGTTTATTTCTACTGGTAAATTTTCTGTTAGTTCTCCTGCTTTTACTGTAATTCGAACTTCTTGTACTTTTTTTGTATACTCTTCTGCTGGAATAATTGTTATTTCCATAGGTTCTTCTGTTCTTTGCTTTGCTGTATACTTTTCTACCGGTATAGCTTCTGCTCCCATAGCTTCTCCGGTTTTTCGATTTTTTGTAGTTACTTCTGTAGTTCTGTCTGAGCCCTCTTTTGGTAATATACCTTTTTCTCAAAGTTCTATACCTCTTGTTGTACCTTCTGTCTCTGAAATATCTCCTGTAGTGGCTTCTCAGCCCCCGGAACCAGCTGCTCCCGTAGCGTCTCCCTCTACGGTAGTTATATCTGTAGTAATCATTATAGAGAGAAAATCTGTAATAGTTATCGTAGTATGACATGCCGAAACGGGAAAGATCTATAAATCTCTCCATTGAGACAAGATAAAACCTGTTCCTCTGATAAACCCTGTAAAATATGTCTCTTGGTATGACATATACCCTGTCACCCACTATTACAAAATTTATATATCTGTACGGGTGCTCCCAATAATAAATTGAGCCGTATCGTCCAATCACAGGCAGGATACTCTCATAATCATAATAATATTCCTGATTAACCACAGGTGAATCATAGTCGTAATCATTATAATTTACATCCTGATCACTATATCCATAATCATAATACTGGTCATTATAATCCTGTCCGTTAACAGTCAGCACAACTAACATTGCGAACATAATCATTAAAATTGTTTTTTTCATTTTAACCTCCTCAGCTTTACAATTACATTGCAATTGTGATGCCAACTAAAAGGGGTGGAAATATGTCCTATATAAAGGACGCTATATTGTTAAATATAAACTTTTTGTGCTTTCGCTTATTCCCTTTACCTTTTCACTTTTTCCTTTATTGCCCTTCCACGGTGGAAAATTGTTTGAAAATTTGACAATCATGCAAATATTTGTTATAATCATAACTTATAGTAAGTTTTTATGGTTTGAAATCAAATTAATTCCAAATAAATTAACTTTTTTTGAAAATTAAATTTCTACCTCAATTTACTTTAAAATTTAAAAAAGGAGGTAGTCCATTATGACAAAAGGTAATGTAAAATGGTTCAATGCCCAAAAGGGTTTCGGTTTCATCGAAACTGAAGGTTCAGAAGATATCTTTGTTCACCATAGTGAAATTCAGGACAGCGGCTTCAAGTCTTTAGATGAAGGCCAGCAGGTTGAGTTTGAAATCAGACAGGGTGATAAAGGAAATTATGCTGCAAATGTAATCAAATTATAAATTTGAATTAAAAAAGGGCCGATATTTTTTAATGTTTTTCATTGAGGAATAGAGGCCTTTTTTTTTATATTAAGGGCAGATCCTCGTTCTCCCCCTGCGGTCACCTGTAACCTTAGCTCACTTTTCCCTTCTTACCATTCACTATTCACTACTTACTATTACTATACCATCCCCGGTATCGATATCAGAACAGTAATTTTGACAAAAAGCAATTGATGTATTAACATAAAACATTCTATATTGAAGACCAAAACAGAAGTAGGGAAAGCTTTTGAAAAAGTTTGAAAAACAAATTGAAAACAGTTCAGGATTCAGCCAGTTCCATTCCACTCCAATTGACCTGCTCAAGAGGAAGAAGTACCTTACACTGATATTATTCATAAGTATTGTTTCTCTTATCATTTTTTCCCTCATTGCATTCTTTGACAGGAACTATATACTCCTCATCATAGATCTCTCAGCCCTTTCTCTTTTGACTTTAAACCTTCTGAACTTACGGGGAAAGAGCAATATAGAGGCCAATATCTTCTTTGGGATCTCTGTGGTGGCTGCTCTTTTTATATATCTTTTCCTCACCCAGGGAAATTACAATACCGGATTTGTGTGGTATTTCACTTTCCCGATGGTGGCCTTTTTTTTAATGGGAGCAGTCAAAGGTATTCTCTGGTCATCATCACTTTTAATACCGGTCATCTTCACTGCTTTCTTTCCACTCCCTGAATGGGGATTTACCAGATACAGCGGAGGTTTTCTCCTTAGGTTCTCCATTGCATACATTATAGTCCTGATCTTTTCCTATCTGACAGAGAGGACATGGGAGAACCTGAGAGATGAACTTTTCAACATTCAGAACAGCCTCGAGGAGAGGGTAACGGCGAGAACCACTGAACTAAGATCGGTAAATAAGAACCTTAAGAATGAGGTTATTGAGAAAGAAAGAGCCAGAGAAGCCCTGAAACTTTCAGAAAAACACTACAGACTGATAACGGAAAAAACCTCTGACCTGATATCTATCACAACTTTCAGCATCCGGCCTGTTTACAAATATGTAAGCCCTTCCCATATACAGCTGGGATACACACCGGAAGATCTGATCGGGAGATCCGGATTTGAATTTATGCATCCCGGGGATAAAAAAAAAATGGTTTCCCTCTTAAAACAATATCTTGGTGGAAAGATAAGGGAGGTGGTCTCCAGGAAGGATGCAGAATTCCGAATGACCCTTGAGTACAGGCTTTATGACAAATCCGGTAAGCTTCAGTATATTGAGAGTACCGTCAATATTATCGGAAAGGAACTTTTATTTGTCTCAAAGTTAATAACTGAAAGAAAAAAGGAGGAAAAGGAGAAGAAAAAGATTCGGGAGATGATGCTCAGAGCAGAGAAGATGGAAACCCTCGGCCAGCTTGCAGGCGGAGTAGCTCATGATCTTAACAATGTTCTCAGCGGAATAGTAGGATATCCTGACCTTATTCTACGGAAGCTTCCCGAGAATAGTGATCTTGTTAAAAAAGTAAATGCCATAAAGAGTTCCGGAGTTAAAGCTGCTGCCATGATAGAAGATTTGATGGTATTGGCACAGAGGAGGCTTATTAAAAAGGAAATGGTAAGTCTGAATAAAGTTATAGATGAATATTTATCATCCCCGGAATTTGAAAAACTGTTCTCTCTGCATCATGGAATCAAAGTAAATAAGAACCTTGAGATCGATCTTCCTGATATTGAAGGATCATTGATCCACCTGAACAAGATGTTAATGAACCTTATGGCAAATGCTCTGGAAGCTATGCCGGATGGGGGAAAAGTCACCATTTCAACCTTATCCGGAAAGGTAAAGTCAGCCATAAGAGGCAATTCAAAGATCATTGAAAAAGGTAATTATGTGATCCTTAAGATAACTGATACCGGTGTGGGAATAGGGCACAGGTCTCTAAAGAAGATCTTTGAGCCTTTTTATACGAAAAAGATGAAAAAAAAGAGCGGAACCGGACTGGGAATGCTGATCATTCACAGGATCGTCATGGACCATAATGGAGAAATAGTTATCAAATCCGTAAAGAGAAAGGGAACAACTTTCGAGATATATTTCCCGAAAACCAGAAAGAGGAAAAAGGGAGATACAGTAATAAAAAGTGCAGAAAACTATCTGGGAGATGGTGAACTGATCCTGATAGTAGATGATAACATGGACCATGGATTACTGGTTGAAAATATGCTTACCACAATGGGATATAGAGCGGAAAAGGTTCCCAGCGGGGAAAGGGCAATAGAATATGTCAGGAAGAAAGTTCCAGACCTTGTTATACTGGACATGATAATGGACCCCGGAATGAACGGTTATGAGACCTATATTAAGTTAAAAGAGATAGATCCGCATATTAAAGTTCTCCTCTCCAGCGGATACTCGGAAGCGGAAAATATAAAAAATGCGATGAAGAACGGAATAGATCATTTTTTAAAGAAACCTTTCTCCATCGATCAGCTCGGCAAATCAGTGAAGGATGGATTGGAAAAATAAACGATTTGATTTATCAGACAACCCACCCGGTATGACATTACACTGCTGCAAAACCCGAATCTTACACCACCGGCCCGGTTTTTTCCTTTTTCAGGCGGCACCTTATACCCTGGGGGTATGTCATTCAAAAAGTTGGTCTTTTATTGAAGTTCTTCTTTTTCTTTAATAAAATATATACTGATATTTATTAATAGTTATGTGGAGATTGCAAATAAGGAGACTTCAGTGTTTGATAAATTAGGAGAAATAAACTCACGTCCGACACCTTTTCAATTTTATACAGCCGAAGAATTGTGGACCAATGAACACACATCTGAAATGATGCTTAAATTTCATTTGAATGAATCGATCGATGTTTCTTCCAGAAACGGGGAATTCATCAATCGATCGATAAAATGGATGGTTTCTCATTTTGGAATAGGCGTTAATACAGGTATTGCAGATTTTGGGTGCGGCCCCGGTTTATATACAACCAGATTTGCTGAAAGAGGCGCCAGAGTAACCGGAATTGATTTTTCAGGAAGATCTATTAACTATGCAAAAAAAATTGCTGCTGAGAATGGTTTGAATATCAATTATGTCAATCAAAATTATCTTAACTTCAAAAGTGAAACAAGATTTGACCTGATCACTATGATCTTTTGTGATTTTTGTGCATTGAACCCAACCCAGAGGAAAACATTGCTTGCCGGATTTCACAATCTTCTGAAGCCAGGTGGATCAGTTCTTCTGGATGTTCATTCGTTAAATGCATTCAATAAAAGGGATGAGATTGTAACATACGAATATAACCAACTCGATCATTTCTGGTCTCCTGAAAATTATTATGGATTCCTGAACACTTTCAAATATGACAGGGAAAAAGTAACCCTCGACAAATACACTATAATTGAAGAGAAAAGAACCAGAGTTGTCTATAACTGGCTGCAATATTTCAGTCAGGATTCATTGCGGAAGGAGTTTGAAGAGAACGGATTTGAGGCCGCAGAATTTTACTCTGATGTAGCAGGCTCGGCTTTTTCCCCGGATTCTCCCGACATGGCAATTGTCGCAAGGAAAGCGGAGAACATATAAAAACAAATCAATGTGATCATTTTTTGACTATAATTTATTAATCAATTCTCAGAGTATTAAAGTGAATTCAGGTAAACAGAAATTTTAAAGAAGTAAAAAAATAAACCTCCATCCCACTTTTTATATTGGTTTTAACGGCAACGACCCCAATCGGAATCTTTATATATTAACTCCAGTTCTGCCCAGAAGGATTTTATATCACAGGTCATGACAATAAGGTCCTGAATGTGATTTTCCTGGTCCTTTACATAGTCAGGGATCAAAACCTCTTCCCGGAAACCCAGTTTTCTGAAAATTTTACGGGCACCGATTTGAGGCCGCATCATTCTTGCTTTAACTATTTCCACATCATGGTTGGTGGCATAATCATAAAGCTCCCTTATGGTTATCATACCAAGGCCGCGCTGCTGATATTTTCTGGAAACTATCACCCTGATCTCAGCCTGACTTTTAGTCCAGTCAAATGTACCCGGCTCCAAGATCCCGTAGGCAACGATCTCATTCTTTAACAAAGCAACAATTCCGAATATATTCAGAGATTTAAACGATTTGATCCTTTGTTCAACTTTCTTTTTGTCGGTAACATCAAACCGGAGGTACTTTCTATCGTCGTAAGGAAGTAATTTAAAAAATTTTAATAACTTTTTCAGATCTTTTAAGGATACAATCCTGAGCTGAACTTTTGTACCATCCTTTAAAACAGCACTTCTTCTCATAAGATCTCCCCCTTCTTATATATAATAAATGTAGTTGAAAACGAGTTTTTTCTACAAAAATTTAATATTTTTGTGCTTTTGAAACAAAATAAGTTTAAAGTTTATGCCCCGCCACCCCTATATTTTAGAAATAAAACTTATTTCCGACGGGTCAGTCTCTTCTTGGTAGAAGCAATGCTTAGAAAATCAAAATCTTCATCAATAAAATATTTAAGATCAAAATCTTCATGGGTAACCACAAGAAGAACCACCTGATTCTTTGCCAGGTATTCTGATATG
>JBDLJQ010000086.1:0-8878 GCA_039714255.1 Acidobacteriota bacterium
TATCCTTATACCATAAAAGATGATAAACTTTATCAGCTCGTTGATAATGATGATGAGGAGATGTGGGAACTTCATATACATGAACTGAAATAAAAAAATAGAAAAATCAGAAGTCAGAATTCAGCAGTAAGAAGCCAGAAGAAATCTCACAATAAATAAGCAGATTTGTCTTCTAATAAGGGGAGGACTTCTGACTCCTGGCTACTGTCTCCTGAGTTCAGGTTGTTATTATATTGATTGTTATCCAATGATGAAGTAGAATATTCTTTCAATGAAAAAAGAAAATGTTTTAGTAACAGGCGGAGCCGGATATATTGGCAGTCATATAGTGCGCGACCTTTGTGATAACGGTTATAATCCTGTTGTGGTTGATAATCTTTCCATGGGGAACCGGGAAGCTGTCCTCTGTGGTGATTTTTATGAAGGAGATGTAGCGGATGATCAGTTGATATCACGATTGATTTCCGAATATAAAATTAAAAGTGTCATCCATTTTGCCGCTTTCATTCAGGTGGAGGAATCGGTCAGCGACCCGCTGAAATATTATTATAACAATTCGGTCAAATCTTTTAAACTGATCCGGAATTGTGTGAAGAATGGCATAGAAAACTTTGTGTTCTCATCAACTGCCGCTGTATACGGGATACCGGATAAGGTACCGGCTGATGAAGCTACTCCCCTTATTCCGATAAATCCGTATGGCGATTCGAAATTATTTACTGAAAAGGTTCTTAGGGATACTTCGGAGGCAGTGGACAATTTTAATTATATAGCACTCAGATATTTTAATGTTGCAGGATCTGATAAAGAGGTGAGGATAGGGCAGAATTATAAGAAACCCACACACCTTATTACACTTGCCCTTCGTGCTGCACTCGGTGAATATCCCTCCCTGAAGGTTTTCGGGACCGATTATGATACAGCCGATGGAACTGCTGTCAGGGATTATATACATGTTGATGATCTTTCGAAAGCACATTTACTCTCTCTTAAGTTTTTGAAAGAGAGAAAAGAGAGCAGAGTATTGAATTGTGGTTACGGGAAGGGGAGCAGTGTCCGTGAAGTGGTTGAAATGGTTAAAAAGGTGACCGGAGTGAACTTTACTGTAGAAGATGCACCGAGGAGGGCGGGTGATTCTCCTGAATTAACAGCCGACTCATCGCTGATAAGGAAAGAGTTAAAATGGGTTCCTGAATCCGATGATCTTGAACTGATAATAAAAAATGCGTGGGAATGGGAAAAAAAACTTAAAAATATTAGTTAAATGAGAATAAATCATATATACTTTTTTATCATTCTGATCTTAATATCCTCTATTCCGATTTTTACTCAAATTGTTGATGAAAACAGTGAAATTAAAGGGAAGAGCAAAGTGTCTCTCCTCCTTGAAAGTTCACCTGAAAAAGATGATATTATCAGATATCAGATAAATGCCAGGCTTTTTCCGAAAAAGGGAAAACTTGAAGGAATTGAGATAATTAAATGGACCAACAGGTCTGATATTCCGGTTAACGAACTTCAGTTCAACCTTTTCTATAATGCTTTTTCTGATATCAATTCAACTTTTTTTAAAGAGTCAAAAATTTTTAAATTATCCCCTGAAGAACTGAAAAAGAAAAGGTTCGGCAGTATTAAAATAGATGAATTCAAGATCATAAACCGAAATGAGAAGAGTACAAATAATATATCTTTTATTTCCCCCGATGATGGAAACAGTTCTGACAAATCTGTTGCATCTGTAAAACTTTTCAGGCCTGTGGAACCGAAAAAAGCTATCTGGATAAAGATAAAGTTTACTCTGAAAATTCCTGAAATATTCTTTAAAACCGGACAGGAGGATGATTATTTTTTTATGAGCCACTGGTATCCCAGGATAGGCTGCCTGAGTGAAGATGGAAAATGGATAACTCATCAATTCCATAATAATTCGACTTTTTGTTCTGACTTTGGCAATTATAATGTCAAAATAACTATTCCCTCCAGATTTAAGATAGGATCTACCGGAGTGCAGACAGGAAAGACTGAAAAAGGGAAGGAGTTTGTGGAGTATGAATTTGAAGAGAAAAATATTCCCGATTTTGCCTGGGTTGTTTCTCCCCACTTTAATGAAATAAGGGAAAAAGTGAGACTAAAGGGAAATGAATTTGATACTGAATTGATCTTATTGTTGTCACCCGGCCACCGATCGGCTAAAGAGAGATATTTGAATGCCATAAAGTTTTCATTGAAATATTTTGAAGAAAATTTTACATCTTATCCCTTCCGCACCCTGACCGTTGTTGATCCGCCGTTAAAAGGTTTTTATTCTGCAGGTTTTGAATATCCGACACTTATTTCAGCGGCATTCTTAAAGATCATTCCCCGTACTTTCAGATTATCGGAATTAGCAGTGGTCCATGGGATATGTCATCAGTTCTGGTATGGGATAGTTGGCAGTGATGAATGGAGTGAACCCTGGCTTATGGAAGGGATAACAGCTTTTCTGGAGATGGAGATAATGGATAGTCTTTTTCCCGAGAGCGGTTCATTCCTTAATGCATCATTTATGAATATTAATGATTGGGAAATGAAACGGAGAGCATATCTTACATTTTTCCCGGGTAAAAGAATGTATGATCTTCCCGATAATCTTTTAAATGATAAAAATTTTATAGTTAATCCCCACTCGGGATTCTCCTTGTTATTAAGAAGTTTAAAGAATTATGTGGGGAAAGATAAGTTTAATGGATTTTTAAAATATTTTTTCAGTAGATATAAAAATAAAATAGCCAGGGCATCCCATTTTGAAGAAAGTTTTATTGCTTATATGCAGGAAGATTTTTCCTGGGCATTTGAACAATTTACTTCAGGGAGGAAAAATCTTGATACTGCCGTTTTTTCCATAACTTCGGATCCGGTAGGTGGGAGCAGAAAATACAGAAATGAAATAGTTTTTGTTAGAAACAGCGGATATTTTCCCACGGAACTTAAAATAAGGCTGGAGAATGGCAAAGAGATCAAAATATTCTGGGAAAAGAATGAAAAATGGAAAAAGGTTGTTTTCGATGACAATTCACCGGTTGATTTTGCAATAGTGGATCCGGGGTTTAAAATTCCATTGGATATAAATCTTGTAAATAATTCTATGGTAATTAAAAAGAACAGATCGGTTTTCAAAAAACTGGCTGTCAGGTTTGGTTTTTATTTTCAGAATATTTTAGGTTTTCTCCCTTTGTAGGTAGATAATATGAATTTAATAAAAATATTATTCAGCGGTTTTAATTTAAGGAACCTTAAGCTTGCAGCATATGGATGGCTGTTTAATATATTTTTTTCAATCCTTGTTTATCTTGGATTTTATTCAGTATTCTCTATCTCGGCCGGAAGTTCAAAAATAGCGGAGAATATTGAGCTTTACGGACTTTTCACAATGCTTCTTGATATCTTTAATAATTTCCCCGGGAGTTTTTTGCTGGTTACTTCGATATCCTCTTTTCTCCTGCTGGGGTATATTGCTGCCTCCATATTTGTTTCGGGTGGAATATTTTCTGTCCTTATAGAAGAGGAGAAAGCAACTTTTTTTACCCTTTTCTCAGCATCAATTGAAAATTTTGTCAAATTCTTTAAAATTTTTCTGGTAAATATCATTAATTTTGTTTTAGCTATTGTTCCTGTGGTTATGCTCTCATTTTTCTTATGGGAAACGTTGAAAAGTGCAACAAATGAAACTTTGTTCAGGATATTCCTTATTTTACTTATCCTTCTGTCTATTATCCTGTTTATATTCTCTATTGCAATTTATGACTATTCCCGGATCATACGATTAAAGGAAGGAAGGAATTTCCTCTTTTCCTTCAGGAACGGAGTTAAATTTGTTTTTTCAAATAAGAGGCAAATAACAGGGATTTTTTTATTTTATATATTTTCCAGCATCCTTATTCATCTGATGCTGAGGCTGCTGATGTCTTCTGTGGGGGGTATTTTTAATTTCTACATTATATTTATAATATTCCAGATCTTCATGTGGATTCGGTATTTATTGAAGGTAATAGTGATCCATGGAGAACTGGGCATTATTCAGGCCCCGTTCAAAGAAGAAAAACAGGAAGATCTTGTCTGAATAATTTATTTAGATAAGGATGTAAGTGAGAGATAAATTGGCGGAAAAGAGAGTTAAGAAAAAAAGATCTGGCGATAATCTATTATTGGATAAATCTTCCGATTTTTTAAAAGATGAACTGAAAAATTTTCAGGAAATATTCAGCTCAATAAAACCTTCATCAGGAGAGTTTCCCGAAATTGACGGCATCGATATTTTTGGCGGTTCCATGCCTCTGAACGGAATTGCGGGCGGTGACCATATTATCTATATTGATTTTAACAGAAGATATGATATGGAGAGGAGGATACGGGAGGCAAAGGAAGCCGGAAATTTGATCGTGGCAGAAAAATTGAATGAAATGAGATCCAGAGCCGGGATACTTATAGCAGATGTTTCAGGCCACAAGATCACAGATGCACTGATGGCCGCCATGCTTCACCAGTCATTTCTTGTGGGAGTGTTATATGAGCTGGATCAGTATGGTGAGATAACGGGGGATCTTTTTGAAAACCTTAATTCGAGATTTTACAGATCTTCAAGTTTTTCCAAGTTTATCACAATGATATACGGAGAGATTTCCGTAGATGGAATGTTCCGATTTATTAATGCCGGCCACCCTTCACCGGTTGTCTTCTCCAACCGGTTCAACAAATTAATAAAGGTATGCCTTAACAGGGTGGTTAATTTTCCTCCTATCGGTACCCTCCCTTCCAGGGATGATATTGACTCCAGTAGAAATTTCAGCCGCCTGGGGTTTAAAAAAAAATATTCTGTAAATAAGATAAATCTTATGGGGAAAGGAGATATTTTGCTTTTGTTCACAGACGGGCTGATTGAACACGGGATCGAAGAAAAAGAACCATATTTTAATGAAGCTCTGGAGAATATCCTCAGATCAGTAAAAGAGAGTTCTGCAAAGGATATCTTTCACAGAATAAAAGAGGACCTGAAAAAATATTCAGAGCCTTCCGATGATATAAGTTTTGTTGTTATTAAGAAGAAAAAATGATGTTTTTTATCTCCAGTGTCCTTTCACATAGTACCAGCGTCCTCTTTTTTTTACCCAGTGGCCGGCAACCCAGTTTCTCCCTCTTTTCTTTTTTATCCAATAACCGTTGATCCATCTGTATTTACCGTTTCGCCATGCCCAGTGGCCTCTGATATATACATAATTTTTTCCGGGCCTTGCTTTTTTAACAACAACTCGTCTGGATGGAGGTGCATGCCGTGGCCTGACCGAAATACATCCGATCATTGAAAATATAAAGACCACAAATACAAAAAGTGATACAAATTTTTTCTTCATAATTCCTCCCTGCTTAAATATTAAACAAACAAAATTCCTAATGCAAGAAAAATTTGTGTTGGATTTTTTGTTAACTGAAGCTTATTGTTTTTAATTTTTCTTCTGTCTTTTCCAGTATCCTTTTTATAAGATCGTTCTGAAGGTGAAGATCTTCCAGTATTTTTTTTGCATCAGCCCGGGCATTCTCAAAAAGGCCCAGGTTGTCTTTTATGTCTCCCATTTTAAAATCGAGATAACCTGATTGTTCAAGTCCTGATATTTGTCCTCCTCCTCTCATTTCCATATCAATCTCTGCAATCTTGAATCCGTCGGAAGTATTTTTAATAGAGTTAAGTCTTTTCTTTCCTTTCTCTGTAATATTCTGTGATGGAAAGAGATAGCAGGCAGATCTCAATTTCCCGCGGCCGATCCTTCCTCTGAGCTGGTGCAGCTGGCTTAATCCGTATCTGTCAGCATTTTCGATCACCATAAAAGTGGCATCTGTTATATCGATGCCCACTTCCACCACTGTTGTTGATATTAATGCTTTTATCTCTCCCCGGGCAAAATTATTTATTATATTTTCCCTTTCAGATGGTTCTGTTCTGCCGGTAACGATCCCTATCTTAATCCCGCTGAATATGTTTTTGAAGAATGGGGTCTCTTCTTCGATCGATCTTAAACCGGCAAATTTCGAAGAATATTCGATGAGTGGTAATATTATATAACCTTTTTCACCATTTTTTATTTTTTTCTTCAGGTTAATATAGAACTTTTCCCTTTCCAGGGGGTCTATAATAGAAGTGGCGATCTTTTTTCTTCCGGAGGGGAGGCTTTTTATACGGGAAATACGGAGGTCTTTGTAAACTGATAACAACATTGTTCTCGGGATCGGTGTGGCAGTAGTAACAAGCAGGTCGATATTCCTCCCCTTGTAAAAAATTGATGCCCTCTGGGAAACACCGAATCTCTGCTGTTCATCAATTACAATTGCAGAGAGGTTGGAAAAGGTTACATTTTCCCTGAGGAGTGAATGGGTTCCGAAAACCAGTTCAAGTTCTCCGGCCTTCAGTTTTTCAAGGATCTGTTTCTTCTCCTGCAGAGGTGTGCTGCCGGTTAGAACGGCTGTGGAAATTCCGGTAAAAAATGACCTCCCTTTTTCATAATGCTGCCTTGCAAGGATCTCTGTGGGGGCTAATAATACTCCCTGATAACCGTTTTGTATCATAACCAGGAGGAACAGGAAGGACACTATGGTTTTCCCCGACCCTACCTCGCCCATGAGTAGCCGCTGCATGGAGTAACCGCTGTTCAGGTCGGAAAAGATCTCTGACACGGCATTTTTCTGATCCGGTGTTAATTCGAATCCGGCCCTCTCTCTTACCAGATTTTCCGGATCCCTGTCTATAACAATTTTTTTGTTCCTCTTTACCCTTCCCAGTTTTTTCCTTATATAATTAAGGACTATCTGGAATAAAAGATATTCTGTATAGATGAACCTTTTTTTATATTCCTCTATCAGGCCCGGATCGTATGAAAGGGGATTATGGATCTTTTTTATTATATCTGTAAAGTTACCGAATGAATATTTTTCCAACGAGTATCGGGGTAATATTTCGTCAGCAGAAGTCAGCCCTTTTATAATGTTTTCTATGGAATTTTTTATTACTCCCGGCTTGATCGTTGAAATATTATTGTAAACGGGGATTATATCTCCCTCTTTATCGTCTAATATTTTCGGGTTATCAATAAAGCAGGTGTTACTTTCCCTTTTTACTTTTCCATATATTGTCAATTGCTCCCCGATTTCAAGTGTTTTTATCAGGTATGGTTTGTTAAAAAAGCGGAGATTTACATCATGATCCCCGATTATTGTGGAAATATTTATAATTGATGATCTTTTCCTGAAATTTCTGTAAATATTTTTTTTTTTAATCTCAAGTTTGTAAACTTTATCCCTGTTGATCTCTATATTGTTATCTGAAACATTTTTGTCTATATAATATTCAGGAAAAAAAGTAAGCAGGTCATAGATAGTAAAAAATCCCTGCTTTGCCAGAATTTCGGAATATTTTTCCCCTATTCCTTTGACAGAACTGGTTAATTGATCTATAAATCCGGTCAATAGTAAATTGTTATTTTTTTATTTGCTGTTTTGATATTCTTGATCCCGGGGAGCAGTCTGAACCAGTCAAAAATAGATTTTTTTATCTTAAAATTTGTCTGGGATGCGAAAAAAGCCTCATCAAGTATTTCCGGGGCGAATGTTGTCCCGTTTATTTTTATCTTTTCAAAATTATATCTCATCCTGTACCGGTTACATTCAATCTTACCTTCAAAATCAATTTCAAAATCTTTAAGGAAAGATGGAAGTTTTGAATATTTTTCCCCTTTCAGTAAAACTTTCATATTTCCACTGACAAAGTTATCTTTTCTCAGATTGAGCTTAATATATTTTACCTCGGGAGCATACCTCCTTGAATATATGATATTGAGGTAAGAATTCAATTCAGCTTCTGTAAATGAGACACTTTTCATTATTACCGATCTTTTTCTTTTTAATGAGATCTTTTTCAGGTAATTGTCAACTTTTTTTGCCTTCTGGGTTGAAAATTCTCCACCGAAAGCAACAAATGGTAAGAGAAGAATTATGGGAATTAATTTTTTCATGGCAAGATTGTAACCTTTCTCCCTTCAATTTTCAATTTTTGATCAAAATAGAGTTGAATGGCCTTTGAATAGAGAATGTGCTCTTCTTTCAGGATCCTTATACTGAGGGAATCCTCATCATCATTATCCATTACCTTAATATCTTTCTGAAGAATGATGGGGCCTGTGTCCATACCTTCATCTACAAAATGGACGGTGCAGCCGCTTATTTTTGCTCCATATCCAATTGCCTGTCCCTGTGCATTGAGGCCGGGAAATGCAGGGAGCAGGGAAGGGTGGATGTTCATTATTCTGTTCCTGAAACCAGCGATAAGTATTCCGGTGATTATTCTCATAAAACCGGCGAGACAAATAAGGCCAATATTTTTTTGTTCAAATAATTGTATCAGGTGTTTCTCGTAATGTTCTCTTGTTTCAAATTTTCGCGGAGGGATATAATGGTTCTCAATTCCGAATTTTTCAGCAAGTTCCAACCCCCGGGCTTTTTTTTTGTCACTGACAACAATTTCTATCTGAAAGTTGGAGTCTTTTTTAAGGGAATTGTTATAGATAGCTTCAAAGTTTGAACCTCTTCCGGATAGAAGTATTGCAACCTTTCCTTTCTTAATGTCCATACACAGGCCTTTTGGAATAATTTAAGTTTGCCGAAGGGGGGACTCGAACCCCCACAGGATTGCTCCCACAAATACCTGAAACTTGCGCGTCTACCAATTCCGCCACTTCGGCATCAGATCATCTGCTTAATGCAGGAAGAATTGATATTATAGCATAAAGATCGGAAAAACTGATCAAAATTTTTTTTGATTTCCCCGCCACCCGCCCTTTTGGTAATAAAGACCGTA
>JBDLJQ010000087.1:0-8799 GCA_039714255.1 Acidobacteriota bacterium
GGAAATCCAACTCTCCTTTCAAGATATATAGATTTTTATTACAACTTTCCCACAAAAGATTTTATATACCACCTTAATGACCTTCTGATCTTTTCAGAAGCCCCTACAGATAAAATAATAAAAAGAGGGATAAGGGAAAAGGTTGCACAACTGGCAATAATGGAAAAAAAGATCGAAAAATTGATAAAGGAAAGGTTTCTTTTTGAGAAAAATATGTTCACAATAAATATCTCAAACAGAAAAGGGCTCAGAGAAGCTAATAAACTTCTTAACTATCTTGGCCTGTTCATGGAAAAAAGAGATAAAGGAACATTTAAGATCGACCCGGATGATTCAGAAGGGATAGTTGATTATCACAGGTTTGCAAATATTAGAACAAATGATATAGAAAAGTTAATAAACAAAACAAACAGGTTATTTTACAACCATGTAAACTCAAATATCAATATCCCATTTGATTTCAAATTTCTCAGGGAAGTCACAGATTTAACCATTAACTCCGAAAATTTCTTTGAATTGATGGTTACAAATAAAAAATTTTCCATTTTTCTGGGAATACTTTACCGGCTCTCCGATCTTGAAATAAAATATATTTCAGAGATCAGTGAAAACAAGGAAGAAAATCCATGGAAACTTATCTATTCTGACAAAAAATTTCTTCTGGGGCTCTTCAACCTTTCTTCCGCCCTGAAAGTAAATAACAAAAAGTTACTCCTTCCGGGAGGCCCCTCTGCAGAAAAATTCTGGTCTGTTCTCACCGGAGCTGAATATTCTACATCAAAATTTAAGTTTCTTAAAAACCTTGCGACCATAGATGAAGGAAAATTGAACTATCTATTCACTTTTTCATTTTTCCTTCCTGAAAACAAAATTAAACCTCTCTTTTTCAATTTCGATACAATTAAAATGAAAAAGATCTACGACCTTATCAATCTGGGGAAAAATGAAAAATTATCTGAAAAAAAACTCTCAAGATTAAGGGAACCCGGATTTTTCACTCTTCTTTTTGCATTAAAAGTTAAAAACGGGAAAGTCCTGTTCCCCTGTGATATAAGGAGCTGGATAAAAGTTTTTAACAATAAAACATATTTGAGACAAATGAAGAATGAGACAAGTGAAGATGAACTTTATTACCTTTTTTTATGCTCTCTTCTCAGTACAGAAAAAAAAGAAAGCACAACACCAATAAAAATATTTGTGTCGATATATTCAAAATTCTTTGACCGTCCTGAATTGCTTCAGGGTGATATGATTGAGGTATTCTACAATAGTTTTGATAAATATAATATTCTGATAGATTATATTGAAAAAATTGATATCAGGAGCCAGGAAACAGTATTAAAACTATTTAACTGGGTACCCACTTTAGATACACTTGGAAAAAATGATAAAGCATTATTTTCAGCTATCTTTCAATCTTTTTTTGAGATCTTTTCATTTAAGACAAAATATGATCCCAACGGATTTGATTTTGACCGTCTTGTAACCGATCTTATAAATATTCCAATGAATAAAAGATCCTTCTTGAAAGATTTATTCGTTTATCTTGAAAAAAACATAAATATACCGAAAAGGCCTGATTATATAAACAAGCGTTTCTCCGAATTTCTGTTGGGCGGAATCAGGAACAGAATAATTGACATGGACGGCTCAGAATATGAATTTTTGCTTAAAAATCTTACAAGAGATTCAATTAATGAAATTATTTCATCTCAGGAAGTTATGCCATTATCGGATGCATATCAATTTGAATACCTTTTCTCTAATATTTTAAAATTGAATAAAGGGGGAAGAGCAAATATTTATAAAAAGATAGTTAAACTTTTTCAGCGTATTCCACATCCGGAGATCAGTAGCGAAGCACCAAAATTTATAAGGTTGAGAGTGATGTCATACAAAAGGTCAGACCTTAACAGAGATCTGAAGGAATTAAATGATCTAATAGAAAAGGAAAGGCCTGAATCCGATTTTTTAACGCTTACAGAAAAATTCAGGCAAAAATATATATATTCCCATATAAAAAATTATTTTGTTACCATTGCCTATGCATTAAATGCAAAAACTGAAAAGATGAGAATCTTTATAAACCCGAACCTTGTAAGACTTCATGACTTTGAAGATTCTGAAAAAAATACACCATGGAATTATTCAGGAAGGCCCGAGTCAGGCCTTACTGCAAAAACAATTCCCGGCTTCAGATTAAAGGGGGGCCTGTCAAGATTAAATCTTATTTTTTCAACGGTCTGGATAGATCAGATGCTGGCAGGAAACATAATTTATGATAAAAACCTGGTTCAATCTCTATTCAGTAACCTTTTTAACCAGTATCCTTTTTCAAATATAAAATATTTTCCGGAATATGCAGCTTTGCTTATTGATTATAGTGTTGAAATGATCCGGAAAGCACAAAATGATAAAGATATTAATAAAGAATTAACGGATCACGCAGGGAAAGTACTTTCAGGTTTCACATATAAAAAACTTATTGATTATCTGCAGGGAAACGCCAAACAAATATTACTTTTTTATGACAATTATTTTAAGATCGGTAAAAAATTACTTAATTGCACCGGATGTCTTGACAAATTTTCCGCAAAAAATGAATTAACAAAATTTAAAACACTGCCCCTGAAAGCTGAGATCAATAATGAAAAGAACAGGTTTGGAAATATCTATTATTCAAATCTGGGTACATTAAGGTCTTACTGGAGGCAGTTTTACCCGATGGAAGTTGGAAATCTTCTCCATTCGGGTTCTTATAACGGAGAAATATTCAGGGAATTCAAATTAAAAATAGCTCACATTTCAAACAAAAAGAGATATTCTCCACTCCTCTATGGCCATTTTCTATTTAATTATCTTATTAGTACCTTTCCCAGATTTTACCAGCAGAATTATGAAAAAGATTATTATACATCCTATTTTATATTTAATATTCTGAATAATGCAAACCTGAAAAAGATAATAAAACGTTATCAGAAAAAAGGTTACATGAGGTTAAGATGAAGAGTTTAAAAATAATATTAATAACAATTTTATTGTTTTCCATGATATCGGCAGGCCAGGAAGTTAAGAAGGTTGAAAGTAAACCCATGTTAAAGTTTATATCCCCTGAAAAAGATGCAGTCTGGCTAGGTGAGAAAAAGATCGAGGTTGAGGTCACAGGGATCGATAAGAAAAAGATCCAGTCAGTTGAATTTTTCCTTGATGGAAAATTTCTGAAAGAGATGCAGAACCCGCCTTTCACTATTAATTATGACTTCGGGAAATCTCCAAAGAACAGAGTATTAAAAGCTATCCTGAAAGATTTTAAGGGAGTATTGTTGAGAAAAGAGATAAGATCATACCAATTTGACGATGTTCAGAATGTAAATGTTGTTGAGATGGCGATCCCCATAGCTGTAATTGACAGAGACGGAAATTATGTAAGAGGTTTGACCAGAGATAATTTTATTTTAACTGAAGAAGGGAAACCTCTGAAAATTTCATATCTTAACCTGATAAATAACCAGAAAAGAGACTTTCACCTTGTACTGTTAATTGATATAAGTTCCTCAATGAAAGATAAAATGGAATATATAAAAGATGCTGCAAAAGTATTTCTGGAAGACCTTATGAGAAAAGGTGATAAAGCTATCGTAATTTTTTTCAACCATGAGGTAATAGAGGATACCGATTTCACCGGGGATATTAATGAACTTATTAACTCCATATCCCTGGCATTTCCTTTCGGTGCAACATCACTTTATGATGCTATTGCTCATTGTATAAATCTTATCAAGGGGTTATCAGGAAGAAATATAATAATTGTGTTTTCAGACGGTGAAGACAACAACTCTTTCATAGATCCATATACATTAATGAAAAAAGCGGAAAAATCAAATACGGAGATCTATTCCATTGGTAAGAGGATTTATTCTTATTCCGAAGATAAATATATGACATTGTTGAAAAAGATCTCAAAATCTTCAGGAGGTATACCTTTCTTTTTTGACCATGTAAGAGAAATAAAAAAAGTATATAAAAAAATAAGAAAAGATATCCAGGCTAAATATTTACTCTATTTCACGCCTGAAAAAAGGGGAAGTATAAAACAGTTCAGAAAAATTTCGATCAAACTGAAGGGGACAAAAAAGTATAAGATCCGTACAGTAAAAGGTTATTATTATTAAGGAGGTTCCAATGAAAAAAAGGGTATTAATCATAGTTTTTTCTATATTTATTTTTTCTTTTTTATATTCTCAGAAGGATGAAAAAAAGGTTAAAGAGTTGGTGTCGGTTGTGAATGTGGAGATCCCGGTCAGGGTTTTTTATAAAAAAGAACTGGTTGATAATCTGAAAAAGGAAGACTTCAGCCTGATCGTCAACGGCAGGGGAAGAAATATTGTAGGTTTTAATATAAAAAGAAAAACAATTGAAATACAGAACATTAAACTTAAGGACGGGGAACCCGAATATCCTCCCAGATATTTTATCCTTGCCATGAATCTGACTAATTTCTCTCCCGAAATAAAAAAAGGAGTTGAGCATGTCCTTACAAAGATACTCAAAAAAAATGATGCACTTCTTGTATTTATCAACTCTAAATCACAACTTTTCAGAAAACTTGATGATATTGAAATAATAAAGGAAAAAATCTTTCAGTTAATCGACAGAGAGAGTATAATTGCACGAAAAAGGATGTCCCTTTATTTCACTCAACTGGAAAAAGAGATTGACATCACCAGATTCAGATTATCACTGAAACAGATGACCGGCGGACGAAATCCGGTCAATGTTAATGACGACACCAGATATATATCCAGTTTTCTAAGAAAATATACACTCCTGTGGAAAGATTATAAAAACAAATATCTGATCCCCGATGTAAGAACATATCTACTCTTTTCAGAACATCTCAGAAAAGTAAATACGGAAAAATGGGTGCTAAATTTTTATCAGCAGGAACTTTTCCCAAAGATCATTATAAGTGGAGAGATAATGAGAATGATCCAGGTACTGATCAATAAGTGGCAGGCCAGCGGAAATTCTCTGGTTATAACATCTGCACGGCTTATTTCGAAACAGATATCGGAAATACGGCAGGAAATGAATGTTGCAAAAGGATTTCCGACAGACGAAATAACAAAAATATTTACAAAAGTTGGTGCAACATTCCACTCTATTTTCATTGATACAACGATAGGATCATTCAGCAAAGATATTGAGTATAAAAAAATCTCAACTGATCTGGAGAATAATCTAAGAAGCCTCACCAAAAGGACCGGCGGAGAACTTGTCAGATCAAAGGATCTTGAGATGGCACTTAACAGTATAGTAAAAAAACAGGATATATATTATGTCCTGACCTATTCACCCAGAGAAGGTGAAAAACTGAAAAAACTGAAGATCAAGGTCCATAAAAGAAAGCACGTACCCGAATATGATGACAATTTAAGATCAGAATTTACAAAAAAACCATCCATGGGGATAATAGTCGATAAAAATGCTGAGATAAAAATTAACACCATTGATTTTAAGGATAAAAAACTTTCATTCATCCTGGAAGGATTCGGAGTACAGAAAAACAAAAAGGGAACCTTCGGCCAGATTGACCTGAATATAAAGATCAATAACCTTCAGGATGTAACGATATTTAATAAAAGCAGAAAATTTGTCACTTCAACACTGGTTTCAAATATAGCACTTGAGTTTAAATGGCTGAAAAAAGGAAGGTATGAAATTGTTATAGAAGCAAAAGATACACTTACAGGAAAAATGGCATCTGATTTTATCCAGATAAAAGTAGATTAATTTGTTATTTTTTTGAAGTATTATACAGATCTTTAAGATCCAGATTATAGAACTCTTTCAACAGTCTATAAAGTTCAGGGTTTTCTTTGAACATAATTCCGGGTTTTTCAAAGAAAAATTCCGTAGCAACTGCAAAAAATTCAGCTTCATTAAAACCGGCATAGGAACGGAGAAAAGAATTTCCTTTCCTTACCTTTTCCCTCTCCTCCTCCATTATCTTTCTCCAGTTTTTTGCCCTCTCCTTTTCGTTTCCTATCAACGGTATCCCGGCAAGCTCAGGATTTTCAAAATCAAAATAGTGGGCAAGTTCATGGATAAGAGAATTATAACCGTCTCCGGGATTTTCAAAGCTTTTTTTAAGGATCTCTTTTGTTACAAGGAGGGGCCTCCTCTCTCCGGCCATTCCTGCAATATTTCCTTTCCCCAGTTCATATTGAGAGTCAAAGGTTTCACCGGGATACACAACCACACCATCTTTTATAGGTGGATCCCAGTAAGGACGCCCATGAAGTATTGTTGCCACTCCGGCTGCCACGAGGACCTTTGTCTCAATATCAATCTCTTCCCCCTGCAGGCCTTTTATTGTAAAATCCGTAAAAAATATTTTAATATCTTTTCTAAATCTCTCTTTCCCTTCTTTTCCAAGGCTTTTGTAAAAATTTGAATATTTTGCAAGGATCAGCTCCCATTCCTCCGGGAATTTTTTAACAGTACTTTTTAATCTTCTTAAAGGTTTTTCAAAAGATAAAAAAATATATATGATCAGAATTATAATAGTTATTATTAGAAAAGGGAGCTTCCCGGAGTATAAAAAAAGAAAACCTCCGGAAAAAAATATAAGGAAGATATAAACCGATTTAAATATCATATCATTCTTTGAGATAATATTCATTGGAGCTCCATTCTTTTACTTTCCATTCTTTTTCATCAACTCTTCAAGTTCTTCGGGAATTTCCGGCCTTCTCCTTTCGTTTAATGCAGTACCGAAAACTTTCCCTCTCAAAATAAGTTTATTATCAGGATACCTGAGAATATTCTGTATAAATGCTATCCGCAATGGAGAGACCCTTTCAACGGTTGTTTCTATCCGGAATTTATCTCCGCTTACCAGTGGTGCTTTATAATCAAGTTCCACCCTTATTACAGTTAAAATAATATTCCTTCTGGTGAATTCAGCAAAATCTATTCCGAAATCCTTCAAGTATAGATGACGGGCATGTTCCAGATAATTCTGATATACAGAATTATTAACAACACCCTGCATGTCACATTCATAATCCCTGACCTCAAAATCAGATTTATGTTCATGATCTTTCATTATTGTCTCCAAATTACAAAAATTTTATTTATATTTATAACACAAAAAATATTTTTTTAACTGAAAAATAAAAAATTCTAAACTTTTAATTAACAATAAACAGGTATACTTTGACAAGTAAAACCAGGTAAAAATGGGTACTAAAAATATCTTTAACAATTGATATTGTGATACTATTAACAGATAGAAAATAAAGGAGTTAAAATGCCTGGGAAGAAAAGATTAAAATTTTTAGACAGATATTTAACTTTATGGATCTTCGGAGCAATGGTGGTTGGTGTGGCACTTGGTTACCTTATCCCGTCAATAGTAAGCTTCTGGAATAAATTCAACAGCGGAACTACAAACATACCAATTGCTGTCGGCCTGATACTAATGATGTATCCCCCGCTTGCAAAAGTAAAATATGAAGAGATGGGAGATATTTTCAAAAACAAAAAAGTACTGGCACTTTCACTTGTTCAGAACTGGATAATCGGCCCGGTATTGATGTTCTTCCTTGCAATATTATTCCTTCAGGACAAACCTCACTATATGACAGGGCTGATCCTGATAGGGCTTGCAAGGTGTATTGCAATGGTCATAGTGTGGAACGAACTTGCAAAAGGTGATTCCGAATATGCCGCAGGCCTAGTTGCATTCAACAGTATTTTCCAGGTTTTATTTTTCTCTTTTTATGCATGGATATTTATAACAAAACTCCCTCCCCTTCTGGGACTAAAAGGAGCTGTTGTTGAGATAAGTATCGGCCAGATTGCAGAGAGTGTTTTTATCTACCTTGGTATCCCCTTCATTGCAGGAATGATAACAAGATTTATTATGATAAAACTGAAAGGCAAAACCTGGTATGAAACAAAATTCATCCCCAGAATCAGCCCGATAACCCTGATAGCACTTTTGTTCACAATAGTTGTCATGTTTAGTATGAAGGGAGAATACATTGTAAAGATCCCGTTTGATGTTGTCAGGATCGCAATCCCTCTCCTAATCTATTTCATAATTATGTTCTTTATCAGTTTTTATATGGGGAGAAAAACGGGTGCAAATTATAAGCAGACAACAACACTCTCATTTACTGCTGCATCAAACAATTTTGAACTTGCCATTGCAGTAGCTGTTGCTGTTTTCGGGATAAATTCGGGAGAAGCATTTGCAGCCGTAATCGGGCCTCTGGTTGAAGTACCAGTATTAATTGCACTTGTTAATGTTGCACTGAGATTTAAAACAAAATACTTTAAGAATAATTAAAAAATAACTGACATGAAAAAGAAAATATTGTTCATATGCACACATAATTCAGCAAGATCTCAGATCGCAGAGGGATTAACAAACCATTTTTTCGGTGACAGGTGGGAAGCTTTCAGTGCCGGGACAGAAGCTACATTTGTGAAACCTCCTGCAATTAAGGTATTAAAAGAACTGGGGATAGATATTTCTCACCACCGGTCAAAACTTATTACGGAGTTCAGAGGGGAACAATTTGATTTGGTTGTTACTGTCTGCGATAGTGCAAAAGAGAATTGTCCCTATTTCCCCGGAGCAAAAAAATATATTCATTATAGTTTCAAAGACCCTTCCGATACTAAAGGAAGTGAAGAAGATGTATTACGGTCATTCAGAGATTCGAGGGAAAAAATAAAAAAATGGCTTGATGAATTTCTGCGGAAATAGAATTACTATGCAAGATT
>JBDLJQ010000088.1:0-8755 GCA_039714255.1 Acidobacteriota bacterium
GAAGGTTTTACTTCAAATATAAGCCGATTTGCAGATAATGACCTTTGTATAATTGTTTTATCAAACTTAGAGACAGCTTCAGTTGGTAAAATTGGTTTTGACCTGGCAGCTAAAATTCTTGGAGAAGCCAAATCCAAATCAAAAAAAGTTTATAAAATAGATCCGGCTGTTTTAAATGATTATATCGGCGAATATGAACTCAGACCGAATTTAATATTTACAATTTCAAGGGAAAATTCCGATCTTTATTGTCAGCTCACTGGTCAGAAAAAACTTAAAATTTTCCCGGAATCGGAATCGGTATTTTTCTTAAAAGAGGTTAAAGCAAAGATCTCTTTTATCAGAGATAAGAAAAACCTGGTTGAAAAATTGGTATTACATCAGGGCGGCAGGGAAATGCCGGCCAAAAAGGTGAAATAAGTTTTTTAAACTCATTGTACTCAAGAACCGTATCAATAAAATCGAAGATATAAATCTTGACAAAGAATTTGATTCAAATATATTACAAAATTTAATTATTTAGGAGAGTTTGATAACATGAAATTGAAGTACATTATTATCAGTATATTCCCTGTAATCCTTTCTTTACTTTATTCGGTAAATTTATTTTCTCAGGATTATAGTAAGCTGAAGATGAATGAAACGATTACGGTTCCATTTGAGCCATATAAATGGGATACCGCATCACCTGAATTCTTTCATATAAACAGTAACAAATTAAATGCATTCTTTGAAAAAATATCTGAATGGGAAAATCTAAGGAGTGTATTAATTATAAGGGATAACAAACTTATAGTTGAAAAGTATTATAATGGGTATAATAAACGTTCTGCCTATAATGTTTTTTCAATTACCAAAAGTATTACTTCTGCCTTGATAGGGATTGCCATTAAGCAAAAATTCATACGATCTGAAGATGAAATAATGATGTCCTATTTTCCTGAATATGCAAAAAAAATCAATGATCCTGGAAAAAACGCCATTACTTTAAAACACCTGCTAACAATGACAGGAGGTTTAAAACCAAAAGAATGGTGGAGTCCCGGTATAGACTATGCATTGTTGGAAGCCTCTGTTGAAAAGAAACCGGGTGAAAAATTCTTATATTACAATGCCCTTCCGAATTTGTTATCTGCAATAATAAGCAGATCGACAAAACTCTCGATAAAAAAATTTGCTGAAATATATTTATTTGAACCTCTTGGCATGAAGTGCGCCTTTTGGAAAAAAGACGGTGAGTATTATTCAGGCAGGAGTAATACATATTTTACTTCAAGGGATCTTGCAAGGCTGGGAAGTTTATATCTAAACAAAGGGGTTATTAACGGGGAGCAAATCATTGATTCTTCATGGATTGATAAAAGCTTTAAAAACTATGCAGAAAGTGACAAGAACTTTTTCCTGACCGGAGAAAGCTTAAACCAGACCGGTTATGGCTATTTATGGTGGACTTTGGAGACAGATGATGAAGTATATTATTCTGCTTATGGCGCCGGTGATCAATTTCTTTTGATCAATCCAAAAGATAATACAATTGTGGTTATTGGTCAGATTTATAAGGATACCTGGTTTGAAAAAAAAGAAAATATTGATATGGTCAGTGAATTGTTATCAATTATTCATACTAATAAAGATAAATAGAAAAGACTAAAGAGGTTTCTAAGAATCTAAAAACAATTAAGATGAAAAGTGAAGTAACGGAAATACAATTTGGTGAAATTAACATTGAGTACCTGCTTACAGGAGTTGAGAATAAAGACACAATTCTTTTTGTTCATGGACTTGGAGCAAATTTAAGCCAGTTTGAAAAACAGCATCAATACTTTAAAGAGAGATATAAGGTGCTTTCTGTAAGTCTAAGAGGTCATGGAAATACAACTTCATCAAGAGAGTTGACGGAATCAGATTTTGAATTATCGCTATTAGGAGATGATATTATTAAGCTTATGGACACCTTGGGAATTAGCAATGTGCATTTTGTTGGTAATTCTATGGGAGGGAATGTCGGTTATGAATTAATGAAAGCCCATTCCGGCAGAATGAAATCTTTTACTTCGTATGGAACGACAGCTAAATTAACAAAATCCGGATTTACAATAGGATTAATGAAATTAACTTACAAACTAATGAGTATGAGTGCAATAGTCAAACTGTCTGCCCTGGCAGGTGTAAGTAAAGACTCGAAAACAAAGATTATTGAGATGATATCACAAGTACAAAAATCGACAGTCCTGAATTTGGTACCACATTTAGGTGATTTTGATTATTTGGAAGTGATAAAGAACTCTCATGTTAAAGCTCAGATTATAAGTGGTGATAAAGACAAAGAAATCAATAAAGTTATTAAAAGTACTATTGAAACATTTATAGTAAGAGGCAATTTTAACCTGATTGATTTAGAAAACTCCGGACATTTTGCAAATCTTGATAACCCCGATTTGTTTAATAGAACATTGGAGACATTTTTAGGACAATACACCAACAAATAACCAGATTCAAATATTAAAGGAGATAGAAAGCATGAAAGCGATTGTATGTACAAAATACGGACCGCCTGAAGTTCTTCAGCTCAAAGAGGTGAAAAAACCTGTTCCGAAGGACAATGAAATACTGATTAGAATATTTACAGTAGCAGTAGCGACAGAGGATCCTTTACAACGGAAGGGTAAACCGTATTTTGCAAGAGTTATTCTTGGTTTTACAAAACCAAAAAAGTCAATACTGGGAACTGAATTTGCCGGAGAGATTGAAGCAGTAGGCAAAGATGTAAAGCTATTTAGAAAAGGCGACCAGGTTTTCGGATCCACAGGTTCAAATTTTGGTTGTTATGCCGAGTATGTATGTGTTCCCGAAAAGGGGCTTTTGTCAATAAAGCCTCCAAATATAACGAATGAGGAGGCCACCCCTGTCTGTTCGGCATTAACAGCATGGAATTTCCTTATAGCGCAAGCAAATATTCAGAGCGGGCAGAAACTTCTCATTAATGGTGCTTCCGGAAGTGTAGGTTCAGCAGCAGTACAGATTGCGAAAGTGTTTGGAGCGGAAGTTACCGGGGTATGCAGTACCCCCAATCTAAAAATGGTGAAGTCATTGGGAGCTGATAAGGTAATTGACTACACAAAAGAGGATTTTACAAAAAGCGGTCAAGTATATGATGTTATTTTTGATGCGGCAGGTAAAAGTTCATTTTCACAATGTAAAAACTCACTTAAACAAAGAGGGATCTATCTTAATCCTGTTCTTACACTTTCAATTCTTCTTCAAATGTTTTGGACTACCATGTTCAGCAGAAAGAAAGTAAAGTTTTCGGCTACAGGGCTCCGCCCACTTCCGGAGCGTCTGGCAGACCTGGAAGAGATTATTAAACTTTTTGAGACAGGAAAGCTGAAAACAATCATTGATAAATGTTATCAGTTGGAACAAATTGCCGAAGCTCACCGATATGTTGAAAGTGGAAAGAAGAGGGGAAATGTAGTGATAAATGGAGTTCAAAAATGAAAGTATTAATAACAGGCGGCACCAATGGAATGGGGGAAGGAGTCGGTAAAATATTATCAGGCATAGATAATCAATTGCATGAAATAATAATTCTTTGCAGATCTAAAAAACTTGGCGAAGAAGTAATTAAAGAATTTGAAAATACAACTTCAAACAAGAAGATCTCATTTGTTTTATGTGACCTGACAAAACTTAGTGATGTTAAAAATGCAATACAAGAGATTCAAAATAAACATGAGTTTCTGGATGGCATATTTATTAATGCCGGTCTTGGTTATGCTTCCAAACGTGTAGAAACCGTGGATGGAATGGATTCACATTTCCAGGTGAATTATTTATCTCAGTTTATGTTGACCTTAAATTTATTGAACCTGTTAGAAAAGTCTGAAAGTGGAGGAAGAATCATTTTTAATGTAACTCAAAAAGGTAAAATATTCTGGGATGACATGCAGATGAAAAATAAGTGGAGTTATGAAGATGGCATCCATCAGGCCATGGTAGCAAAACGAATGTTTCTTGTTAAGCTACATGATTTGTACAGAAATATGAAAAAATCAAACCTTTCTTTTATAGGTTTCCAAATATCTAAAATTGTATGGAGTAACCAGATTAACATTATTCCTCCTTTTATGAGAATAATGGCAACTATTATGAAGTTTTTTGGAGCATTTATTTCAATAGAAAAATGTGGAGAGATAATGGCTCCATTATTTACCGAAAAACAAGAAGAAAGCCTTAAAAAATCCGGAAAATTCATTACGTGGAAAAAAAATGAATTTATTGATATTTTAGAAGATGAAATGGTTTTAAACCAGGAAATGCGAGATAGACTGTGGATAGCCAGCTTGAAACTTTGTAAGGACGAACAAACTTCTCAAGTTGCAGAGGCCCTTTGTAATAAATAAAAAATATGATAGATAATAATCAAATAATTGTTTACGGTGGGACTGGTTTTTATGGACAAAAAGTTGTTGAGAAGTTAGTCGAAAAGGGACAATCTGTAAAAGTCGTTACACGAAATTCTGAAAATGCAAAAAATATAGTTGGAGATGAAGTAGAATTATTTCAAGGAGATGTAACAGAAAAAGGGACAATTGAAAAGTCATTAAAAAATGTAGGTGCTATTGTAATTTGTCTTTCAGCGATGAGCAATAAACTAATCAGGAAAATGAAAGAAATTGAGCGTGATGACTTGAATGGAAAAAGAATAAAACTAACAGGTCCCAAAGCTTATTCTTTTCCTGAAGTAGCTAAGTTAATTGCCGGCATAAGTGGGAAAAGAATAAAGCATATGACAATACCTTTATTTTTAATCAACATAGTATCGTTCTTGATTTTACCATTTACACCTTTTGTCAGGTTTTTGTATAAAAGTCTAAAAATGCTAAATAATTTCCCATCTGATTTGGCAGAAGATGTTCCAAAAGACCATAAGTTACTAAGAGAATTATTTGATTATGAACCAATGACTTTGGAAATGGAGATTAATCGTAGAGTTAAAGAAAATAATTTGTGATATTAAAGAACCCAATTACAAAAGGAATACAAAAATGATTATAGACGGACATGCTCATGCCTGTGGAAATTATCTGACAGCTGAGAAATGCCGGGCGTCACCCCCCCGGGATGTAACATTTGTTTAACCCAGGCGTAAAAATTGTATAGGAGAAATAATAAATGAGAAAAATTGTATTTTTTATTTGTATAATAGTTGTATTTAACTTCATGATTCAGGCAGTCGAAGAGAACCGGTTCCGGTTAGAGGGATTGGTTAATCCTGAATCTATAATTGTGGATTCAGATAATATTTATATTTCAGATGGAGCAACGGTAAATATATTCTCAGCTTTGTACATACCGATAGGTGGGAATTATGTTGGATCGGGGAGAGCGGAGGAAAATAAATTTAGATACAAAACTGTTAACCTATATAACTCCTCTTTGCCGGAGCTGCCGGAAGTGCCCTTTTGGTGCGACTTACTCAGTTATCCAAGTAAACCATTTTCTGTTTTTTTCGTCTAAATATACAGGAGAATCATATGAAAATTTTATTTTATTTATTTCTTATTCTAATTTCTACTGCAAACGTTTTACCTGTCGAAAATCTTGGTGTTCTGGAGGGCGTTCTTAAGCCTTCTGTCATTGATATTCAAAAGGAGAGGCTATTTGTCATGGATATTGAACAGGTTCGTGTCTATTCTATGAAAGATCTTTCCCTGATAAAATCATTCGGAAAAAAGGGTGAAGGCCCCGGAGAGTATAAGATCCCTCCAGGTCTTCCGTTAAGCCTTAAAGCATTCAAAGATTTCATTATTGTGGAATCAATTGATAAATTGTCCTATTTTTCACTGGAAGGGGAATACATAAAAGAAAAAAAGAAATTGCCTCTTTTACTTAAAGTATCTGAAATCGGGAAAAATTATATAGGCAGGAGACTTTTTCATCCACAGGATGGGAGCCTCTCAACCATAGCAATAAAAATATATGATTCGGAGTTTAAAGAAATTAAGGAGTTATATAAACAAAAATTTCTCCGGCAAGGCAAATATCCCAATTTCAGTTGGAATATGGGAAAGGAATTTTTACTTTATCAGGTTGCAGACAACAAGATCTTTGTGGAAAAGAGTGACAAAGGTTTTCTGATTGATGTGTATGACTTTAAGGGAAATAAGTTATATGAAATAAAAAAAGATTACAGGAAGATCCCCATTACTTCCAATGACAAAAAAAATATGATCAGGGATATGGAGATGGATCCGGATCTTCAGAAAACATTAAAACAATATGGATTTACGTGGAAAGAATTCAGTAGAAACTTCAAGTATGATTTCCCGTCACATCGTCCTCCCATCAAATCTATGGAGATCGATAACAACAAGATATATATATCCACATTCAGGACAGAGAACAACAAAGTTGAGACCATTGTCATGGACCTGAAAGGCAATGTGCTGAAAACAGCATTTATCGAACCTTCCGCAAAAGAATGGATAATGGCTCTGCTGCTCGGTGTAAAGCTTGAAACAATTCATAATGATAAGATCTATTATATTCAGGAAAATGAAGATGAGGAAGAGTGGGAACTTTTCGTCCAGGAGATCAAATAATTACCCGGATGTTTACTTATTATAAGCTTTGTGGACGGGGGTACAAAAGTCAAATCTTCGTTTGACTCTTGAATAGTTTGTATCTGTATAATTTCCTGACAAATTTATCCTGTATTGATGCCATTTTTCATGCAATCCGCTTAAGCAGTGGGAAGTGCTTTTGTGGTGCGACTGACTGAAGGGAAGGAGGTGGATGTGGTACAAAGTTTCAAACAAAAATGGAACCGTCCCCGGATTCGGGTCTGATATTTTTTTCTTCAAAAGGTCCTCCTGAGGAAAAAGTATTCTATCATATTCAGTTGAAAAATGGTGTAGAGTTTTGCACAAATCTTGTCATATTGTTTAATTTTTGATTTTTTGAAAACTGAAGAGTAGAGCATCACAAATAAAATCGGTAAGGAGAGAGTAATCTTCTGATAATTGAGCTTTTTGCAAATATGTGTAATATAGCCTTTTGTCTTCCTGCTTTATAATTGCAGGTGGTAAGTTATACTGCAAAAACATTGCATGCAGAAGGAGTCTGCCGATACGTCCATTACCATCTGAAAAAGGGTGTATCTGTTCAAACCTGCTGTGAATAATAGAAGCTTTTGATATTATATCCATTTTAATGTTTTCTATATCATCAATAAGGTCTTTCATCACAATTGGAATTTTAAGATGATTTGCAGTAGGGACATGTGATCCAACAATTCTGACTCCATGTTGTCGATAATTCCCGGCATTTTCCAGAATACTATTCATTAATATTGCATGCAGCTTCAAAATTAAACTCTCATCAATTTTGTTCCCCGGGACTAACAGGTATTTGAAAAGATACTGTAAGGCAGCCTGATGATTTTTCACTTCCATATGCTCAATGATGTTTTTATCAGGGAGTGCAATATTATCAAACAAAATTGCAGCTGTTTCAGGTTCGGTTAAGCTGCTTCCTTCAATTTTATTGGTGTTAAAAGTAAGTGAAAGTATAAATTGGTCGTAAATATCGGGTGATTTTAAGATCATTTCTAATAAATTTTTGTTTTTTGGAATTTTGTTTAATAAAAACTGCTTTTTTGCTTCTAGTTCATTTTCGGGGATGAGTTTTCCCCCAGTATATTTACTAAGCATATCATCAATTTTGTACTTTGCTTTTTGACGGGGGATAGATCTTGAATTAATCCAGCTGTTTAATGTAGCAAAAGAGACTCCAAGTTCCTGAGCCAGTTTTTCTTGCGAATAACCGGAAAGTTTTTGGATCAGCCGTACTTTTTCAAATATTTCCATAAAACAACAATATCAAACTTTATAAAGTTTGTCAAATATTGATTATTTATATAAAGTTACGTTGTGTAAGTTTTGTAATAACGTTTTTGATTTCCGTTTCTTCCCCGAATTGATATAATTTCCATGATTGATCTAATATTGGATAATAAAGGAGATCAAAGATGGAATTAAATGCCTCATTCACCAATGTCTGGCTGCTTATCGTTCCTTTTATCATTCCCGGTTTTTATATACCACTGTTCAGGAAAGATGTGGCAAGGCGGATGTCGGATATGTCCGGATATTCACCCCGGGAAAAAACCGTCACAATCCTCTCCTCCCTTATGCCTTATCCCTATTGTTCTATTTAAACGTTCGTTTAAATCGAACATATAGTCTGAAATAAACAGTTGATTTAATGGAACATAACCGACCAAAACAATTCAATAATCACCTTTTGTTGGAAAATGTGATTTGGTCCCTGCTCTTTGGTGGAGACATGATCCCCCTTTAGTCCCCCTTAAAGAAGGGGGAAAGCTGATTTTATAATATTGCCTCCCTTGATAAGGGGGGTGCCGAAGGCGGGGGGATTAATCGTTGTAATCAAGGTTTTCAGATAAGTCGGGCTATGTAAACAAGAATTCCCCTAGGGTGAAATAAAATCCTCTCTAGACTATAATAAATATGCATTCACTAATTTTGATTGGAGAGAATTAATGAAAAAATTTAGATCTTATCTGTTTGTTATTGCTCTATCTCTAGTTGTGATTATTCCCGGGTGTAAAAAAAACAAGAATTATGACTTAACAGGAACATGGAATATTACCGTTACAATCCTGGGGCAGGATTATCATGATTCAATTACATTATCTGGATCCGAGAATTCAGGAGCAGGAACTCATCTA
>JBDLJQ010000089.1:0-8583 GCA_039714255.1 Acidobacteriota bacterium
CCAAATCGTACGCTTCCAAATAATTTATTGCCTGAGCCAGGTGTACATCCTCTAACTTAATAATTGCTTTTAACTCTACAGATACAACTCCTTCAATCACATAAATCAATGGTTCAGACGGTTTCCAAAATATTTCATAGAAAATTCTCAGTCCCTTTCAAAAAATCTTCCAATGTTTTATGAACGCACGATGCAGCATTTTTTTAGCGCATTATTTTTCAGTCTGCTTCTTCATTGATTTTTAATTGCAGTATATTTATTCCCATACTTATCAATAAAAACAAATCTTTTTTCATTAATTTCCACAATTTTATTAACTCCGGAGAAAGGAATATATCTCCCAACAATATACAATGTTTTTTCTTTCTTTGTATATATCCATAAACCTGTTGAGTTTCCATTTCCCTGACCATAACTATACATATTTGCAGGTTTCAACGATAAATAATTTGTTTCGATATTATTTTTTGATTTATCACTTTCATAAGAATCTTCAGTACTTCTTTCCCGGGATTCTTCAATAACATTTTCACTATTTGATTCTTCTACTACTTCTTTGTTTACCTCTTCGGTTGCCTCTTCAAAGATCATTTCATCAAAGTTAATATCTATTTTCCACATTCCCTCTAATCCGGAAACCTTATTGTTTTTAGTTATTTCTTCAAAATCAAGCTTTTTAAAAAATAATTTATCTCCTTTTTCTGTTTGTAAAATTAATTCATTACCTGATTTTACAATATCACTTTCTCCATTAAATTTATCTTCTTTCTCTACGCTGATAATGTTTATTATTTTTGTTTTATTATCATAACGCCATTGTGCAAAAAACATACTCTGAAAATACAATGTCCCGTTATCCTTAAAGTTAACAATAGTATTGCCAATATCAATCTCTTTCTTTTTTTCTAAAACCTTTACAAATAAATATTCGCCTACTATTTCATTTTTGTATTCCTGACCATATGGTAAACTTGCTCGTTTGAATTTTTGAATGCCAGTTTCTTCATTTTCTAAGTGCAATTCTTCATCGGTTATTTTTAATATCTTATTATTCCCATTAATGATATCTAATTGCATTTCTGAACTTGCCGAAAGTGAATTTTTATCAAGGCTCCAGGTTCCTAATTCCCTTCCACTTATATATAATTTGCCGTTTTGGTTAAAATCCACGTGCATACTTCTGTGCATCTTTACATTTTGTCCACCAACAGTCATTTCTGTCAATCCCCAAATTCCAACCACATTGTCTTGTGCGTATGTAATTCCTGCAAACAAGATAACGAATAGTACTAATAGTATTCTTTTCATTATAATTCCTTTTTAATTTATATTCTGTTTTAATCATAGTTAATCATTCAATCACATAAATCAATGGTTCAGACTGTTTTTAAAATATTTCAAGAAAAACATGAAGAAATTTTCAAAACAAAAAAAATTATTAAGTATTATCGTTGGATCTTAAACCTCTTCTCTATGATCCGTGCTGTAAAAAAACTTCTAATATCTTCCTGATCTACCGATCATATATTTCTTTTATCCTATAAAATATTTTCCTTAACCCTCCGATCAATCTCCATTTCCAATGTTACGGGTTCATAATCAAATAATTCCCGTAGCAATTTATGGTCTTCCGGTACATTTTCCGCTAAATCTGACGGGAAATTATTCAGCATTTTCAGAATTTCGTGTGACCACTTTTACAGACTGTCCTTTTTTGACTAATTTTTCAACTACTTTTTGTCCATAAAAACCAGTCCCGCCATAAACAATTATCTGATTGTTACTTTTCATGTTTCATCCTTCCGCCTGGCTTGCATCGGTTTGTATAGCAGACTACAATGTTCATGTTTACCACTAATTCGGCTATTATTTCTATACATTGTTGTGTGCCGGCATTTTATTCTTCAATAAATTTTATTGTCTTTTCTATTGATTTTTTTGAGTCAGTTCCAATCCAAAATAAGTGCCCCCATTCATTGTTCAATTCAACCAGTTTTGAGCTCTTAATCATTTTACTTGAGTGCAAAGCATGTTCATACGGAACACTATTATCACTTTTGCTGTGAATTATCAGGGTAGGGCATTTTATTCCAGAGATTACATTATTGTTAATGTTTTGGTTAATGTCATTAATAAATCCTGTTCCTGAACTAAAGTCTTTAAACATTGATATCAATTCTTTTACGTCTTCTTTTATTAGTTTATGGGGCAGGTTGGTCGTGAACTCCTGATAAAAATTTTTTGCAATCAAATTTGGGAACAATCCCGAAAAAAATCTAATCATCCACCAAGCAAATCCTTCAACCTTAGGATTAAATATCCGCTTTGCAGTTTTGTACATTTTTCCATTTTTATCTAACCACTCTTTTGAAACAGCAGAAGCCAAGATTAACTTTTCTACCCTTTCGGGATAGTTGCCGGCCAGTTCGATAGCGGTTAACCCTCCTGCAGAAATCCCATACAAAATCACTTTATCTATGGCCAGAAAATCCAACAAAGATATTGTCAGGTCAGCAGCTTGTTTTGGAGTTTTATTGTTTTTTAAGGGTGTATTCTGATATCCGGGACGAGAAGGAGTGATCAATTGGAACTTTTTTAAATCAAATCCTTTATGCCAAAGTGTTGAATTACAATTTGTATGTCCGCCATGCAAAAACAAAACAGGCTTCCCGTTTCCAGTCGTGGAGTATTCAATTTCCCCAAGTTTTGTATTTATTATTTTAATATCCATTATTTATTATTTAATCGGTGTGTGCCTGTACTTTATATTTTCAAAAGCCTTCTCATGTTTTCACCAAGAATTAATTCTTTATCTTTTGTTGAAATATCAAGGCTTATTATTCTGTCTATATTTTTCTTTAAGTTGCCTTTTCCATAAGGCGTATCGGTCCCTAATGTAATATTTGTTGCTCCAACAAATTTAATTGCAACCAAAAGTCTTTTAGTTGATGCAATCTGTATTGTAGATATATCAAAAAATAGATTTTCATCTTTGCAGTTATCCTCTATAAAGATTTCTAATCCGAACAAATGAGCAACAATTAGTTTTAACTTTGGATGCCCTTTCTTGTATTCAACAAGTTGTTTTGCATCTTTATCAGAGTACAAATGAATAAACAGGGGTAAATCTTTCTTTTCTGCCCACTCAGCAACTATTCTGAAAAAATCTGAATCAATAGAAAAATCTTCCCAACACTGATGAAGTTTTACACCTTTATAATTCCATATCAGAAGTTTCTCATTTAAATATTCGATTGGGTTTTCTATTTGCTGCGTAATCCAAACGAATTGAATCACTCTCCCGTTTGTCCTCTGCGTCAAATTGTAAACATGCTCATTTCCTTTTGGGATTTGTTTAATTGTACCGGTAATTCCAATCACAAATTTGGTCAACCGGTTTGTAACTTTAACCACATTATTTGCAGGAAACAGTTTTGCTAAATTTGGTAAAAAGTAGTTTTTTGTACTTTCCAATTCTCCGGGAACAAGTACCACTCTGTCTACTCCGGATTTATCCAGATTCTCAATAATGCCCTCCGGTTTAAGAAAGTCTCCTGCAGCATGTGCATGTCCATCTATGATCATCCTTGCTCCTTTATTTGCCCAGAATGGTTTTAAAGTTGTTTTCCGGGTCTGTTTTGATTATCTTTTTTTCAGTTATGATTCCGGTGATAAGTTCAAAGGGGGTAACATCAAATGCGGGATTCAATACATTTGTATGCGAGGGAGTGGTTTGCTCCTCCCGAAAAGTTCTCACTTCATCTCCGTCTCTCTCCTCGATCGGGATATCCTTTCCGGATGCCGAGTTTACATCTACAGTGGAAAGAGGGGCAGCAACATAAAAAGGGACATTATGATGTTTGGCCAATACTGCAATTGAATATGTTCCGATCTTATTTGCAGCATCGCCATTAAGGGCTATTCTGTCCGCCCCGACAATAACAAGATCAATTTTACCCTTTGACATCAGGTGACCTGCCATATTGTCGGTGATCAGCGTTACGGGAATATTCTCTTTCTGCAGCTCCCAGACGGTAAGCCTCGCCCCCTGAAGGAAAGGCCTTGTTTCTCCTGCAACAACAGAGAACTTTTTCCCTTCAGCAAAAGCGCTCCTCATTACGCCAAGGGCTGTCCCATATCCCGCAGTCGCCAGAGCACCTGCATTACAATGGGTCAGGATCGTATCACCATCATTAATAATGGTTTCTCCGACAGCTCCAATGGCTCTGTTTATTTTGTGATCATTTTCCTTTATTTCCAGTGCTTTTTTCAGAATTTCTTTTTTTAATAAACCGGTATCATTTTTGAAAACATCAAAAATTTTTTTCATCTCCGTAAGCGACCAGAACAGATTGACTGCCGTCGGCCTTGTAGCTCCAAGAACACTTATTATCTGATTAAAATGTTTTTCCGGGTTTTTTTCATTATCCGCAAGTTCATTTACACCGATTGCAACTCCCATAGCTGCCGCAACACCTATAGCAGGAGCTCCTCTGATAACCATGTTCTTAATGCTGTCTGCAACCTCCAGATAACCGGAATGTTCGATCATTATTTCTTTAAAAGGGAGCTTCCTCTGATCCAGCATATAAACCTTCCCTTCTTTCCAGTCAATGGTAGTGATCATGAATTCTCCGGATCAAATCTTAACGAAGCCAGCCGGGCAGTACACCGGACTTTCTTGCTTCAGTAAAAAACGCCTCTCTATCTGACTCCCGCCGTTTCAGATCGGATTTAAGTTTTGTAATCTGCTTAGTAAGGATGTCAATATTATTTTTGATCTGCTGCTGCAGGGAGGGTGTAGACGCAATCAGGAAGTTTGACGATTCCCGGTTAAGCTTGCTCTGAGAATCGCTTATCCTTTTCTTCAGGTTTTCAATACTGTTGTTCAAAACATTCAGTCTTCCTCTCCAGTATTTTTCAGTGTCTTTCTCATCCGGCAAACTTTTCTTGGAAGTTTTGGTAACGGTCGAGGTAGCTGCCACATCCGCTTCTACAAATGTTTTACTCTTTTTTAAAGAGAATTCTACAATTTTGTCATTATTCAAAACATATTTTGATTTTACATTTTTTTTTCTTCTTTTCTTCTCTTTTTTCTGAATCTCAACAAGATTTAAAGAGTCGGCGGTAAGAGAAAATGAAAATAAACCAATGAAAACAACAAGTATTATTTTTTTCATTTTCCCATTACTTGTATATCCACCCTTCTGTTCTTTCTTCTGTTCAATTCGGTACTGTTATCAAACGGCGTATCTTTTTCTCCGTAAAAATAGGATTCTATAAATTCAGGAGCAATTTTCAGATTATTAACAATATAATCTTTTACCTCATCTACTCTCTTTTTAGAAAGCTCAAGATTATAATCCACCCCTCCTATACTACAGGCATATCCTCTCAGGATAATGACAAATTCCTTTTTTGTGCTGATAAACTCTTTCATTTGAAGGAATTTCTCTTCTAATTTATCCTTAAGTTTATATTCATCCAACGGGAACAGGGTTGTAAAATCAAAAGTCTCGTCTGTTGCAGTAATGTCTTCTGTAATGTTTTTACTGTCCTTGATCAATGGTAATTTATTGTCATCCGTTTCAGTGACAAGGGCCTCGGGAAGAACCGTTATGTAGGAACCGATTTCGATCGGAAAGATCGTATCGATTATCTTTACAGTGGAATTGGTATTTTGAGGTCTAACTACGATACCGCTGCCAATAATAATTTTAGGAAGCCTTTTTTTAACAATTTTATAAAAAAGTACAAAATCGCCTTTGGATACTTCTCCCTTTCCCAGATCAACAGCAACTATATGCCCTGAATAACTCAGCTCTCTTTCCATATCAAAATGGTCTCCGGCATATACAACCCTTCCTGTCAGCTGGGATTCAGGCAATCTTGTTAACCTGTAGTCTATACTTCTTCTTACAACCTGCTCTTCTTTTTTATACGGGATCAGATAATCATTCAGATGAATCGGATAACAGGAGTTCTCCACTTCGACAATCGAATGCCTGGGGTACACTGTTCTTATTACAACTAAACCTTTGTTGAGGAAAAGAGTTCCCAGAGATCTGTAAGTAAGAGGATTTGAGATCTTTGCCCCTTTTGCGATTATCATAAGAGTATCTCCCTCTTTAAGTCCGCTGTTCTCTCCCCGGTTGATGATAAGCTTATCTGTGGATGTGAAGATCGTTCTCTCTTCATCCATATCATCACTTCCGATAATTTTTATATCTCTTGAAATCCTCTTTTTTATTTCATATGCACAATACATATCTCTCTCGGAAATCAAAAGAAATTTGTCTTTTGTTAATTGAGTATCATCAAAAACATACTTTTTTTGCTGTGCAAAAAAAGAATAAAACAGCAACAGAAACATTATAAAAAAAATATTTGCTTTTTTCATCCCCTTCTCCTGTAAAACAAGTTTAACCTTACGCTTCCCCGAAAATAGCGATACATCTTCAATATATCCTACTATTTTAATAGAATATTTATTTTTTTTTTTCAAGTTTTTAACTGAAAATAGAAAAGTTGACATCATTCCATTTATGTAGGAAAATCTTTATTGAGAGAGGAAAAGTGCCATCAGTTACAGAATCGCCAATACCTTTATGTCTTCGTAAAATTCTTTGGGAAGGACTCTCGGGAATTATCACTGTTAAAGGTGATAATTTTGAGAAAAAGGTCTATTTCAAAAACGGATCGGTCCTTTTTGCTACTACAAATGTAATTCAGGAAAGACTTGGTGAGATCCTTTTCAAATCCGGAAAGATTACCAGACAGGAATTCTGGAGCATCCACAAGATGATAGAAAATAGAAACCAGAAGATCGGGAAACTGTTTGTTGAGAACGGCATCCTCTCCGAAAAAGATGTATTTCAGGGGATTCAACTCCAGATACAGTCTATTGTTCTCTCAATGTTCTTCCTGAATTCAGGAGAATGGAGCTTTGAAGAAAAGGACCCCGAAATACCCGGTGATTCACAGTTCGGTCTGAACCTTGCAAAAATTATTCATGAAGGGACTGTCAGATATTTGCAGAATACAAATTTGTATATAAACCAATATTTTTCAAAATCTCCGGTTACACGAGAGATTCCGAAAGAAATAGAAAATGTGCTTCCTGAAAAACTGATCAAATTCCACTCATCTCTGGCTGTTTTTTCCAACAGATCAAACGAGGAGATCCCGAAGGAACTCGGGATCTCCGAAAAAAAATACTGGGAGCAGCTTCTTCCTGTTTATCTGCTGGGAATTGTAGATTTTGAAATTATCGATATAAATGAAGAAGAAAGAGAGAATATAGAAAAAGTTACCGGAATGTACAATAAGATAAAGGAAGAAAGGGTAAATTATTATGAAGTGCTGGGATTAAAAGATGACGCATCTTCGGAAGATATAAGAAATGCCTATTTCAATTATGCAAAAAAATTCCATCCGGACAGAATCACAACTGCTCCCGATCCCGGAATCAGCGAAAAAGCAAATTTTGTTTTCTCCGAGATCAACAGAGCATATGACACTTTAAGCGACAATGAGAAGAAGCGTCAATATGATATGGACAAAATAAAAGAAAAAAACGGTGAGGGAGCCGGTCCTGATAAGTCGGTAGAGAGAGCATCGCTTCTCCACAGGAAAGCAAAAACTCTGTTTAATCAGAAAAATTTCTGGGAAGCTACAACATTGCTTGAGGAATCGGTAAGACTAAATCCGAACAGGGGGGCATGCTTCCTTCTGCTTGGGATGTCCCAAATGAACATTCCCACTATGATCAGGGCTGCCGAGAAGAACCTTTCAAAAGCAGTGGACCTGGATCCATGGAGCGCTGAGCCGCTTGTTGCACTCGGCATTCTTTTCCTGAATGAAAATTTGGAAAAGCGGGCTGAAAGTTTTTTCAGAAAAGCAATTTCGATCGACCCTGAAAACAAAATAGCAAAAAAGAGACTGAAAGATATGCTGGAGAGCTCCTCAAAAGGGGTTCTTAAAAAATCAATATTCAAAAAGAAATAGATCTATTTCAATCCATTCTCAAGAATTTCCGATACTTTATCGCTGATTTTTTTCACCTTTGAAAGGATTTCCACTGATTTTTTTCTCATTTTTTCTACAAAAGCCTCATCTTCAATACCATCAAGATTAATGAGAACATTATAATATGCTCCGGTAGCCGCTGCCAGTGAAGTTAACCCTGCCACACCTGAATCGGAAAGTGAATTTGTGTTTCCGGATGCTGCAACTTCCAATGCCAGTTCAGCAGCATCTTTTGATCTTTCCAGAACGGAAAACGGGATCATAGTTGCTTCAATAGTTGCATCAAGAACTGCTTTATCACGGACCTTTTTGTCCTCTTCGGTTTTCTTCGGAAGCGAGAATGCATCCATGATCTTATTAAAAGCAGATGTATCCCGGTCTATTGCATCGATAAAAAATCTGTTCAGATCCTGTCCCGACTCTGAAACCCCTATCATTTTTTCCTTCACATTCTTATATTTAAGTTTGCTGTATGTCAGATTACCGACCATGGCACTGAGAGCAGATGAGAGCGCTCCGCAAAGGGCGGCAACACTTCCTCCTCCCGGAGCAGGA
>JBDLJQ010000090.1:0-7682 GCA_039714255.1 Acidobacteriota bacterium
CATCTGATGAAACATGGGGGATTGTTATAAATGAAGCAATGGCTTCCGGACTTGTTATATTCAGTTCAAAAAATGCCGGGGCTTCATCTATTCTTGTGAAAGATAACATTAATGGTCATGTTTTTGATCCGGATAATGTAGATGAATTAGTGAAACTATTTGATTCAGTACTGGATGGACAGATTAATTTAGAAAAAATGAAAATGAACTCAAAAAAAATAATAAGTGAATTCGATTCTGGAAAAGTGTCAAACATAATATTAGAAGCTGTTAAGTCTGTCAGATGTATTTAATTCCTCATTGGAAATTTTATTTAGATTTAGTAGCTATTCTTGGTATAATTTCTTAAATATAACAATGAAAATACTTAATATTATTTTGGATGGGCGTATGGCAGGTCCTCAGGTTCGAATTGCAAATATGTCCGGCAGACTAAAGGAAACTTATAATATTGACACCCTTGTTGTCTACCCCGATAAAAATTCAGATAGTTTCACCAAGCTTTTAAAGAAAAATGGTGTAAGGCATAAGAGTATTAATATCAGGAGATTATCAAAGAGTATTTTTGGTATTGTTTTATGGGTGTTTACTTTTTTCCCTGATGTTATAAAACTTATTAAGATAATAAAAAAAGAGGATCCTGATATTATACATTGCAATGGAGCATGGCAGTGGAAAGGGATTGTCGCCGGCAGTTTTGCTGGGAAAAAGTTGGTATGGCACCTTAATGATACATATTTGCCTTTTTTTGTAAAAATAGTTTTTAATATTTTGTCCCGATTCGTTGATGTTTTTATCAGTGAGGGAAAAAAAGTAACAGAATACTATCTTTCCAGCATAAAGAGAAATAGAGTTTTTGAGATCCAGGCCCCCTTTGATATTGGGAGATTTTCTCCGGATCAAACTGACAGAAATAAAGAAATTGACTCTTTTCCCGGAAGGAGGATAGTTACAAGCGGAAATGTAAATTATTGCAAAGGATTGGAGTATTTTATAGAAGCTGCAAATATATTGAATATGGAATTTGATGATCTCCAGTTTTTTGTTGTCGGTGGTTTGTATGAAAGTCAAAAGCAATATATAAAAATGCTTAAAAAAAAAGTTAAATCATTAAAGTTGACCAACGTACATTTTATGGGTTATATGGAGGATGTCCCGTCTGTATTGAAAAGTGCAGATATATATGTCTGTTCATCTATTACTGAAGCATCACCTCAATCTGTTTGGGAGGCTATGGCAATGGGGAAAGCCATAGTTTCTACTGATGTGGGATCTGTTTCTGATTTTATTGTCAATGGAGAGAGTGGATTTATAATTCCGGTAAAAACCCCCCGTCTCCTTTCAGAAAAAATAGAATTGCTTTTGAGGGATTCGGATTTAGGTGAAAAATTCGGGAGGAACGCTCAATTATCTGCTCATCAAAATTTAAGTGATATTGTTATATCGGAAAAACATTTTAGTGTCTACAAAAAATTATCTGAATGAAAATAACAATAATAACGGTAGTATTTAATGATATAGAATTTCTTGAAGAGACGATACTAAGTGTAATTAATCAAGATTATTCCGATATAGAATATATAGTGATCGATGGAGGATCAATTGATGGAAGCCTGGGTATAATTAAAAAATATGATGATCAGATATCTAACTGGATCTCAGAGACTGATAAAGGTATTTATGATGCTATGAATAAAGGTGTTGTGTTGTCAACCGGAGAAGTTATTAGTTTCTTAAATTCCGGTGACCTTTTCCAATCAAATGATGTTATATCAAAGGTTATGTCATCATTCCTTAAAAGTGAAGTAAACTTATGTTATGGAGATCTTGTTTATGTTTCCAGAGATTTAAAACGGGAACTCAGGCATTGGAGGTCCGGGGAATTATCCTCAACGCAAATTGATAAAGGGATATTGCTCCCGCACCCGGTTTTTTTTGCCAGGAAAAAAATGTTCAATGATCATGGATCATTCAATACTAAATACAAAATATCTGCAGATTTTGATCTGATACTCCGTTTCATAAAGTCGGCAGAACTATCTGCAAATTATATTCCTGAAGTACTTGTTCAAATGAGGGATGGAGGAATAAGCAACAAGAATCCTGTCAATATATTTAAAGCTAATCTGGAATGTTATAGAATACTTAAAGAAAATGGAGTGAAGTATCCGGCAATTAAAATAGTGAAAAAAATATCTTCAAAAATCGGACAGAGATTGAACTTATGAATATGAAAAAAAGGATGCTTTTTTACAGTTTTCAGTTTGGGGTCTATTTTATTATTATTTTGTCTTCTGTTCTGTTATATTTTGCTATAAACAATTCAGGTCCTGATTCCGCCTTGACTATTGCTTTTGAATTTCTTGTTTCCAGGAGAGGGAACTTTATTCTGATATACTTTTTTTTATTTCTAATCTCATATCTGATTGGGATTTTTGAACTGAGTTCACTAAATAAATATTCCATATTTAAAAATTTTCTTATAATAAATCTTAAATTTATTCTTATAGTATCATTAGTGTCATTTATTGAATTCTTCTTTTTTTTTACAGAAAAAGTTGGCAGATTTATTTATATTTATATAGTTTTGATTTTTGCTGTATACAGCTTTCTGATGATCGTTGCTTTTAGAAATAGAAAATCAAAGACATTTATTATAATTGATAATTCAATAACAAATATATTGGAAAAAAAATTCAGTAAAGAGCTGGATCATATTGGCCATATCTCTTTGGAAAAATTTAATAAAACAGAGAGAAGATTCTATCTTGGATCCTACTCTTTCCTATACTTGAATAATTTTCCTGAAAAAAGTGTTAAATTTGATTTTTTAAAAAAGAAGATCGAAGGAGTTGAATTTATTAGACTTATTGATTTGCTTGAAAGTGAATTAGAGAGGATCCCTCTGGATCATATATCAGCTGACTGGATAATTCAGAAGTTTACAGATTTAAGCGAGACATATCTTAAGTTAACAAGATTGATCAATGTTTCAGTTTCAATAATTGCATTAATTACCCTTTTCCCTATTGGATTTGTTTTTTCGATTCTCAATAAAATGTTCTCCAATGGCCAGATGATATATATTCAGGAGAGAGTTGGAGAGGGGGGGAGATCATTCCGTCTGTTTAAATTCAGAACAATGAAACACGAAGCGGAAAAGAAAGGCCCGATCTATACTGCCAGCAGAGATAAAAGAATAACTGCAATCGGCAGGATCATGAGAAAACTCAGGATCGATGAGATCCCGCAATTTATAAATGTCCTGAAAGGAGATATGAACCTTATCGGCCCCAGGCCTGAAAGATCTGTATTTGTAGAAGAGTTAACAACTAAACTTCCTTATTACAATCTTCGTCATATTGTTAAACCCGGGTTGACCGGATGGGCCCAGGTCAAGTATTCATATGCCGGAGCAGATATGAAGGAGCAGAAAATGAAATTTGAATATGACCTGTTTTATATCAAGAACAGAAACCTCTTCCTGGATCTGTTAATTCTTTTGAAAACAACTAAATCTGTCTTTTTGTTAAAGGGGAAATGAATTAATATGATACAAAAGAAGGTTATTCACCTGATCCTTTTTATGGAAACCCTATGAAAACAAAAAAAAGTATTATCGGCTTTAACCAGTTGCCTTTACTTTTACTATTACTATTTGTTCTTGCAAACTGGATAATTCTTGTTGATGTAATGGAACTGGCACCGCCGGATTTTTATAATTATCACTTTCAATATAAAAAACTTGTTACAGGTAATTTTTCATGGCATGTACCCCCGGGTTACCCTTTGCTTATTGGATTGTTTGGGGGATTTCTTTCCCTTTTTGTTTCAGGGACAGACACTTATATCCTGGCAGGAAGACTGATCTCGCTGTTTTTTGGACTTGGGCTTGTTTATTACTCGTTCAGGATATTAAAAAAATTCCTGAAGGAGTACTATTTTCCAGCTACAGCTTTGTTAATTACTCAAACATTTTTTTTAATATATATGGCAGCTCCCTTAACCGATATTATATTTCTCTGCTTCACGGTAATGAGCTTTTATTATCTGAGTGAGGAAAAATTCTCTAAGTCAATTATGGTTGCGTTCCTATCCATGTTAGTCCGTTTTGAGGGTTTATTGTTGGTGTTTTCAACAATTGCAGGTTCATTAAAAAGGGAGATTCTTAAAAAGAGATTAAGTTTTTATAGTGTTTTCTCAGGTATTATGATAATGATCCTCTATATATCAACTTCTAAACGGTTGATAAACAAAATTCTGTTTATTATTGATAGAGAATCGTTTTTATTTTTTCTCATTAATCCGGATAAATTAATAAAATTATTTTATCTGAATATATTTTTCTTTCTTCCAAGGCGAATTCCCTATAGTTATCAGCTTTTATTATTTTCTGTTTCGTTCCTGATATTTGTATATGGAGCATATATAGTTTATAAAAAAGGGAGACGGTTCTTTTTTTCAATCATGATCTATTTTATTTCCTTTATTATTATCAAAGGGTATGTGGCAGGAGTCGGAGGTGTATTTATTCCTGGAAATGAGGGGCGGAGATTGCTGAGCGCTGTTTTTTTATACTGGTTATTTTTCACAATTGGTCTGTTTACTGCAATTCTAAAGTCAAAAGTATCAGTTTCAATTCCGGGACGTATACTAGTCTATTCATTATTCATATTGTTTTTTCTGTTTACATATTTTAACGGCTTGTCACAAGCGAAAAGGGAAATGGATGTATTTCCAAAAAAAGGTTCGGTTATGATTGCCAGGTGGATAAATTCAAATCTAAAAGATGGGGATAAGATAGTAACTTATTCCTCAGGTCATACTATTGATTATTATCTGAAAAAAAAAGTTAAAAGATATGTTTATTTGATTAAATCACAAAACAGGCGATTTGAGAGATTTATGGAAAAATTTCTGAAAAGCGGCTGTAAATATATTGTTACAGATTTTCACGTTAATTTAGTTGATAAGCCGTACCATGCAAAAATAAAAAACATGCTTCGCAGGAAAAGCAGAAAGGGGAATGGTATTTTCATTAAAAAGAAACTTCGTTATAAGAAGAAAGTTGTTGCTTTTGTACTTAAACTCGACAAAAAATTTCTTAAAAGCTATTACGGACAAAAAAATATACTTTTGATTAATTCCCGGAACTGATGTAAATTTTGTGAGAAATTATTTGAAAAAGATAAATAAATTGCTACTAAAAATTTTTTTTTTGTAGATTTTGAAGATAATGATACTGATTGTATTTGCCTGGTAATAATTGACACATTACGTGCAGATGATAAGGGTTGTTGCAAATACTTCAGGAATACTATATCTTTAAAATGTTCCTGGATTAATGTATAATTGTCCATGATGAATAGAAAAGTTCTTTCTGTTTTGGGTCTTCTTACCTTATCAACTTTACTTCTGTTTTTTTTTAATGCCTGTTCAAAAAAAAACGATGATGTTGATCATATTTTTCTTGTAACTGTTGACACTTTAAGAGCAGATCATTTGAGTAGTTACGGGTACTTCAGGAACACTACTCCTTTCATCGATTCTTTAGGCTCAAAGGGCATTATCTTTGAAAAAGCAATATCCCAATCCGCAACTACCTGCTCTTCAATTGCATCCATCTTTACAGGGATGTATCCCAGTGAACATAAAGTCCTTGCGAATGGTTTCATATTGGATGACTTATTCCTGACGATGCCTGAAATATTAAAAGAGAGAAGTTATAGAACAGCTGCATTTACATCCACGGACAGACATTTTTTGGCATCAAATATTGATCAGGGATTTGATACATATAGTGAACCTGCAAATACAAAGAAAAGCCATAGTCTTCCTTATATGCCTTGTGAATATGTAATTAAAAAAGCGGTTAAATGGCTAAAAACAGTAAAAAAAAATGATAAATTTTTTATATGGATCCACCTTTTTGATCCACATCTCCCTTTCGATGTATCCAAAGCGGAAATGAGGACTTATTTTCCCAGACATGAGAGAGAAAAATTCAGAAAAAAACTAAAATCCCATCTGAATATAACAAAAAACGATCTATATAGAGGATTTTTTAGGATGGACAAAATTTTCACAAAATATGATTCAGAAATACGTTCCGTAGATGATCAGATAAAACTTTTGTTTCAATTTGCGGAAAGATCCGGTTTGAATAAGAGGTCTTTATGGGTGATCTCTGCTGATCATGGTGAAGGGCTCGGGCAGCATAAATGGCGTGAACATGCGATGGAACTATATCAGGAAAGTCTGCATGTGCCGCTGATTTTTTATTCACCGAATAAAAATTGGGGGTTCAGGTATCCCGGCCTTGTGGAGAATTCCAGTATATTTCCTACAATTATTGAATTAACGGGAAATCTGAAAAAAAGATATGGGAATTTTCGGATTTCAGCCAGATCACTGAAACAAATCCTGGATAATAGCAGTACTTCAGTGTCCGATCCATCTGCATTTTCTGAAAGGCAGATTCTTGGATCTAATAAATCGAGTGAAAGCATCAAACCGGGATTAAAAAAATTCTATGCTGAAGGCGAAAAGTATTCTTTTCAGAATGATCAGTATAAATATATTTTCAGAACCAAGGGGGTCGATGAATTTTTTGATCTTGAAAAGGATCCATACGAATTGAACAATCTTTTACTGACAGGAAAAAACAATGCTGACAGCGAAAAATTGAAGGCAATGATGTTGCGCATTATTTCCAGGATTAAAAAAAAATCAGGGATACCTGGAAAACATGTAAGAAAAGATATTATAAAAAAATTAAAATCACTCGGATATGTTTTGTGAATTTAGAGGATGCTTTTTTTTAAAAACAAAAAGAACCTGGAGAGAACTTGGCCTGAAATAGTTATAAAACACTGACATAATGAAAAAAGAAATAATTTCAGGATTAAAATGGACATATTTTGGAGTTATCTTAAAGTTCATCTCCCAACTCTTAATATTTTCCATACTTGCCCATATATTAGCTCCGGAAGATTTTGGAGTTATCAGCATGTCATTTATTTTTATAAATTTTGCTCTTTTGTTATCTCAATTCGGTATTGGAACTGCCCTCGTCCAGAGAAAAGTACTAAACAAGGATCATATTAAAACCGGATTTACAATGGCCATTTTTCTTGGTGCTTTTCTTTTCCTTGCTATATATTTTTCTGCCCCCATTATTTCTGTCTTTTTCAGCAATAGTGAATTAGTAAAGATATTAAGAACTTTGGCCCTGATGTTTTTCTTTAACGGAATATCTATGATCTCAAGATCTCTACTTCAGAGGGAGATGAATTTTAAAGATCTGATGAAGATCGATATTTATAGTTATTTTTTGGGCTACGGGGTTATAGGAATAATTTCAGCACTGATATTAAAGAATGTTTGGGCATTGGTTTTTGCAACGATATGCCAGAGTTTTATGGATTCTGTATTAAGTTATTGGTTCAGAATGTTTCCTGTTTCTTTAAAAATCAAGAAGACTGAAGCAATTGAACTTCTGACATTCGGTGGCTGGTTTTCGATCGGGGGTTTTTTTAATTATTTCGCTATAAATGGAGATAATTTTATAATAGGTAAATATCTCGGATCTGTATCATTGGGTATATACTCGCGAGCTTATACTTTAATGACATTACCTGCTGTTTATTTTGCATCTATTTTTGAGAAGGTCTTTTTTCCAT
>JBDLJQ010000091.1:0-7472 GCA_039714255.1 Acidobacteriota bacterium
ATAATGATATCCCCTTTATAACTGTATTATTTGATTCTGTGGCAGATGAGGTGAACAAAAAATCATAATGGATACCACAACCCTGTATATCCAGAAAGGATTTACGGTCTCTTTCAATTTTATCAGAAAGTTCCCTTCCAAGCCTGTGTGAAGAAGACGGATTAGCAAAATCATTCAACATCGAATTTTCCAGGACCTTTAATGCCCCTTTAAGGATCATTGTTGATGCTGCATGATCAAGATATATCATCTTTTATTTGCTGACCCTTTCAATATAAGATCCGTCCCTTGTATCTATTTTAATGATACTCCCGGTATCAATAAACGGTGGAACCATTATTTCTATTCCATTATTTAATTTTGCAGGTTTATATGAAGACTGAACCGTTGCACCTTTAATTGATTTTTCCGCTTCCACCACTTCAAATTCCATTGTCATCGGTGGATCTATATTCATGGGTTTATCCTCAAAAGATTCCAGAGTATAATCAGTTCCTTCTACCAGATAGTTTACAACATCACCTAAAAAATCTTTGTTCAGGCTTATCTGTTCATAACTTTCATTATCCATAAAAATATACTGATCTCCATCCTGATAGGAATATCCTATCTCTTTCTGCTCGAGAACCACCCTCTCGATCTTTTCAACTGAACGGAATCTGAAATCTCTTATGGTCATATCATTAAGATCTCTGATCTTTGTCTGGACGATAGCATTCCCTTTACCGGGAGTAATGTGTTTCATATCTTCAACACGGAATAATTTTTTTTCAAGTCTGATTATCATACCTTTCCTGATCTGTGTTGCATTAATCATAATAACCTCCATTTATAAACTTGTTAATTTCTATCCTGTCATTGGTCTTTGTAAAAAACATCTTTTCTTTTAACTTTCTGATAAAAACATAGTCATTATCTGATCTTCCCGCATAAAACGGATTTCCTTTTACATTTCCTTTTTTAAAACTAACTTCAAATTTTCTTTCCAGATATCTTTTAAAATTATAGAAAAAATCAGAACAGTATTCTTCTTTATCCCAGGCGGATTCCCACATGAGAAAATAATTTTGTTCATTTTTATACAACCGGAATTTATCTCCCCCCCACCCTTTTGCAATATCGGTATAATTCCCGTTTTTCATCATCATAACATTAAGAAAAAATTCACCAATGGCTCCCTGAGAATAAAGATCATAATTTTCAGGTATAAATCTTATTTCAATTTTGACCGGTTTTTCCCTTTTAAGATATTTTTCCGGATGGAGGATCTGTTCAGAGGAGTCGGGAGGATATTTTAGAATCGAATTTACCCCTTTCCATTTTTTTTTTTTTAATATATGAAAAACAAACTTTAAGCCTTTTACATAGGGCATTGTTAGTTGATATTTAAGGACATCGGGAATATTTCCAAGATTATATGAAAATTTTATTGGAGAAAATGTCAGCAATGCATCAGAATTATACTTTGAAGATGATAACTCAGGTGGAACAGGGAAAGGGGTAAACTTTTGTGCATAAAGTGACAGGATGAGCATTGCATCTCCTTCAATGGCAGCAAGTGCTGCAATTTTCCTGTCATCAAGATCTGATAGTCTGCCTATAATGTTTGACAAACCAAAATGCTGATCCTGAATAGCATGCCTTAACTCATGGACAACTATAAGAGAATATACAGGATCCACCAAACCATGTTCCTTTAGTGCATAAAGCACTTTACTTTTTTCGTCATAAAAGCCGCCTGCATTATTAATAATTAACCTTTTTTTCAATTTTTTCAAAGAAATATTATCGGAAATAAATCCCATAATTTTAAGGAACAATTCATCTTTTTCAAATTGTTCACCAGCGTATTCTTTCTCAAACCAGGAGTTGATATAGTTATTAAAAGAATTTCTGTCCAGATAATTTACCTCGACATTTTCCTTAAATTTAAGTTTCCCTGTCTTTTCAACCCTCTCTTTAATTCTGGAGAGAGAAACTTCACCGGTAAGAAGACCGGCAGAAAGAAACAAAAATATTATTAATATTCTGAAAAAAATTTTCATAATTATTCCGAAATAAAGGATTTTTATGGGAAAATTATAGGATCTAACCCGAAAAATGTCAATAAGGTGTTCACGTAGCAGGTTACCGGTTACAGGAGGCTTTACATAATTCTTAACAAAGACATTCCAAGGTCCCCTGTTTCCTGCTACCTGTTATCTGTTTTCTGACTTCTTAATTCTGACTTCTGAATAAAATGTGTTTTCCCATTTTACTGTTTTTTTATTCCAAATGCATTGTGTAAGGTTTTCCTCTTATAACCTTTAGGAGGGCTGTAAATTCCAGATGGCGCTTTTAATTTTTTCAGATCAATTATCCTGACTTTTACCGTACCTGGTTTACATCCCATGATCTCTGCTATCTCCCTGCACTTCAGCTTTTGAAATCTGCTTAGAATAAGGACCTCCCTTTTTTTCTCCGGTAAACATAAAAGAGCTGTATTCAGATTCTCGATCATTCTTGACTGTTCGATCTTTTCAATATCATCTTCCCTGGCTACAGGTTCACGGTTGATCCTCTCTTCATTTGAAACTTCCGGTAAGGTTTTCCTTAAATGATCCATGTGGACATTTCTGGCAATTTTATATAGCCAGACAGCAAATTTATTCTGATTATTAAAAGTTGTGCGATACTTTAAGATCCGGATAAAAACATTCTGTACAAGATCTTCACTATCACCCCTGTTCCCACCGGTGAGTCTGAGAAAGAAATTAAAAAGGCTGATATGATACCTTTCGAAAAGAATTGCCAGTTTTTTTATATTTCCATCTCTTACCTGTTCCATAATGATATTATCGTCCGCTCTTTTCATATTCTCTCTGATAATATAAACCCCGGATTCAGCAAAAGGTTACAAAAAACAAAAATTAATTGCAATTTTAGTTTAATTTATTGTTCAAAAAAAAGGCCATATGGCCTTTCCAGGTCTTCTCTTAACTGATTAATCCCAAGGTTTCTGCCATATCTCATAAATTCCCTGCCTTCAAAATACACAATGATTGTGGGAACTGCAAAAACAGAATATTGGCCGCCGGCCTCGGGGATATCTTTTATATTAACATAATAAAATTCAGTTTTTGGAAATTCTTTTTTCAGCAGGTCTATTATTTTTGGTTTTAATTGTTTACATACATTACATTCAGGTTGAGAAAAATAAAAAAGAACCGAAGGCGATTCTTCCTTAATTTTTTCCAGATGTGCAAATGACTCAATATTTTTTTCCAATTCAATAACCCTTTCTTCCTGAAAATAATTTCCTCAGGATAATAAAATTTATTTGATTATGGTATATCCTGTTGGTTTTTCTGTCAACTTTCAACTTGCAAAAAGTTTTTTAATGTTTTATTTGTAAGATATTAAATTAAAATAAATAGAAGAATCAGGTAATTAAAGGAGATGAGATGAAAAAAAATTACATATTAATATCTTTACAAATCATTTTATTCCTGGTTTTCAAAGGTTTTATATTAAGTAATAATATAGTGAAAGCCGGGGAAGAGGCACACAATACCAGAAAGTACAGGGAATACCAGAAGCCCGGACTCTGCGGAACATCATGCCATGTGGACATTTATCAGCAATGGAAACAGGCGATGATGTCACAGGCATACACCCACCATTGGGATGAAATTGAATATTTTAAACTTGCAGTCCCGCATGCGGAAAAGGATAAGGTTGTTTCCGGGGTCAAGGACGGATGTAACGGTTGTCATGCACCGGTATCATTTCTTGCGGGAGATACACCACCCCCGAAACCGGAAGAGAACAGCAGGGCAAATGAATCGGTTTCCTGTGATGTCTGTCATACCGTAACAGGTTTTAAAGGGGAAATTCCTCACAATTTTAATTTTATTTCAGAACCGGGAAAGGTAAAATACGGCCCTAGGCCCGGTGTTGTATCTCCGGAGCATACTACTAAACAATCTGATTTTTTAGGTAAGCCGGAATTCTGCGGAACATGTCACAATGAAAAAAGCCCCTATGGGATCTGGGTAAAATCCACCCACCTGGAGTGGAAAGATGGCCCCTATGCTAAAGAGGGGGTAAGGTGTCACGATTGCCATATGACATATGCAGAAGGGAAAACTTCTCTAATGGGGGAAAAATATCCGGATGCGGCTCAACACCTTTTTCATGGAGCCCACGATAACGGAAAAGTAAGATCAACCGTTGATGTACGTATTCATCCCGATATAAGAGAGGCTGAACCGGGAGATGATGTAAAATTCACCGTTGTATTATTCAATCAGAAAACCGGGCATAAATTTCCCACAGGATCGGTCGAAGACAGGATCGTATGGCTCCATGTGGAAGCAGAAGATTCTGAGGGAAAAAAATACCATATTCCGGTGGACAAAAAGGGATTCAAAGGTGAGGAATATACCATATCTTCAAATATACTTGCTTATCAGGATATGGGGATTCCCCTTAATATTCCCGGATTTATAGGTATCCAACGTGACGGAGTACCCTACGGAGACAGGATATTTCGTATGCCATACTTTGACCCGAAAGGGAGGGTGACCATACAGCAGTGGAATACTAAATCCCTTGGTGTTGACTACAGGTTCGGCCCGAGGGAAACAAAAATCGAAACTTACACTTTTGCTCTTCCCGAAGATATAGCTGAAGGAAAACTTAAAGTAAAAGCCACTCTCAATTACAGTAAACTTGTAAAACCTGTTGCTGATTTTTTGAAAGTTCCGGAGGAGGAGAGTAAAACCGTTAAAGTAAATGAACATTTTACTTCGATAACAATATTTTATGATTAAACAGGAGGAGGAAAAATGAGACGCATTATATTTATAATTATTGTTTCAGGGCTTTTCTTAACTATTTTTAATTCAGACATTTTCGGAATCCCGGCTTTTGCAAGAAAACATAAACTATCATGCAAAACATGCCATGACCCCTACCCCCGCTTAAAACCTTTCGGAGAAGAATTTGCCGGCGATGGTTTTACAATAAAAGATAAAAAACAATTAAGATATTTTACAAAAACAGGGGACGACAAACTCAGCCTCCTGAGATCTCTTCCCATTGCGGTAAGAATGGATAATTTTCTTACATATAACAGATCAAATCAAAATATCACCGACCTCTCTTTGCCCTACAACATAAAATTGCTTTCAGGCGGATCGCTTGCAAAAAATATTTCATATTATTTTTATTTTTTCTTTTCAGAACGGGGAAAAATAGTCGGCATCGAAGATGCATTTATTATGTTTAATGACATATTTAAAACCGGGATTTCATTATCAGTGGGTCAATTTCAGATATCAGACCCGCTCTTTAAAAGAGAATTAAGATTGACTTATGAAGACTATCACATCTATAAGACCAGGCCCGGTTTATCCGGATTGAACCTTACATACGACAGGGGAATAATGCTGAATTATACATTTGAGAAAGGTGGCCCAGATGTTGTGCTGGAAATATTGAACGGAACCGGAATTGATGAAGCGGACAACTTTAAAAATTTTGACAATGATAAATATAAAAATATATTCTTCAGGATCTCACAGGGCCTTGGGGATAAGTTGAGGATAGGAGCCTCCGGATATTTCGGGAAGGAAAAACCGGGTAAAATAACAAATGATATGTGGATGCTGGGCGGTGATCTTACTCTATCCTTATTCCCCGTTGAAATAAATGTCCAGTATATGAAAAGATGTGATAAAAACCCTTTTCTTACAAATGTAAATCCGGCGGAAATAAATACTTCCGGGGGTTTCGCCGAGTTGATTTACACATTTGGAGGGGTAGATTCACGGCTGTATGGAGTTGCTCTTTTCAACTGGGTTGATTCGGACCTGAATATCCATGATTATAAATCTGCTGCAATTCACCTGGATTATCTTATTCAGAGAAATATAAGATTAGTTCTGGAAGCAAATTATATTTTTAAAGGGCCCTACGGAGAACATATCAGATTACTGGCAGGACTTATTGCTGCATTCTGATCATAGATCAATCTGATTTTCAAAAATGTCCTGAATGATTATTAACACAAATAGTGAAAATGAATAAAGGGGACAGGCACTTTTATTATCAACACAAAATATAATATTAAATCTAAAAGGGGTCAGGCTAATTATATGGTGGATAAGTAATTTAAACTCGAATATTTTGGAAAAATTTTATTATTCCGATAAGCTTTCAAATTGGGATTAAATAGAAATGGAAATATTTGATGATGTAATGTAAAGTTTGTTAAAAAAACTGATGAATAATGAAAAATCTATTAAAATATATTGTTTTATAAAACGTGAAAAAATTTTTTGTTATTCGATAACAAGTTCTCTTGAAATAAACTATATTTCCTTCAATCTCCGTATTGAAAAAATATTTTCAGAAAATCCGGAATTATAAACTTTTCGATCTTTTTTTAAAATTACAGTATTTCCAAATTCTATATATGCGGTTTTTATAAAATCTTTTGAACCCAAAACCAATCCTTCTGAAAAATATCTTATCCTGTGCCTGAAAAGATTAATTGGAGGAACTATAAATTCTCTATCCCTCTCCTCAATATACACCTGATCTTTAATTCTTCCCGTTCCTGATTTTTCTACTACACCTTCTCCATACAAATACTTCCTGTAAATTCTGATCACTTCCTTTTCTTTATCATCATAAATCCCATCAAAACTCAGATACCCACCCGAATTTCCACTTTGGATCCGATATCCGAAACTACTCCATCTATATTTTTCAGGAATATCCACTATACCGGCACGTACCGGGTTCAAATCTATATATGCAAGGCAATTAAGCAAACTTTCACCTCTTTCAATCAGTACACTTTTAAATCTATCTGACCAGAAATATCCCCTTCTATCATTTACTCTATTGTACCACCAGGAAAAATTTTGCTTTATTATCTTAGTGAACTCTGAAATATCTGATAGTTTTTTCCTATAATCATTAAGTTTATAATTCCACAACTTATCCTCTTTCCCATAAAACTCTTTCAATCTTCTTATGACATCCTCGTCTTTATACTGATAAGATGGATCCATCCTGATCAGAAGATGAAAATGATTACTCATAACACAATATCCAATAATCTTAACAAAATACAACCTGGAAAATCTTTTTATAATTTCAACAAATTTTTCCTTTTCTTCCCGGTTTAAAAGAAATTCATTCCCAACTGTACGAGACATTATATGATAATATGCCGCTTCCCCTTTAATCTTAATTCTTCTTGATCTGGCCATTGAAACTCCTGAAATTATTTTATATTTGGAATATAAATCATACAAGAATATTATATATTGTTTTTTTATATATTCAACATTTATATAAATTTCACCTGTCCCTATTGTTTGTTAGCATAACTGAATTATATCCCCAACAAGAAACAATTTGCCTGTCCCCTTTTAAACTGTTCAGCATCTGTGCTTTTTTATTAAAACAGGCGGAAA
>JBDLJQ010000092.1:0-7238 GCA_039714255.1 Acidobacteriota bacterium
TCCATTCAATCACTTATCTTCTGTTTCTGGTCAGGGGTAAGAGGTGAGAGGAAAGAACATCAAATCATGCTAATCATTTAATCCTTCTAATCATGGTTCCGACATTTTCTCACCACTCATCCACTCTTTCACTTCCCTTACAAATCCTTTAAAAATACCCTGATATCAAGTTTGAGCCACTCTTCGACCCGGGATTTGTCTTCCAGTTTTCCGAAGATCAGCTTTCCCGCATCCATCAGCCTTGCAAGTACTTCATTTTTAACCCTGGGGACATAACCGAGTTTTAACCCCTTTTCATTCAGAATAAGAATTGCCAGTTCATCCACCGGGTTATCAATTTCCCTCTTAAATATCAAAAGGTCTCCTTTTTTCAGCCCCGGCTCGATCTCCTCCAGGTCCAGGAATGATGTCCCTGCAATATTACATTCCAGCAGGAATATCTCCTTTGAATACGGAAGGGGGATCTTTTTATCCCTCTCATAAAGCTTTAAAATTGAAAGGATCTTCGGGTCAACCGGAACGATCACCGGGCTCAATGTGCATCTCCCTTCCCGGGCTCCAGCATGAATTCCAGGTGTTTTAACAATTCCATACGGCTTTCCTTCAGCCGGGAAATTTCAAGGCCCAGTTCTTTTTTCTTATCCTCTACCCATATTTTATCTTTAATTTTATCAGCAATGGTAAAGGGGAATGAGGACATTATCTCCTTAACGGAATTAACAAGTACTGTTATCCTCTCCTTCAGGCCTTTTATCTTAAGTTTCAGTTCATTTTCTTCCGGGGGGACCTTTACAACACCTCCCTTTCCCTCCACCACAAGCAGTATCGATTTCAGCTCTTCAAGATCTCTCCTCTCATAGGCCTGCTGTACCATATCCCAATACTGAAGCAGCTCACCCGAAGGATCTATATCCGGATGGATGAGCTTTACAAGTTTAATATAAACCTTCCTGATCTCTTCAAAGTTTTTAACAGGAATATTAAGTTTAACTTCCTGTTTTGATCTTTCAACTTTTTCATAAAGCTCTTCCAGCTCAACTGTCCATTGTTCCAGTTCCTCATCAAGCTGTTCCTCGATCTTACTTTCCTCGACCGGTTCACTCCGGTTTATACACTGCTGGATCAAATCGATCTTTCTTTTTATTCTCCTTACCTCGATTTCAAGTTCAAATTTTTCATACTTTTTCTCTCCCAGGGCCGCCATATATAAAGCTTCCAGGTTTGGTTTGCCGTTGTTCAGCAGGTCAGACCTGTTGCTTATCAGGCCGCTGAACTGCTCCAGCAGTTCATTATATTCATCAACAAGTTTCCTGTTATCCGGATGATGTTCTATCCCTTTTCCCATTGGATCTCCTTTTCTGATCTGTTTCTTTTTTTGTATCACTATTGGGGGAAAAAGACAAGGAGGAAGGAAGGATTTGGGATCTGGTGGAAAAACATCTGGTGACAGGTTACAGGTAACAGGGGGCCTTGTTCGCTATGCGAACGTCAATTACAAACCTAAAATTCGAAGCACGAAATCCGAAGCACGAAACAAATCCGAATGACTAAAATTAGAATGTTATGATTGTGTTCATCACACAATCCCCTTCGGCTCCCTCACTTCGTTCGATCGTGCAAATTTACATGAAGCCAAATTTGTCAAAACAGAAACAAATACTTGTCATTAAACAAATTGATGTTGTCACTTGGATATAATGGACTGTCAGTTGTGGTCATTATTAGTCATTTACTCGCTGCGCTCGTGTCATTGAAAATAAGGAGACAGGTTGCAGGTAACAGGAGACCTTTCAATTACTCATCTACTCATCCTCTCAACTACTGTTTTTTGCTATTGGCAAGAGGCGAGAGGAAAGAACATCAAATCATGCTAATCATTTAATCCTTCTAATCATGGTTCTGACAATAATTATCCTTTCTCCCCCTTTTGATCCATATTTATTCATTAAAAGAGAAAAAATTATATTTTTTACTTACAAAAGTTTTTTTAAAAGAATATAATCTAATGGTCTTTTTATTTTGATCAAATAATGAAAAAAACAAATAAATTCCTGTTTCTATTCCCGTTATTTTTCTACTTTGCATTTACAATGTTACTTTTTCCTTCAGACCTGATCCTGTTCAACGGTAAAGTTATCACGGCTAAAGGCGCCCAGGTTACTGAAGCTGTTGTAATAAAGGGGAAAAAAATTGTATTTACAGGTACAACTGAAAAAGCTCTTAAATATAAAAAAGGCCCAACCGAAATTTTTGACCTGAAAGGGAAAACCGTAACCCCGGGATTTCATGATTCAGATACAAACTTTAAACTGGGATCGGAACTGTTCGGCAATAAACTGAATCTCTACGGACTGAGTAAAAAAGAGATCATAAAAAAATTAAGGCAATATTTTGATTCCCCCGGAAAAAAGAGCATCGTTTACGGATATCTGTTTGACCATTTGAATTCGAAAGGTGAAAAATGGCCTTCTAAGCATGACCTCGATAAAATATCCGGTTCTATCCCCATTATAGTCTACAGAACGGGGGGGAGGTCAGCCTGGGTTAATTCAAAAGTATTAAAAACTGCCGGTATTTCCAGATTCACTCCCGATGTTAAGGGGGGAGAGATATTCAGGTTCCCTGACAGATCTCCCACAGGTATTTTGATGAACAATGCCCTTTCACTTTTAGATAAACTTAACCCGGAAGCAAATGATCCCGATCCCGAAACATTCAGGAAAAATCTCCTGAAAAATGTAAAAATTGCAAACAGCCTGGGTATAACCAGTGTTACTACTTCAGGGGGATCTTATCTCATTGAACAGCTGAAAGCTCTTCAGAAAGAGAAAAAACTTACACTAAGATTTTTTGTTTCACTTCCGGCAAAAAATATCGGCAGTTATATGATAAAAAAACTTGCCTTTAACTCCGGAAATGATTATATCCGGACAGGGTTTTTAAAAATAACAGCCGATGGAAGTTTCAGTTCACAAAGTGCTGCAATTTTTTCGAAATATATCGGGAAAAACAACTATGGCCCCCTCCTTCTGAATCGATACGAACTTCTGGAATTGACAGAAGTATTACACAGGAATAAATGGCAGGCCGGCATTCATGCAGAAGGGAACAGATCTGTATTCACATTTCTGAATATACTGGAAAAACTTTACAAAAGGTACGGGGCCCGCGGATCAAGGCACAGGATCGAAAATTCAAAACTGGTCCTTGGTTCAGATCTTAAAAGGATAAGTAAACTCAGTGTAGTTTTATCAATCAGGCCTGCAGAGTGTTCCGGAGAATTCCATCTTGCAGAAAAAACCCTTGGAGAGAGGACCGCAAGTAGTTTTTCCGCCATCGCATCTTTAAAGGATAAAAATATCCCGGTAATTTTCGGAAGCGGATGGCCGGAAAATACAATGGACCCGATACCCGGATTATATTTTGCCCTTAAACGAAAGAACATAAAGAACAGAGAACCGGTGGAAGAGTGGTTTGCAGAAGAAAAAATACCACTCCATGAAGCAATAAGATCATATACATTCTGGCCTGCGTATGCTACCTATTCGGAAAAGAGGGCGGGAACAATTGAGGCAGGTAAATCAGCCGATATCATAATTTTTAACAGTGATATTTCAGGATCATTAAAAGGTAAAAAACCATCAATAACAGATCTTTCTGTTTTCAGAACAATTGTGGGTGGAAAAACAGTTTTTAAGAGTAGATAAATTTTATTTCCGGCCGAAAAAATATAACCCGGCAATAAACCCTCCGATACCGGTTATAGAATTTCTTAATATACCGAGCAAAAAAATATCATTCCCAGTGACAACATTATCAATAACATTAACAAATATTGCCAGAAAAACAATAAATAAAACCGGGATGAAAGTACCCGACCTTAAAAAAAACGGAGAAACAATAATTCCTACAATAAAAAATTCGATCAGCTGAAATTTTAACAGGAGCAGCGGCCCGGTAAAGTAAAAATATGCTAAAGTTCCCAATATGAAGATCAATACTGCTGCTGAATTTCGCTTCTCTTTCGCAGGAAACCTTATAAAAATAAGTAAAAAAGCCGCAATGAAAAAGGCAAATATTATATTTTCAGTAAGATTCTGCAGGGAATTTTTCCTTATTACCCTCATAATATCCCTCTGAAAAGCGGATATGATCCCCAGGGTAATAGCAATAGGAAAGAGGTTAAACCTGCTCAGGCTCATTTTCATTTGATTTTTTATTGTTTTTTTTATTCTCTGCTTTACCAAGGCCTAATTTTGCAAGGATCGCACCCCTTACGGTTTCAAGAAGTTTTTTATCTTCTTCAAACAATTTTCTTACAGATTCTTTTCCCTGCCCCAACTTTTCTTCACCATAGGAATACCAGGAGCCGGTCTTTGAGATGATCCCGTTGGTAACTGCCAGATCGATTATATCACTCTCCATTGAGATCCCCTTGCCGAAGAGCAAATCCACTTCTGTCATTTTAAAGGGTGGTGCTACTTTATTTTTTACTATTTTGATCCTGACTCTTCCGCCAACTATATCGGTCCCGCTTTTCAGAGTAAGGATCTTTCTGATATCAATACGGATAGAGCTGTAAAACTTAAGAGCTCTTCCACCAGTTGTTGTCTCCGGATTACCCACGAACATTCCGATCTTTTCCCTGAGCTGATTTACAAAAATCAAAGTTGTTTTTGACCTGGCAACTATTGCAGTAAGTTTCCTGAGAGCCTGGCTCATAAGACGTGCCTGTAAACCCATATGGCTGTCCCCCATATCCCCTTCAAGTTCTGCTTTGGGAACTAGTGCGGCCACACTGTCCACAACAATTATATCCACACCGCCGGAACGTACAAGGATCTCTGCAATTTCCAGCGCCTGTTCGCCATAATCGGGCTGGGAAATATAAAGTTCATCAATATTAACTCCGAGCTTTTGCGAATAAACCGGATCAAGTGCATGTTCTGCATCTATAAAAGCAGCCTGTCCGCCGGACTTCTGAGCCTGGGCAATAGCCTGAAGAGCAAGTGTAGTTTTACCGGAAGCTTCAGGCCCGTATATTTCAACTACCCTTCCTCTGGGGAAACCACCAACACCCAGTGCAAGATCAAGGGAAAGGCATCCTGAGGAGATAGCCGGGATGTTCACCCTCTCATCACTACCCATTTTCATTATTGATCCCTTTCCAAACTGTTTTTCTATCTGTGAAAGTGCATTTTTTATCGCTCCGATCTTTTGGTCTTCACTGTTCATCTATTCCTCCGGTTAGTTTATTTTGGCCTTCTTAATTCTACTTACTTAAATATTCCACCTTCTCAAAATCTTCATCTTCAATGTGATAAGATTCGATCAGCTCCTTTAATGAGTTTAACATATTTATCAGGTCGTTTTCTATCTCTTTTCTTTTAAATTTTAAATTTTTTATTTCGTTCCTGAGATCCTTCTGCCTCACCAGCGCATCATTGATGATCTCTTCACCTTTCATTTCCGCTTCTTTGATCACCATCTCCGCTTCTTTTTCAGAATTAGACTTTATATCCTTTGAGAATCTCTGAGCTGAAACAAGAGTATCCCGAAGTATATCTTCTCTTTTTTCAAATTTGAAAAGAGCTTCTTTGGTTTTTTCAAATTTTTTTTTCAGTTTTTCTCTCTCCAGGATCTCATTCTCAAGGGTTTCTGCAATAAGGGTCAGGAACTGCTGCACCTCATCCCTGTCATAACCATTCATTTTTTTATTAAAACTTTGTCCTAAAATATCCTGAGGTGTTAATTTCATTTTATCCTCCGCTTAATAATATATAATTTGCCCATCTTGTAAGCAAATTATTAAGTAAATAAAGGAAAAAAATAATAATTATCGGGGAAATATCTATGCCCCCGATTATTGTAAACGGTAAATGTTTGTGAACGAAACGGAAAACAGGATCAGTTATCTTTCTGAGAAAAAAAATTAACCTGTTGGGAGGAACATGCCCTGCCCAGGATAAGAAAGAGCGGATAACTATAATGATTATATAAACCTGAATAGCTAATTGAGCAACATCAATTAAAGCCTTTAACAGGTCCTGGATCATTATCTCATTCTTCTCCCGAAGATTGCAGTACCTATTCTCAAAATTGTTGCTCCTTCTTCAATGGCAACTTCATAATCGTTACTCATTCCCATGGAAAGGTCCTTTATATCAAAGTTTTTCAGCCCCATACCGTTTATCTCATCTTTCAGCTCTCTCAATTTGATAAAGTATGGCCGCATATTTTCAGGATCATCATCAAAGGGAGGGATCGCCATTAATCCCACTACCTTTACCCTGTTTAGCATGGAAATATAGTTAAGTGCCTTTTTAAGGCCGTCAACGGTAAATCCGGTTTTATTCTTCTCTTCACCTATATTGATCTCAATAAATGTTTCAATCTCTTTATCCACCCTTTTATGTATGTGCTCAAGAGATTTAACACTGTCTACAGACTCTATAAAATCAAAACCATTTAAAATTCTGTTGATCTTATTCTTCTGAAGTTTACCTATAAAATGCCATTTTACATCTTCTGCTGTCAAAGCTTCACGATGCTCTTCCGATTCCTGCGTCTTATTCTCTCCGAAAAGTTTTATCCCGGCTTCATATGCTTCAATAACCTTTTCCGGCGGCTGAGCCTTACAGACACCAAGTATTTTTATTTCCCCCGGATCCCTTTTTGCTCTTTCACAGGCTTTTTCCACCCTCTCTAAAACCCTTTCGTAATTTTCTTTTATTTTCATTTTATCAAACCCTTATTTTACATTTTTTATATTTTACCATATTTAAAAGAAAAAAGAAACAGGTACAGGCAGAAAAAGGAAATAGGCAATTGCAATTAGTTCCCTGCGGGAACGTCATTGAGAAACAAATATCTGTCATTTGTGGTCATTAGTAGTCATTTACTCGCTACGCTCGTGTCATTGAAAGAATATTAAAATTGGTCAGGGGTAAGAGGTAAGAGGAAAAACAGAAGATAAGTGATTGAGTAGTTGAGTTTTTCATCTTTTACTCTTTTGTTTTGATCATTCTAATTTTAGTCATTCGGATTTGTTTCGTATTTCGTGCTTCGGATTTAATTTTTTAGCTGAAAGCTCCTCAGGTCTCCTGTAACCTGCTGCCTGTAACCTTAATCTTCTTTTCTGTCCCCTGTAACCTAAGTTCAGAAGTCAGAAGACAGACAAATTTGGCCTCAGGTAAATTTGCATGACTGAGTGTAACGAAGGAACCGAAGGCAACTAT
>JBDLJQ010000093.1:0-7032 GCA_039714255.1 Acidobacteriota bacterium
TGCAAATAGAACTACAAGGAATTGTATGGCGATTGTAATGATGTTTCCCATTAAGAAAAAATAACATAAATCCCCATATCAGTCAAATAAAATACCCTGTGACAACGGTGTAAATGGCTCTCACCGATATCTCTTTTGCTTGTATAGTTAAGAGCCTTCACAAAAGAGTTACCTGCTAATTTTTGCCGGAACCGGAGGTAAAACCGGTTACTCCATTATTTAATTCATAATTTGGAGGTTTACACAGTATTTATTTCAAAATATTTCATTTAAAGTAAATTGTTTTTTGTGTTAATCTTCTAATTAAATGAGAAAGTACATCTTGTCACTTATAATAATCATTTTTTTAATATCAATTATTTATCCTCAGAATCATATTGAAAATATATACTTAATTACAGTTGATACTCTAAGAGCAGATCATGTGGGATGTTATGGTAACAATAGTTTTACCACACCATTCATTGATTCCCTGGCAAGGAAAGGAATTATATTCAAAAAAGCATATTCTGCTTCAGGCACGACATGCCCTTCACACGCATCAATTTTTACAGGACTTTATCCTTCTCAACATAGTGTTCTTGCAAATGGTTATCAATTAGATGATTCTTATATAACTCTGGCAGAAATCCTTAGAGCAAATGGTTATAAGACCGCTGCATTTGTATCCACCGATTCTCAATTTATTGCCTCAAATTTTAACCAGGGATTTGATTATTTTAATGAACCTGAAAAATTCGAATTGAAAAATTATCAAGTGTACAGACTTGCCCAATATACAATTGAGAAAAGTATTAAATGGATAAACAAAAACAAGCAAAAAAAGCACTTTGTATGGATACATCTTTTTGATCCCCATATACCGTATACTCTCCATAAAGATATCAAGAATACCCTGGGTAAACAGACCGATCATTCATTCTTAAAAAACATAATTTCAAAGAAGAAAGTGAATCTGGAAATATTTGGAAACTCCCTCAATAACTATCTCAATTACATACTGTCATACAACTCAGAGATAAGATACATTGATAACGAGTTAAATAAGGTGATCACTCGCCTAAAAGAATATAATATTAATAAAAAAAGCTTGCTTTTATTAACAGCTGATCATGGTGAGGCATTGGGGCAGCACAATTGGCTGGGACACGGAAAATATTTGTATAACGAAATACTTCATATTCCATTAATTTTCTATTTTTTTGATGAGAGTATTAAAAATAAGTCAATAAATACGCTAGTTGGAAATATTCAGGTATTTAACACTATATTAGATTTATTACATTTGAACAAGGATATGAAAAAGAACTTTTTCACCAAATCTTTAAAGCCTCTTATTTTTTCAAAAAAAAATGACTCAAAAGCAGAAAATTCATTCGTCATTTCAGAGAGAAGACACTATACCATTCCCAAGAAGTTTTCTTCAAAAATACCGTTTTGGAGAAAGCGTTACGAAAAGGGGAAGGCCATTGCAATTCAGAATGAAAATTTTAAGTTCATTTTCAAAAATAAATTGGGTAATGAATTCTATAATAAAACAAATGATATCAATGAGTTGAAGAATTTAATTACTTCTAAAAAAAAAATAAAAAAAAAAAATCTCAATTTATTGAAAAATAAATTGTTCATTTTTTTAAAATCTTTTCCAAAAGGAAAAGCCATAAAACCTGTAATTGTTGATAAAATAATAATACGACAATTAAAATCCCTGGGTTATATTTTGTGATCGAATTTGTTAATCAGGCCAGAAATTCAGGGTCAGGTCTTTTCCTTCATAATATCCGAAACGTAAGGGTCATCCCCTTCATCGTTTATCAGGAAAACATCTAATTTCCTTTAATTATTCAAGTATTAACTTCAATGCCTCTTTGATATCACTTTCTATATCAAAAGAAAACTCATGCCCCATGTTTTTGTTTATTTTAAAGATCACTTTTACACCTGATTTTTTTAATATTTCCATGTTCTTTTTTGTTCTCTTAAATGCAAAATCTTTATCTCCGGTAAAAACAAAAAACCGGATATCACGTTTTTTTAAATTTAAAGAATGTGCCTCATCAATGTCATCATTAAATGGACAGCCCGCTAAAACACCTATACATTTGATGTCATTATGAATGGACATATTCATTGCAAGTGCCGCACCCTGTGAAAACCCAACCAATACAATTTTATCGGTATTTACAGGATATTTTTGTAAAATTTCTTTATATAATACTTTTACTTCATCAATAGCACTTCCTTCATGAAAAAGATCCTTCCCGGACAAATTCCATCTAAACCTTTTCGTCGCAACAGTCCAGCCTGACTGTACAAAGGCTACAATATTATTTTTATAGAGCTCATCGGATCTCCAGCGTTTTTGGGTAATTTCAATATTCTGATTACCACCATGCATAATAAATATTAATGGATATTTTTTATGCACATCATACTTTTTTGGAAGAACTATTTTATAGCCTGGTTTTACCAGCTTTTGGGCTTTATCTCTTAATTCATTATTTAGAGCCAGGGCTTTTTTGAACCACTCTTCTCTTCTGTAATTATTATAGGCTCTCTCTCTCGGCATTAACCAGAAATAATACCCCTTGTTATTCGCTTCAGTCATCATATCAATCGAAGTTTTGATCTCTTCCGCTCTTTTGTATAGGATGATAATGCTTTGATATATCTCAAACTCTTTTTCGGGATAATTTTTAAAACTCTCTTTTAGTAACTTTATAGCCTCGGTGTTTTTCTCTGACTCAATGAGTTGATCAACCTTCTTGTCAAACTCATTCCAGGACATAACTTTATCTGCCTGTGATACAGGAAACATATCTTTTTTATCAGGCATGCGCCAGGATTGCAATTCCTCTTTGAAGATGATTGCATCGGGGTAATTTTGTCTTATGATTTTTTTATCAAAGGCCGGCGATGTAAAATGGTAATGAATCGGAATAATGTACTTACCGCCGATGGCTTCATTCACAAACTTGTCATTCAGGGAGTCACCTCTAAGGTAATAGTGTTGAATAAATAAAAGATCTATTTTTTTTTCAGGTAACTGAAAAGATCTAAATTCATCAAAGGTAAACTGTCCAAAATCGACATCACCTGTTTGAAAAAAGGTGACTCCATTTACTGAAACGAGAAAACCTATATTTACTATTTTTGAATTTGGGCCATGAGGAAGATAAAAAGATTCTATACTGATATCCTGAATATTCTTCTTATCGGACTTTTCTTTTGATGGATTAAATATAATTCTCCGATTTGAGAAACCTTTCAGCATATCAACAGCCTGCTTTGTTGAAGCGAAAACGGCCCCGGGATTATTTTTCATGTGCTCATTCACCATATTGGCATTAATATGATCGCCATGAGCATGAGTGACCAATATTAAATCTACTTCATCAAATGGAGTTTGTGCAAGTTTTAGCTTTTTCTGAATATGTTGAGGTAATTCATAATTACCTGCAAAGCCTTTGAATAGTGCATCGATAAGGATTTTCTTGTCTCCAATATTTATCAGGAATCCTGAATTGCCGACATAGGTCACCTTTACATCTTTGCCTTCAGGAATGGCTTTTGTGTTTTGTGCCTGTATTCCTGTCAGTGTAGACCACAATAATAGAACCAAACTTATTATTAAAAAATTATTTTTCATTTTTTTGTATAACCTCCAAGTGTGGATTATTTTTTACTTATTTTTCCATTATCATAAAAAAAACAATCTCCGGGAAAATTATTTACCGGCAAATTAATTTTATGACCACGTTTTTTTAATTGACGGCTTAATTCATAATGATAATATGACCGTGTATATATGGATTGGTGAAATAAAGTTTCAGGCTTATATTTTTTTATATTTGATTCAGCTGATTCTATACTCTCCTTTGATAATTCACCTCTTGAACCATAGACTGAGAAAAAGGCTAAATCCGAACTCATCAGTTTTTTTGTAAATTCCTGGTCAACAGGATCTTTATAACCCCTAAAATAGATTTTTACGCCATCTGATATTATCAGCAAATTACTAAATTTATCCTTGAATATTTCAGCACTTCCTACATTATTTTTTTTTAATGGCTTTATTTTAATAGACTTGATCTGTTTTGATTCTGATACATCTTTGGATAAAAGTGATATATTAAATTCGGGAGATTTTGTTCTCAAAAGATTGTTCTTTGGAACAAGCGTTTCAGCATATTTTGCGCTTGAAAATAAAAGAACATTTTGATTAATCAGTTCATCTGAAACAATATTTCCATTTGCCAGGGAAGGATTATCAGGATCATACTCCCCCCATTCCCAGGGTTTGAGTATTAAATTGTTTTTGGTTTTAATTGCCCATCCATATCTACCAAGATACCAGATATATGCCTGACCGGTTTTTAATTTTTTATTAAGCAGCTTTTCGGTATTTACTACAGATAATAGTTTTTCTGATTTGGCACCCCTGGATTTTAAATAGTCAGCTAATTTTACATGACCATACTTATAGGCGTAAAACAATGGAGAACTTCCATTTTTATCCTTCGCATTTATATCAAAATTTTTTGACAGAAGAAATTCTACACAATCCAAATATCCCCTTGTCACCGTTTTATGTAACAGGGTCATCCCGAGATAATCACACTGATTGATATCATAATTCTCATCCCATAATATTTTTAAAGCAGTTAATACTCCTTCAACAGCAGCATACTCAACAGGCAGATAACCGTTATTATCCCTGTGGTTTTTATCACCGCCATGTTCCAATAAAAATGTCAGCATTTCAGAAGCATATCCCTTCATTTTGTCTTCAGAGCGCCTTGAATAATAAATAGCATCGTGAAGCCCGATCTGCCCGTTATTTCGGGAGAGATTTAATTTTGCTCCTTTTTTTACAAGCAGTTTAGCTATGGGGTACTTTCCATGTCTTGTGGCCATACCCAGAGGTGAGTGAGTATAGTTCCCGTCCTTACCCCAGTCCAATTCCAATCCGCCTCCGAGATCTATTATCTCTTCTATTAATTTAAGATCCGGATAAAACCAGACAGCTTTTGTTAGTATATTTATCCTCATAGGAGGTGCTGTATCATTTACGAATCTTGCACCATTTTTTATCAGAAGATTTTTTATTTTTGTACCTTTCTGCAACATTGCAAGGAATAATGCATAATTATTTTTTTTGAGATCAACTCCTTCCTCAATAAAATATTTTATGATTTCATAACGCCCATAGAGGACGGCATCAAATAGTGGGGAAACTTCTTCTGCCATCCTTATAATCGGCATTGGTTTTTCTATTTTATACCTGGCGCTTAATAAAGATCTATTCCCTTTAACCAGAGATTTCACCTCTTGTAAATCTCCCTTTTTAATCGCTTCATGCATCGTCTGTGAATAAAGACTAAGCGATAAAAAAACTAAAATTATAAATATAACTTTTGATTTTAAATTCATTTTTTATATCTCCTTATTATTTATTAAAAATTTCAATATTAGACAATACATATTATAAAAGTATATGTATTGCAGATTATTGCTCTATAATGTAGTTTTGTTGAAACAACTAAGGCAAATGACTTCATTATTCTTTTAATCTTTAAACTACATTTATAATTACATTTCCCCTCTTTTGTCCGCTTTCTACATATCTGTGAGCTTCGGCAATTTGTTCTAACTGATAGCGTTTATCAATGATTGTTTTCAGCTTTCCTGACTCAAAAAGTTTAATAAGCTCTTTGAGGTTTGCCAGGCGCTCCGGAAGCGGCCGGAGTCCTGTAGCCGAAAACTTTGCTTTCTTACTGCTGAAAATTGTAGTCCATAACATTTGAAAAAGAATTGAAAATTTAAGAACAGGATTAAGATAGATCCCTCTTTGTTTAAGTGAGTTTTTACATTGTGAAAATGAACTCTTTCCTGCCACATCAAAAATCACATCATAGGTTTGGCTATTTTTGGTGAAATCCTCTTTTGTGTAATCAATTACTCTATCAGCTCCCAGGGATTCCACCATTTCCAGATTGGCTGTACTGCATACTCCAGTAACTTCCGCCCCAAACACTCTGGCAATCTGTACTGCTGCGGAACCAACACTTCCGGAAGCTCCATTAATGAGAATTTCCTGCCCACTCTGAATATCTGCCTGAGCTATAAGGAAATTCCATGCTGTCAATGCCGAACAGACAGGGGTGGCTTCCTCATTGGTTATATATGGAGGTTTTATTGACAAAAGCCCCTCTTCAGGAATACATACGTACTCGGCATAACAACCAAAATTTGAACCGGTGGATCCGAAAACCAGGTCACTTTTTTTAAATAGTTTTACATCTTCGCCTACTGCTTCGATCTCTCCTGCAAATTCAGTTCCCAGAATTGACTTTCTGGGTTTTGTAAAACCAAGAATAATCCTTGCAAAATACGGTTTACCCATTCGTTGTAAAGGATCCTCTGTCGCTACAGCTACAGTAAATATTCTTATCAGTATTTCATTGTCCTTCGGAACAGGTTTATCCACCTCTTTGAGTCGAAGAACTTCCGGAGGTCCGTATTTAGTACATACAATTGCTTTCATTTTGCTCAGCTTTACCGGATTATTTTATTTTTTTAGCCGGCATTTCCCTGCCGCCCTGATGGAGTACCAATTTTTCAACAAGATTATTTTTATCTCTGATGAAAGAGATCTTTGCTTTAACCTCTTTCAGGAAAAATACCGACTCTGATTCCGGATAAATAATAAACTTTTCCTGACCGGTGAGCTGGCAATAAAGATTTGAGTTTTCCTTTGTAATTGTAAATATAAAATTTGGTTTGAGTTCATATTCGCCAATATAATCATTTAAAATATCTGGATCTATTTTATAAACTTTTTTCGATTTGGATTCTTCTTCTCCAAGAATTTTAGCTGTCAGATCAAAAGCAATTTTACCAATTTTAGCATTCTCTAAATTTGATAAAACGATTATACAAAGGTCATTATCTGCAAATCGGCTTATATTTGAAGTAAAACCTTCCGTTTCTCCGTTATGCCCTACCATCTTATGGCCGAAGAGCTTTACA
>JBDLJQ010000094.1:0-6993 GCA_039714255.1 Acidobacteriota bacterium
ATGATCTGATCTATGATGTTTCTGATCGGATCAGAATTGCCGCTGCCGGTATCCTGGTAGCTTCTCCCTCTACGAATAATGTTCTCAAACGGGGATCTGAATATACTATCAGCTGGACGCTAACAGGTGCACAGAATGCTAATGTTAAGCTCCGGGTGTTCCAGGGTGCGGTGCAGATCCTGAACATAACAGATTCAACTCCTAATGATGGAAGCTATACCTGGACTGTTCCTGCAGATATGACAATGGGAAATGATCTGGTGATAAGGGTAAAAGCTATTGATAATCTTGTTTCCGATGACAGCGGATTATTGACTATAGAAGATTAAACCAAATTTCAAATAAGTTGATAGAGTTCCCGGATCTTCGGGAACTCTATTTACCCTAAAATGATTTTTTCTGACAAATTTTCTTTTTGCCGTATGATTCACTTGGAATTTCTAAGTGTCATAAATATTAATCAGGTCAGATCGATAAAAAGTGGATTGATTTTTGGCCGGCAGGATTTGATAGTAGATAGATAGAGATGATATACTTATGAAATAAAGATTCATTCATGAAAAAAAAAGAAAATATTAAAATTGTTGTTGTCCTTCCCGCCTTTAATGCTTATAAGACACTGAAAAAAACCATCGATGATATTCCGGAGGGATTTGTTGATGAGATAATATGTGTGGATGACGGAAGTACTGACGGGACCTATGATCTTGCAAAAGATCTGAATCTCATTGTATACAAACATGAATCAAATCGGGGGTATGGCGCTAACCAGAAGACTTGTTACGATAAAGCCCTTGAGAGGGGGGCAGATATTATTGTGATGCTCCATCCTGATTATCAGTATGACCCGAAACTTGTCTCTTATTTTGTTTCGTATATCAGCGATGGATATTTTGACATTATGCTCGGGTCGAGGATCCGGTCAAGAAAAGAAGTGACTGGAAATGGAATGCCACTCTATAAATATTTGGGGAACAGGTTCCTTACAAGATTTGAAAATTTTTTCACAGGGTTAAAATTATCAGAGTATCATACCGGATACCGGGCATACAGCAGAAAAGTGCTGGAAAATATAAACTATCATGCCAACTCGGATGATTTTATTTTTGATCAGGAATTTCTTGTTCAGGCAGTTTATTTTAACTATAAAATAGGAGAGATCCCTGTACCTGTCAGATATTTCCCGGATGCGTCATCAATAAATTTTTCAAGAAGTGTGAAGTATGGACTCGGGACATTATCTTTGATCCTGAAATTCTTTTTGAAGAAGATTAATATGTCAGGAGACAAACGTTTTTTAAAAAAAAACATGAAACAGAAAATATGTTCAAATAATGTCTGAATCAACTTATCACTCTGATCTTCGGAAAAATAATTCAAGTTCAAAAAAGTTGCTTTTATCAGCCCTTCTAATTTCAGGATGCTTTCTATTTTCTACATACATATCAAATGATCATTAAATTTCCCGAACAGAAGTTCAAAAACAAAAAGATCAGGGAGTTTGTCAGCCTTATCGATATCTTTCCCACACTTTTCGATTATTATAATATTAAAATTCCTGCCGGGATCGAAGGGATATCTCTTCTGAATCACCTGAAAGGGGGAGAAGTTCCGGGCAGGGTGATCTTAAGTTCAATATTTCATTGCAAACCATATGTGATGGCACCCGGGAAAATTGCTTTGATAAGCGAAGGTTATAAACTTATATATAATTAAAAATTCCTTGAGTTTGCTGAAAAATTCTTTATCTCTCCCACTCCTGACAGGAATAAATTTGAATTTTACAACCTTGTTAAAGACCCATTTGAAGAGAATGATATTTTCAGTGAAACTTCTGTATTAAAAGATACACTTACAAAAAGGGTATTGGAAGTTCTTAAAATATTTAAGAATAATGAGAAAATCGAACGGAAAGGGATAAAATTATCAGACGAGATAAAAGAGAAGTTAGAGAGCTTAGGCTATCTGTAGGATTAAAATACCAGACTATTTAGAAACAAAAAAAAATGAAAAAATTAAGTTTTTTTAAATATATTGAGATAATCTTCACTGACTTTTATATAGTATATTCAAGTAAAAGGAGAGAGAAATGAAAAAAGTTATATTTGGACTAATTATACTGTCAGTACTCTTAACTCTGGGATACTCCCAGTCGATCACTGTCACAAGGCCCTCCGCGGGAGAGGTTGTCCCTAAGGGTTCAGCGTATACTATAAGATGGACAACAGTGGGAACTTTGCATGCCAGTGTTAAGATCAGATTGTTTAACAGTTCCGGCTCCTCAAAAATTATGGATATAACGGACAGGACCGGAACGGCTGCAGGGAGTTACAGATGTCCGGCTAATCTGTTTAATGCTGTCCCGGATGGGAGTTATATTGTAAGGGTAAAAACTCTTGATGACCAGTACTATGATAATAGTGATGTGTTTATCCTGGGGGACCCTGTTGTGGATCCTGGCCCCGTGGTCGAGGCAGAGCAGAAATCAATCACAGTTGTTAGCCCTAACAATGGTAAACCTCTTGCTTGGGGAAGTGAAATTAAGATTTTGTGGAGATCAAATGGACCGACTGAGAGTGTTGAGGTGATACTATTAAGAAACTCACATATTATAGGAAGAATTTCCCCCCCCCTTCATTATGGCAGGATATCTTATTTGTGGAAAATAGGTGAGTTCAGGGGAGGAACGGTTGATCCCGGATACGGTTATAAAATAAGGGTTTCGGAGATCGGATCGGTTGTAGAGGATGATTCAGATAACCCATTCTCAATTGAGGAGGAAAGAAATATTGATCTTTACGGGTGGATATCATCTGTCAGGGGCTCAAGGATGTCAAGAATAGTAAGGGTCTCAGCCAAGGTAAAATGCAGGAATTTTCCGGGATCAATCGAGAATGTCCCGGTTAAATTCACGTTGAAAAAGAAAAGTGACGGAATTATTTGTAATAGTGTTACCGAAACCATTCCTGAGATCACATACAGGGGCCACAGTTATGAATATTCGGTGAGAGCAAGGTTCGGCTTCCGGTCCTGTTCAGAAGAATTTCTGAGCGGGGAGGACTTTGAGGTGGTTATGGTGATTGATCCCGATGATCTTTTCAGGGACAGATCCCGCCTCAACAATACGGTAAAAAAGGATGTGGAATAAGATATTTAAAGATTGATATATTGTCTGTAACTAAAATTATAACGGGCTGATAGATAGATATAAAAAACCCGGAGCAGAGAGATTTGCTCCGGGTTTTTTTTTATACTTTTTAATTTCAACAATAAGAATTTCGATTATCTGCTAATCAGATCACTACTATTTCAGATCGATTATTGATACAATCATTAAGAAAAGGATATATATGAAATCTATTAGAGTATGGTCAAATAGAGAATTAAAAAAATTCTCCAGTCTGTTTGATGGTGAGGTAATTAATGTAAGCGGGTGGCAGGATAAAGACAAGGAAGGTGGAAAATACCGGGATTACTTCTGCAGTTCGAAAAACTACTATATTTCTAACTACTCAGATGACAAAGTAAGAGGGGAATCAGAAAGTACTAATACTGATTTCGTTATTGATCTGGAAGAAAAAATAGATCCTGTTTTTATTGACAGGTTTGATGTTGTCTTTCATCATACAATCCTTGAACATGTGAGTGACCCGGTTTTTGTTTTTAGAAATCTCTCCTTAATGACAAAAGATATATTTATAAGTGTTGTCCCTTTTAAACAAAAATTGCATTTTGAAAAGGGGAGCTATGGTGATTATTTCAGGTTTTCTCCAATGGCAATGAGAAAACTATATGAAGATAATGGATTTACAATTCTTTATGAATCATTCAGTCCTCCTCCTTTAATTGATATATATCTTTTTTACATTGGGTATAGAAAAAAAAAGTGGGAGGAAAACAGAAAAAAAACTCTTATTGATATCGAAAAATTGAACGGGAGAATGGGGGCAAATAATTATAAAATCTTGTTATATACGATTATTTATAATATCTATATTAAGTTATTGCATTTTTTGAGAGTAAGAAAAAAAGAGATAGAATAGGTTTTCTCTCCTAATTGAACATTATTTAATTAAAAAAATATGGAAAATGACTTAAAACAAAAAGCAATTTCAGGATTGACCTGGAGTTTCTTTGACGGTTTTGCTTTCCATGGATCAAATTTTGTAATAAGTATTATTCTTGCCAGAATATTATCACCCAAGGAATTCGGATTGATCGGGATGCTGACAATTTTTATTGCCATATCAAATTCTATTATCATAAGCGGATTAAGCAGAGCTCTGATAAGGAAAAATAATTGTACACAAAAAGACTACTCTACGGTCTTTTTTTATAATATTGTATCCGGAGTAATCTTATATTTTATTCTATTCTTTCTCTCGGGGACAATAAGTTCTTTTTTTTCTGAACCGTTATTGAAACCTCTCATGCAGGTATTTGGAATAAGCCTTATTTTTAACTCATTCGGGATTGTTCCGGAGACAATTCTAATAAAAAAAATTGAATTCAGGATTCAGGCACGAGTTTCTTTGATATCTTCGTTTTTCTGTGGAACAATTGCGATCGGAATGGCATTATATGGGTTTGGTGTTTGGAGCCTGGTTTCATTTTCTGTAAGCCGATTTGTATTTAGATCATTATTTCTCTGGATTTGGAGTTCATGGAGGCCTTCCTGGGAATTCAGCAAAAATTCTTTTAGAGAACTTTTCGGTTATAGTTATAAACTTTTGTTCAGCAGTTTGCTGGATATAACTTACAGAAATATTTACTATTTGATAATTGGTAAATTTTTTTCTGCAACTGAGTTAGGTTATTATTCAAAAGCTGAACAATTTGGTTCTTTGCCATCCATGTATTTAAATAATCTTTTCAGCAGAGTAAGTTTTTCGGTATTATCTGAGGTTCAGGGTGACAAGAAAAGACTAAGAGATATATATGGAAAACTTCACCGAAGCATGATGTTATTCACATTTACTATAATGTTGGGAATCGCAGCTGTTGCAAAACCTTTAGTATTAGTATTAATTGGAGAAAAATGGATGCCTGCTGTAATATTTATACAGCTTCTTTGTTTTGCAGGCATTTTTTTCCCTTTGAATTCACTGAACTTGAATATACTGCTTATACACGGGCGTTCAGATATTTATTTGTTTCTGGAAGTTGTAAAAAAAATATTGGTGGTTCCGATAATTATAGCCGGGATCAATTTTGGAATAAAAATTATGATTTTAGGCTTGATCGTTAATGCTCTGATAGCATTTGTACTGAACAGTTTTTTCAGCAATAAATTTATTAATTACACATTTTTTGACCAATTGAGATATATATTCCCCTCCTTCATGGTGGCCGCTGTCGTAAGTGCTTCTATGTTTGCCATAGTAGAATTTGTTCATGTTTCGCCTTTGGCTTTATTAATGATAAGTATGTTATTCGGATCGGTATTCTCTTTTATTTTGTTTGAACTTTTTAAAATAAATGATTATATTTTTATCAAAGAGAATCTGATAAGGAAATTCAAATCCAGAATTTTTAAAAATGAAGACTCTGAGCTTGTTTAATGATAAAGGAAAAATAATTATAATAGTCAGAAATAAATAAAATGAAAATAGCAATACATCACCGTGAAAGGTCATTCAGTGACCGGTGGATATCTTATTGTAGGAAAACAAATATACCCTTCAAACTTGTTGATTGTTTTGCAACAGACATAATTGATCAAATTCAGGATTGCGATGCTTTAATGTGGAATTGGGATCACCTTGACCCCCGTTCAACACTTTTTGCTCTCCAGTTGATTTATTCGGTTGAAGCAATGGGTAAAAGGGTATTTCCGGACTCTAATACCTGCTGGTATTTTGATGATAAAATCGGACAAAAATATTTATTTGAAGCAATTGGAGCCCCATATGTAGATTCCTATATATTTTATTCAAGGGAAGAGGCGCTGAAATGGATTGATACAATTACATATCCAAAAGTTCATAAATTAAGAAACGGGGCCGGATCTTACAATGTAAGGCTGGTTAATTCCAGATCAAAGGCAAAGAAAATTATTAAAAAATCTTTTAGAAGAGGATTTCAAAGATTTAATAGTATTGTGCATTTTAAAGAAAGCATAAGAAATTTCAAGTGCAACAAATCATCTGTTGTAAATTTAACAAAAGCGTTTTTAAGATTGTGTTTTAAGGTAAAAATAAATAAATTTTGCTGCAGAGAAAAAGGATATGTATTTTTCCAGGATTTTATAGAAGGGAATGATAGTGATATCAGGGTTGTAATAATTGCTAAAAGGGCATTTGCAATAAAAAGAATCGTCAGAAGGAATGATTTCAGGGCATCAGGAAGCGGAAAGATCCTTTATGAAAAAGAACTTATTCCAATCGAAACAATTGAACAGGCATTCAAGATTTCTGACAAAATAAAATCTCAATGCATTGCATTTGATTTTATCAAAGATAACTCCGGAAAGTTTTATATTGTTGAAATAAGTCATACATTTGCAGTTAAGGGGTATGATCCCTGTGTAGGGTATTGGGATAAAGATCTTGTTTTTTTTGAAGGGAACTTTAATCCTCAGAGCTGGTTGGTAGATATGATTGTTGCAGATGCTGACCCTGAATAAAGTATAATCTAATTAATCGCAGGTAATAATTGTTTAACTTAGAAAGGATTTTTTAGTGTATAATTGATTGGATGGATTACAATAAAAGCAATATAGCGGTTATAACCTTAAGGAATAAGGTGATTGCTTTATCGAGGTTTGTACTTGTACGGTATTTTCCAAATATCATCCCTTTTTATATGATAACCGAGTTTCCAAAGTCGGGAGGGACCTGGTTGGGGCAGCTCTTGTCATCTTATTTTGATATCCCTTTCCCAAGAAACACTTTTCCGAAATTTAGAAAATCGATTGTTCATGGACATTTCCTGCCGGCAAAAAGCTCGGGAGATATAAAAAAAATTTTTTTTCTTGTCAGGGATGGGCGTGAT
>JBDLJQ010000095.1:0-6577 GCA_039714255.1 Acidobacteriota bacterium
GCCGCATACTCTTCTTTATTCTCTGAGATTATATTAAAATTGTCATCCAGTTTTGTGTTGTAGGCTCCGATTGCCAGAGTTTTTCCCTCCATTACAGATAACCTGGTAATAGGTGTTGATATTTGAAGTACAGGTTCATAAGGGAGTCCGTTCATTGCATAATATCCTGCCCCGGAAGCTTTCCTCAACAAGATTGTGAATACCGGTACAGAAAGATTTGAGATCGCATATAACAGGTTGGATCCGTATCCGAGCAATCCGTTCTTCTCTGCTTCCGGGCCAATATCAAATCCGGAAATATCCTGAAGCCATATAATAGGAATACCGTCATCATCGCAGGCACGGATAAAGGAGGTAATCTTTGATATTCCTTCTTTATAGAGAATTCCACCCGGCCTTTTTTCACTGGCTGATCTTCTGTGCCCGATAAGTTCAGTATTATTAGCAACTATTCCGCAATAAAGACCGTTTATCTTGCCGATCCCGCATATTATCTCTTCTCCTTTCCCGGGGAATATTTCCCTGAAAAGGGAGCTGTCAGTCAGTCTGGCTATTACCTGGCGCATATCATAATTGACCCTGTAATTCTCAGGGAAGATCCCTTCGATCTCCTCTGTCGGATAAGCAGGCTCAGACACGCCTCCTCCATATCTGTAATAATCAATTCCGCTTGTTGGAAGTTTTTTTATTTCCTCTTTTATTTTTTTTAACAGGGTGGCATCGTCCGGGACCCTGAAATCGGCACATCCGGACAAATGCACATGAACATCCGGACCGCCAATTGTCAGAGAAGTTATATTTTGACTTTTAGCGCCCTTTATCAGGGCTGCTCCGGCGATCACCATATATGCCTGCTCTGTCATATATACGATGTCGCTTATTATAGGCATATATCCGCCACCTGCAATACAATCGCCAAAAACCCCGGCTATCTGCGGTACCTGAGCGTCACTTAATCTGCTGTTCATCTTGAAAATATGTCCTGCGCCGTATCTTCCCGGAAATGTGTTGGATTGTTCGGGGAGAAATAATCCGCTTGAATCTATGAGATAAACCACAGGTATTCTCAGTCGGAGGGATATTTCCTGTGCTCTTTGTATTTTTTCAGGTGTTCTGGGCCACCATGATCCAGAGGCAACGGTGTTGTCATTTGCAATAATTGTTATATATCTTCCTTCTACTTTTGTGAAAACCGTTATAACTCCGGCACCCGGTGATAGTTTTTCCGAACCGGTATCACCGAATTTTTTACCATAATTCACAAAACTTCCAATTGGAAATATTTCAGATCCCTTGTCCTTTAATAAGTCGATTCTTTCCCATGCGGTCATTTTGTTTTTTTTATGGACTCTCTCTATATATTTATCACCCCAACCTGATCTGATTTCATTTAGGATCGAATCGTATTTTGAATTCAATGTTTTCATATATTTCAGGTTATTCTCATGAACTGTCCTGTCCATGAAACTATCAAGTGGATCTCCTATTCTGTGAAGAATCATCTTAGCCATTTTGATCTCCGAGAATTACCTTAAGGCTCATGTTGTTATAGTTCCCACTCCTGAATATTTCAGAATTCAAGATACTCAGATGAATGGGGATTGTTGTCTTTATACCTTTTATTCTGAATTTTTGAAGAGCATTTACCATCGTTTCTATCGCCTCGTCCCTGCTGTCACCGTGAGCGATAACTTTTGCGATCATTGAATCATAAAAAACCGGGACTTCATATCCCTCTCCGGCGTGGGTGTCGATCCTGACCTTCCCGGGCCCCGATCCGGTATCAGGAACAAATTCTTTTATTATTCCCGGAGAAGGTAAAAAATCTTTTTCAGGGTCCTCGGCATTTATCCTGCATTCAATTGAGTGTCCCTTCATTTTTATTTCACTTTGCTTTAATGACATTTCTCTGTTTGCAGCAATCTTAAACTGCTCTTTAACAATATCAATCCCTGTAACCATTTCAGTGACGGTATGTTCTACCTGAAGCCTTGTGTTCATCTCCATAAAATAAAGGTTTTTTTGATCATCCATTAGAAATTCAATTGTACCTGCATTTGTATAGCCGATCTTTCCAAGAGAATTTATAATTTCATTTCCCTTTTTTAACCTAAGAGTATCATCAAGGGAAGGGGAAGGTGTTTCTTCGATCAGCTTTTGATTATTTCTTTGAATTGAACACTCTCTGTCACCGAGGTGGACCAGATTGCCGTAATTATCTCCAAGGATCTGAAATTCAATATGTTTTGCCTCTCCAATTAATTTTTCCATATAAATTCCGGAACTTCCGAAATTTTTCTCAGCTTCCCCCCTGGCCAGCGGAAGGTTCTTTTCCAGTTCTATCCTGTTTTTGCAGATCCTTATACCTCTGCCTCCACCACCTGATGTAGCTTTCAGCATTATCGGGAATCCTATCTCTTCAGCGACCTCCAGAGCTTTTTTTACTGAAGGGAGATCTCCGACAGAACCGGGAATAACAGCAAGTCCTGAATTTCTGAAAGTTTTCTTAGCTTCAGACTTATTCCCCATAATCGATATTGAGTCTGCGTTCGGTCCTATGAAAGTGATTTTTTGCTGGTTGCACATACGGGCAAAAATTTCATCTTCAGCGAGAAAACCATAACCCGGATGAATACCCTGTACTTCAGTGTTTATTGCCGCCTGTAGGACAGCTTCTCTGTTCAGATAACTGAGACTGCTTTTCCCCGGGCCGATGCATATTTTATTATCAATATGCTTTAAGTACGGAAGATTTGAATCAGCTTCTGAATAAACCGGAACAGGCTCAATATTGAAATCCCTGCAGGCTCTTATTATCCGCTCTGCAACCTCTCCTCTGTTTGCAATTAGTATTCTTCTGAACAATTATTGGCTCCATTTCCAGTTTAGGGAAGTAAATGTTAAAAGTCAACAATTTAAGATATTCCGGTCAGGTGATATTTAATTTTTTCAATTTTTCATAAAGTGCTGTTCTGCTTATATTCATCTCTGCCGCAACAAGAGTTTTATTCCATTTATGTTTATTAAGTAATCCGACTATAAATTCTTTTTCCAAAGTTTTGTCTGAGGATCTTCTGAACATTTTTGTGGTTTTATTTCTACTGATTATCTCATCTTTAAGATGTGACAGGTCAACTAAGTCATCATTTTCCGATAGAGAGATGATCTTGTTTATCTCATTCTTTAATTCTCTTATATTACCCGGCCAGTCATATCTTTCCATTGCTTCGATCGTATCTTTTGTGAAGCCTTTAATCATTATTTTATTTTTTTCTGAAAATATTTTTACAAAATAATTTATCAGAGGAAGGATATCATCTTTTCTTCCCCGAAGCGGGATCAGGTTAAGGGAAACGTGGTTCAGCCTGTAAAAAAGGTCTTCCCTGAAAATTTTCTCTTTGACAAGATCAGAAATATTTTTGTGAGTAAGACAGATTATCCTGAGGTCCACATGAATAGGGGTGTTCCCTCCAATCCTGTAAAATTGCTCTTCCTGAATGGCCCTCAGGAGTTTTTTCTGAAGACTGAGGGGCATATCACCGATCTCATCCAGTACAAGTGTACCGCCTGATGATATTTCGAGTTTCCCTTTTTTCTGCTCTCTTGCGTCCGTAAATGCTCCTTTTTCATGGCCGAATAATTCATCCTCCATCAGGTTCTCGGGAATTGCGGCACAATTTAGAGCTACAAACTGTTTTTTATGTCTTTTGGAATGGGAATGGATGAATCCGGCGATCATTTCCTTTCCGGTTCCTGTTTCACCTTCAATTATTACGAAGAGATCAGTTACTGCAATTTTTTTTGATTTTGATAAAAGGTTGAGCATGATCTGGTTGTTGGTTACTATTTCAGGAATATCACGCCCATCTTCTTTCGGTGAGACATTGATCTGTTCAACAAGTGAATCGATGACGGATATTTCGACAGAAAGGTTTGTCAGAAATCCGACTTTTTTCTCAGATATTTTTTCATTTGATTTGATGAGATATATGAGAAGCATCTTTTTTGTGCTCAGGATGAAAGGGAATGAGCAAAAATAAAACTTATCCCGGACCTTTTGATTTATTACGGGATTGTCGAAAATCTCAGCGATCTGCAGAATCTCCAGAATATTGGGATAATAATTTTTGTTATAATTCCATTTAGAATCAATAGCATTATTCTCATTCTCATTGGAAATGAGAACCAGGCATCCCGATTCAAGGGAATTGTCCAGGAGTTCTTTTGCAGGTTTGAATATATCTCCCAATTCTTCGAGATTATATCCTATCTGAAGCATTTCAATGAAGGGCTCAGTATAGAGCAGGTTTATTGAATCGAGCGTTTTATCTCCTTTTGGAAGGTTTATATTGATCCCGTCCTTAAATCCGGTATATACTTTGGATGAGATATCAAATTCGCTGGATCTCCCCTCTTTGAGGAAGAATACAGAATGTCCTATTCTGAAACTTTGATTGATCTCGATTTTGGCTTTTTTTATTTTTTTTGTCTCAATAAATATTCCATTGGTGGAACCAAGATCCTCAATTACTACATGTTTCTTGTAAACCTCAATCTTAGCATGTTTTTGAGAGATGAATGATTCATTGATATTCATATCATTTCCGGATGACCTTCCGAGATGAATAGTTTTTTTTGTGAGAGGAAATTTTTTTATAAAACCGCTGCGTTGGTATAGTAGATAGAGCATAATAGTATTGTAGATAACCCCGTAATAGATGTCAATGATTTTTTGCTTTATTTTACAATGTGTAATCTTACACAATGTAAAGTTGTTAGTTTTTCGGAATTTCAATTTTTGCTAAAATAAAAAAAAACACTGTTATATAGGAGTAATGCAAAATGTTATACATGATTGTGATTTTAGTAAATATTTGGCATGGATTATGCTACATAAACACTTAAATGAAAAGTTCAATGAAATTACTCGTGTTCGCAGCATTTGTTATGCTACTCATTTTTTTCATGGGTTGCAATGAAGGTTCAGAGTTGGCAAATAGCGAAAATATGAATTCAGAATATGACCTGAGTGAAAGTGATTCCGGAACACTGAACTTTTTTATTACTGCAACTCAGCTCTCCGGAACATCAAATCTGGTATATGGAAAAGCAGGGACGAAGGAGGACATTCTAAGCCTGATTGTCACTATCAGTGAACTTGAAGTGCACAGGACAAGTGATGGTGATGCAGGCTGGAAGATCCTTCCGCTTGCTGCAGAACGTTTTGATCTTATTGAACTTGACGGGTCGATCTGGGCAGATCTTATATCCAGTGCAAATCCGGAACCGGGGGAATACAACAAGATTCGTGTTGAAGTAACAGAGGCAGTTGTAAGGACAGATTCCGGAACATTTTCAGCATTAGCTCCCGGTGATAAAATAAAGATCAAAACACCATTTAATGTCAAAAAGGACGGAACAACTGAGATAACCCTGGCATTTGATCCCAAAGCATCATTAAAATCAACAGGAAACAAAAGCAATACAAAATATTTTTTAAATCCTGTTCTTAAAGTCACATCAAAAGTTGAGGATTAAAAGAATTATGAATAGTGTATCAAGAGTTAAGCCAATCAGCTCCAATAAGTATAAAAAGTATAAATATATTTTTTATACTCCTTCTTATTTTTTTACTCGTAATGTCGCCTATTTTAAGGGGGTAGGCGGCATTACGGGTCATTTAAAATAAACCTCCGGACAAACAGGCCTTAAGGGGCCTGTTTTTCAGAAGAAAAAATTCATTCCTGCAGTTATATTGATACCGTCATTTTCAGGAATGTCGGGGTCCGGGTTAGGAAAAAAATTATTGTTCAGGATATTCGATATTTTGATAAAAGCGAAAAATTTTGATGAAAAGTAGTGTCCGCCTTTAATTGTTACCAGGTTGTAACTATTATTTTCGATCTCTGATGGCCCCGGATCTGTTTTTTTGAATGAGTGAAGTAAATTCATTTCCAGCCATGATTTTCCCAGATTTACTTTCCCTCCGGCAAAAAGTTTAGGGGAAGGGATATCATTAAGCGGATCATCGGTCTTAACGCTTCTTCCATAGTAATAATTGAAATGACTGAACAGTTCAAGGTTTGGGGATGGAAACCACTGGAATTCTGTTTCTGCGCCGGAGATCTTTCCTGAATCAATATTATTGTAGGTATATGACCCGTTTTCAATTCTATATCTTTCTATCATATCTTTAATGTTATTTTGGAACATGTAAAATCCCAGAAAGAGGTTGCCTGAATGAAGTTTGATCCCTGTGTCAATATTAAGGCTCTTTTCAGGATCCAGATCGGGATTACCTGTTACATATTTCCGGCCGGTAATACCTGTATAGTAAGATTCAGAAAGTGACGGATTACGGAATGATGTCCCGGTATTGAAAAACAGAGAGATTTTATCGGAAAATTTTTTTACTATTCCCAGAAACAGGCTGGGTGAGTTTGTGCTCCTTGTCCTGTAAACATCATCTGAAAAGGCCCGGGTATCAGCAAATGTATATCTGATACCTCCCCTCAGATTAAATCCCATTAATCTTGTTATATTACCTGAAATAAAAATCCCGAAATCTTTTCTTTTC
>JBDLJQ010000096.1:0-6464 GCA_039714255.1 Acidobacteriota bacterium
AAATGACGTTCCCGCAGGGAACAAGGTGAATTTGCATCAGCGAAGAGAGGGTGTCCTGGGGTACTAATGACAACCCCTGAAAGTTCTCATTGACATTATTAAGCCACTTATTTATACTTGAATAAAACTAAGGAGTGAAGAATCAAACAGATAAAAACAGTACTTATAACCGGTGGATCCGGTTTCCTTGGCTCTCATCTCTCAGATAGATTTCTGGAGGAAGGATGGCGTGTTATTGTATTGGATAATCTTATCACCAGTTCGATTGATAATATTTCTCATCTGATGGAAAAAGAAAATTTTAAATTTATTAAATATGATGTTACCGACTATCTTTTTTTTGAAGAAGAGATCGACCTTATACTCCACTTTGCCTGCCCCGCCTCTCCGTTTGACTATGCCCGCCATCCGATCCACACAATGAAAGTTGATTCACTGGGAACCCTGCATACCCTGGGACTGGCAAAAAATAAAAAAGCAAGATATGTTTTTGCTTCCACATCTGAAATTTACGGGAGCCCGAAAGAACATCCCCAGACAGAAACTTATTGGGGAAATGTAAATCCAATAGGGTTAAGGTCGGTTTATGATGAAGCAAAAAGATTTTCCGAAGCTATGTGTATGGCATACCATAGAGAACATAATATAGATATCAGAATAACCAGGATCTTTAATACATATGGAACAAGGATGAGGTTGATGGATGGGAGGGTGATCCCTACCTTTATTTCACAGTCACTGAAAAATGAAGATATTACTATCTTTGGGGACGGATCTCACACAAGAAGTTTCTGTTATATAAATGACCTGGTTGAAGGGATCTATAAAATTTCAACAAAAAATGATCTTGCCGGAGAGGTGATCAACCTGGGTAACCCTGATGAATTTTCCATCCGGCAGCTTGCTGAACTGATAATAGAGATAACAGGGTCAAAGTCGAAAATAGTCTTTAAAGATATACCCGAAGATGATCCTCCAATAAGAAAACCTGATATTTCAAAAGCAGGAAAAATACTGGGATTCAAACCCGGGACCGGTTTGGAAGAAGGGCTCAGAAAAATAATACCCTGGTTCCGGGAGAGAATAAATGGATAAACACCTTTTCGGCCCTGTCCCGTCAAGAAGGCTGGGGATATCTCTGGGAGTGGATATTATCCCGTTCAAAACATGTTCGCTGGACTGTATCTATTGTGAATGTGGAAGAACCACAAATCATACAATAAAGAGGCAGCGATTCTTCTCTCCTGATATAATAAAGGATGAAATGGAGGAATTTCTTAAAGATAATGTACACCTCGATTATATAACTTTTTCAGGATCCGGTGAGCCAACACTAAACTGTGATATCGGAGCATTAATTAAGGATATTAAGAAGAAAACCAACACTCCTGTAGCTGTACTGACAAACGGAACCCTTTTGTATGACAAAAATGTCAGAGAAGACCTTGCAGAAGCTGATCTGATCCTGCCATCTCTGGATGCGATATCAGAGAATGTTTTCAAAAAAATCAACAGGCCTGCTGAAGGTTTGGATACAGAAAAAATGATCAGGGGTTTGAGCGAGTTCAGGAAGATCTATAAAGGCGATATCTGGCTTGAAGTATTTATATCGCACGGTATAAATGACTCTGAGGAAGAACTTCTGAAATTATACGAAACTATAAAAAAGATCGGCCCGGAAAGGGTTCAGCTTAATTCCCTTGACAGGCCCCCCGCTTACAAAGGAGCAGAACCGGTTAATATAAAATTCCTTGAAAAAATAAAAAAAAACTGGAGTGACCTGGCCGTTGAGATCATAAAAAGGACAAAAATAAGGGAGGAGATCTCTTCATTCTCAAAGAACCTTGAGAACAGCATCATAAATACTATAAACAGAAGGCCGCTTACACTGGAAGACCTTATGTCTTTAACGGGGAAAAGCCGTCTTGAACTGTTAAAGTATATTGATGTACTGGAAAAAGATAAAAAAATAGAACCGAAGATAGTTGAAGATAAAATATTTTATTCACCCGTTTAGACGGGTATTTGAACTTTTATGATTTTGTGATATATATTTCCAATGAATTTAACAAATTTAAATAAATGTCCGCTCTGCGGATCAGAAAATATAAAAGTTTACAGGAAAGGGACAATAGACCCGGGAAAGATAAACTCCGATAATTTCAGGATCACAGATAGCAGCTATGGATCATTATGGAATTTTTCCAGGTGCAGAAAATGTACATATGTATTCTCAAATCCTCTGATCGATGAAAAAAGCCTGATCGAATTCTATTCGGAACTTGAAGATAATGAATATAGTGATGAATGGGAAGGGAGGGCAAAAAACTTTCTGACAATTTTCAGGGAACTCGAAAAGATCAGTAAACCGGGAAATTCATTGCTTGATATAGGGGCTGCAAGCGGCATTTTTGTAAACCTGGCTAAAGAGAGGGGTTACGATGCAGAGGGGATAGAACCATCCGGATACCTTGCCGATGAAGCCGAAAAAAAATTTAATATAAAGTTATTCCGCGGTACCATTGAAAACTTTAAAACTGACAAAAAATATTCCCTTCTGACACTTCTTGATATTATTGAACACCTCAGAGATGCATCTTCTTTTATGGAAAAAATTGTTCCGTTTATTGATAAGAAAGGGATCCTGGTTATTGTTACACCGGATATAAACAGTATTCCTGCAAGGATCTTCGGAAAAAAATGGTGGCACTACAGGATAGCACATCTTAATTTTTTCAACCTCAGGTCAATTGAGTTTTTATTAAAGAAAAGTGGTTTTGAGATCATTAAAAAGAGAAGATATGCATGGAATTTTTCTTTTTATTATATCCTTTCACGTATATTTCCCTCTCTGAAAGAAAAAAAAGGTTTACAAAAAATATTAAAAAGGTTAAACTTAAAATTACAATTATTCGACTCCTGGGAAATATATGCAAGGAAAAATTAAACACTATATCGGTTCACTCAGACTGGAACGCTGGCCCAGAAGTCTCGCAATCGTTCCCGGTTTTGTAGCTGCTGTAGTTTTAAGGGAGCAGGATGCAGCCGGCTATTCTATTCCGGAACATGCAATATTTCTTGTAATCGCATTTATACTTACACTTCTTATATCAACAGCAAACTATATAATCAATGAAATTGCTGATGCTCCCTACGATGCATATCATCCTGCAAAAAAGGAAAGGCCCCTGGTAAAAAAGCTTATCAGCTGGAAAATATTATTGATATTATGGTCTGTAATAGTTATATTATCAATACTTACGGCTACTCTTTTTTTTAAGAACAGTAATTTTTCGATAAGCCTGATAGCCCTGTTGATAGCAGGCCTTTTATATAATGTCCCTCCGGTCAGGATGAAGGATATACCTTTTCTTGACTCTACACTTGAATCAGCTAACAATCCTATAAGGTTTATGATCGGATGGTTTGTTGTAACTAATTTTTTCCCTCCTGTCAGCCTGCTTGTATCGTGGTGGGCATTCGGAAATTTTCTGATGGTGGGAAAGAGAGTAGCAGAAAAAAAATTCCTGACATCTGAAGAGTCAGCCGGTTACAGATTATCTTTGAAACGGATCTCCAGGAAAGCTCTGGTTTATTTTATGATATTGAACGGGATCATTTTTTTACTGACCTTTTCAATTTTTGCAATTGATTCGGAAATGTACACACTGCTTTATTCTGTCCCCTTTATTATTTTTTACCTCGGTATGTTCATGAAAAAATCTGTCCAGGACAGAGATGGTGCCGAGGAACCTGAAAAACTATTAAAGAACCCCTATTTTGCACTTTATACACTCTTTCTGATCCTGATCTTTATTGTGGCTTATATATTCAAATAAGATGGAATTAAATATACTTTTAAAAATACTCCTCTCCTCACTTCTGGGAGGAATGATAGGACTTGAGCAGGAACTTTCGGGAAAGAGGGCAGGCCTCAGGACGAATATACTGATCGCTATCGGAAGTACACTCCTGGCAATCCTGTCCATTGAGATAACAAAGGCGGGTAAGATTGGTGACCCGGGAAGGATAATAGCCCAGATCGTAACTGGGATCGGATTCATAGGGGCCGGGGTAATAATCCAGTCAGGATCAGCAATTCATGGGCTAACCACTGCCGCTACCATCTGGACAGTTGCAGCTATCGGGATCGCAGTCGGGAACGGTTTTTACATACTTGCATTTTCGGTAACTATTTTTGTTATCCTTATTCTGATCTTATTCAAATTTTTATCCGATCACATAAAAAATCGTTCTTTACAGGAATTCTATTCAATAAAGACAAAGAAAAAATATTCAATAATAAACGATGTCAGAAAAGTAATAATGGAATGCGGGATAAATGATCCGGAATGGTCAATTGGAAAAGTGAGAGGCGGCTATATGATAGAGCTTTCATTAACCGCATCAGAGAGCAAAAAAAATTCGTTCATTGAAAAGGTAATGGAAATGGAAGGGATCATCGAAGTGAAGAATGAATAATTCCTGATGTTTAATATCCTTTCAGCTACTACAAATGCAGGTAAAGCCGGAGAAATTGAAAAGATCCTTATCTCACATTTTCCCGGCCTTAAAGTGTTAACTCTTAAAGAAGCAGGGATCACAGATATATCACCGGAATCAGGTGAAACATTTCTTGAGAACAGTGTTGAAAAATCTTTATTCTACAGCAGGCTGAGGCCGGAAATGCTTATTCTCGGGGATGACTCAGGGCTGGAAGCAGATTCACTTCAGGGCAGGCCGGGAATAAACTCGGCAAGATTTGCCGGTGAAGACTCAAATGACGAAAAGAATATAATAAAGCTTCTTCATGAAATGGAAGGTAAAGAAAACAGAACCGCAAGATTTATCTCTGTTGTTACTTTATCAAAGAATGGAAGTGTTCTGAGATCTTTTTCCGGTGAGGTAAATGGAATTTTAATTAAAGAAAAGCGGGGATATAACGGGTTCGGATATGATCCGGTCTTTTTCTATCCCCCATTGGGAAAAACCTTTGCAGAACTATCTTCCGAAGAAAAAAACAGGGTCTCTCACAGAGCAAAAGCCCTTTATCAACTGAGAGATTATTTATGGGGAAACAGAAAGGATCTGATCTGAAATGTATTATTTTAATATGGTGTTCGCTGTTCTATCTACATTTTTTTTTCTTGTTTTTTTTCTCTTTTCTCTATTTGAAAAAGAATGGAGGGCATCTTTAGTCTCTTTTTTGTCAATAACAATAAATCTTTCTTTCTGGATCTTCTTAATTAAATACAGCCATATCCGGTCTATATTTATATTTAATATAATTATTATTATTGTGGTCCTGTTTTTATCTGTTTTATCATTTGTTAAATATTTCCCGGCACATCCGGAGAAGAAAACAGAAAAAATAAAAAAATATGATGAAAGAGATCATATGTTTTCAAGAAACAATCTTAATAATCACCAGAACCTGAGAAAAAAATATTATAAAAAATACCCTGAAAAAGAAAAGATCGATAAAAAGATCGGCAAATTCCCCAACCTTGGTGAAAAAGGGAGCACTTTTTATGACAAATATTATTCTCCTGTTATTGATGCTGCATTTTCGGTCCTTGACCGGACAGGTTTTCTGACAGATGGCAGTATGGCTATAAAAAAGCAGAAGACCGATCCTGAAAAGATCACAGAGGCGATCAGGTTCATTGCCAAATATTACGGTGCGGTTGATATAGGTATAACCGAATTAAAAGATTTTCATTTTTACAGCCATCACGGCAGGAAGTCGGAAAACTGGGGGAAAAAAGTTGAAAATACCCATAAATACGGGATAGCAATAATTGTAAAGATGGATATCGATCAGATAAAACACTCCCCTGCATTACCTGTGCTGCTGGAATCTTCTAAAGAGTATGTTGAGAGTGCTAAAATTGCCCATATAATTGCAGAATATATACGAGGTTTCGGATTCAGTGCAAGATCCCATGTTGATGGAAATTACGATCTGCTTGCCGTCCCGCTCGCAGCAGATTGCGGCCTTGGAGAAGTTGGAAGGATGGGGATACTGATACACAAAAAATTGGGGCCGGCTGTCAGGATATCCGCTGTTACGACTGATATTCCATTGCAAACATCTGTAAAACAGAATTTTTATATAGAAGAGTTTTGCGACATCTGTAAAAAATGTGCTTTGAACTGCCCTACCGGATCTATCTCTGAAGATGGAAAAAGCTCCAATAGAGGTTTTGAACACTGGTCAGTGAACCAGGAAAAATGTTACACATTCTGGAGGAGGTCAGGGACCGATTGCGCATTCTGCATAAGGGTATGTCCATATACAAAGAAAGACACACTGCTCCACAATTTTGTAAGGTTCTATATTTCAAGGAACAGGATCAATCAGCGAATAGCACTTTTTTTTGATGATATATTTTACGGCAGAAAATTTAAAATAAAGAAAAAAAATCCAAAGATCACCGCATACTGAGAAGATAAGTAGTTGA
>JBDLJQ010000097.1:0-6313 GCA_039714255.1 Acidobacteriota bacterium
TGTCAGTAAGGTAGAACAGTCCGGTTTTGGAGAAACTGTGATTCAGTATGAAAAATATAATTGAGAGAAGAATGTATGTTTTTGAAATTCCTGTTACTTTTCCGCTGACGTAAAAAGAACCGGCAAGTATCAGCAGGCCCAGCTGTGATATGGATGAATATCCGAAAAGCCTTTTTATATTAGTTTGTTTCCATGCCAGGAACTGACTTATAACAAATGTTGAAAGTCCGAAAACCAGTCCGAGTTTGATCGGGTAGGGGAAGTGAAGTAACGTCATGCTCCTTACAAATACCAGATAATAAGCTTTAACAATGATTCCTGCCAGGATTGCAACTATTACAGCCGGAGCTCCCTGGTAAATGTCGAGAGCCCATCCGTTCATCGGAAATACTTCAAGTTCTATAAGGAGGGCGAAAATGAACATTGTCGAAACTATAAGGATGGCAGCACCGTAAGGAGAACTTCCGAGAACCTTTGATATTTCCGCCATGTTCAGGCTTCCTGTAAATTTATAAAGAAATACAGCTCCGAGAAGCAGCATTGTTGAACTGATAGACCCGATAACAAGAAATTTGAATGAAGCTTCAAGTGAAGATTCTGTAAAGTCGGAGGATACAAGTGCGTAAGCGGCTATTGATGTAATTTCCACAAATACGAACAGGTTAAAATAGTCTCCGGTAAAAACAACTCCGGTTGCCCCCATCAGCATAAGCATCAGGAGTACCAGAGATTTTGTTTCCGAATCTTTGAATCCGATCTTCATCCAGTGAACAGCTGAGATAAGTCCGATGAGGAAAAGGAGTACGGCAATTGCCGAGCCGAAAATATCAACACTCAGGTTTATTCCGATTGGAGGTGCAAATCCTCCGATCTTTATTATGATGGGTTCCAGTGTTTTCCCAGAATACAGTTTTTTAAGAAAATCAAAAAGGACCAGAACAGAAACTGTCAGGTTGAAAAGGAGTGTGCCGAAAAAGATCACTCGTACTGTGTTCCGTCCCAGATATTTGAATATCCCTATTGCAAAAGCAGATATAAGAGTTACTATTATTATAAGTATTGGATTTACCATTTCAGCTCCTTGAAGTCATCGATCTCCAGTGATTCTTTTTTTGAATGCATCCGTATGATCAGCGATAAAGCCATCGCAGTTACTCCGACCCCGATAACAATGGCGGTAAGAACCAGTGCCTGCGGCAGAGGGTCAACTATTTTTGAAGGATCTACAAGCAATGTGCCGGGTTTAAAAAAGTCCTTCAGATAGATTATCGGTGCTTCTCCCCCCTTTACAAAACCCATGGATATAATAAGGAGGTTGATGCCTGAATTCATTATTGAGAGGCCTATTACGATCTTTATCACATTTCTCTTAACCAGAACTGCATAAAGGCCGATCATAATAAGCAGTATACTTGCTATCATAAAAATCATTTTCTCTCCTCCGTAGTTTTAAACATATCCCCGAGGAGGCCGGAAAGTTCTGCTCCGACCTTTAACCCCACAGCGATATAGATAAGGGGGATAAAACCTGCTGAGAATAATTCGTTCCAGTTACCTTTCGGAATAATATCATTTGCCAGAAAACTTTTTGAAAAGATCAATCCGAGAATTCCTATTGAAACAAAACTTATACCTGCAAAAGATTCGGTAATAGTCAGTGGAAGATGATTTACCTTATATTTTCTGTTTGATAGAAGAAGCAGTAGAAATCCTGATGCAACAACTGTGCCTCCCTGAAATCCTCCCCCGGGGGTAAGGTGGCCGTGAATAAATATATATGCACCGAAGAGAAGTATAACAGGAAAAAGGGTTTCGGTAGCTGCTCTCAGAACAAAACTTCCTTTGATCCTTTTCATCGGATTCTTGCATTTGCATGAACCCAGCAGGAATGAAATTCCAGTTGCGGTCAGAAACAGGACCGTTACCTCTCCGAGAGTATCAAATCCCCTGTAATTTACAACTATGGATGTTACTATATTTGCTCCTCTGTTCTCCTGGATCCCTTTTTCAACGTAATGTTCCGAAACACCTTCATATTTTTCTCCGAAAGTGATCTCACCGAGGATAAGAATAAAATAAAATGAAATGATCATAAGAAAAACAATTGCCGTGATCTTCCTCATTTTTCCCTCCCTTTTGTCTTTCTAACAGTAACAACAAAAATTATTGTGGTTAATCCTGCACCTATTGCCGCTTCTGTCATTGCTACATCGGGTGCCTTGAGATAAAGATAGACTATGGAAGCAACGAGAGAAATAAAACCGGAAGCGATAACAGCTGCCAGTAAAGCCTTAGTCCTGACTGCAAACAGTGCCAGGACGATCATAAGAAAAACAAGAAATAATACAAAATATTCTAATATGCTGCCCATTTTTTACCTCTTCTTTTTACCTTTTTCACTGAGGAGTACATCTTTTTCATATGCATCATGAACAGTGATATTTGTTAATTCAACATCAGATCTGTGGCTTGCCCTTGAAATAACACTTGAAGACACAGGGTTTGTCAGGAGGAGGAAAAATACTATGAGTATGGTTTTTAAAAGCCAGTCAGGATGATATATTCCCGTTCCCAATATCAGTGAAATCGCCCCCATTGTTGATGCTTTTGTCCCTGCCTGGAGCCTGTTATATATGTCAGGCATACGGATTATTCCGAGTGCTCCCAGGAACAGAAAAACAGATCCGATAAGCATTAACAGAATTCCTATAAGCTCATGCCAGTTCATTAGAAGCCTCCTTCGAGATAACGCCCGACCGAAATAACACTCAAAAATGATAAAAGTGCATATACCATTGCCACATCAAGGAGGATCACGCTGTGGAATATCTGAGCTATAACAACGATAAGAGCAATAGTAATAGTTGTTGCCGTATCGAGTCCCACAGCTCTGTCCGGAATTGTAGGGCCGATAACAATTCTTGTAATTGCCAGCAAAGTTGCCAGGCTTACAAACGATAATATAATGATGAGTATGCTATTCAAAGATCACCTCCAGATATTTTTCAAATCCTGCAACGATCCGCTCCGATGCTTTTTCGACATCGGTAGTTTCAACATCGATCCAGTGTATATAAAAGTATTGATCTACCACATCTACAGTAAGTGTCCCCGGTGTCAGTGTAATAGAATTTGCCAGTGCAAGTTTTCCCGATCTTGATTTTAGTTTTGTTTTTACTTTTACTATCCCCGGGTTAATGGGAAGTTTAGGATTTATTACCCTCTTTGCCACATCGATATTTGACTTGATCATTTCACCTGCGAAGTAGAAAAGGTAAATGATAAGATAAAAATATCTTTTGGGATTGAACCAGTTCTTTACCCTTTCACCTGCAACTGAAGGTGAAATCAATGCGATAATTGCAGATACAATGAGTCCGGTAAATATTTCCTGAGGGTGAAAACTCTGTGTGAGTATCATCCAGAGGAAAAATAGAATTGAGGTTGAAACCAGAATTCTCATATTATGCTCCTTTGTTTCAGTTTAAAATGGAGGAATTCGACCTCCGGTAGTATATCCATAAATGAAATCTCAACATCTTCAGGGACCTTAACAGGCACCAGAGCGAGGCTTAGGATCGATTTAATTCCCGAATCCACAAGCCTGTGGATTACTTCAAGAGCTTCTTTACAGGGAACCGCTACAATTGCGATCTTTATCCTGTTTTCTTTGATGAATTTTTCCATCTTATCTTCAGGAAGAACCTTTACCCCGTTAAAGGTTTTATTGACCTTTGAACTGTCTCTGTCAAATGCCGCTTTCAGCCTGACATCACATTTTTCATCAGAGTGATGAATGATTGCCTGCCCGAGTTTCCCGGCACCGATAAGTACTACTTCAATTTCCTCTTTCGAAGAAATAATATTGCTTATACTATCGATAAGGTTTTTTACTTCATAACCTTTCCCCCTGATGCCGAAATCTCCGAAATACGAAAAATCTTTTCTGATAATGGAACTTTTAATTCCGCATTTGTTGCCGATATCACTTGATTGAACCGTGTTTATTCCGTTCTCATCCATCTTCTCAAGGCACCTTTTGTAAAGGATCAGACGTTTTGCTGCTGTTTCAGGGATTAATTGTTTTTTTAGTATTTTATCAAGTTTCATGTGAAAGTTCTCACAAGCACAAATGATATCTTATTTTTCATTATTGTCAATAACAAAACATTTATTTTTATTAAATATTTATTTCTGTATCTGTTTGATCACCATAAAATCGAAATTTACTTATTAATTATGTTTTTGTAGAATAAATATATGATAGATATTATTACGGCTGTTGTTCAATTGGCCCTGTTTGTGATAAGTGCGTTTGGATTCGGATCCATATTTATTAAAAGGAGAGATATTGACGAGGGGCTGGAATATCCGGTTTCTGCCTTTTCTCTGGGCCTGGGTGTTATCATCCTCTTTACATTTATCTTTTCATTTTCAGGTTTTCTGAATGCCTGGTTTTTTGCAGGAGTCCTGCTTACAGGAAATATTATATTTTTTGTCAACAGAAAAGAATTTAAAAATATTAAGATAAAGATCAAATTTTCAATCTTATTAGTCCCGGTATTTATCTTTCTTATAATTGACCTTTTTTATGCTCTGTTCCCGCCGACATTTTATGATTCAATGAGCTATCACCTTGCAGTTCCCAATTATTATATTCTGAAGGGTGGGATGGTGCCATGGCTGGATAATTTTTATTCAAACCTCCCGCTGAACGGAGAGATGGTTTACCTGTTCTCTCTGTCCGGAGGTTCGGTTCTTCTTCCCAGGTTGATAACTTTTATTTCGGGCCTGTTTATCCTTATCTTACTCTTTTCCTGGTCGGGAGAATATGTTAAAGGAAAATACAGAATTTTGCCATTGATCCTTTTCCTGTCTGTCCCTCAGGTCTCCTTCCTTTTTTCTTCTTCAAAGACAGATATTATGGGAATGCTGTTTTTGATCATTGGAGTAAGATCACTGACAAATTTTCTTAAAAGCGGGAAAATTAAAAAAACTCTATTTCTTTCCGGTATATTCCTGGGACTTGCAATCGGGACAAAATATATATTTGCATTCTATGTTGCAATAATTTTAATTTACATATTTGTATCAAAAAATTATACATTTAAACGAAAAGTTTTTATTATGATCACTCTTTCGGCAATTATCCTTATTACTCTGTCACCATGGTTTGTAAAAAATATTATTTTTACCGGGAATCCGGTCTATCCCTATCTTAATGAGGTTTTTGATAATAATAAATGGGGTCCTGAACAGGCGGGACAACTGGCCGAAGCTGTAAAGGGAGGTAAAAAAAGTATTAGCGATTATATTCTATATCCATTCAGGATCTTTTTTTTCCCTTACAAGTATGGCATGACAGCGGTCTGGGGGATCCTTCTCCTTTTATTTCTTCCATTCCTCTTTATGGTGAAGCGGGAGAAAGAACTGATATTTTTTCTGATAATTGCCATATTGTCATTTGCCCTTATGATCCCTTTTGGAAATGTTCCCAGATATTTTCTTGCTTCCTTTCTGTTTTTGTCGATACCTCTGGCCTCTGGAATAGAACGTACCGGGAATAAATTTCAATTGGTAAAGAGAATAACTTTACCTGTTTTATTGATCATGCTTATTTCCAACCTGGTTCTTACAGCCGGGCTGCAGGAAAAATTTTCTTTCGGGTTCAGATATATGAAAGGAAAAGTTTCCGGAGAGTTTAAAGGGAGAGATATCTATTATTTATACGGCCTCCCTTATTACAGGGGAGTTCAATTCATAAATAAAACGCTCAAAGAGGGAGAAAAAGTTGCTTTTGTCGGTGAGGACAGAACATTCTATCTGAAAAAAGATTTTATCGCCAACTCATTTCTGGACAAAAATATGGTGCTTGAAATATTGAAGAATTGTGATGATCTTTCAGGGTTTTTAAAAAAGCTCCAAAAAAAGGGTATCACACATATTTTTTATTCGGAGAAAGGGGTTAAAATGCTGGGTAGTCTTTCCTCCACTTTTAAACTTACAAGGGAAGAACAGGATAAACTTGATATATTCCTTTTTAATTTTGACATCCTCTACCGGGACAAAAATTATATCCTCTATTCTGTGGGTTGGTAATTTATTATTTATTTCGTTTATCAGTATTGCCCCCATAATCCAGCCCAGGCTGCCCTCTCTTTGCCATAGGCAAATTCACCTTGTACCCCAGGGCACCTTCTCTTTGCCATAGGCAAATTCACCTTGTACCCCAGGGCACCCTCTCTTCGCTGATGCGAATTCACCTTGCCCCCCATAATCCCCCCTAAAGGGTGGAGGATAAGGTAAGTGCTTT
>JBDLJQ010000098.1:0-6076 GCA_039714255.1 Acidobacteriota bacterium
TAACGCTCTGAAATGGAGGGACCTTTATAACGGTTCCCGCAAAAAATATCAGGGTTAGGACAATACTTGCATAGAGTTCTTTTTTTCTATTAATACCCTTTTTTGTTTTCTTCTTTATATATAACTTTATTGTCTTCCAATTCATAAAAAATATATGAAAAATTGAAAGGATAAGAAAAAGATATGAAAAAATGGTGTGAACAGCCTGCCATTCATCTTTTTCAAGTCCGAAGAATGTCCAGGTCACCCATTTTGCTACCCTTCCCGGAGGTGTAATATATAAAACTATTCCTGTTAAAGTCATAATTATGAACGAAAATAACATTCCGAAGCTGACAAAACTCCTGTAATCAAAACTTTTATTCTTTATCTGATCATTACTCAAATTTCCTCCTGAATATATCTATAAGCATAATTATTGCCAACATATCATACATTTCACGAATGGCCTGTATATCTATATATTTAATGACCTGCAGGTAAATTATTTATTATCAGGCATATGGTTTTCGCAGAATTTTGCGATTTTCGTTAAATTCTGCCCGGCACTGATGAGAAAAAAAGAAAAATTTTAAGGGTTGGAAAACAATTCTATATATAATACAATAATAAAGTCTTAAGCATAAAGTTTTAAATTAAATTTTTGTTTCAGGACAAGGGAACCTGACATGAGTGATACAAAGTTAAATCCTCAGATGGAAAAAAACAATCCTACTGAAAAGATCTACAGTATTCTCATCTGCAGCCATATCATGATAAAGGAAGGCTTTGAAAATATCTGCAGAAAATCCCAAAAGTTTTCTCTGGTAAAATCGTATCAATCTTTTAAATCCCTTAACAATTCAGATTTTAATAATAATATATCTATCGTTCTGATCTGCCCCATCTGTAATAAAGAACATCTTAAACATCCTGATCAAATGATCCCTGAAATTAATAATTATTTTCCCAACGGGAACATAATTATTATAGATGATATCTTCACTGATGAGGAAAAAGGTGAACTCATAAAACTCGGAGTTAAGGGATTCCTCCATGAGAATATTTCCTCGGAAAACATAATTCGGGCCTTTTATACTATTCTCAGGGGAGAATTCTGGATAAGCAGAAACCTCAGCAAAAACCTGATAGATCAGTTAATTAATATTTCCTCGAACAAAACAAATTATACTAAACCGGAAAATATTTATAAACTTTCCAACAGGGAAATTGAGATCCTTCAGGCAATTGCTTCCGGGCTGACTAACCTTGAGATCAGTAATAAACTTTTCATAAGTGAAAAAACAGTTAAAGCACATATTTATAATATTTTTAAAAAAATGGATGTAAAAACAAGAACCAAAGCAGTTATCAAGGCAATGGAATCACAATCCCTGTAAAAAATTTGTCCTCAGGAAGAATGAGGAGACAGGAGTTATAGGTTAAAGTCCGGGCAGTGAAAAGTTTTCATTATCTTGACATTTTTTTTGTTTTCTATAAACTTAAAAACAGTAGGAGGAACAGATGAAACTTTCAGAAGAAATAATCTATGAAAAAGGGACGAAGATCATTTCAGTAGATATTGATACAACGATCAGTGAAGCAATTAGAGTAATGCTGGAAAATAAAATAGGCGCCATTCTTGTAAAAGATGGTGAAGAGTTTGTAGGGATCTGGACAGAGAGAGACCTTATGAGAAATGTCTACCAGGATAAACTGGACCCTGAAACAGCACGAATAAAAGATCACATGACAAAAGATATCATTAGTGCACCCTCAACAGATACAATATTTAACCTTATGGATAAGTTTTTGGGGAAAAGGTTGCGTCACCTCCTGATTGAAAAAGACGGAAAAGCAATTGGATTGTTATCCATCGGAGATGTAATAAAAGCTACACTGCAGGAAAAAACAAAAGAACTGAACGAACTTAAAGCAATGGTAAGCTGGGATTATTATGAAGACTGGAAGTGGGGTAATTAACAAATCTGAGCTTTTACCTGGTTTTCAGTTCATTTAAATAATTAACAATATCAGGTTTTACAGATATTTTTTTTATATAAATATTATTTTTCTTTATATTCTCCTGAAAAAACCTTACAAAAACAATATCTTCATCTGAACTAATTTCCAGTTGGTAACCTGAATTCCCGGCCAGGCTAAATTTTATTTTATCTTTTCTTATTTTTGAATTTCCAAAAATTTCATACACCAGAATCCCCCCATCTTCATCCGGGATCCCTTCAACGATCTTTCCAGCCACAACATTTATTCTATATCTGCCATTTCTTAAAGGATAAATATCCGATATGGATGACTTCGGCCTCTCACCCTGAATTTCTTTTAAGAATTTTGTGTTAATAAGATCATATAAAGAGAGGTCAATACCATACTCTTTATAAAAACTTTTTATCCAATCCGGATACTCATCCTTTGAGAACAACTCGGGTATCCTTTCCGGGGAAATACTGTTAATAACAGCCGGGGAACCATATTTTCCTTCATCAGAAAAAACCGGCTCAAAAACAACATAAAAACCGGGAAATTTGTCTTTCACAAGTTCTCCCTCCACAGGTTCTATCTTCAGTGAATACTGGAAATCATAACTGAAAGATTCTTTTTCAAATCCACTGATCTCTACTTTTTTTATGTACCCGGTAAAGTCATCCCTTTTCAGAAACTTCCGGATCCCGTTTACTTCAAGATTCAAATCAACCTTTGTTCCCGGAACAAATATATAAAATTTTATTTTCTGTATCTTTAACTTTGAGTATATTCTGTGAAAAAATGTGCCCCTGGATGATCTTCCGAAACCTGGTGATTTTTCATAGCCCTGAAGAGGGAAACAGGAGTTTTTCCCGGAATTATAATAGTTCCGGGGTAACTTAATATATTTATCTCCCTTCCTGATATCTTTTAATGAATCCGGTAAATGATATAGAAACAAAAAATCATCATCCCAGGTCTGGAACTTTGGTTTCACTATTTTATAAAAAACCCGTAAATCCTCTATATTAACGACCCTCTCTTTCCCATCCCTTATTATTTTATCCCTGAAATTATCATAATGTGTCTTATTTACCTGGGAAAAATGGATCACATTCCCGGGGATCCTTCTTTTACCTTTGATAATAAAGGTTTTTCTGAATCTGATATCCCCTCTCAACAATGGTGAAAATGCCTGTGAGGCCACATTAAATTCTTTATTATTTATATTATGATTCAGCCTGTAATTAATGGCCTTCTCACTTTTGGTCCCTGATTTTAACAATCCGAAGGTTTTTATGTTCATTCCGATTCTATTCAACGAAAATAATCCTATGAGAATCCATATAACTGATAAAAGTAATGTTTTGTATTTTTTCTTTATATTAAAGAACAGAAATACATCTGAAAAAATGGTCTGCCCGGCCAGTAGAGCCAGAGCAGGGAAAAGTGGTATAAGGAACCTGTTTCCATAAAATCCGCTTATTCCGAAAAACAGAATATATAAAATTATATACAAAGATAAGAGGATGTTTTTTTTGTCTTTTTTAATAAAAGGGATAATTATTGAGATCAGAAACAATATTCCCAGGACGGGCCCGAACTGAATCAGAAGATCCTTTATAAACATTGAATATATCTGTCCGGGCCCAAGATTCTTCAGATAAAATATTGGCGAATCTTTTTCAATAAATGTCCGGAAAAGTAATTTCAGGTTCCCGGCAGGATTCACTATCCAATTGGGCGCTCCGACAAAGAAACCTGTCAGTGCTCCTGCAGCTATCAGCAAAAACCCGTGAATAATATTTAACACTTTTCTGCTGAATATCACAGCTATGGCCAAAAGCAGAGGTACTACAAAAATATTATACTTTGCTGCAAATGATAATCCGAAAAAAAATGATGCAAAAAACAGCCATTTTTTCCCCGGATCACTTAAAAACCTGAAAAGATAATATATAAATACCGTTATTAATAATGATAGAAGGATGTCAGATTTGAAAATATGGGAATGGAGTAAAAAAAGATTATTAAAAGCTATTATTACGACTGAAAAAAAAGCAACTTTAATGTTATAAAATTCTTTACCGATCCTGTAGACCATCAACAGCATAATAGTTCCCATTAATGCGGTAACGATCCTGCCGGCCTCTATCATAAAATTATAACCGGTCCCTGAATTAATAAATTCTGAACTGCTGTAAACCAGGCCAGTTAAAACAAAGAACCCTTTATAGAGAATTGACAGATAAAAATTAAAATAGAGAAATAGAGGGGGATACTGTACTAATGGAAAAGGATCTTTATGAAGTTCCCATGCCCACTTGGCCAGCATACCTTCATCAACCGAATGAAATGGAATTATTTTATTAATTGCCAGTAAAAAATAGCTTAAAAGAATAAAAAACAGAAAATATCTTTCAATTTTTCTTCCGGTAAAAAAGGCAGCCGGTTTATATTTTGAATTGATCTCCACCGGGAAATATTAATACAAAGGATTTATTAAATCAAGAGTTTTAAATTCTGTTTTCAAAACAAACCCGGCATTTTTGAATAACATACTGCAGGAATAATTCTGTTGAGAAAACGGGAAAATTATACTAATATATTTTCCGGTGAGGAAATGATAAAATCCGGTAAATCAATAGTAATAATTTGTATTTTTACAATTTTTATACAGGGATCTGTTGTATCTTCAAATACTCTTGAGAAAAAGATAATGTGCGGATACCAGGGATGGTTTGCAGCTCCCGGGGATGATCCGGTTTATGATGTTTCCTGGCTTCACTGGTGCAGGTCCGGGACCCAACCCTCACCCGAAACTATCACTTTTGATCTCTGGCCGGATTATTCCGAATACATGGAAGGAACTCTTTTTTACTCCATCGCTGAAGACTGGAAATACCAGGACGGGAGAAGGGCCGGTTTTTTTTCCTCTAATATAGAAGAAACAGTTCTAATGCATTGCAGGTGGATGCGGGATTATGGAATAGACGGGATTTTTGTACACAGGTTTTTGATCGCTCTTATGGACAAAAATATAAGAGCCAGGAGGAATAAAACTCTGAAATATATCCTGAAAGGTGCTGAGGCCTACGGCTTAAAAGTTGCAATAATGTATGATATTACAGGAACTCCTATTACAGAGATTTCAGCACAGATGACAAACGACTGGGCCTACATCGTAAATAATCTCAATATAACAGGGCATTCTTCTTACCTCTACCACAAGGACAGGAATGAGAACCTGCTGCCTGTTGTAGGTGTATGGGGATTTGGTTTCCTGGGGGAAGGAGTTAAAGGCCAGGCATACAGGTTGATCTGGTTTTTCAAAAATAATTCAAATCCAAAATTCAAAGCTACTCTAATTGGCGGTGTTCCGGCCAACTGGAGGGCAGGTGACAAAGATTCAAAAATTAACTATGAGGAAGTGTATTCCGGTTTTGATATCTTAAGTCCCTGGACAATTGGCCGGTTTACTGATAAAGGATCTGTTGAAAAGTGGAGTGATGAAATGATCACGAAAGATCTGGAATTAACTTCAGGACGGGGGCAGGGCTATCTTCCCATATGTTATCCGGGATTTTCCGATCATAATCTCCAAAAAAATGCTCCCAAACTGAGGAAAGGAGAAGAGAGGCCCCTGAATTTCATCCCCCGTGACGGAGGCCATTTTATGTGGAGTCAGTTTTATCATTTTCAAAAGAGCGGGATAAATATGTTTTACATTGCAATGTTTGATGAAGTGGATGAAGGTACAGCTATTTTCAAGGTTGCTGCCAAAAAACAGGACCTTCCCTTGTCCGATATTCTTTTAAGCCTGGATGTGGATGGATATAACCTGAGAAGTGATCATTACCTATGGCTGACAGGATCTGCCGGGTTTATAATGAAACAGGGCCTTCCTTTCCCCGAAATCCAGCCGGAACACCTTCCGGAAGATTCCTTTAATGTAGAATATAAAAAAGAGAAAGCATGGATAATTGAGAAAAATTATATAATAGTAGAAATAAAAATAAGCAATCCCCTTTTAAACAATATATCCATCTACAGGAAAGGAGATCATGAAAGTAAGTTTCAAATAATAAAAATATTAAACAGGGAAGATCTT
>JBDLJQ010000099.1:0-5984 GCA_039714255.1 Acidobacteriota bacterium
TATAATTAATAAGGATAAATTTTTCTTTGAAATGTATATGGGAATGCCTGACGGGAAAGAGTTTAAATCCCTGGAGATAACATACACCAGAAAAAAATAGATATAGTTAAATAAAATCATGTGCCGGGTTCACGGTGAACCCCGGCACCTGATTATTCCGCACTTGACTGGGTTTGTTGTTTTGGTCTAAAATATACTTTTCCACAAATGGTAAAACCCCGGTTTTTCTATTTTCCGGGAAGAGTGCCAAATTTATATTTGTGAGGTTTCTATGAGCAATAATAAAGAACAAACCGGACAGAGCAACAAAATCCTGAAAGAATTAACCCAGCCTTTTATAGACCTTTTTCATACTTCCCGTGCCCTTTTTGGCGTCAACCTCTCTTTCATTCTTGAAGGGATCGCATATTTTGGTGTTGTGGGCCTTCTGGCACTATTCTTTAATCATTATGTCAAACTTGATGATATAGCAGCAGGCAGGATGGTTGGCATCCTCACCGGTGGAATAACATTGGGAATGCTGATACTTGGAGCCACTGTTGACTGGATTGGTGTCAGGCGTGCGCTATTGTCTGCCCTCTCCTTCATGTTTTTCGGGAGGCTTCTTCTTGCATTATCTCCACAGCTTGGTACACCCGGTGTCTGGGGACTTGCTCACATACTGGCTATGTTGGGGATCCTGGGTATCATAATCGGTTACGGCATCTACCAGCCGGCATGTTATGCAGCTGTCAAACAGTTCACTAACAAAAAAACCGCTGCAATGGGATACGCCATGCTCTATGCCCTGATGAACCTGGGAGGATTCCTGCCCGGGCTTATCTCTCCTCCCATAAGGCGTGCTTTCGGAATTCAGGGTGTCTATTTTGTTTTTGTGGGTGTTACAGTACTGGGCTTGATCGTTGTTGCAACAATAATCTCAAAAAAAGCGGTAAAAGCGGCTATGACCGGAGCAAATGAAGATACAAAAGAAAAAGTGGAAGAGGATAAGAACGAGCTGGAGCAGATGAGCACAAAGGAAAGGATACGGTATTATTTCCGCAATTTTCCCATAAAAGATGCAAGGTTCATGTTCTTTATTTTTATCCTTATTCCGGTGCAGACACTTTTTGCACATAACTGGCTTACATTACCACAATATACAAGCCGTGCATTTGACGGATTTGTTCAGAATAACTTTGAATTTTTTGTTAATTTAAACCCGATACTGATCTTTCTTTTAACCCCAATTGTAACTGCATTAACAATGAAAAAAAATACCTACAAAATGATGATAATCGGAACCTTCGTAATGGCAGCTCCCACATTCATCCTGGCATTGGGGCCTAATTTTTACACTCTTATGGGATACCTGATAATAATGACAATAGGGGAAGCCATGTGGCAGCCGAGGTTTTTACAATGGGTTGCAGAGATCGCCCCCAAAGGTATGACCGGGATCTATATGGGAATAGGACAGTTCCCCTGGTTTATGACTAAAGTTATAACAAGCCTTTACTCAGGATGGTTCCTTATTAAGTATTGTCCGGCAGATACACCTGTCAGCAATATGAATACGGAAATGATGTGGCTTATATATGCAGGTATTGCAATGATAAGCCCGGTAATGCTTTTACTGGCTAAGAAATGGATGATGAAAGGATTCAAAACAACAAACGAAGATTAGGTTATTAAATTAAGGAGAATGAGGATGAAAAATATACTGACACTTTTATTTATACTGCTGATAATCCCTTTAACTGTATTTTCTGCAGGGGATGAAGCTGATTTACTGAAAAAAGCGAGAGCTATTCATGATAGAGCTCTTACTGTAGATACACATACCGATACGCCGCTTATGTTCCGTTCAGGATCATTTGATATTGGCAAAAGGAATGATCCCCGGAAGAGGGGTGGAAAAGTGGATTTTCCCAGAATGAAGGAGGGGGGGCTGGACTCCGTTTTCTTTGCAGTTTTTGTGGGGCAGGGAGAATTGACACCTGAAGGGAGGGAAAAAGCAAAAAGTAATGCCCTTAACCTGTTCTCCCTCATAAAAAAAGCGGTTAATACTTATCCGGACCTTGCTGAACTCGCTCTCGGGTCAGAGGATGCTCCTTTAATAGAAAAAAAGGGTAAACGGGCTATTTATATCGGGATGGAGAACGGTTACCCCGTGGGGAAAGAAATTTCACTTGTTAAAGAATTTTATGATCTGGGAGCAAGGTACATAACTCTCTGTCATACAAGGAACAACGATATTTGTGATTCATCAACGGACAGAAAAGGAAAGCTTCATGCAGGTTTAAGTGAGTTCGGGAAAAAAGTAGTAAGCGAAATGAACAGGATAGGAATGATCATTGACGTATCTCATATATCTGACGATTCATTTTACGATGTTCTCAAATATTCAAAAGCCCCTGTTATTGCATCACATTCATGTGCAAGGGCTATCTGCGATAATCCCAGAAACCTTGATGATAAAATGCTTAAACTCCTGGCTGAAAAAGGGGGAGTAGTTCAACTCTGTATTTTAAGTGAATATGTTAAAACACCAAAGCCCAATCCTGCAAGGGACGAAGCATTCCAGAAACTCAGGGCCAAATACAGTAACTATTCAAAGCTTCCGGAAAAGGAGAAGGCAAAGGTGAGAGAGGAATGGTATGAACTGAGCCGGAAATATCCGAGGGAACTGGCAACAGTTTCTGAAGCTGTTGACCACATCGATCACATTGTAAAAATTGCAGGAATTGATCATGTGGGGATCGGGACCGATTTTGACGGTGGAGGAGCACTTAAAGACTGTTATGATTCCAGTGAATTATGGAGGATCACATACGAACTGGTAAAGAGGGGATATTCAGAAGAGGATATAAAAAAGATCTGGGGAGGAAACTTCTTCAGGGTTTTCAGATCAATTGAAGCACATTCAAAAAAAGGATGAAATAAAGGGAATATAATTGGTGTTCCCGGTGAAGGAAGATTTGAGATCAGTAATTATGAGGTATCCCTCTTACATGAAGTGAAAGGTGCTCAAGATCTCTTGAATCTTCTACCCAACCGTTATTTGAATCTTCTTTTGCATCAAGATCTTTGATATAGGGTTTTATATCCAGGAGAGGTGTTTTGTTAAAAACATCAGCCCCGGAAATATATATCCTGTTTCCGGTTATTTTTTTTATTTTCACAACACTGACCCCGATCGGGTTTGGCCTTAACGGAGATCTGCTTGAAAATAACCCTACCTTCTTCCAGTTTGCCCATGGAGGAGCTATGGTCATTTCAGGTTTTCCTTTTAATCTGTTTAATATATAGACAATGCAGATATATTTAAATTTTGACAGATCTCTTAAGCCTTCAGAATATTTTTTTTTAATGACAATAAAAAATTCTTTTTCATCGTTTTCGATGGGTTGATAAGGAGCAGACCCTTCATAAGGAGTATAGATCAATCCGATCCTTTTTAATAAAAATTTTGAACCTGATAGCATTGAGGTCAGTTCCTTAATTGTGAATGATCGTTTGTTTTTTTACTGATTGTTAAGTGAGGAAGTGTCATCTATCATTATAGAGTAAATAAGCTCAGGAATCAAGAACCGGCCCTGTTTATATATGGTGGTTATGGCCTCAAATTTTAAAAATTAATTGTTATTAAAAGCTTCAGAAATAATTCCTTCCAGAGCATAAAATGATTTCTGGGGGATCATGTTTTCCGGATAGTATTCTCTGACAAGATCTAAAACCTTTCCAGGTGTATCAAGCCCGGTTTCCTTTAGCAGGGTTTTGATATCTTCAAAATCTGAACTCACAGCTTCTGTTCGCATGGAAATCACTTTCATAGCCAGAAGATATTCCGGCTCCGGGACATAAACCGTCAGATTGTCAAATTTTAAAATCTCTTTCTGGTTGAATTTGTTGGAGTATAAAAATCCTTTCACCGCATCGTTCAACCAGTTTTTATTTAAATTATTATCTTTGGCAACATGATCTATGGCTATCTGAAATTCTTTTTTCGGTTTAAAAACAGCATCAACATCTTTTGTACTTATCCTGGAATTAAAAGTAAGGATCATGGCCGCTCCTCCAAAAAGAAGAATTTCTCCCTTTGAATTTTGCAGTTTTAATTGATCAGAAAGTTTTGAAAAATATTTTTTGATATTTTTTTTTGTTAATTCCATGTTAAACTCTTATTATAGAATTCTCGGAAACAAAAATATTCCTTCTCCGAAATCCGACTGGACTTTCAACGATCAAAAATGATTTAAGATTCTCTATACCTCCCCCGAAAAAAGGTTTCTTGAGAAAATATTTTTTATCATGTACCCACTCAGGGATCCTCAGATTATCTCTTCTGCATAGTTCTTCAACTACTCCGGCAATATAAGCTGCTCTGATCCTGTTTTTTGTTACATAAGCATCTTTAAAAGGGAAAGATCCGGTGATTTTCAGTTTCTCCTCAATATTTGCATAATCAAACCGATCGATGAGATCTGCACAATAATAATGGAATTTCCCCTCTTTTTTAAAATCATACATGATATTTCCTTTTTCCGATAAATTATAAACTATGGCCTCAAAATTTTCAATTCAGGGACTTAATCCTGTAAATACTGAGAAATATTAATTTTTCCAGGTGTTCCTGGTGATTATTATCGTGTAAAATGAACACTTCTCATTTCTGAAAGGTCCATATCTTTATACCTTTCCCATTTTAGGAGTCAGGTTGAATTTTTTAAAGCTTAATAAGCTAAAAGCCCCTCTCTCTCTGGGAGAGGGGATAAAGGGGTGAGGGAGCTAAGGGGCTCAGAGGGCCGAATGAAAAACTTTTTACTGAAAGTGGTATCAATATATAGTGTCATATATGTGAGTAAAAAGCACACGAAAACACTTGAAGTAATTTATGCAAAACCGGTTCAGTCCGGGATCAGGTGGAATGATGTTAAAACAATGTTAAAATTTTAATGTAGTTGACAAATTTCCAAAGAGAGGTTATATTGTTTATAGCTACAATGTAGCCACAGTTAAGGAGGAGGTAAATGGATACCAGTGTTGTCAGGTCAAGGATTGATCCGGTTGTCAAAGAAGAGGCAAAACGCATTTTTAAAAGCATGGGAATTACGCTTAGTGATGGCATTCGCCTTTTTCTTCATCAGGTAATTGCAGATCAGGCTTTACCGTTTGCAGTGAAAGTGCCGAATAAAAAAACTATAGCTGCAATGGAGGCTGCACGAAAGGGTGAAACAGAATCTACCACTCTGGATAATCTGGCTAAAGATTGGAAAGCTGCTGAATGCGAAAAATAGAAGAAACCTCACAATTTAAGAAAGATTTAAAAAAATTAGCTAATTCGGGCAAATATAATCCGGATGAGTTGCTTGTAGTTATCGGAATGTTGGCAAAGGATATCCTGTTGCCAAAAAAATATCATGATCATTCATTAGCAGGTAGTTGGAAGGATCATAGGGATTGCCACATTCGACCCGATTGGATACTTATCTATAAATTGGAGTTGGAAAAGTTGATATTGATCAGGACTGGCTCTCACTCGACATTGTTTGGTTAGAGGTAATCTCCCAATATGTTTGTTGCCTGTTATTAACTATACGATTTCAGGTTCAGCTTAGAACAGCATGCGCCGGAATTTCTTTCGCACCCGCTGGGCACTTTGCTACTTGGGAAAATGCTCTTATTTTTATAAAGTTAACTTATTGAAAAAATGGACAGTCATACTTGAGCCTTAATCTCATCCTGGGATTATAAAAATTAAATTATTGTAATCATATGGCCCCTCAGTCCAGCCCAGGGCACCTTCTCTTTGCCATAGGCAAATTCACCTTGTACCCCAGGGCACCCTCTCTTTGCCATAGGCAAATTCACCTTGCCCTAAAGGGGAAGTCTTAGCAATTAAGATACCTTTCCCATTTTAGGAGTCAGGTTGAATTTTTTAAAGCTTAATAAGCTAAAAGCCCCTCTCTCTCTGGGAGAGGGGATAAAGGGGTGAGGGAGCT
>JBDLJQ010000100.1:0-5861 GCA_039714255.1 Acidobacteriota bacterium
AAATCAACTTTCATCGTTCCTCCTTTTTTGCATGTTCACGCCATAGATTAACGGTTTATACCATGGTTCAAATATAATATTTTCATCAGGAATCTGTTCAACGATCAATGGCCATTCATCGAGCATTTGAACACCTTCCATAATAATATTATCAGTGGGCAAAGGGTCGATAGTTTTTAAAGATTTATCAATAAAATCCATTACCTTAAAATTGTATTCACCTTTTTTCCATTTAAAGAGAGACAAAATAATTTCTGTAGCCTGTGTCTGCAAAGCCTCAGCAATGGTATTTTCTCCTATAAGGCCCATACTCAACAGTATTTCACCTACTTTCTGATTTGTTCGTTTCTGGATTGATAATGCTCTTTCAAGCATCTCTTCGCTTATAAGATCCTGCTTTACAAGAACATTTCCGGATCTCAGTTCAAGTTTTTTAGGGAATGAATCAACTCCGACTATCAATCCTTTTTCAAATATCAGTGTTATAAAACCATCATTACTTGTAAAGGTCAGAATACCGCTTTTTTTTTGATACGATATTAGTTGAAGAATATCAGGAACCTTAAAATCTCTGAGGGTACCTTTAAATGCCATCGTATTCACTCCCCTTTATAGAATAAAGATTTAATAACAAATAGAAAACAAATGAAAGTATCAAAGTAATATTTAATAGAATAGGATTCATTGAATATATCTTATTGAATAAAAATATCCCTGCCACCGAAAAGAAGAATAACGAATAAAATAATATCGAAATTATTACATAAGAAAAGATCCTGCCTTTAAAATTAAGGTTAATTCCGGGAAAAACAAAGGAAATAAGTGCAATAATTGATAATTTCCTGACCTTAGTCTTATTTAACTGTTCTTCTTTGGAAATCTTGGCTTCCTGAAATACCAGATCTTTTATCATAAACAATTGATAACATTCATCACAAAACTTATGAGTCATATCTATTGAGGTTTCTTTTATTATTTTATTACATTTCGAACAGTTTGTACTTTCACCTGTATTATTAAATATTTTTTTTATAATAATACGATAAATAAAAAATATCAGGAAAAAATAAAGTACCGGAAGTTTAAAAATTCCTTTCAGGATTGACAAAACAAATGAAACTATACTGAAATTTTCATTGGAAGAGCTTAAAAGCCTTTTCCATAAAATATTATCTGAAAGCCTGATTTCTTCAAGATCCCCAATCCTGCTCTTGTACTCAATAATTTTCGGAAATCGCTTTGTATATGAATTAAATACCTTTGTATTTTTCTGTCTTGCAAGGCCTATAGTGAAATTATGAAGTGCTGTCTTGTTGTTTTCATCAATATCAAGCGCTTTTTTTATGATCTTAGTACTTTTTTCAAGGTTACCTGACTGCAAATATATGGCACCCATTAAATTATATTTGAAAATATTATCATATCTTTCACCGGTGGAGAGGAGGATATCAAGCGCAACATCAAAATTACCTTTCTCATAATATGAATAGGCCTGGAAAACTTTGAGTTCATTATCAAATTTTGAATAATCTTCCTTATCATGGAGATAACCGTTACTTACACTTTCAATAATCTCAAAATTATCATCAGTAACATTTTTTTCAATGAATTTGTTAAAACTGAATAATAATGAGAAAAACACTATAATAATAATCAACAAAATAGTGGAATTTCTTTCTGTTTTGTCCATATAAATCCATAATAATCCGGAGATCAGGAAAGGGAATGCGATCCAACCTGAAAATATTAAGACAGGCCAGAAAATGAGTATCATAAAAATAAAAATATTTTTTACCGATAGTGATTTATCTTCATTAAAAAAGATATCATTGGAAAGTAACTTAAAATATTTTAAAAAAAAGATAATTGAAATTATAAAAAAAACAAAAATTCCGGAATAATATATTACGTTGATCAGTAGATTTAAAAGAAGGAATGATGAATCAAAATTTTTTACAAGGTACAGGATCTGAATCATAAAGTTTTTAAAATTATAAAACAGTGCTCCCTTTTTTCTGCTTAGTTTTTCGATAGAATTTTGGATCTGCCAATAGGATTTTGATGATTTTTCTATTTTTCTGTAGAATAATTCAGCTGTTTTATACATCTTTTTTTCAGCATAAAAATTCCCCAGGTTTTCCAGTTTTTTTATAAAAAAAATTTTTTCATTTCTTGTAATTTCTGAAAAAGAGAGTCCCTTCAATGTTTTTACAGCCAGTTTGTGCTTACCCATTGAATTATAAAAAATAATTTTTTTCAATTTTTCCCATGATGATATTTCAGAGGTAAAAACAGAACCGGAGATCATAATAAATAAAGAAAAAATTAATATTTTTTTCATTACTATATATCCTCGTTTAAAAAATTTTTTTTATAAATAGACGCTAGATTTTTTAATACTTCTTTTAAAAAATTATCTTCTTCTTCAGTCAGATTTCCTTTTGTTCTTTCATCCAATACTTCAAGTAATGATATAAATAATTCTGCATTTGTCCTGTTTTTATTTTTTATTTTTGAGATCGGGTCTTCTATTTCACCAAGATTTATCATTGCCTGGGTCGTCAACAGTAATATTATTGATTTTAAGTCTTTTTCCATAATGCTTTAATCCAATTTAATTAAATGAGTTGTTATAATCAGTCATAAATAGTATTATCATAAAATCTCTTAAAACTTATAACATTAAAAAATAAAAAAAACAAGATGAAAGAATTTACTGAATTAATAAATATTATGAAAAAACTGAGACATCCTGAAAATGGATGTCCATGGGATAAAGTTCAAACTGAACAAAGTTTAAAAGAATATATACTTGAAGAAGCATATGAACTTTTAGAAGCAATTGACCTTAACTCATCTGACAAAAAAAAAGAGGAATTGGGTGATCTGTTACTTCAGGTAGTTTTTATTTCCCAGATTAATAGCGAATCAGAAAATTTTAATATAACAGATGTAATAACGACTTTAAAAGCCAAGCTTATAAACAGACATCCCCATATCTTTAAGAATACAAAAGTAACAACTCCTGAACAGGTTAAAAACAACTGGGAAAGGATCAAAAAGAAAGAGAAAGGTAAAAAAAGCATACTATCTGATTATCCTGTAAAAATGCCTGCACTGGCAATTGCAAAAAGATATGGAGAACAAGCTTCTTCGGTTGGGTTTGACTGGAATGATGCCGGAAAAGCAATTGACAAAATTGAAGAAGAGATTATGGAATTGAAAATTGAAATAAATAAAAATAATTTCGAAAATATTGAACAGGAAATTGGCGACCTTCTTTTTGCTGTAGCTAATGTTTCACGTTTATTAAAGGTAAATCCGGAAATATCCCTGATGAAAGCAAACAACAAATTTAAGAGAAGGTTTCAACATCTGGAAAAAATAATAAAAGAAAAAAACATGGATATATCAAATACAGATCTGGAAAAACTTGAAGAAATATGGCAATTGGTCAAGGAAAAAGAAAACAGCTGAAATTATTGCTCAATTTCGCCAAAGTCTTTACTGTTTAAAGAATTGAACCATTTCTCAATTTTATTTTCATTATAAAGGATATCCGGAGCAATTCCTGTTAAATTAAAATTTGAATATACCTGTTCTGAAATATAAATTTTTGACTTGTTTTTTATTGCTATTGCAACTGCATCAGAAGGCCTGCAATCAAAAATTTCGATCTTTTCTCTGTTTTTTATATACAACTCTGCATAATATGTATTGTCTACTATTTCATTTATAACAACTTTATCCACTTTATATTTCAGTCTCGAAATTATTCTCCTTATCAGGTCCTGTGTCATTGGCCTGGGAGGAACAATATTCTCAAGCTCCATGGTAATAGTATTTGCTTCATTGATACCTATCCAGATCGGGATCACTTTATCCCTGTTTTCCGGCTTAAGGATCATGACCGGGGTTTTTGATACGGGATCAAGTATCAGTCCCATCAGTTTTACTTCAATTTTATCACTCATTTGTGAATTATATAGTATCAAATTCAGTGTTTGTCAATTATAAATTAAAAGATTTTAAATAATGCCATATCAACCTTATACCATATCCTGTAGCTCCTGAATTTGAATAGTATTCATTTGGTTTATCCAAAAATGCAGTGCCTGCAATATCAATATGTGCGAAAGACACATTATCTGCAAATTCATCAAGAAACAAACCTGCCTTAATTGAAGATGCACCACCATAATCAGCATTTTTCAAATCTGAAATTTTTGATTTTATACTATTTTTATAATTGTCATAAAGAGGCATTTCCCAAAGATATTCTCCTGTTATTTCCCCTGCTTTCAGCAAATTTTTTTTAATTTTCCTGTCCCTTGACATCAAACCTGCAAAAGAATCTCCAAGTGCTGTAACTATTGAACCTGTCAATGTTGAAAACTCAATTATATGATCAGGCTTATCTTCTGATGCCATTATTATCGCATCAGCCAGTATAAGCCTTCCTTCCGCATCGGTATTGATTATCTCAACACTTTTGCCATTCCTGAATGTAATGATATCATCAGGTTTATATGAAGATCCTGCAGGCATATTTTCTGCAACCGGTATAAAGGCATTTAATTTTATACTGATATTCAACTCACAAAGAATTTTAAAAATACCAAGTAATATTGCAGCTCCTGACATATCACTTTTCATGGACAGCATACTTGAACCGGGTTTTAAATTCAGTCCTCCCGAATCATAAGTGATCCCTTTTCCAACCAGAGATATCTCAATTGAATACTTATTAGGGATATATGAAAGCTTTATTAATCCCGGTTTATTAACAGAACCTTTTCCAACAGATAGCAGGCCAGTCAGCCTTTCCTTTTCCAGCTCTTTACCTTCTGTGATATTCATACTTACAGATGGTGAATTCGAGATTTTTTTTGCCTGATCAATCAAATATCCGGGATTAACTTCTGAAGGAGTGTCATTAATAAGATCTCTTGCATATCTTACACCTTCATTAATAAAATATCTTTCATTAAAAATATCTTTATCTATTTTATTATCAGGAATATAGAGGCTCATAGATTTTATTTTCCTGTTTTTTTTATCACCCTTTTTATATTTATTGAAGCTGTATGAATTAATATAAAGGAAATCAATAAAGTTTCCCAGAATGCTAACGGACAAAGATATTTCAGGCAAAAAAGATATCAATACTTTTTCAACCTTCATTTCAGAAGTTATCTTAATGATAGATTTCGACAGCTTTCTTATTGAATCCAAATCAGAACTATTTCCTGCACCTGCAAGAATGACAGTTTTTCCTCCGGATTCAGGAAAATTAAGTACAAGTGATTCTTCCTGTTCCCCTGAAAAATCAAAATTCTTTATGAAATCACCCATACCTTTATATTTCGTTATAAGTATCTTTAAATATTTTTTTCCGAATACCGGAACGATTTCAACACTAAATTTTTTTTTATCTGTTTTTTTTATCAGCTCAATCTTCATTTGATCTCCTTGGCATAATATTAATTAAACATTCTTATATTGTCAAAACAAATAACAAACGTAAATTCAACTATTCAAATCTGTTATATTTCTTGACTAAAACACGTTAATATGTTAATTTTTTTTTGAAATATTATTTTATTCTATAATCAAAAAAGGAGTAATAAATGAATAAGAAAATGTCAACAATTGATGGAAATACAGCTGCAACTCATGTAGCTTATGCGTTCAGTGAGGTTGCTGCTATTTATCCGATCACGCCTTCATCAGGTATGGGAGAAATGGCAGATGAATGGGCCGCTTTCGGAAGAAAAAATATTTTTGGACAAAAACTTGATGTTGTTGAGATGCAGTCCGAGGGTGGAGCTGCGGGTTCTGTCCATGGTGTATTGTCTGCA
>JBDLJQ010000101.1:0-5277 GCA_039714255.1 Acidobacteriota bacterium
ATCAGTTTTCAGCACCACTTACCTCTTGCCCCTCACCTCTTTCCATTGTTCTTTTCAATGACAGTGAGCGTAGCGAACAAATGACAAGCCCGGGCATTCTCTAATGACAATCACTTGAATTTCCTAATGACAATTTCTTATTATTATTTTACAAATCAATACTGTGAAACTCCATTACTTCATCATCTTCATTATCAACAAAATAATAAAATTTATCATTAAATATATTGTAGATCCTTTCATCCGGGACAAAGTTTCTTTTTAATATTTTACCTTTATTATCGATGGTAATAATCTCCCTTTTATCTTCTTTTGTCTGGTAGGTGATCAGGTAAATTTTCCCGTTATTTACAATATGCAGCTTGAAGGCAGGAAAAAAATCGGGAAAAATATAATTGAAACGTTTCTTATCACTTTCCCAACTTTTAAATTTTTTCAGCTTATCCATCTCATCTTTTTTATACTCTTTAGACACTTCCCTTTTTTTATAATTAATATTTATTGTATTTATCTTATTGCCTTTCTGGTCATATATCTCTAAAAAAAAACCTCTTTTTGTATCTGCAAGATAGGCCCGCTTTCCATCAGTTGTTGCCCTGGTATAATGAGGAACCATATGCCTGTCCTGCCTTTTTGTATTACCTGAAACCATAACAAAAAGACCATCCGGAGTAAAAGTAAATATATCCTTTACTATATTGAGGTCATTATCAAGTATCTTCAAATGGATCTTGGCACTTAATTTTTTCCTTAGAAATTCAAATTTTCTCCCCAGGTAACCCTTTTCCATCTTCTCAAGCCACATCCTGTTGGCAATCTTTTTTTCCTTTATCAACTCACCCTTTCTCGTAAAAAACAATACCTTCCCCATGTCAGAAGCAAAAAGATAATCGGAAAAAGCATAGATCCGTGGATTCCATTTAAACTCACCCGGGCCTTCACCTTTTTTGCCTATCTGTTTTATAAAACTGAAATCCTTCATGGAAAAGTATTTTATCACTCCTCCATCAACAATATAGAGGTCATCACCTGCCACCTGAAAATTTCGGGGTTTATAAACATTGTCAAACTCAGCAAGTTTTTCTCCTGAAACAAAAAATGTGAACGATGCAAAAATTAGAAATACAATAATTTTTTTCATAAAATTCCCCTTTGAATTTAAAATTGTACAATTAACTAAAGTGTACCTCATTCAAAAAATATTTGAAAATCCTGAACAATCCCGGCGGTTGCCCTTACTTCCCTCACCCCAAACCCCTCTCCCAGAGAGAGAGGGGCTTTTTATAGTCAATACTATTTTAGCAGCTCTAAAAAACCTGGTACCTGACCCCTTTTTACCAATGACAATCTCAGAAAATTTCTCAATGACCGTAAACGGAGTGAACTAATGACAATCCCAGGTATTCTCCAATACCAATATCTTTAATTCCTTAATAATTGGTGATATAATCCTATTCGTAATTTTTATCAGGAACAACAATAAATGAAAACAATACAAAATGAATTAAGGAATATTTTATTTGAACAGCTGAAGGAAACTTTTGACATTTCTCTGGAAGATATTCAATTTTCAATTCCTCCCTTAAGAAAGTTCGGCGACCTTTCCACAACCCTGCCCTTCGTTATTGCAAAAAAAGAGGGGAAAAAACCATTCCTGATCGGAAAAGAGATCATAGAAAAAATTGAGGGAAAAACAGACCGCTTCACCAATGTTAAGATCGAAGGGGGAGGATTTTTAAACTTCCACCTCAAAAAAGGCGATTTCCTCAATTATATAATAGAAAATATCGAAACCGGGCCAGACAAAAAAAAAGAAAAAATAATTGTTGAACATACCAGCATAAATCCGAACAAATCCGCCCACATCGGCCACCTGAGAAATTCCTGCCTGGGCGACACCCTTGCCCGCAGCTTTAAATTTCTGGAATATGAAGTTGAGATACAGAACTATCTGGATGATACAGGGATCCAGGTGGCAGATGTTGTATGGGGCCTTGTTGATCATGAAAAAAAAGGGCTTGAGGATATAAAAAAAAATTGAGGACCTCCCATCATTTCTATGGGACAAATATCCCTATTACAGTAGAATACTTGGTGAAAAAAAAAGCTCGGGAGAAGAGAGGGATGAGGCCCACAAGCATATAGAAGAAAAGGGAGAACCCTACTATTCTGTTGGCAACTATATTTCGGAAACCGTTGTAAAAGGCCACATGGAACTAATGGAGCGGCTTGATATTAAATATGACTCTCTAATAAGGGAGAGGGATATTATAGAACTAAACCTTTTTGAGGAAGCTTCTGATATCCTTAAAAATAACAATATTATGTACCTCTCCGAAGATCCGGAAAAAGAGGGGTGCCAGGTAATAAAATATAATACTGAAAATATAGAAAAAATAATAATAAGGTCCAACGGGACAGCAACATATATCGCAAAGGATATCGCTTACGCTCTATGGAAAGTAGGCCTGTTGAACAGAGATTTTTATTTCCGTAAATTTTTTGAATATGGGGAAAGCTCAACAGCTTGTATATCTGATTTCAACAAAAATAGTGAAAAGAAAAATTTTGGAAAAGGCGACAAAGTATATACTGTAATAGATGTAAGACAGTCATACCTTCAGAAGATCATATCGGAAGAGGTGATCCACCCACTAAGTAACAGAGGAAACAAAAAAGAGTATATCCATTTTTCCTACGAGATGGTGGCATTAACTCCCCAATGTGTAGAAGAGCTCGGGTTTGAAGTGAACGAAGAAGAGAAACAGAAATCCTATATTGAAGTATCAGGTAGAAAAGGACGGGCCGTAAAAGGGAGCCACCTGATAGACATCCTCACGGAAAAATCAAAAAATGAAGTAAAAAAAAGGGACCCCCGGTTATCAGAAGATGATATCACCTCCATTGCAAAAGATATTGCTGTTGGTGCATTAAGATATTTTATGATCAAATTTAACTCAAATACAGTTATTTCATTCGACTTTCAGGATGCACTCTCATTCGAGGGTGATACAGGACCCTATCTGCAATATACAATGGTAAGGATAAACAGTATTATAAAAAAACTTGATAAAAAAGACACCGGATTTTTTATGGAAGGGGGAAAGATCGAAGAGCTTATGGAAGATGAGAAGGCACTATATTTTGACATCCTCCTGAACCTTTCACTTTTGGAGATCCAGGTGGAACACGCTATTGAAAAGAACGAAATTTCAGCTATAGCCAGTTTTACTTATTCTCTCTGTCAGAAGTTCAATCATTATTACCACCTCTACCCGATAGTTTCAGAAAAAAATATTATATATAAAAAAATAAGGATAAATCTCCTCATTTTATTTAAAAAAAGGCTGGCCGGCCTGTTCTCTATTATGGGAATTCCCGTCCCCTTTAAAATGTGATGGTGAAAACATGTTAAAAACATTCCTGAAAACATTCCTTTTTACTTCTCTGGCCCTGATCGCTGTGGTTATAATACTGGAGGGGTCAAAGTCCACACACAGTAACGCATTAAAAAGACAAAAGGTAGAGCACACTGTGATCACTGAGAAGATCTCTACTCAGAAAAAAGTAAGAAAAGAGAGGGCAGGTTTTTTTTCAAGGACATTCTTTATCGATTATCCTATAAGGCTCTCATATTCAATTTCTAATTTTATCAGGAAACTGAGTTTGAAACCTACACCATCTTTAAAGTTGACAGAGATAAACATTTCCCCGGATATAGAAAAATTTTCATTCCTGATAGAGGGCAGTATAAGAAGTTTTAATATAAAGGGGGCATTACCGAAGTTATTAAATTTCTATTCATATATAGACAGTTTTGAAAACATACTATATTTATCCCATTCGGAACCGGAAGTAGTAAAAAATAATAATTCTGAGAGAATGCAGAAAGATTTCCGTTTCACCATCTCGGGAGAGGTTGAAACAGAATGAAAAAATTATCATATTTTCTATACTTTATTATCATAATTTCACTTTTTCTTATCCTTTATGTTTTCCCGTCAATGAAAACAATTAATAAGTTCAAAAGAGAAACAAAAGATTATAAATTGAAGATCGAAGATATTAAAAAGAAAAGATCTCTGTTCACAGAGTTAGATAAGAGGGAATTTTTCCATATTTCCCGGATAAAAAAAGAGATAAGAAAAAAAGTACCGGTGATCAGGGACAGCAACTCACTTATTCAGCTGAAAAAGGAAACCTCAACTCCTATGAAAAAACTGGCTGGGAAAATGAAGATCGGGGAGATAAGGATCACCCCGGTTAATGATAAAAAAGTAAAGAGGAATACTATTTTAACCCTTCCGGGAGCAGAGGATCTCAGGACTTTGAATTGCAGCCTGTTTTTTTTATCAAGCCTGAAAAAGGGGCTAACTTTTATTAATAAGCTCAGCTGGCTGGAGAAGAATATTTTGATCTATCAGATCAAAATAACTCCGGGAAATAACGGCCTCCTTTTTTCAATAATTACAAAATGTTTTTATTTTGACAATACCAGAAAGTGGAAAGTGAAAAACCGTGAAGGGAGAGAGGGATTGATAGACCTGAACAGTCCTATACTGGAAAAAAAGATATACTACAATCTTCCTGAAAGAGCGGTAAAAGAAAATCTTCCCAAAATATATGGAAAACGTCTCTTCAGATGATACCGGTATAAGGAAGTAAACAGCTATGAGAGTTGTAATACAAAGGGTCAGTGAAGCAAAGGTTGATGTGGAAGGGAAAACAACAGGAAAGATAAACCGCGGAATACTTATTTATTCCGGTATAGAAGATGGAGATACGGAGAAAGAAGTTGAATATATCGCTGAAAAAATAGTAAATCTCAGAATATTTCCCGATGAGAATAACAAAATGAATAACTCTATTATGGAGTTGGATAATAGTGAAGTTCTATCAATATCCCAGTTCACACTATCATCTTATATTAAAAAAGGGAGACGCCCGGACTTTACCAATGCCATGGTTCCTGAAAAAGCTAAGGAACTTTATGAGGTTTTTAATAGCAAGTTGGCCGAACATGTAAAGGTTGAGAAAGGTATATTTGGCGCAATGATGGATATATATTCTGTCAACGATGGCCCCGTAACATTTATAATAGAGAAGAAGGGGCTTTGACCCTTTTATTTACCAGGGACTATTTCAAGTTTTTTTATTTTTCCCTCAAAATTTTCCATCTTTCTGTATTTCGAATTGATATAGAGATCTATCTGGTCATCATACCAGGGGCTGAGGAAATGTCCGCTCTGTCCCGATGAGTTGGCCATCCGTGAATTT
>JBDLJQ010000102.1:0-5257 GCA_039714255.1 Acidobacteriota bacterium
TTTCTTATCCTCTCCCTTATCATCTGCAGTTCTGTTCTCCGTTTTTTTCTCTACAGGGAGAATGACCGGTCCTTTTTTTTCTACTTTTCCGGAATTCATGACCGCTTCGGAATTGTTTTTCTCCTGCTGAAGAGTATCAGATACCTCTCCTCCCGATCCTGAAATACCTTTATAAACAAAAAAGATCATCACAGGAACCAGTATCAGAGAGAGGAGGGTGAAGATCAGTCTCTTTTTCCCCCCTTTTCTTCCGGACTCAATGGAATTAAGGTATTTTGTCATGGAGACGTTCTTTTTCCCTGACAGAATTTCGGTTATCTCAACTGCATTCTGGAACCTTTTTTCCGGTTTTTTTTCCAGGCATCTTGAGATAATATATTTCAGGTTCTTCGGTGTTTCGGGTGAAGTTTTCCCAATCTGTTCCGGCTCGGAATTTACATGTTTGTAAAGTATTTCCATTGAAGAGTCTGCTGAAAATACCGGTTTCCCGGTGACCAGTTCATACAATGTGGCTCCGAATGCATACAGATCAGACCTTTGGTCAACGACACCACCCTTTATCTGTTCGGGAGAAATATAATAAGGGGTCCCCATTATCGATCCTGTCTGGGTCATTGTCTGGCTGGAGTCGGACCTGGCTATACCGAAATCAGCGAGGTAAATATTTTTCCCTCCATCTTCAAGGATTATATTTGCAGGTTTTATATCTCTGTGGATTATCCCCTTCTCATGAATGTAGTTCAGAGCGCCGGATAACGATTCTATAACTCTCGGGACAAGGGAAAGTCTCGTTTTTACATCTTTTTGTATATAAGTTTTAAGATTTTCGCCCTTAACATATTTCATTACAATAAATGCAGTCCCTTCCGCAATACCGGTCTCGTAGATGTTTATAAGGTTAGGGTGTTCCAGTTTTGCATAGAGGCGGGCCTCTCTTATGAATCTTTTTACTATTTCCGGATCTGAAGTGTGTTGAGGCAGCAGGATCTTTATAGCTACTTTCCTTTCGAGCATCTTGTCCATTGCAAGGTGAACTTCAGCAAATCCTCCCCTGCCGAGAAGTTCAATAAAATCATATTTACCCGAAAAGAATTTTTTTATATTTTCAATGTCCATTATTAACAATTATGTCAATTTCTTAAGCAAAAAAAATTATAATATTTTTAAAGCTAAAAAACAATTGAAGCCAAAAAAGATTTTCTCCTTGACTTTTGAAAATCCGGTAACATATAATGCTGTTACAGGCTATATAAAAGGGGAAAAGCCAGGAGGGGAAAATGAAAAAACTTATAATACTTTTGGTGTCCATTTTATTTTTCATCCTTTCAGTTCCGGCCGATGAAGCGGTTTTGGAAACAAGCGATATGAATATCGGTAGTGTGAAATTTCCGAGAGCGTTTATTCATGACGGGAAGAATTACAAAAAAGGTGTTTATAAAGTCACACTTAAGGAAAAAGAGGGAGAATTCTTATTCAATGTTTTTAATCCGACAGACGAACTTCTGTTTGAAGAAGTTGCAATTGTTAAATCCAGAAAGAGCCGGATCAGGAAGGGAAAATATCTTGTAAGGAAAAGCTTTATGAGGGGTTTTGAATTTTTCCGGATAAAAGTTACAAAACCTGACAGGGTTATAATGGGTTATTTTTTGATAGCGAAAAATAGACCAAAAAAACAATAAAGAACAGGCAGCCATACATTAATATATCTCAGGGGTGTCGGTGAGGCACCCCTTTTTTTACTTTCATATTCCATCAATTTTCTCAGTATTTTTTTTTTTTTTGAGATATTTACCGGGAAACTTCTATTAACCTGTTGAGATAGGTAAATGGAGGAAAATTTATTAATTAAGGAGAAAAAATTATGAAAAAACTCTCATTCTTTACAATTTTTGTTTTAATCAGTTTTTTGCTTGTTTTAAATCCTTTGACGGTTAATGCTCAGGACCTTCGGAAGACTGTGGTCCCTGCAAAGATCGATCCGAGTAAGTTAACTTTTTTAAAAACTGCTGATCTTCGTGTTCTTGCAATTCACTCAGTCAGTTGCGGTTGTGATCTCCCAGGAGTCGATGCTTTTTACATGGGAAATATAATGGTGGATCTAGCCAATCATCCTTATAAAAAAATAGGATGGCCGACAGCTGTCATTGTTACTCTTAAGTATTTTGACCTTATGAAAGGGGAACTGGTTAAAGTTGTTAAAACCACACAGGTATTAAATTCTTTCCCGAAGAATACACACACATTACAAAGGTTTGTAATGGTCAATCATCCTGTATTGGTGAAAAAGTCAGTTGGCATCAGTATTTGTGTAAAGCCTGCAAACGTTAGTATCAAAGACCCGGTTGCTTCAAACAATTGTAAGGTTGTTAAGAATTGCTCTATTGCTGTTTACTAATATTGTATTTGATTATTGAAAAAAAGGGTGGAAAAAGTTCTGCCCTTTTTTTAATTTAAACCGTCATCCCCTTCGTCGTTTTCATTTTCGTCATCAACGGAGCCTTCGAATTTACCGTAATAGTCCTGGATCTCGAGGTGGTCTTCTTCAGTGCAATTATCCAGAGGTTCATTTCCTTTCAAAAAGCATTCCATAAACGGGTAAAGACAATCGGGAGAGAAAAGCTTTCCTGTCCATTTGTCAATCTTAACCATGATCACTCCGGAAGGTTTTCTGTATCTTTTCATTTCCGGATATTTTTCAAGGTATTTCTGCATGAAATTGACAAAAACAGGGGCTGCGGCTCTTGATCCGGTCTCATTATTCCCGAGTGATTTTTCGATAAAATGGCCAACCCATACACCGACTGTTATGGTAGGTGTATATCCTATGAACCAGGCATTGGTAAAATTATTTGTAGTTCCTGTCTTTCCCCCGACTGGAGCTTCCAGTACTCTGGCCCTGAATCCGGAACCGTATTTTACAACACCCTGTAACAGGTAGTTCATAACATAAGCTGTGTCCGGTTCCAGCACCTGTTTTTTGTCGGGAAAATTTTCTTCAATAATATTATTGTTCTGATCAAGGATCGAATTTGTTTTGAATGGGTTCACCCTTATTCCGTAATTGGGGAAAACCGTATAGGCTGCCACCATCTCTTTTAAAGTTATCTCCAGAGATCCGAGCCCAATCGACATTACCGGAATAAGATTTGAGGTTATACCGAATTTCCTTGCATATTCAACCACTTTCGGAGGTGTTATCGATTCAACAATTCTGGCTGTTACCAGGTTTTTGGATTTTTCCAGAGCCATTCTGAATGTTACCGGCCCCATATATTTTCCGGTGTGATTCCTCGGTTCATAAGGCTCCTGGGTCCAGCGGTTCTCAAAAATTCTGGGCTCGTCAAGTATGATCGTTGATGGTGTGAATCCGTTCTCAATGGCAGCAGTGTATACTATCGGTTTTATCGTTGAACCGGTCTGTCTGAGAGCCTGAGTTGCATTGTTCCATTTGCTCTTCTCAAAATTATAACCGCCCACCATTGCCTTAATAGCTCCGGTCCTGTTATCAATTGCGAGCAAAGCACCTGTCATTTCCGGTTCCTGTTCAAGCCCGAGTTTTAATTCTTTTTTCTTTTCATCAATGTCCAGGATCTTTACAAGTGCTATATCTCCTTTTTTTAATATTCTTCTCAACGAATATTTTGTCCATTTCGCCTCTTTTGCGGTTAAGGTACCTTTATATTCCTTAATTCTGAAAACGGCCCTTGAATTATTAACACTTGTAACAAGGGCGTCCGTTATTATCCCTTTTTTGAGTTTTACTTTCCCCCATGACTCATGTTCAAATTCTGCAGGGTCAAGTTTTTCCTTGATAATATTGAACAACTTTTTATCCGACCTCCATCCGCCCCTTTTATGGAGATCTCTAAGCCCTTCCTGCAGGGAGTCTTCAGCCCATTTCTGCATTTCACTGTTCAGTGTGGAGTAAACTTTCAACCCCCCTTCATAAAGGAGTGTATCGCCGAACTTTGATTCCAGGTCTTTCCTGATCTCTTCAACAAAGTAACTCCCAACTTCATATTCGTCGTCACTGAAAGGCTCTGCCGGAAGTTCTATTTTAAGTGCATTTTCGAGTTCTTCCTCAGTTATGTATTTGAGATAGAGCATTTTTTTCAGTATTTGATCTCTTTTTTTCTTACAATTATCAGGATTTTTAAATATGTTGTATCTGCCGTTAGGACTTGGAATTATAGCGGTCAGTAATGCAGATTCAGCCAGGTTTATATTACGGGCAGATTTACCGAAATAATATCTGGATGCGGCCTCAACCCCGTATGCCGGTCCTCCGAACGGGATCTTATTACAATAAAATGTGAGGATCTGATCCTTTGAATAATTTTTTTCGATCTGGATCGAGAGGAGGATCTCCTTGAGCTTCCTTCCGAATGTCCTCTGTTTTCTCTCTTCGAAAAGGAACAGGTTGCGGGCAAGCTGCATTGTGATCGTACTTCCTCCCCCGCGGTTTCTTTTAAAGACCACTCCGGAAACAGCACGGAAAATGCTTGTAAAACTTATTCCCCAATGTGATTTAAACCTTGAGTCCTCTGAAACTATGATCGCATCTTTGAGTATCTGCGGGATATCACTGTATTTCAGAATGATCCTTTTCTCGATCGCGTATTCTTTGAGGAGTTTTTTGTTGTCATCATATATCCTTGTCATGACGACCGGTTTTATGTCTTCAAGGTTGGTGATCTGCGGGAGCCCTTTTTGATAGACCAGCAATATCCCTGTTAATGCTCCGACAAGGATCGTCACCATTATGCTTATTCCAATAATAAATAGCTTCAGATGTTTTAAAAAGAACTGTTTCATTGCGGAAAAAAGTATATCATACGTATATCAATAAAAAAAGAATCCCTCTGATGCTCCGGTTGAAAATTTTTCCGGAATTTAGTTTAATGATATAGGGGTGGGTATATGGAATGGTTTTCCGGATTGTCGCCGATCATTCAGGCTTTGATCGCAACTTGTTTTACCTGGTTAATGACCGCACTTGGTGCGGGGATGGTTTTCCTTTTCAAAAATTTTAATAAAAAATTGATGGATGGGATGCTCGGTTTTGCCGCAGGTGTTATGATCGCCGCGAGTTACTGGTCTCTGCTGGCCCCCTCGATCGAAATGGCTGAAGAGATGAATCTGATCCCCTGGGTTCCTGCCGCCGTCGGATTTGTTTCAGGTGGAGCATTTCTCTGGAGTGTTGATAAGATCCTGCCTCACCTTCACATGGGGTTTCCCATGGAAGAGGCGGAGGGGA
>JBDLJQ010000103.1:0-4986 GCA_039714255.1 Acidobacteriota bacterium
GGATAAAATGATATCAAAATGGGAGGTCCCTCATCCAGGAAAAAACCCTATCACAAAAAAGTGATCAATGCCATTGAGAAAGCGCTGACAGCAGATTGATCGTACTCTCGGGTATTACAATAATGAAAGGATGATAAAATCTGTTATATTAAAAGGCGGGGAAATAAAAGCCTGAAGTCCTTACATTTTAGACAAAATTTTATAAAAAAAAATCAAATTAGGTCAGGTATACAGATTTAGCCTCCGGATATACAATAAAAAATTAATTTTCTGTTTCTCTGGATTCATGATCATCATCATGTTCCATGATCTCCAGATTAAACCGTCTTTTTGTTTTCATTCCGGCCGCAGAAAGAATTGTCCGTATTGCTTGTGCTGTACGACCCTTTTTCCCAATGACCTTACCCGTATCGGACGGATGAGTTCTTAATTCCAGAATAGTTGTCATCTCTCCATCAATCTGATTAACCTTTACATCATCAGGATTGTCAACCAATGCTTTGCATACTGTTTCAACCAGCTCTTTCACTTTGATCTCCTTTTAGTACAGATTTGATTATTTTATGAATATCTCCAAATTTAATTCTCATCTCTCAAATAAAAATCTTAAACATTCAAAACAATTGTAAGGTTAGGATACTTAATGAGAATTATTTTTTCAAGTCCACATACAGATTTTTGTAAAATTACAGGAGTGAATGGAAATTAAATCAGGTTAAATAAAGTAACTATTTATCTAATGATTGAAAAATATTCCTGATCTTAACTCCTTGTTTTTTATTATTGTATGGCTATAATTAGTAATGGTATTTTCATCACCGGTATTCTTATTCTATTTTCTGCCAATAATCATTTTATTCTACTTCAGCACAAAAGTTCTCAGCAGAAACAATAATTCAGCCAAGAATTATGTACTTCTTATCTTCAGCACGATTTTTTATATCTACGGTTCCGGGATATATATTCTGATTATACTTGCTGTTTCAATCTCAAGTTATTTTTTCGGATTAATTATTAAGAGGGAAAATATAAACCCGGTCTTAAAGATAACCGGATTGGTTTTCCCTTTATTATTTCTTATTGTCTTTAAATACACTAACTTCATCTCATCTCAGATCAGCAGCCTCGCAGAACTGATCGGACTTTCTGAATTTCCTGTCACAAATATAATGTTACCAATTGGCATCTCATTTTATATATTCCAGGCGCTCTCTTATGTAATAGATGTAAATAACAAAAATATTGAACCGGAAAAGAATTATTTTAAATTATTATTATATATTTCAATGTTCCCTCAATTGATCGCCGGCCCGATTGTCCGTTATAAAAAAATCGCAAAACAGCTGCATGGCAGACAGGAAACTTTAAATGATTTTTCTCTTGGAGCCACACGTTTTGTATATGGATTATCTAAAAAAGTTATTATGGCCGATGCCTGCGGTATTGTTGCCGATACCGCTTATAATACTCCATTAGGATCAGTAACGGCACCTGTTGCATTGATAGGCTCCCTGGCATACTTTCTCCAGATATATTTCGATTTTTCAGCATATTCGGATATGGCTATCGGATTAGGGCGGATTTTTGGATTCAGTTTTCCGGAAAATTTTAACCGCCCCTACTCTTCCTCTTCCATTTCAGAGTTCTGGAGACGGTGGCACATCACATTATCACAATGGTTCAGGGATTATGTTTTTTTCCCTCTGGGAGGCCCATACAGGGGAACAACCAGGACATATATAAATTTATGGATAGTTTTTGTCCTTACAGGGATATGGCATGGAGCCGACTGGACTTTTTTGATATGGGGGATATTTCACGGAGGTATGATATTTATTGAGAAATTATTCGCCCTTGATAAAAAAAGAAAGAGAAATATTACAGGAAGGTTCATAACTATATTTTTTGTGTTTATAAGCTGGATAATATTCCGCTCTAATTCAATTGAACAGGTCCTCGTATTCTATTCCAATATTTTCTATCCTCAAAACTGGCATTTATCCCCGGATTTCATGAACGTCCTGACACATAAGAATTTGATATTAATGGGTATCGGTTTCCTTATTGTTTTTTTCCCGAAAGATTTTGTTGTAGGGAAATATCTTGAAAAAGTTGATGATCTCACATCTGTCTCTCTCAGATTAGCTGTTATAACAATTCTAATGGCCTATTCACTATTTATTATTGCCAGCAATAACTACAGCCCTTTTATATACTTTCAATTCTAAATGAAAAAATAATGAAAAAAACATCCAATATTTTAATTACGATCTCATTTTTACTCTTCTTATTATTACCTCAGGCAGGATTATTGTTCAATTTTGTAGGTGAGGGAGAAGAGTTTCAAAACAGAAAGCTCTCCCCCTATCCTGAAATTTCTGCAGAATCTGTTTTCTCCTCATCCTTCGGTCTGGAGATGAATTCATATATATGGGATCATTTCCCCTTACGTTCTGATCTGCTTAAAATTGACCATTGGATCGATTATCATATCTTTAAAGATTCTCCTGTACCTGACAAAGTTTTAATTGGAAAAGAGGACACTTTCTTTATTTATCAATCTATTACTAAATATCCAAAAAATAATTTATCAAGTCTTAATAAATATAAGGAAATATTTACAAAAGCCGCAGAAATTCATAGAAAAAGGAAACCCAAAATATTTTTTGTCTTTTCCCCTTCAAAAGCATCACTATATCCTGAATTTTTACCGGATAGTTTTAAAAAGAAATATCTCGTAGGGGATAAAAAATTCCGCTCGGAATTGGAAGAGTATTCCGGTAAAACCAAAAATATTCTATTGTTATGGGATGCATTTAATAAAAGGAAAAATGAACTCTCCTCAAAATCTCCTCAAACTGACATTGATAAAAGGCTCAGATATCTTTTCCGGCCGTATGACCAGCATTTTCACTGGGAAACCGCTATATACCAGGCGAAGTTGATAGTAGATTTTTTAGCACCGGGAAAATGGAAAGGAGAAACATTCAACAAATATTTTACCAATTACAAATATGAAAAATCAGAAATTGAAAAACGGTTCTTTAAGATAGATCTTCCTGAACCATATAAAGAATTTATTCACAAAGATTTTTTTAGTGCTTTCAATATATGGCAAATAGGTCGCAAATCTCCAAACGGGTTAGAAAAATATATCGAATTCAAAAAAAAAGGTCCTGAAAAAATAACTCCTTTGAATAAAAATCTGGTAGTTATTCATGATTCTTTTTTATTTAAAAGCAAATATTTCATTACTCCGTTCTTTAAAAGATCAGTTTTTATTAAATGGAAAAAACACAAAGTTTCTGATTTTTTTATCCCGATAATCAAAAATGCTGACATTATTTTATTACACGGCTTTGAATCCCATTTCTTTGCAAAATTAAAATCAATTGAAAAGATATTGGATAATTTAGGTAAAAAAAATAGCCACCATCCGCTGATCAGTTTGTATCAATAAAACCTCCTCCTCCGTCTCCGTCAGATCCGTGGATAAAGTAAATATATATTTATTATGTTTATATTGTTGAATATATTGAATACAGACACCATAATTATACATTACAAGGAGGCTTTATGACAAAAGAAGGCAAAAGTAATGTGAGCTTGAAAAAAAGTATCAAAAAGGAAAAAGCGCGTGAATCCTATCTGGAGTCCATGGATAAGAAACTTGATGAAGTGCTGATGAAAAGATATGTTCCGGTAGACATATATCTTGATACAGATGACTTATCTGCACTCGAAACAATTAATGAATCAGTTAAAAAAGTTCTGGACTCCATGGATATGGAAACCTATTCCGAGCCGGAGATATTTAAAGGTTCAATTATTGAAAAGTTCTGGGCAATTACAAAAAGTGTTGCATCAAACATTGATTTAATAAAAAAAATAGCCGGATTGATATCAGTTTTTAAAAAAGGGGGTCCGGAATTAAAAAGTGACCGTATTTTTTCCAAAAAGGAACCTATTATACATTTATCTGATACCCTGAAGTATTTGAAAGATGTACCGAACATATCCGTTAGGGTAGGATCTCTTCTTATAACCAAATCAACAACAAGGGATATTCCGCTTATCCAGATAAAAAATCTTACCAGGGATGAGGTTATGATCATTGATAATAATCCCGGTATTCTAAGAAATCCGAAAACAACTCATCAGAGGCTTCACACATTGAAGCAGGAACGGTTTATGAACTCAAGAATAGCAATGAACCTCTGACAGCTTTGCTGAAAAATGGCGATACCTGTAATTAAGTTACTTCATTACAGGTATCGTCATAAGCTGACAAGGAGGTTATATATGGTGAAAAGAGTAATTACTATATAGGCAATTACGATCGATAAAATAAAACCTACACCAACCCCTACTTTATCTTTAAATAAATTATTAAGTTTTATTATAAATGTATTACCTGATTTATTTTGTTTAATCGGTCCCGATGATCTGAAAATTGAAACTATATCCATGATCACACCTTCAATCCTTTTTTATTTAAATAATATTGTTTCAGGATCCATCTTATATGTGCACCGGCAAGCCTTTCATTTCGACCTGCTTCTTCCTTTATCTGATCATAAAGAGAGTATTCCATCCTTATTGATAAAGTTTTTCTTTTATTTTCTTTTTTCGGCATCAGATGGAGAGTGTAAAAGGGAAATGCCGGGAAAGAAAGTGCTCAAGTGTGTTATACATTTCAACTCTCTTAAAAGTAAACTCATTTTCCTGAAATGATTTGTACTCATCATACACACCATCAACAACGGCATTCGCTTCAATATATTCTATATTCTCAAGAAGCTCCTGCAGATCTTCCGCACAGAGGTTACCGATAAACTCATCAATAATGTTCTTCTTTGTCTCCTCGGTTAAATGTTCCCATTTAATATTTATATCAAACATTTTACCTCCTGAATAATATAATATGTATCAATAAATCTTTTTTGTCAACTATTTTCATCTTTATTTTTATTTTTTTTCTTTTTT
>JBDLJQ010000104.1:0-4860 GCA_039714255.1 Acidobacteriota bacterium
TGAAGTATCGGGTGAAATTCCCCAGGTTGACAAGACCTATAAATTTTTTGATACTGCGTATCCTGCCATGAATGAATATCAGCTCTCAATGGGAGAATCGACATTCGGCGGGAAAAAAATCCTAAAGAGTGATAAAGGGATATTTCAGATCGAAGAACTTCAGAGGATTTCCCTTGAAAGATGTAAAACAGCAAAAGAAGCAATAACTCTTATCGGTAAACTGATAAAAAAATACGGATATTGTGATTCTGGAGAATGCATAACGATAGCTGATAAAAAAGAAGTATGGCATATGGAGATCGTAGGGCCCGGAAAAGATAAGACCGGAGGTATCTGGGCAGCAGTAAGGATACCTGATGACCATGTCGGCTGCGCTGCTAATATAAGTAGAATTGGTGAGATAGTTGAGAATGATAAGGATAATTTTCTTTATTCAAAAAATATAAAAAAGAGAGCGATAAAATTAAAATTATATGATCCAAAAAAGGACGGGAAGTTCAAGTTCTGGAAAGTTTTTGGAGATTCCTATACAAAAAAACCTTTCTCTATCAGGGAGTATTGGGTGTTTAAAACACTTGCACCTTCCCTCGATCTGAAATTTGATGTGGATGAACTTCCGTTCTCTGTAAAACCCGATAAGAAAGTATCGCTCGATGATGTTGTACAGTTATTCAAAGCTACCTATGTCGGCACCGAGTATGATATGACAAAAAATCTTATGGTCGAACAGAAGAAGAAAGATAAAGACGGGAAAGTTATAAAAGATAAAGATGGAAAGGACGAGATGGAAAAGGTGAAAAGTGTTATAGCAACACCCTGGATGTCAAAAGACCTGAGGAAACTTTTTAATACACTGAAAAAAGATGTGATTAAAAGACACAGACCTATTGCAGTGGAATACTGCGCATACCATACTATACTTCAGTCAAGAGACTGGCTGCCTGACCCGATCGGAGGTGTTATGTGGATAGGATTTGAAAATCCGGCCATGACCCCGAAATTCCCCGTCCATGCCGGTGTGACTGAACTGATAAAAGACCTGAAGGTTGGATCCAACAGGAAATTTACCATGGATTCTGCCGCATGGGCTTTCAGGAGAGCAGCCAAACTTGCTCAGGGACGCTGGGATAAAACAGGTGATACTATAAAGAAAACACTTGAAAGATATGAGAATAAAATATACAACGAGACCGTAGAAATAGAAAAAAAGGCACTTGAAATTATAGAAAAAGATCCTGATGGAGCAAAGAAATTGTTAACAGAATTCAGCGCTGATACGGTAAGGGTACTTATAAAAAAATATACAGAACTGGGTGATGACTTCTGGATTCACTACAGATTCAGGATGAGGTAATATATTCAGGAAAAAAAATATGAGTTGAGAGTTTTTATGCTCTTTTAACTTATTGTTTCTAAACAGGAATAAAATGAAAAGAGAATATTTTTTAAAGATGTTTGTATTAATAGTAATTCTGTTCGTAACCAATTCCTGCAGCAGCAAGTCCGAAATAAAATATATTTTTTTAATTACTCTTGATACAACCCGGGCAGATCATATTAACTATTCACTTAAGGATAATGATCTGACTCCCCATCTGGCAAAACTGGCATCAGAGGGGATATATTATAAAAATGCATTTTCATTGATCCCGATCACTCTCCCTTCTCATGCGAATATGTTCTATTCTCTCCCGCCCCATAAACTTGAAGTTTATAATAATGGTGAGATTGTAAAAGCCGGGCATAACAATATTGCACAATTATTAAAAAAGGATGGATTTTCAACAAAAGGTGTTATTTCACTGGGAGTATTAAAATCCGAGTTCGGCCTGAATAAGGGTTTTGATCAGATTAGTGAAAATTTTTCAGATGGATTTTTTTACAAGGATGCAATTGCGGTAAATCAAGAGGTTTTTAAACTTTTAAACCAAAGGGGGGATAGAAAGGGATTTTACTGGATTCATTATTCAGATCCTCACAGTCCGTATTTCCCTCCGGGATACCAGGGGGGAGAGTTCAAAGTTTTTTTTAATAAAGAACTTATTAATCAATGTGAAAGTACTGATTATAAAAAAATAGATCTTGAGCTGGATCTCTCTCCCGGAAAAAATTTCCTGATCCTCAGAACTAAGATCCCGAAAATTTTTAAAAGTAATAAGAATGTCAGGATATATACAACCTCCTTCATAGATTTTAAAATTCGATCAGAAAATTCAAATGATAAATATGAAATTGTTTTTCCTGAAGAATGGAACAGGCAGAAAGAAAAGGATGAACTGATTATCGGAACTCCAAGAAGGCGGGGACAAATAACATTAATTAATAAAGGAGATAAAAATATTAAGTTGAATATCTCCTTTATCCATAGAATGATTGAGACAATACCCTCATCAAGGTTTTTATACCGTGAATCAGTGAAATTTCTTGATGAACAAATAGGTAAGCTGTTTAATTATCTGAAGAGGAAAGGTATTTATGAAGATTCCGTTTTCATTGTGGTCGGAGATCATGGCGAAGGGTTGGGTGAATTCAGGAAAGTTGTCGGGCATGTAGATTATTTGAACGGTCTTTTCACGAGGATTCCTCTGATTATTTCCGGTAAAGGAGTAGATAGAGCGGGAGAAATAGCAATGCCTGTATCAACGCTTGAAATAGCTCCAACAATTCTTAGCTTTGCTGGTTTGAAAAAGCCCTCGTATATGATTGGTGAAAGTGTTTTCAAGTTGAAAAAAAAGAAAAATATATTTCTGGAAACATATTCTCCTGAAGCGTATCATGATGGGTTCTCAATTATAGATTATCCACATCAACTGATATATTACCCGGACAGAGAGCAGGAAAAATTTGAATTCTACGATATGGAATATGATCAAAATGGAATTAAGTCTATAAAAAAAGAGGGGAAATACATCAGGATAATTAATGGATTAATGAAAAAATTACTAAAGTTGATGGATTTCCGCAAGAAACTTAACAGAAAGGACAATGTTAAAAAACTAACTGACGATCAGAAAGATATGCTTAAATCCCTGGGATATCTTTAGTGTCTTATATTACTATTTAATCCCCAGTTTGTTTTTCATCTCATCTGTAAGAGAGTTTTTATTTATCATCAGGCAGATTGTTCTCAATTTGAAGTAGGCCTCAGAGATATAATGAAATCCCTTGTATTTCCTGTCTGTACCCCAGGAGTTCTTCATTAGAAAGTAATTGTTATTATTCTGATCGACAGCTGTTCCCATTATATGCATGAGATGATCATCGGTTGAATCCCAGTTTTCAAATGCATCCTGTCTCATCTCCGGAGTTATTACTTTCTCTTTCACAGGTTTTTTTATTTTTTCTTTCTGCTCTTTCTTTGTCCATCTTTCCCAGTCTTTTTCGGGAACAAGTGCGACATCCATCCGGTCTTTTGCAAAGAATTTATCACTTACATCTGCATCCCATCCGAAAGTATATCCGTTCTCCAGTGAATTTAATGCAATGTCAAGTAGTTCTTCCATCGGGACATTATAGTAATTGCGGTCATAACTCCAATTGTCGGGAATTTCGAGCCGGAATTTCTTATAATATGGATGGTGAGAATATGATGTGATTTCAATATAATCATCCGGATCGATCGGGAGGGATTTGTTGAATGACTCCGGTGTACAGGTTTTCTCTTCATAAACGAACTCTCCCGGGTCTTTACCGAGATAAATATCAAGAATTGCCTGAAATGCATCCATCCAGACCGGTGTAAGTTTTTTCCCTTTCCTCTTAATAACACCATCAAGGAATCCTCTGAGAATTGTCGTAAGTTCACCGTGATTATGTCTGAACTGCCCTTTCAGTTTTCCTGTAAATATACTTTCAGGGACAATTCCGTGTTTTTTTATCTGATCAATAACATCATGAAACTGACCGCCGGAACTGAAATTTGCATCTCCGTGCATATAAACAAATCTTCTTGCCTTGTCAGTGTAAGCATGCCTGGCAATAAACATCTCAGACAGGTCAACCTCCTTCCCTCCGGCCCTGAGAATCTCTGATTCAAGAAAAGAGGTCGCAGAAAATATCCAGCATGTACCTGTGCTTCCCTGGCTTTTTACCTTTGTTACCGGGAGTTTTTGAATGATCTTGAATCTATATGCATCTTTCTCTTTCTTTTTTGGTTCTGAAATAGATGTTGTGAGAGTAAAAATAAGAATAAAAATAGTAATTTTAATTAAGACTGAATGTTTCAATTTATCTCCTGTTAAATTTTATAATAAAAACATCTGATTTTTTTATCAATAGAAGTTTTTATTAATTTTCAGAAAAGATTTCTGCTGCGGTATTTTTTATTAATTCCCAGGCCTTTATTACATGCTCTCTGGTTTGTTCAGTTTGCCCAATAACAAGTCTCAGTGTGAATTTTCCTTTAAGTTTTGTATGGGTAAGATAGATATTCCCGCTCTTGTTAAGTCTATCCATAAGAGAATTATTTATACTGTTAATAAGGTCCTCATCATTCACGTTTTTCGGATGGTACCTGAAACATATGGTTGCAAAGGGGACCGGTGCCATGAGTTCAAAATCTGAGTGATCAACAATATTCTCTTTCAGTTCTGCAGCCCATTTCACATGATCGGAAACTTTCTTTTTTAATCCTTTCGCACCATAGCTTCTCATAACAAACCAGAGTTTAAGCGCTCTGAAACGTCTTCCGAGTGCAATTCCCCAATCCCTGTAATTGTTGACTGTGTCACCTTCACTTGTTTTCAAATACTCCGGGAGTATGGAAAATGTGCGGATCAGAGCATCTTTATCTTTAATAAAATAAGCAGAGCAGTCAAAATTTGTGAACATCCATTTGTGAGGATTAAAAACAAAAGTATC
>JBDLJQ010000105.1:0-4808 GCA_039714255.1 Acidobacteriota bacterium
CCATAATCAGCGATCTTTTTAAAATCCCATTTTTTTATCGGGATCATTTTATCTCTCAGAAGTTCATCTGTCGTATGAATGGAAAACTGAAGTTGAAAATTCCCTTTATTATACAGGCTATCTTTTATCTCTTTGAGTTTTTTAAAAAAATCATCACTTCCTGCCGGTGCTATCGAAGAAATGGAGGGAATAAAACCGGGTGCATTATAGCGTCTGTTAAAACTTTCCAGAACATCCAGAACTGAATTGTTCAGAGCAGGCTCCCCCATTCGGGAAAACTGGATCTTAAATTTATCAACTTTGATATTACGGTTTTTGAAATTTTTATCCACCAGAAAATCTATCTGGCCGAAAATCTCATCGGCAGTCAGTTTCCCGTTATACTTTCTCCCTGCATCACATATCAGGCATCCTACCGGACAACCGAAAAGTGTCGATACGATAAGAACAAATTTTTTTTCTTTCGGGAACGGGGGCTGGACAGATTCTACGAACTCAATATATTTTCCACCGGGGAACCTTCCTATGTAGACTTTTGCCAGGTTATCATCTCCGGCTTCATAAACAACTTTCATCCTAATCTCCAAATATCTTTCTGTAAATTTTCATCGCTGCTTCAACTCCATTCCCGGCAGCAATTACAGCCTGACGGAAGCTGCCGTTCTTTATATCACCTGAAAGTATAAGGTTTCCTCTACTTTCAACTTTCTCTCTCAATACAGGTGGGAGTTTTGTCAGGTATCCATCTTCAGGCGATCTCCCGACAGCAAAAACAATCAGGTCAAACTCACTTTTTTCTGATCCTTTTTCTCCGGAGAATGAAACCTTCAAAGGGAGTTTACTTCCGGTCCCTATTTTATTTATGCTGCATTTTTCCTTATACCGGATATTTTTCCCGGACAATACTTTGTCCTTCAGCGGAGGAATTGCCCTGATCTTTGTACCCCTGTTGGCAAGAACAATATTGTTCCTGACAGAAAGGCTCAATGAATAATCAAAGGCACAATCACCGGCTCCAATAATAAGTATTCTCTTTCCCTTTATATTCCGAAGCTTTATTATATCAAAATATATATTTGGCAAAATATTTTCGTCAACATTTTCTAAAATTTCTGGGATTTTCGGCCTTGTCCCTGATGCAGCAATAACATATTCAGATGAATATCTCCCCTTTTTACCCTCAAGGAGAAAACATTTTTTTTCATTTAAAAAATCTATTCTTTTTATCTCATCCATTACAGGGAAAATTTCAGCTGACATAAGATGGCCTTCCAGGTGTGAGGCAAGGATGTATCCGGGGATACCCTCGCTAAAACCCGGATAATTTTCTATCAGATTTCCATTCCTGATAAGGCCTCCAACCTGTTCCTTCTCAAAAAGAAAAAAATCAATATTAGATCTTTTTAATTGAAGTGCTGCCGATATCCCCGCCGGGCCGCATCCTATAATTGCTACATCTCTTTTTTCACACATTTATATTCTTTTTATTTAAAAATTCACTGGAAAGAACGGGTACTGCAAACCCGTGGGCAAGATTAAGTAATGTTGCTTTATGAAAATCCCTGCTATAAGTTGCAGTAAAATCTATCCCGAAAAAAACGTCAAATCCTCTTACAAATGCTTCCCTTGCTGTTGTTTCACAACAAAGATGGGTCATAACACCTCCGATCAATATCTGTTCAGTTTTATAGTTTTTAAGAATTTCTTCAAGTTCAGTCTCATAAAAAGCATTATACTGGGTCTTTTTCAGTATCAGGGAATCTTTTAAAGAAAATTTTTTACTCAAAGCTGACAGAGGGTCCTCTTCTTTCAGAATATCACGCCACCATGTTCCCATCTGTCCTGAATTTTTTTCCGAGTTTATATGCCTGGTGAAAATAACCGGGCGTTTAAACTTGAGGAAAAATTTCTGCAGTTTTATCAGGTTTGGGATTATCGCATCTGCACTGGGGATAAAAGCATGTGATTCTTTATTAAGGAAAAATTCCTGCATATCCAGGATCAGAAGAGCAGACCTTTTCATATCAGGTGAAAGACGGCTTTTTTTTCTAAAGGGGAAAATTTGTTCGAGAAAGTTTTCTCCCTCTTTTATGATAGTATCTTTTTTAAAATATTCTTCTTTTCTTATATCTCCCATTTTTATTTTTCCTTAGAATTCTTATCCGGAAGGGATAAATCATATGATAACATGAAGTTTCTTTATTTTGAAGAAAACGTTACAAAATTAATTATCTGGTCTTTTCCGATTTTACATATTTCATATCACTCTTGTTTGTAAGAAGATCAAGTACATCAACTACAATACTGTATTTACCCGGAATAATATTTTTTAAGTTTAGATTTATGGTAAATTTCTTTTTTTCCGCAACAATTATTTTACCCTGGTCAAAAACTGATTTTTGATCTCTGTCGGAGATCTGAATTCTGATCTTCAGTTTTGCAAGTTTTTTCCCGTTCTCAAGCCTTAAAAAGTAATCGGAAATAGTTACAACCAGTGAACCGTTCTTAAACCCTGCATCAGTTATTTTTACCGCAGGAAGCAAAGCTTCTTTCTTCTTAAAATATCTTTTTATATACTTGTCCCTCATATTGTTGTCATACATTACATCATATGAACTGTTTGAGGTTGTCACCTTTATTTTTCCTACATTTTTATTGTCGGTAGGAGAATAGGTAAGGGTATATAATATATCATCTTTTTCAGATAATTTATTCAGGGATTTGCTAAGATTACCCGAAGTAATAATTGTTCCGCCTGTTTTTCCTGTAAGGTCCCTCATAGTATTTTCAATATTAGAGGAAACACGTTTGTATTCAAGATCTTCGGAAAGAATAGCTTTTGTTGTGGGAATAAATATAGAATGAAATATGGTATTAACCTTATAAAAAAGTTTTGTTATTTCATCCGAAGGAAAATCATGAGATACATTAAGGGAAATATTTATTTTTCTCAAAAGCTGGGATAACCTTCTCGAATAATAAAGATCCTCTCCCCTGTTACTCACCTGCAGGCCGCTTATTATCCCTTTTATCGTCCGGATCAACTCCCCCGATGTTTTGATTTTCGGGAACAATTCTATCTGGTAAAAATTAATTACCCATTTTTCTATATTTATCTTCTGAAGATACCTTGCAAAATAGTAAAAATTATCCAGTTTTGGTGTCAAATACTCAGTTCTGTATTTATCCCATATCTGGAGATACTTTTCCAGTAATTTTATAAACTCACCTGCAGGATGGGCCATATTGGAATTGAGTACCTGGTTGAGTTTTGACGCTGATAGTTCAGATTCAATTGTATTCAGCATCAGAGCTGCTTTTTGTTTTGCTTTAAGGCTCTCTCCCCGAAGCATTTTTAAGACCACTTTCCGGGTATCAGCTAAATTATTAAGATCATTAATTAAAAATGTTTTATCGTTAATAAATATTAGAAGCTGGTCATTTTTTTTAAACAATTTTTCAAACAAATGATCTATTCCCTCTTTAAGCTGGTCATTATATTCAGTGATCTTAAAAGCAAGAATAAAATATCGGGGAGCAGATTCAGTATCACCTGCAATATCCTCTTTAAATTTGATCTTTTTTCTGTCAATGAAGAACCCGTTAATTTTTTGAAGTACTCCATTCTCATATATTTTGAAATCTTCTTTCTTCAGGTTGTCCACCATCTTACTTTTGTAAAATACCCTCACCGGTAGTTCCACATCTACAACTTCCATGGTTTCCAGGATCTTTTTTTCTTCTGAATGAACCGAATTCAACAGGGTTACTAAAGATAATAAAATAATGGTAAATTGTTTTATAAATAGTCTTTTTCCTTTCATTAATATAAAATACGGATAATTCCGGAATTGGTTTATTAATCTATTCCATCATATTTTTTAAAAAGGGAATTATATAATTAAAAAAAAATCTTAATATGTTGAAATTTCAATATTTATATTCTATATTTCTTCATAAAGGGGAAACTGTCCGGGAAACCGGGTAAATACCTGGGAAAATCATGAAAGATTTAATAAGAGTTCTGGAAAATGAGCACGTTGCAATAATGGATATGCTAAATGCCGTACGAAGAAAAGGTGTTCATACAGTAGAAGGGAGAAATGAACTGACTGAAGCCAGTGAACTACTTTGTGACCATATAAAAAAAGAAGATGAATTCCTGTACCCGGCCCTTCATAAATTTTCAAATAGTGATGCAGATCTTAGTGAACTACTAAGTGGGTTTGAAAAAGATATAAAGAATTTGTCCAGTTTTTGTAAAAAATTTTTTAAAAAATATTCTATTTCAGGTGGAGGGATTGAATTTTTAAGCGACTTTGATAAGCTATATTCACTTCTATCGAAAAGGATACATAACGAAGAATTATACCTGTACACAAAATATAAAGAAAAGGAACAAATGAAGTGAATGGAACACGATAAGGAGAAAATTTTTAATTTAGAAAAAAAAGACAGATCAGCACTGGAAAGGTCAGGGATATCAGAGAAAAATTTTTTAAACCAGATGGAAAAATTTTCCAGGGGAAATATCCCGGTAGAGCTCGTAAAATCTGCAGCGAAAGATGATGGGATTATGTCAATTTCACAAAAGAAGAGAGATGAGCTGGTCGAACTATTCAGAGCAAACATCAAAAAACTCGATATTATTAAATTTGTACCTGCTTCAGGAGCTGCTTCCAGAATGTTCAAAATTCTTTTTAAGCTGAGAGAAGGGTTTAAAAGCGGAACACTGGCCTCAGAAAATATAAACCCCGGAGCAGGAGAAAATAAGGATATTAAATTTTTTCTGGATTTTATTTCGGGTA
>JBDLJQ010000106.1:0-4733 GCA_039714255.1 Acidobacteriota bacterium
ATTGTGGCCAAATTGTGACTATAATTTATTAATCAATTCTCAGAGTATTGAATTAGATTAAGACAAACAGAGATTTTAAAGAAGTAATAAATTAAGCGACCATCCCCGAGACTATGACTTAAACTTGAAAAGAAAGGCAGGGTTAATATTCCAGTTTTTCAATATGAAGTTCCCACTGCTCCTCAGCTTCGTTTTCAACTAATTGATAGAATTTGTCTTTATAAAAAGTATAAATATGTTTCTCAAGAGGATTGATATCGGTAACTTTTAACCAGACGGATCCAAGTCGTTTGCCTTCAAAGTCCAAGATAATGAATCTTCTCTTTTCTTCTTTCTTTTCGTAGGTTTCTGCGTAGATCCTGTTATCAGAAATATAGGTCTCATGGATAGGTGGGAAATACTGGGGAAATGTAAACCATTTTGATGCAGCCTCATAATACTGCTTATACTCGGGATAGCTTTTGTAATATTCCCTGTATCTAAGTTTGTCGGACTTGCTAACTTTAATCTTTTCCAAATCAGGTCTTATAGTCCTTATTTTTTTACCTTCACTGGAAAAAATATGGATCTTTCCATTGTTACCATTAACAATAATTTTATTATCAAAAATCCTGAAATTGCCCTGATTCCTAACCGGATGGATCTTCTGCCTGCCGAACTGGAACTTGAAAGGGGTTGTATGTAGCACTTTTTTTTTTTTGAACTTTTTGTTGAACAGGTCAATTGCCACCAAGCTTTCCTTTGTTTTATTATTATCGAATATCCTGTATCCGGCATAGTTCTTCCCAACAGGTTTAAACACATTATTGCCGGGCAATTTCTTCTCAGAAATAAATTCCCCCTGTTTTGTATAGTATGACATTTTACCGGAGCTGTTTATTATTATTTGATCTTTGTCCAGGTGAAATCGAATGAACAGTTTAAACTCTTCGGGTCCTTCCCCTTGTTTCCCGAATTTTTTTTTAACTTCATGAGTGGCGGGAGAAAGGAGGTAAACTTCAGGAAAGTTTGAAATATAGATAAAATCTTCACCAACTACCAGGGTGTCAGGTTTTGTCAGATAAGGTAGAACTGTTTTCTGAACCGGTAATAAATATGTTAATGCAGTTATAAATATTAATGACAACATAAACATTCTTTTCATTTCAATTCTCCTCCTTTTTTATTTCCTTATTACAAAATTTTTGCTATTCATTATGTAAATATTTTATAGTATTAAAAGTAGAAGAATCAATATGAAAAAGGTCACAAACTGTCTTTTACAAAAGTAAAAAAATAAACCTTCACTCCCGGATTAATTCTATTTTCTGTTTTTTAATTTAGAATTCAAAATTTAGAATTCACAATTTATATTTTTTTTGTCCTGTCACCTGCAACCTGTCCCCTGTAACCTTAGTTTTGTTTTTTTAGCTGATGCTGAATGCTGAATGCTGCTTTCTAAAGTAAAAAAGTAAACCTCCGTCCCCCGGTTTTAACTTTTTATTTATTTTTTATTACATTAATTTTGAATTAAAGAGAAGAATATACAAAGTGCATCCTTGTGTTCACCTTGATTCGTTTACCCTACAAAACAAGCAATTAATTGATAATGTAGGGTAATTAATCCAGGACTTTTTTTAGTTCATTTATTGTGTTTCTTTCCAGTGGAATAATTTTTAAAGCAGCTTCCAGGGATTTTTTTGTTTTATTTTTCCAGGATTTTGAGAATGTTTCCCATGAGGAAATAAGTTGTGCTCTCTCTCTTTTTTCTTTTAATACATATTTCCCGATATAAATTGCCTGTCTGATATCTTTCTCCATTTTATCTTTCCTTTCAGCTAATATTGCAATCAAAAGTTTATGAAGGAGAAAGGAAGATGGTGCCGGAAGATTAACTTTGATCCCTTTTGAAATCTTTATTTCAATGGAATTTTGAAGCAAAGTTTCAACATAATGCAGGTATTGGGGATTTACTGACAATTCTTTTAAATTTCTGCTGATATTTCTTTTCCCTTTTCCGGGAGCAATAAATTCAACTTTGATTGATCCTGCAGAATAGAAAGTAGATCCATTAGGATTAAATTGTTCCTCAAATCCCAACTCTTTTAAATATGAAGAAAAATCAAAAATATTTCCTTTGTATGGAATGGGGATCAATATGTCAAGGTCTTGGGTACGGAGAGGATATTTTTCAACAGGCAGGTATTTTTGATAAATTATAAAACACCAGGAACCTATTATCTCAATACCGGAATCCCAGAGTTCCATCTGTGTCATTTTTGAAAGAATTTTTTCCAGAGGAGGGAAAAAACTTGAGCTTAACGAATGTTTGTCATTCAAAAGTTTAAGTGATTCATTAACTTTTTCCAGTTCTTCCTGTAATTGTTTCCGAAGGGCAAGATCTTCTTTCAATTTGTCCGGTATGATTTTTCCCAGATATTCCTGCATTACTTTAGATCCCTTTCGATATTGAAGATAATAGTAGGTTTTGTCCTTGATAATTTTCTTTTTTATATTACCTTTGGGAAGAATGGAAATTCGTGCTATAAGGGTTTTTTTCTGATCTTTATAAAACTCTTTACTTTCTTTTAATACATTTCTGAGATCATCCATACACATATTTTACCCTACAAAACACAATTTTTCAACAATTTGTAGGGTAATGTGTTTATCTTATATAAAGAAACTTCACGATATGATCAAAAAAAGTGCCCATTTTGTGACCATGATTTTTTATTTCATTCTGTCACAGGATGCGTTATTGACACAGTTATTATTTAATCAGGAGAAATGAAAAACCTAACCCCGTAGTTCTTAAAGTATGGCGAAATACACCCTCACAGGTGAACTAGACTCTACAAATATATCAATTAAAAAATGCCAAATTGCAAAGCACCGACCCTCTTTTTTTTATTAATCTGAGATATCACCCCAATATTCTTTATATATTACTTAGATATTTAAAATACAGAGTCAGGAGAGTGCAACAATGAAAAATTTACAAAAAATTTTATGTATCAGCATTGTATTGATGTTGCTGCCATTTACAACGATTGCTTCCGGTCAGCAGCGTGTGAGCAAAAAATCGTTTAAGGTACGATCATTGGTAAAAGTTGAACTTAAATCCTCCACTAAGTTTTATTTAGGTGTTTGTCCCAAAACAATAAAAATGACCGGAATAATAACCCTCTCCAAAGCGATGTCTGTTAAGTACTATTTTGTTAAATATGATGGTGTATTGTCAAAGTCCAAACCAGTCACATCACAAATGGCTAAAGGGTTAAATCATGTACATTTTTCTTGGAAAATCAATAAAGATTGTCAGGCCTGGGTACAATTAGTTGTAAAAACTTTAAGTTCAAAGGTTAAATCTAAAAAAGTTGAAATAAAAGTTAATTGTGATGAAGAGAAATCAACTAAGCCACCAATTACTAAATTCAATAGGGGCAGGCAGTATAAACCGGAACTGGTAAAAGCTATCACATTTCATGTCAATAAAAATTCTTTAACTAAACTTAAAACTATGACCGATCTTGAATTATCTAAAATTGAACTTCAATCTGACACAATAAAAGATTATCAAAAATTGTTTATATCTGTTCATGTAAAAAATAAAGGTGGAACTTTAGCTCCTCCATGTAAGCTGGCAATAATTTTTCACAAATCCGGAGGTGCCTCAAATTGTGTGGATCATGTTGCTTTTAATTTGGATTTCCCCAGTCTAGGTCCCGGCCATTCAGGTGTCTGGCACTATAATTTCAAAAATTTCTGTATTGGAAAATGGTCATTCAATATGATGGTAAATAATAAGGCAACCATTCCTGAACATATTTTGGAGAACAATAAAGGTTCAGGGGAATTTACCGTGATTCAGTAAAAAAACGCAGCCTGAATGTGGGAAAAAGAGAGAATAACAATCAAATAATCAGGGAATAAGTTCAACTGTTCCGTTACACACTCTTCCGGACTGGTAATTACACCACTCCTGGCAGGGAATCTATCTGAATTGTGCAGCAAAAACTTGATCCCTTCATATTTTATGAAGTAATTGTATAATTACCTGTAGAGTTAACGAGGAGTGTATTTATATGAAACCGAAAGAGGTGGTTGAAAAGTGGGTGGATGCATTTAACAGGGGAGATACAGAGTTTATATCAGAATTGTATTCGGAAGACGCAATCAATCATCAGGTTCCTGAATCACCGGTAGTAGGAAAAGATGCGATTAGAAAAATGTTCAAAAGTGAATTTGCACAAGCAGACATGACCTGTATGGTTGAGAATATTTTTGAAGATGGAGAGTGGGCAATTCTGGAATGAAAAGACCCCCTCGGCCTCAGGGGTTGCGGCTTTTTTCATATTAAAAATAGCCGGATAATTTTCCAGAGAGGATATTGGGATAAATTGTCATTTTTAAGGATGCACAATATCCCCCTTCCAAGTAAATAAAAAATATCTTTATATATAGGGGTTATAAAGCAAGCCGATGCCCAGAATCGAACTGGGGACCTTTTGATTACGAATCCCAAATCTACAAAATTTACAGTTAAAATAACCTTTTTATATAGGTGGTATGCGGTATTTGAAAAATCTTCTATCACAAAAAGTGTCCATTTTGTGACTATGGATTTCTGCTTTTCAATTTAGACAAATTTAGCCTAAGGCAAATTTGCATGACTGAATGAAATGAGGGAACCGAAGGGAATTGTGTAATGAACACAATTATAATTTAAAATTTTTAATTCAAAATTGTTT
>JBDLJQ010000107.1:0-4514 GCA_039714255.1 Acidobacteriota bacterium
CTGAAGGGCAGAAACAGGAAACAGTAAAATATTCCGAAGGTGAAAGGATAAAACGGGAAAATGAAGCTAAAGGGGAGGCTGCAGCAATTCTGGAAGTTGCACGGGCAACAGCAGAAGGGATAAGAGAAATATCTCTGGCAATGAATCAACCGGGTGGAAAAGATGCAGTAAGCATGAGAATAGCTGTGGACTGGATAGAATCATTCAAGGCATTAGCAAAGGATACCAATTCAATGATCATTCCTGCAAATCTTACAGATATAGCAAGTATTACCTCAATACTGAACAATGCATTTGACTTCAGTAAAAAGAAGGAAACAAAATCCTGATTAGATAAAACCGGTTTTCAGACATCCGGACAGTTGGATGTATTGCTTTCTTATGTTATAAATATATAAAATTTAGTTATAGGTCTATATTCATGAACTCAAAGCCGGAAATACCAGGTTATCAGATAGAAAAGGAAATCGCACAGGGAGGAATGAGCAGAATTTATGCTGCGATTGACAGGATAAGAGACCGAAAAGTTGCTTTAAAAATATTTTCCCCCTCAATGGCGAATGAGAAGGATGCCAGGGAAAGGTTTATTTCAGAGGGGGATATACTTTCAAAACTTAATCATAAAAACATTGTACCGGTGTACGATGTAGGAAGTTATGGTGAACTAAACTATATTGCTGTTGAATACCTTGAGGGAAAAAGCCTTAAAGAGCGAATACTTCCAGGAGAAACTGACAATATCAATGTTGAAGAATCTTTGGATGTTATCAGGGAAATAGCCGGTGCACTTGAATATTCGCATAATAAGGGGCTTATCCACCGGGATATAAAGCCGGAAAATATATTATTTAGAAATAATGGTACACCGGTTCTTGTTGATTTCGGAATAGCTAAAGATTATTCAGAAAGTAAAAATTTTACAATGACAGGAACATCTATTGGTACTCCTTATTATATGAGCCCGGAGCAGATAAAAGGATATCCTCCCGATTCACGTAATGATATCTATAGTCTGGGAGTAGTATTATATGAGATGCTTACCGGGGATATCCCTTACAAAGGGACGGATATTATCACAGTTGCAATGAAACATGAAAGAGATCCTATCCCTTCTTTACCATCTGAAACTGCATACCTGCAGCCTCTGGTTAACCGGATGATGGCAAAAAAAAGCAAGAACCGCCCTGAAGGCGGGAAGAAAGTTATCGAACTGATTGAAAGCCTGACCATTGAAAGTGGAAGTGGTTTTCCTGAATGGAAATTAGTGCAACCACAAAAAAAAGTAAAAAAATTTTTTTTAAAGATGGTTTTTTTTATACTTATCTTTCTTATTCCATACATAGCAGGACATATGATAAAGAAAATGGATGATGTGAAACTGGATGAGAAAAAAATTATTCTTAAAAAAGAAAATAAGAGTCTGAATATCAAAAAACCCAGTGTATCAAAAAGGAGGATCCGGCCGGATATCCGCCTGAGATCCAACAGTAGAAATATAAATGAAAAGGATCTGACCGGAATTTTAAAAAGAAATAATCTCTACGATTCTGAATATAACCCGTCAGGAAACTTTATTAACAGATATAGAACTGAGATATCAAAACAGCAGAAAGTTGTTATAGATGGAAAAACAGGATTGATGTGGCATCATCGGGGTTCTTTTAAGGCAATGTCCATTAAAACAGCGAGAGAATGGATCAAAGAATTGAACCGGAAGAGATTTGCAGGTTTTAATAACTGGCGGCTTCCGACAATAGAGGAGGGTGCTTCCCTTCTTGAAAAAAAAGAGTGGTATGGAGGACTTCATATATTTTCTGTTTTTTCCGTTGTTCAAAAGGAGATCTGGACATCAGATATTAATGCAGATAAGAATACTAATTGGATCGTAAGTTTCCGGAAGGGGAGAATAAGGAATGTTTCCCTTTTTCGAAAAAAATTCTTTGTACGGCCTGTAAGAAAGTTTTACTGATTTGTTCCCTGAACTTAAACGATATCACTATATGTTTTAGAAAACTGTGGCCAAATATTGAAAAAATAAAATCCAGGTGTTATACAAATATAAGGTGAAAATTATGAATTTAATAGTGGCAAAAGATCTTTCCAAAATTTATTATTCCGGTGAGATTGAAGTGAAAGCTTTAAAATCTTTAAATTTTGAAATCAAATCAGGATCATTTCTGTCATTTATAGGTCCTTCAGGAAGTGGGAAGACAACTCTTCTAAATCTGATCGGATGCCTTGACAAACCTACAACCGGTAGTTTAAAAGTGGCTGAAATTTTAACTTCCGATCTTACCAGGAGAGAGGCAGCTGCATTCCGCGGAGAAAACCTTGGTTTTATTTTCCAGGATTTTAACCTTATACCTGTTTTGACAGTTTATGAAAACGTGGAATATCCACTTTTAATGGTTCAGAATGTCCCTGCCGAAGAAAGAAAAGAGCGAGTAAGATCATTACTTGAGAAAGTCGGTATGAAAGATCAGATGAATAAATTCCCGGACCAGATATCGGGAGGACAAAAACAGCGTGTTGCGGTTGCAAGGGCGTTGGTTTCAAACCCGAAGCTGGTTTTGGCTGATGAACCTACAGCAAATCTGGATAGTAAAACTGCTTTTATGGTTATAGATATAATGCGTCAAATGAGAGATGAATACGGAGTTACATTTATTTTTTCCACTCATGATCCGAAAATAGTAGGTGAAGTGGAAACCCTTTTTACACTTGAAGATGGTTTGTTGGTGAATATTGCAAAAGGGAGTGGAGGTAAAAATGTTTAAGTTATTTAAAATTGCGATTCGGAATCTGGTTAGATATAAGAGAAGAACTTTTCTTACCTCTTCATTAATTGCCATCGGCGTTGTGTTTGTTCTGGTGTTCATTGCCGCATCCAGTTCTTTTAAGAACATAATCACAAGCCAGATTACAGATTCGATGCTTGGCCATATTCAGGTACACAAAAGAGGGTATATTGCTTCAGTTGACAGTCTGCCTTTAACTCTTAATCTTAATGAAAAGGCCTGGAAAAAATTTCAATCGGTAGCAAAAAAAATACCTCAGATCGAATCTTATTCTCCAAGAATAAAATTTGGTGGTATGTTCAGTAATTTCGTTGAAAATACTAATATAAGAATAAACGGTGTTTATCCAGATCAGGAGATTAAAACGATACCTCTTTTATTGTCCAGAATAAAAAAGGGAGATAAAGCTATAAAAAAAGGAGAAATACTTATCCCGGAGCTGCTGGCAGCCGGTTTGAAAGTGAAGGCAGGAGATTTAGTGGTTGTAATTGCAACGAACAGGGATGGATCAGTCAATGGTAAACAGTTTAAAGTCGGCGGAATAATTGAAAGTGTAACCGGGCCCGGTGGGAGGGATGGATATATTCATATCGATGATGCAATGGAGATATTGCGTATGGATAAATTAGAGATAAGTGAGGTTGCAATAAGAATTAAGGATTTCTCAAAACTGGATGAAGTCAATGATCAGATAAAGGAGAATTTGAAAGGTTTTAAAAATAAGCAGGATAAACAGGTTTTTGATGTCCGAACATGGGAAAAACTATCGCCTTTTTATAATATTTCCAAAATGATAGATATAATGACAATGTTTATTAAATTCATGTTAATGGCAATAGTTCTGGTTAGTATTATGAATGTGATGATAATGGCTGTTTATGAAAGGATCCGGGAAATTGGAACTATAGCTGCAATTGGAACGATGCCCGAAAAAATACTTGCACTATTTTTAATTGAAGGATTTTCTCTTGGTATTGCTGGTGTGATAATCGGCAATATATTAGCAGGTATTTCCATATTCATTATGAATACAATTGAAATTACATTTAATTTCAGCAGACAGACCGGGTATATTCTTAAACCTGAATTAAAAATCGGAGATATCGTATTTGTTTCAATAATTGTCATTGTTATATCTGTTTTAGCAACACTTCAACCCGCACTTAAAGCGGCAAAGATGGAGCCGGTTGAAGCATTGAGATATGTTTGAAATCTAAGCAGAATGGAGAAAAAATGAAAAAAAAAATAGAGGTTTTATTTATTATATTACTTAGTGTTTTTTTGTTTTCAAACGGAGAGGAGACTGAGGGAGATAAATTACTGTTAAAGATTGATAGAAACCTTAATCCGGAATCGTATGAATCTTATAAGAAACTTATCAATATTGAACCTAATGGAAGGAAAAAGGAATTTGTTCTTTTTACAGTAAAAAAAGGAAAAGATAAAGTTGCAGCCCTTTTTATATCTCCTGCAAGTGAAAAAGGGAGGAGTACTCTACGGATGGAGGAGAATATGTGGTTGTACATTCCCAATATTGGTAAACCTGTGCGTATAACCAGCCTTCAGTCCGTAGTTGGTGGAGTGTTTAACAATGCAGATATTTTACGCCTTGATTATGCGGAAGAGTATAAAGTTCAGAAGACTGAAAATATAGAGGGAGAAATTCTTCTTCATCTCCAAGCAAAAAGTAAATCAATTGCTTATGATAAATTAAAA
>JBDLJQ010000108.1:0-4457 GCA_039714255.1 Acidobacteriota bacterium
GGGAAAATGTCGGAACCATGATTTACAGGATTAAAAGATGACCATGATAAAATTTCAATAATAAAATATTTCTGTTTTGAACATTTATGCAGCTGGATGGAAGTGAGGGAAAAGGAAGTTCATATTGCCTTATTTAAAACAGACGATGAAATCATGATTTTCATCAGTGCGGGAAGACGGTTAAAGAATAAACTATCTTGTCTGGAATAGCCTTATCATAGATAACACACATCCATTCCCATAATACCTGATTTGGATACTCCAGGGATAATTCATTGGTCAGGGAAGAAAAAATTGAATCCTTGCACCGATTTTTCAGAAACAACGGATGTACCGCCCCTATGCCACTCGACTGTTTCATGTAATACTCACCTTTGTTGGGTGCATCATGTGGGGGAATGGGTATCCCTTTTTTGATCACAATACAATATCCTATTGTCGGACGGCAGATCTTATGAGTGGGAAAAGGAGAACCAAGCATAAAGCTTCCATCTTCCTCCTTATATAGAAGAGCATACCTTTTGTGTAATTTATATGGATCAATACTACTATTATTTTTACAAAAATCCGATAATAATTGTGAGAAAATTGATTCGGTACATTTTGATTTCAACTCATCTTTTGAATTCACTTTTCCCATTCTTTTGATTTCAAAAAACCTGTGAGACCCTCTCCTCCTATAGTGGCCAAAAGATACATAATCCGCTTTCACCGCACAGGCACCATAATAACCCAGGATCCTTAGCGTTCCATACCCTTTTTTAAATTTATTGATCGCCGGCTGTACCAGTATTCCGGCTCCCAATTTGTATGTTCCCACTGTAAAGTCAGGATAGGAAACTTTTAAGCTGGCCTCGCCAATACTATTAGTTATCCTGCTTCCATAGGATTTGCCATCAATATCAAAATAGATAACCCGCCCTTCAACATTTGTATTGGTACTATTTCCGGATGGATTAAATCTTGCCTTAATGGTGAATGAATAATTAGGATATACTTTTACATTATCTACAATTATTTCAAATGGAGCCGGATCATAGGGTTTGTACGGTTTGGGATCATTGGTTTTTCCGGAAGGTTTTTTCCTGCGAACCAATTTTTTCAGTTTCAGGCCGGGATTTTGCAGAATGTTGCCGGACCTGCCGATTTTTAAACGGGAGCCGTTTTTTAAGATATAATAATTTGGTTTGGCAATTACAAGTCTGCCCCACTGCCATAAATATAGAACATTCTTCCTGATTTCATATTTTTGTCCGCTTTTGAGAGTACCTTTTTGATCTGCTACAGCCAGGATAACCAGAGATGAAAATGCAAATAACACAATGATAATAAAAATCCGGATTTTAGACATTTTTCTCCTCCCTAATTCATTTCTTCTAAAAATTAACTTTTTTTTTAAATAAATCCCAATATTAATATAGAAGTTTTAAAATAATATCTCAATTTTGCCTACAGGCAGGTAGGAATAACTGATAACTGGGCCGGAGGGTTACTTTGTTACTTTACAGCAATAGTTATTACCGGATCTTTAATATAAATTATATATATTGCTGATTCGCCTGTTTTTTTATATAATTGGGAATGGTTTTTTCATCACCTGTTTTTTTATTTTACTTTCTTCCTGTCACAATTCTATCCTATTTCGGAATCAGTTTCATAAGTAAAAATAACGGAAACATAAAAAACCTTGTCCTTCTTTTTTTCAGCATGGTATTTTATTTTTACGGATCCGGTAAATTTATTCTTATCGTACTTGCAGTGACCCTTTCATGTTATATATTCGGATTATTTATAAATAATAATAAAAAAAATCCGATATTCTTTTTTATCAGTATATCTCTTCCATTGTTATTATTAATTATTTTCAAATATGCAAACTTTATCACACTTCAGATAGGCAGTTTAGCCGAACTTGCCGGCTTACCTCCTATTCCTGCCACATCCCTGATACTCCCCATCGGCATCTCATTTTATATATTTCAGGCTCTATCCTATGTAATAGATGTTAATTCTAAAAAGGTGGAACCTGAAAAGAATTTTTTCAATTTATTACTGTATATTTCAATGTTTCCTCAACTTATTGCCGGCCCCATAGTCAGATATAGTAAGATCGCAAAACAAATACATAACAGGCGGGAAAATTTGAATGATTTTTCTCTCGGAGCATCCCGGTTTGTCTATGGCTTGTCGAAAAAAGTAATAGTGGCTGATGCCTGCGGTATTGTTGCAGATACAGCTTATAATACTCCATTAGATGCAGTAACCACTCCGGTTGCCCTGATTGGTTCGCTGGCATATTTCCTGCAGATATATTTTGACTTTTCCGCATATTCAGATATGGCAATAGGATTGGGACGAATATTCGGGTTCAGTATTCCTGAAAACTTTAACAGGCCATATTCATCCTCATCAATTTCCGAATTCTGGAGGAGATGGCATATTACTCTATCCCAATGGTTCAGGGATTACCTTTTTTTCCCACTTGGGGGGCCATATAAAGGGTTAATCAGAACCTATGTAAATTTGTGGATAGTTTTTATACTTACCGGCATCTGGCACGGTGCAAACTGGACCTTTCTGATCTGGGGAATATACCACGGAGGATTTATTTTTCTGGAAAAACTGTTCGGCCTCGATAAACATAAGAAACTCCATTTTAAATGGAGAATAATTACTGTTTTTCTCGTCTATATGGGATGGATCATTTTCCGTTCGGATACAATGGGGCAGGCTTTTGTATTTTATTCAAATATTTTTATACCAACAAACTGGGAAATAACCTCCTCCTTCCTAACGACTCTAACCCATAAGAATGTTTTATTGATGATCCTTGGATTATTCAGTCTTTTCTTACCAAAGGATCTTGTGATCGGGAAGTATCTGGAAAAAGGGAATAATAATACTGCATTGTTTTTAAGAGTTGCCGTCATGACCATTGTGTTGATATATTCCATATTCATTATTGCAAGCAATAATTACAGCCCCTTCATATACTTTCAATTTTAGCGAGGAAATAATGAAAAAGAAATCATCCATATTAATTATTTTCTTCTTCATATTGTTCCTGTTATTACCTCAGATCGGAAAGCTTTTCAATATAAAAGGAGAAGGAAAAAACCTGGAGAACAGAACACTCGCATCTTTCCCGGAAATAAACAGGAACTCCCTCTTCTCAGCATCATTCGGAAAAAAAATGAATGAATATATATGGGATCACTTCCCGTTACGTTCGATCCTTTTAAAAATGGACCACTGGATCGATTATCATGTTTTCCGGGATTCTCCCGTCCCTGAAAAAGTAATATTAGGGAAAAAAGAGTGGTTATTTCTTTCCAACCCGATAGATAACCTGGTGGGGAAAAATGCTGAAAAGATCGATCTCTTTAAATTTGTATTCAGCAATACTCTGAAAGCTCAGAAGAAAAGTAATATCAGGATCATAATTCTTCCTTCACCTTCAAAGGCATCGATATACCCTGAATTTTTACCCGAACAATATAAAGACAAACATCTGCAGGAACACAATATTTTTGAAAAAAGTTTAAATAAAATATCCTCAAAAAATAAAAGCCTCTTATTATTGTGGGAAACATTCAGAAAAAGGAAAAAACAGCTCTTAACAAAAAGATCATCAAACAGGATCGAAAAAAGGACCAGGTATCTTTTCCAGCCCCGGGACAGACATTTTCACTGGGAAACAAGTTTACTTCAATCTAAAAAAGTGATTGACACTATTGCTCCCGGGAAATGGAAAAAAGATATGTTTTCCAGTTATTTTTCCGGATATAAATTTAAAGAATCAGAACTGGCTAAGGGTTTCCTGAAAATAAGGCTTATGGAACCTTACAAAGAAATTTATTTAAAAGAAATGTTCAAAGCCTTCAATTTTAAGATTGAATTTAAAACTTTTTCTGATAGTAAACATAAATATTTTGTTTTTAGATCAGATATCTCAAACAAATTCACTCCTTTAAAGAAAAAACTGGTGGTCATTCATGATTCTTTTTTTGAGCAAAGTAAATTCTTTATAGCACCCTTCTTTACCAGATCAACGTTTCTTCACTGGAGATTTTTTAAAAATTCTAAGCTGTTTATGAAAATAGTCAGAGACGCGGATATATTAGTGATACAAAGTGTGGAAGGCCGCTGGCACCTGAGATTATTCAAATTAAACAAAATCCTTAAAAGTTTAAAAAGATCCCGAATATCCTGAAACAGTCAAGCCTGAAGAGGAATTTTAATTCAGTTATTTCTTTTGATTGAATAAGGTTTCCGAACCAGAGGCAGAACAGGGAATTACGGTAAACAGCATCCTGCCGGGCCCATTTGATACAGAATTGCTGAGAAGATTTGCTTTACAGGCTGTCGGAGCTTCTGATATCTCTGAAGAAAGGGGAAATGATCTCCGGATCATGTATACCGGATAAGATCTTCCGGGACATCTGTCAGCCTGCCGA
>JBDLJQ010000109.1:0-4392 GCA_039714255.1 Acidobacteriota bacterium
GAGAGGAAAAAATGGTTCGGTTTTTCCGCTGATCTTGCTAAAAAAAACCGCGGATGGGAACTAAAATTTAAAAAAAATGATAAAATATCAGATTTTATTGAAAAAAGATTTGAAAAAACTATTTTTATATAGTAAAAAGAGACAAGGGAGTTATAGAAATGGAAAAAAAGAAGGAACAGAAAAAATATGAAAAACCGGTCTGCCTCGATGCGGGAGAGGTTGCTTCAGTACTCGGCGCTTGTGTTTCAGGAAATGGAGATGGAAGCGGCGTCAGTGGTGGTTGTGTCGCTGGTGGTCATAATACTGGTGGTAAGTGTGATAGTGGTTATCAAGTAACCTGACAACAAGGTTAGAATACACAAATGGCCAACTCTTTTATTTTCAAAGGGAAAAGTATGAAAGGGGTTTTTTCATACGGTGACCTTCTGATAATTGAAGGGTGTGAGATCGGCAGACTGCATCCCGGTGATATCATCGCTTTCAAAGATACCGGGGAAAAAAATAAAAGTGACCCGATCTCCCACAGGGTCATTAAAAAGAGTAAAAACTCCCTTATAACAAGAGGAGATAACAACAGATATCCTGACACTCACCCGGTTACGGAAAAAGACCTGTTGGGGAAAATCACCTCTTTCGAAAGAAAGGGAAAAAGTTTTAAGGTTCCCGGAGGGATCAGAAACCTCTATCTGGCAAGAGTAAAATTTTTCTTCAGAAGATCGGCCTTTTGGATCTACAAAAAAGCTACCCGGCCCGCTTTCATCAGATCAACAGGAAGCGTCATTTTAAGAACTGTTTTTAAAAACATTAAAAAGATCAACCTTAATTCAAAGAACGCCCCCATATCAAAATGGGTCCTTAACAAAAGAACCATCGCACAAAAAGGCCCGGAAAAAGATTTTTTTTATATAAAAAAGCCCTTTGATCTGATAATTAAGAAGTAAGAAGGAAGGAATAAAATACAGGTTACTGTTTCCTGCAGCCTGTTGCCTGATTTTTTCAGCTTATGCTAATATAATATTTGGGATGCAGGATTTAATAAATACAACTTTACAAGTGGGATCGATCACTGGAAACAAAGTGAAAAAAAAGATAAATATAGACTCTGCTATGGATGATAAACCAACAAAGAATACCGGGAAAAATTCTGAACTTATAATTTCAGGTAAAGATATGATCTTACTTATACAGGATATAACTGAAAAAGGGAAAAAATTCAGGTTCAAAGCTGAAGGATTCAGCATGTCACCATTCATCAGGAATAATGATGTTCTTACAATATCCCCTATTAAAAAAAAACTCCATATCGGAGATGTTGTTGCAGTTAAACGTTCAAACAATAAAAAGCTGGCAATTCACCGGATCGTGGGGAGGAAAAAAGGCCTGTTCTTAATAAAAGGAGACAATACCGGGAATTCTTTTGACGGCTATTCTGACAGTAAAGATATTATTGGAATTGTAACGGAGATAAAAAGGGGAGAGAAGAAAATAAGATCAAACATAACTCCTCTTAATTATATGATCGCAATAATGTCCAGAAAGAATATGCTGCCAGTAATAAGGAAGGTCAAAAACAAACTAAGGTTACAGGGAACAGGTAACAGGAGACAGTAAGGCATTCCAGAACTTAGCCACAACTAAAAACAAGAAAATAGTAGAAAGATATTTTTTGCCTGGTCATTCGTACCCCAGGGCACCCTCTCTTCGCTGATGCGAATTCACCTTGTTCGTTACACGAACGTCATTGGAATTAGCTATCAGCCTTCAGCCCACAGCTTTCAGCTGGAAGGTCCCCTGCCTCCTGTAACCTGCAACCAAGTTTTAATTCTGAAAGGTCCCCTGCTACCTGTGGCCTGTAGCCTAAAGCCTTATTCCCTCTCACCTCTAACCTCTTACCCCTAACCATTTTTCCCAATGACCATAAATGACAAAGTCTTTGTTTCTTAATGACGCCGGCTATGCCGGCTTTTGACAATTCCTTTTTTACTTCTTCCTCCTCTTATTCTATAATGATCTTATATATGTGGAGATCATAAAAAAGTAACGGCATGGAAAAAAAACTTTCAGATTATTTTATGTTCATTTTAAGAGCATTAAAAATGGTCTGGCAAAACACTCCGGTACTGACGATCCTCAATATTATAATCATCCTTTTTCAGGCTGTACTTCCGCTGGCTGCATTATTCCTGATGAAAAATATAGTAGATTCTGTAACTAAAGGTATTTCAGCAGTTAATAAATTATCCGAGTTCAACACAGTTCTGTTCTGGATCGCCCTTGCTGCAGGAGTGGCAGTACTTTCCGCAATATTTGCTTCGATCTCTTCCTATATTTCCGAAGCACAGTCACTGAGGATCACCGATTCCATGATGGAGATGATCCATAAAAGATCGGTAATTGCAGATCTGCAGTTTTATGAGGACCCGGAATATTTTAATACCCTGAGAAGAGCTCAGAAAGAGGCTCCCCACAGGCCGTCCATGATAGTAAAAAAGCTGGTTGATATTATCAAGAACAGCCTTTCACTGGCCGGAATTGGCGTCCTCCTTTTTTCCTTTAACTGGTGGCTGGGATTGATCCTTGTTTTTGTCGCATTCCCTTCAGCCCTGGTTAAAATAAAATTCTCAAGGAGAATGTACGGATATCAGGAAAAGCATGTTGAGATAGAGAGGAAGAGCTGGTATTTTCACATGGTAATGACCGACAGAGAATTTGCAAAGGAGATCCGTCTTTTTAACCTGGGAGATTTTTTTGTTTCCAGATTTAAAGATATTGCAACAATTCTGAGGGAGAATAAATTAGTTATTTCAAAGAGGAAGGTGATCTACGAAGTATCAACCCAGGTCCTCACCACCGCCGCCATATTCGGTACATTTGCATTTATATGTTATCAGACACTGGGGGGTTTTTTAACCCTGGGGGGAATGGTCATGTATTATCAGGGATTCCAGAGAGGATTAAATTTTCTTAAATCTCTCCTCGGGAGCCTTGCAGGCCTTTATGAGGATAACCTTTTCCTTACCAATTTTTATAAATTTCTGGATATAGAGCCGGTAATATCTTCTCCCGAAGATCCGGAGGAAGTACCGGAAACAGGGGATCTGAGATTAAAGGACATAACCTTCACCTATCCCGGAAGTGAAAAACCTGTACTTTCAGGAATTGATTTTTCGATCCCCCACGGAAAGGTTGCGGCTCTGGTTGGTGAGAACGGTTCGGGAAAATCAACAATTGTTAAACTTGCCTGCAGATTTTATGATCCTGATGCGGGAGATATAAGTTTTAACGGCATAGATCTGAAAAAAATGAAACCGATGGAATGGAGAAAAAAGATCAGTGTGGTATTCCAGGATTTTATTAAATATGACCTGACGGCAGAGGAGAATATAAGGGTTGGGAATATAGAGAAAACAGGAGACAGAAGTCAGGAGTCAGGAGACAGGATATCTCAACTAAAAAAAGATAAATTCGAAGCACGAAGCACGAAATTATGGTTTCATTCATCACGAAACCCCCTTCGGCTCACTCGTTTCCTCGATCGTGCAAATTTACCTAAGGCCAAATTTGTCGAAACAAATTCAAATTACAAAAATTCAAATTTTAAAAACCGAATTTCACACCCCTTTAGGGGCTGGGGGCCTGGAGAAGATCAGAAGCCTGTTCTGCGTAGTATTAACGAAGCAGAGCCTGAATCCGGAAAAGAGATGGAATGGAAGGATGAAATTGTTAAGGCGGCTAGGTTGTCAGGAGCGGACACGGTTCTTAACAAACTTCCAGACGGGTATAATTCCCAGCTTGGAAAAATGTTTGAAGAAGGGAAAGAGTTGAGTATCGGTGAATGGCAGAAGATAGCTATAGCAAGGGCATTTTACAGAGATAGTGATATTATTATTCTTGATGAACCTTCAAGTTCACTTGACCCTTTATCTGAAGCGGAACTTTTTGAACAATTTAAAAAATTAATTAAAGGGAAAACAGCAATCCTGATCAGCCACAGATTTTCAACGGTAAAAATGGCCGATAAGATATTTGTTATGAAAGATAAAAAGATAATTGAAGAGGGAAGCCACAAAGAGCTGATCAACAAAAAAGGTTTTTATTATAAGATGTACTATTCCCAGGCAAAGAATTATGAGAAATGTTAGAGGAAGAAGGAAGAAAGGAAGGAATTGTCAAAAGCCGGCATAGCCGGCGTCATTAAGAAACAAAAACTGGTCATTAGTTCGCTATGCTCACTGTCATTGAGAAACAAAAACTTGTCATTGGTTCCCTACGGTCACGTCATTTAGAACTTTGCTGAACTTGTCATTAAACGAATTGATGATGTCATTTGGATATAGGATTTCAAGTTTACTAGAAATGGCGCAGCCGTCCTTCTGCTAAAGCGGGCACTAC
>JBDLJQ010000110.1:0-4223 GCA_039714255.1 Acidobacteriota bacterium
ATTATCATCAGAAACCAGAAAAAAATTACTGAATTACAGGTGGCCCGGAAATGTCCGCGAACTAAAACATTCTACTGAAAGAGCTGTTATAATGAGTGATAATGACATTCTTTGTCCTGATGATTTCTTCGTTTCTTCAAAGATAGATTTCTCAAACACCAATGATCTCGATCTGGGAAATACTGAAAAAAAAATCATCCTTCAGGCATTGAAAAAACATCAGAATAATATTTCTCAAACAGCTATAGAACTTGGTTTATCAAGATCAGCTCTATACCGGAGAATTGAGAAATTCAATTTATCTCTGACCTGAAATAAGTGATTATGGTAAATGATAAATTATTTTAAAATATTCAAAATCAAAGTTTTATTACAGATCATTTTGATCTGCATCAATATCTATATTAATATCTATCTTCATTTTCAGTATCGAAATATTCTTCTTGCTGCCGGTTTGTTTATTATACTTGTTTATCAGATCGTAATTCTACTACGGTTAATGGATATTACCAATCGTGATTTCAAACGTTTTCTTGAGGCAATTGAGTACTCAGATTTCACCCAATCATTCACGGATAAAAAAATGGGGAAATCTTTCCTGGAATTAAATTCAGCTTTTAATAAAGTTGTTGAAAAGTTCAAACATAATAAAAGTGAAAAGGAAAAAAGTTTCCGTTATATGCAAACCATTGTTCGATACATTAATAATGGATTAATATGTTATGATCAGCAGGGAAATGTTGACTTTATAAACCGTGCCGGCAAAAAAATATTAAATTTAGGTTTTTTGAAAAACACCGATAGTTTAAAGATCTCTCATCCTGATATATATGAATTAATTATGGAGATAAAGCAGGGAGATAAGATTGTAAAAAAAGTTGGTATTAATGATGATCAAAAACAAATGGCTTTTTCTGTATTTGAATTCAGGATAGGAGAACGAAATTTAACTCTTCTGTCAATTCAGGACATTCATAGTGTTCTTGAAGACAAGGAGCTGGAGGCATGGCAAAAACTGATAAGAGTACTGACTCATGAAATAATGAACTCTCTTACTCCAATTTCTTCACTCAGCTCAACGACTTTTGATCTGATGAAACAACTTGATATTGAAACTACAGGATCTAAAGATAATATTCAGGACATCAGAGATTCACTAAATACAATTCATACAAGGTCTGAAGGCTTGATAGATTTTGTGAATGCATATCGGAACCTGACTATAATACCAAAACCTGTATTGAAAATTTTATCAGTTAAGGATCTTATATCAAATACTCTCATTATTCTTAAAAATAATATAAAAGAGAATGGCATAGAGATCATTCAAAACATTGATCCTGAATCTTTAGAGATAAGTGCTGATTCTTCTTTGATTGAACAAGTCCTGATCAATTTAGTGATTAATGCAGTACACGCATTAAAAGAAGCAGAAAGCCCAATAATCATTGTTAATTCCTTTCTCAGTGACAGTGGAAGAGTTATTATTCAGGTTATTGATAACGGAACAGGTATCTCAGATCAGAATAAAAGTAAAATATTTATTCCATTTTATTCAACAAAGAAATCCTCCGGTATTGGTTTAAGCCTCTGTAAACAGATCATGAAACTCCATAAAGGTCAGATAAGTGTAACTTCTATAGATGGATTAACGACATTTACTTTGAGTTTTTAACTTTTTAATATAACTCAGGTTTGAAGTGAATTCCTTTTTCTTTTAATAGTATCCCAAGGTTTTTCTGAAGATTCAGGATTGACTTATTAAGACCTATAATAGCTTTTATCTCTGATGACCTGTTTTCCTCAAGATTCTCCTGAGCTTTTAAAACATTATAATTTGTACTCATCCCTGCCTTAAATTTCTTTTCTTCTGCATTTAATTGGGCTTTAGAAAGTTTTCTGGATACTTTATAAGCTTCAAGTATTTTCTTATTGGTCTGCACATCTCTCAGCGATTGATGTATTTTTTTTAATACGGACTGCTGTGCATTTCTTATATTAAGTTCTGCTTTTTTTAATTCCATTTTTGCTATGGCTAAGTTAGCTTTTGATTCTTTAAATGTCAGAGGTATTTTCAGATTTAAACTTATATTCCAGTTATTATAAATTGCTTTTAATGAGTCCTGAATCGAGCCCCACAAATTTCTACTTATGATATTAACAGGTTTACGGTCAAACCCACTCCCTTCGTATATGATCTCATCACCGGAAACACCTGTTGTCCAGTAGTTTAAATTAAAATTAAGTTCCGGAAGCAGCATGTTTTTTCTATACTTTACTTCTATTCCTTTACCCTTCAGCTCATGTTCAAGTCTTTTGATCAATGGATCATTCTTTCTTGCTATGCTGACAGCTTCTTCTATTGAAGGTAATTTATAAGAATAAGCACTCTCAGGATCATCAACAGGTATTATTTTGTTTCTCCATAAATCCTCATCATCCTGAAGGTTCATAATGGTTCTCAGATTCTCTTCAGCATCCCTGATCGAAGATACAGCCTGGATGATCTCACTTTGCTTATTTGCAACTTCAGATTTAGCTATTAAAATTTCCAATTCCGGGATCGTTCCTACCTTCAATTTTTTCAAATTTATTGATTCCAGATCTTTTGCAGCTTTGAGACTCTCTTTTTTTACCTTATAAAATAATTTAAAATATACCAGATCCCAATATGCATTCTCAACATTATATACTGTATCCAACACCTTTTCCTTTAATCTGAAAAATGAACCTTTATTAGTTTGTATTGATATAAGAATGTTTTTTCTGGTAACTTTGCTGCCAAAACCTTTAAGTAGAGGCTGAGTCAGGCTGAATTGCATCAAAGCATTAAATTGTGGATTTAAATTAGCAAAACTATTATTTGTTTCATTTTTGTTTTCATTGAAATATAAACCGGCATTTCCCCCAAAAGGCAAATTTTGTTCAAGCTTAATATCAAAGGCCATTGATTGAAACTCTGAAATATCAGCCCCATCCAGTAAAGAAGAAGACGGGTTTTTTGTTTTGGTTTTCTCCATAGTAAGAGACAAAGTCGGAACAAAAAGAGCTTTTCTGGAAGATACATCTTTATTACTGATCTTATAGTCAAGTATCTGGATTTTAAGATCAATATTGTTTTTCAGTGCATAGGTTATACTATCCTGTAATTTTAAATTAATCTTCTCATTTATAGAAACCAAAGGACCTGTAAAAATGATCATACATAAGGCTATTAATAAAATATTTTTCATAATATTCTCCTTCCATAGATTCTTAAATGCAAATTTCATTCCAAGATATAATTCCTTTTGATATTTACATTATAAGGAGGATTGAGACACTTAAGTTGTCCGGAAACGGACAGTCAATGTTCTATTACGAACATTCTAATATAACAAAGGGGGCAGACTATTTCTCCTTAAACAAACAACTAAATCCTGTCATTTAGTCAACTATTGTTCCGCAAAAAACAGATTTATATGCTTTGTAACCGGAATCACATCCACCAACTACATATAATATATTCTCACTGATAGTAAACCCGGCAAGTTGAACGGGATACGGAAGGGGTGTCGCTTTTGTCCATTTTTTTCTGGCAGGATCATAAACTAAAATATCAGTTTTCAGGTCATTTTTTTCTGCACCATCCAAAATATAAATTTTATTCTTATAGACCACTGATCCGGAAAAAAAACCGGGTTCAGGAATATCAGCTCTTTTTTCCCATGTTTGGGTCTGAAGATCAAAAATCTCAACTAAGGGTAAAATTTTTGTATTATCCATCCCGCCAATCACATAAATGGTGGTCCCTGCAATTGATACCAGGGGATTCTGCCGGGGAGTTGGCATATCAGGCAGGCTAAACCATTTATTCGTTGAGATATTATAGACCTCTACTTTTGCTGTCAGTTGCTCTTCAGCTTTACATTTCCAGCAGAGCAAGCCTCCGGCTACATAAATATTTTCACCGGAAATGTCACCGAAAATATGCTGCCGTTTGGTCGGCATGGGGGGAAGTTCGGTCCATTTATCCGAATTAATATCATAACACTCCGCCTTATCCAAAAACTTATCGCCGCCTATGGCATAAATTTTATCCTTCGCAGATATCAGAACAAAATTAGAACGCGGGGTGATCATTCTTGATTTTACCGACCATTTATCCTTTTTTATATCATACACAAAGTGAGATCTATCCGGTCCTTTACTGGGCTGAGCGTATCCGCCTAATGCAAAAATTT
>JBDLJQ010000111.1:0-4191 GCA_039714255.1 Acidobacteriota bacterium
GAGGTACTTTCCGGACAGTGATGACGTGGCAATCATCATGTTGGTATTTTGGATGATCTTGCAGAACAGGTCCTTTTCATTATGACTGAAAGTACAAGGGTTTTTTTTATTTGTGTTCATTTAGTTTTCTAAAAGATGGATTTTTTCAATTATGTTTCCCTAATAACTGACTTCTTTTATATCCTGACAATTTTTCAGTTCTGATACTGTAGTCAATAATGACACCTTTTTCATCAAGCACTTCAGCTCCGAAAGTTATCTTCATATATTCTCCATAATGCCCTTTTGTATATCAATCAACTTTTTATAAAGATAACATTAATGAAACCATTATACCAACAAAACATTGTTTTTACAATTTTAAAGTTTTTGTTTTTTTTTCATATTGTAGTATTAAACATTTAGGGTAAATTCCCCACGAGTTTTTTATATTTGCAAGTCCATATATAGTGTCTACAAATTCTCCTGATTTTGCTTGCACACCCCATAGGTCTGTATAGCTTCAGCGAAGCAAATCTTCTGCTTTCGCCCTGATTGTCTCCTCTATCCTCCCTTTAAAGAGTCTGGCAGCAAATGGAAGGTCACCTTTTATCAGAACTTCATCATTAAGAACATCCAGAGTACCGGAAATAGAAGAACCCATGACAGAGAAACTGAACCGGCATGAATTACCATTCCAATCCTCACTGAGGTCTTTAATTTGATCCCCATATTCTCTCTTCAACTGATTCAACAATCCCTTTATCCTTTCAGCAGCGACATCCTGAGTAAGCTTATGTGAAACCCTTATATTTAAATTTGACATAAAAATTCTCCTTTACAGTTTTATAAATTGTACCACTTTACTACTTTGCTTAGGCAGGTACGAGACCTGCCTCTATTGATTTGTGCAAGGCATGCCATTGTCCCTGCTTTCTAATGCAACCTGTCTGTTTCACTTTTTATTTATACTTATTTCGATTTTTTTTCTCTATTTCTCTTCACAATTGAAGTTACAGTATCCATTATGATCTTTCTACCAGGGTACAGTTTTTTATCAGATTCGATATATGTTAATGTACAATAATTTTCTGTGATCAGCCCTACTCTGCATAATAGAGCCGCACTTACAAATCCGTCAGCTGCAGATTTTGCAATCAGCCCTACAACAGGAATTTTTTTCAGGAATTCAGGGCCGATTTTTTCAACAACTTCACTAACCCCTGATTCTATAATTTCTGATCCGCTAATTGCGACAGAATAGTAAATGCTTTTTGCTATCGAAGCTAAATCTTTATATGTCGCTCTTCCTCCAAATAAAATAAAAGTTTCTTTAATTAAGTTTATGTTTGCGGATATCAATATGATCCCATCGATAAATCCATTTTGAGCAATGGCAGTTGAAATAAATGTATTAGAGATATAATCTTCTCTGATTTTCTTAGACTCTTTTTGTATTTCTGAGATAACAAGTTTATATTCATCCTGGCTGGATGAAATACTACTCAGGTCATATCCGATCTTCATTAAAAATTTGTTTTTCTTTAACAAGGAGATCCTCTTTCTTATTACAATCTTTTCATATAGTTTTTTTCTTGCGGGGGGTGGGAACTTCGGGAGTTTTATAATTTTATAAATTGGTAATACAACAAAGTAAATTACAATTATTCCCAATAGAACTAAGAATATGGCTGCAAATGATCCATTCAATTCTTTAATTGATAAATAGAGATTCAGAAATTCCTTCCCAATAAAATAAAAAGCTACAAATGAGAAAAAGAAGATCAACTTTTTTATTGTTCTCATAACTCCTCCGTTTATGAAAAATCCTTAATCATTAATATAATTGTTTAAGCTAAATGATTTAAAAGAATTTTGCAATGTAAATCTGGATAGTTTTATTTAAAATCCGATTTAGAGTTTACCGGGTTTAGAAGCAGGGAGTAAGGAGAAAAACGGAAATCAGGAGACAGGAGTCCTTTCAATGCTAAGAGCATATTTACTTTTTAGAATGGAATTACTCTTCTTACTTCTGTTACCTGTTTTTAGCAGTAGGCTGAAGGCGGAAATAATCCCTCTAGTGAACCCCTATACCCTTAAAAAAGGGGATAAATTAAAGGTGCGTGTACTTTTCATGGGCCGCCCGTTGTCAGGAACTGAAGTGTTCTGGAGCTATCCCGGAAAGGGGGAAACCTTTGCCGGTACCGTGATCACAGGTGAATATGGTGACGCATTGATCCCAATCTCTTATGTACTCAATGGATAGAAATTCAACCATATTGGTTTTAATTTCTTTTTTTGCTAAAATTCAACTATTGAATAACTGGAGGGTATCATGAAAAGATCGGTTATTATAACTTTATTTCTTGTTTTTCATATGGGATCCATTCTTGAAGGCAGCAGTGTTAAAGGCTGGAAGGGAAAGGTACGCTACGAGCTGAACTTTAATGATGAACTGTACAGAAGCGATATCTCTTTTCTGAAATTGAAGGGACTGTATGGACAGGATTCCAAAAAGATCGTTTTTGAAGGTGAGATCACCTTCATTCCCACCAATAAACCCAACCTCTATGTAGCAACCGGCAAAGTGAAGTATGAAGTATCCCTGATGTCATTGTCAAGAATGGGAAATGCCATGGTTGTCCATCATACCGACGGTAAAGGGAAAGAGAAACTGGTGCCGGAATATCAGATCAATTACCTCAGGATCAACAAAGGGAACGGTACTTATTCCCTTGCTGTCTCGCCGGGTATTGAAGACGAAGAGTTGGGGGCTTTCGGTGTTTTTGTGACAACCGTTTCCTACTTGAAGGTAACACGGGCCGTACTGGAAAAAATGGAACAGGAGAACCGGAAGATCCCGTTCCCGGAAATGCTGAAGAAGATGTTCCCGGATGTAAAAACAGGACAGGACAGAGAAAGTATTGCAGGGGAAGCTTTCGGACGCCCTTTAACTGGCACAGGCACCCTTAAGGATTCCTCAAAGGATGAGAATGGCGGGATATTTTCCTGGAATTTGAAATCTGTCATGCTTAAAAATGTAAAGCCTTTTAAAATAAAATCTGAAGAAGATGGTGATGAGTACGACGAATACTAAAAAATTCGCGAGGAGGATAAATATGAAAAAAATCACTATATTACTAACAATTCCATTTATTTATACAATAATTTTTTGTTTTGGTATTAATGCTGAAGCGAAAAAACCTGTTCCCCCGAAAACAGAAATAGATTTTAAAATACCTGAACAGGTTGCAGAGGCTGCCTTAAATGCATACAAGGCAAAAGATGTTCATGCCCTGATGACACTTTCCAGACCCGATTTTGCTGCAAGGATAAAAAAAATGATCGAAGAAGGAAAGACCGAGGATATAAAAAAAAGAGCGTTTGACGAAAATGGGTGGAGATATAGATCAGTTGTTGCCTGGGATGGGAAACTCCATGAGAAGAAAGAACGGGGCAAAAAACTCCGCATCCGTTATGGATATATAGGGGCTAATGAAGTTGGGGTTATTGAACTGGTCAATGAGGAAGGGAAATGGTATTTTGAAGATCTGAAGAGCCCCAGCCGTGAGACCTGGGAATCCTGGGGAGAATAAAATATAAGGTGAACTCAAAGGGCAAAGGATCTATTCTTAAGGTATCTTTTGTTATTTTCGAAGAAAATCATCAATTTCCTTAAAGTTGATGACAGCTTTTATAATTTTAGTTCTTCCTTTAAGGCTTTTACTGAATCTTTCATTGTTACTTAATGGACGGGCATGGTATGTCTTACGAAAGAGCTGTACTTTCTCCTTATTGTAGATCGTAATTGTTACACTCTCTCTCTTTGCATAATATACCTTTCCTTTTGACCCTATATATTTTTTCCGCTTCGAATATGAGATCTTGTAGTCCATGCTAAGCTTTCCCTTGAACTTCAGCCATAACCATAGTTCCGAGACCATCAATTTTATTTTTGCGGCGCGATTCTTCCAAAGATCTCTTTCCACCTCCAGAAATTTTCTATATTTATTAACATCAAGCAGCAAAAGTGCTTCGGTTCTGACAATCTCACTTTTATCCTTCCAGGCTATTTTTCTCAGTATCTCCTGATCGTTCAGTTTTTTCATTGCACCGATCCTGATAGAAGCAGCGGTATCGGAAAGTGCATAATTTCGCAGTATCCGTTTATCATTCAATTTTTTTACTATTTCTGCTCTGACACCGACACAT
>JBDLJQ010000112.1:0-4120 GCA_039714255.1 Acidobacteriota bacterium
AATTCAACTATCATATTTTCAAACCAATCCAGGTCAAAAGGTTTTGCAATAACATCAACAAATCCCAGTTCTTTTATTTTTTTTATAGAATCTTCAGTATTATGAGCAGACATGATCTTTGATGAACCTGTAAAATTTACTTTATTTAAATGGAGCAACAGGTCTATTCCATCTTTCTTCGGCATTCTCAAATCAGTGATCACTAACTCATATTTATTTTTGTCCAGTTTTTTTATTGCATCATTTACGGAAAAGCAGATGTCGGTCTGGAACGAATCCTCAAATTTTTTTAATCCGGCTTTTAAACTTTCTAAAAAAACTTTTTCATCATCCACTAATAAAAGTCTGTTCATCAGTTTATTTTATTCTCCTAATTCGAATTCTTTACAGAAAATGAATTTTTTAAATGTTTAGTTGCAATTGTTATGCCAGAATTGTTTCTTTGAATAACAACAGTGATATATATTTTAAGAAAAGCAGATAATTTCAGTGTAGTATTAACTTTTCAAAGAAAATTATTTTTTTTTTTTTTATTTCTTTAATCTGTTGTTTTAGAGTTTTATCAGAATATTACATGTGATAACAATTTATCTGTAACAATATGATATTCATCTTGTAAGATATTATCTGCAATTAAAATTGTTTTAATTTCCTTATCAGGGTCTGTCTGGAAATTCCGAGAATTTCAGATGCTTTGACCTGATTCCCATCTGTTTGTATCAATGCTTTATTTATGAAAAATTTTTCAATTTCTGCCAGGGTTGGAACTTGTTTTTGAAGGTTTTCATCCTCGTTTTCAGTTAAATTGAATATGTTGCTTTTATTTTTGATTTTTCCCAATATTTTAAAATCTTTCGGTTTCAGGTGATCCCCTGATAAAGTACTGATAGAATCGTAAATAATAGAACGGAGTTCCCTTACATTTCCTGGAAATGAGTAGTGGGAGAGCTGCGATACTATTTCTTTTAAGTAAGTAATGCTTTTTCTTCCGAAACTGTTTCCTGCTTCATCTATAAAATGTTCGAAAAGCATAGGAAGGTCTGATAAGCGTTCTCTTAGCGGAGGTATCCGGATATGGTGAACATCGAGTCTGTAATACAAATCCTTTCGGAATTTTCCTGAATCAGTAAGCTTATTCAGGTCACAATTTGTTGCAGCTATGATTTTTGCCTCAGAATGTTTGATCTGGTCACTTCCCAAGGGCCTGTACTCTTTCTCCTGTAATAGGCGCAATAATTTTATCTGTGAATTCTGGCTTAGATCTCCGATCTCATCAAGAAATAGTGTTCCCCCCTTTGCTTCTTCAATGAGACCATTTCTGCTCTCACCTGCATCTGTAAATGCTCCCTTCCTGTGTCCGAACAAAGTATCAGAAAAAACATTATCATCAAGTCCTGAAACACTGACTGGAATAAAAGGGCCACTCTGACTGCCCTCCTTGTGTATAGCTCTTGCTATTAATTCTTTTCCTACGCCTGTCTCCCCTGTGATAAGGATTGGTTCCGGAGTGTTTGCAATGGCATTAATATATTTAAATATGGATATCATTAATGGATGATCAGTTATGATCTCTGAAAAACTTTCTGATTTTGAGAAGGTTCGGCTTAGAAGCTGCTCCTTTAATGCTCTATTTTCATTTTCAATGGTTTTTCTTTTCAGTGCAATTTTTATTGAAGAAATAAATCTTTCCTCGTCAATCGGTTTTACAAGGTAGTCAAAAGCCCCTTCCTTTATACAATTGATGGCAGAATCCATCTCCATATTTCCCGTTATTATCAGAACCGGAATATCCGGGAAGTCTTTAGTGATCTGGGGAAGTAATTCTTCTCCTGACAAATGGGGCATTGTGAGGTCAAGTATTATTAATTCAATTTTATGAGATTTTAACAGGGAGACAACTTCTCTGCTGTCGTAGCAGCTTAAGAAATTATTGAATCCATTTGACTTAAGTACAATTTCATAACTCTTTATTATAAGTCTGTCATCATCTACCAGAAGGATCGGATTCTTGGGATTGTCTGAAGCATTCATTATTTTTCTCCCGATATTGTACTTTTTTCTATGGGGAGTAAAATTTTAACCCTTGTATTCTTATTTTTAATAAATGAAAAGTCTATTGCACCGCCATGAGATTTAATTATTTTTTCTGAAACTGATAACCCCAGGCCTGTCCCCCCGATATCTCTTTTGGTTGTAAAAAACGGATCGGTTATAAATTTTCTGTCCTTTTCTTCAATACCTTTTCCTTCGTCAACAACTTCAATAATAATGGATTTGCTCTCCTCGCAAACAGAGGTTGAAATGGATATTGAATTCTTTTTTGATGTGAGAGCCTGGCAGGCATTTTGAATGATATTTATAATTACCTGCTCGAGTTTCCGGAAGTTACCGGAAATGACCGGCAGGTTGTTTTTCAGTGAAATAATTAAATTATCAGTAGAATCTTTTATCATCCCGCCAAGAAGATCTATTGCAGATTTAATAACTATGTTTATATCTACTGGATCGGTAAAACGGGAATGTTCTTTCCCTGAATATGATTTTAATTCATTTACAATAGTTTTTATTCTATCTGAATTCAGTTTGATCCCGTTTATAATGTTAACTATCTCCTCCTTAAAATCTGAATAATTGAAGCCGGCAATTTCCAGTGATATGTTCTTAGAATAGTAGTCATCAAGAATCGGTATTATATCAGAAATTGATTTTTTCAGGATTGATGAATGGAGCCTGATAGCATTGTTAGGATTATTTATTTCATGTGCAACTCCCGAAACAAGAATTCCAAGTCTTATCATTTTGTCAGCATGATAGAGAATCTCTTTCTGCTTAGCTGCTTCCTCTTCCCCTTTTTTTCTGTCAGTTATATCAATTGAGTATAAAATTATCTGAATTATATTTCCTGATCTGTCTAATATAGGAAAACTGTGTGTTTCAAAGATCTTCTCTTCATTGTATACTGATGTATGGTAATGAATAGATATAAAAGGTTTACCGGTTCTTCGTATAAAATCGATGGGACATTTATGCTCTTTGGAACACTTGTTTCTTCTCTTGTGTGTTTTTGAAAAACAGGTTTTTCCTTTATTTGGAAAAAGAATATCTGTTGACTTGTTCTTCATAACTATCTGGTAGGTGTTAATATCAATTACATAGAAAGGATGGGTCAGGGAATCTATGGACAACTGGAAAAAATTCTTCTGTTCCTCCAGGATTATCTCCTTTTTTTTCATTTCAGTAATATCAGTTAATACATGAACAGCCCCGGTAAGTTTGCCCTGTTCCAAAATCATAGGTTCCATTATTGATCTGAACCATAAATCTCCTATTTGAAGTATTCTCTCTTCCCTTTTATTTGAATTCTTTATATTTTCAAAAAGACAACCTTCGAAATTCCTGATTTTTTTTTTCATCAGTGTACAAATATATTTTCCCAGCACTTCTTTAAATGAGAGATCTGTTAATTTAAGTAATGCTCTATTACACCTGATAACATTTCCTTCTATATCCAATAAAGCAACACTGTCATTAAGGGTATCGAATGTTTTATTCCATTCAGAGGCAATTCTTTTTAATGTGTTTTCTAATATTTCCTGTTCACTTAAATCCTTTATCTCGGTAATGCCTCCCAATGAACTGACGATTCTGTTTTTCCCCTCCCGGGGGACATTTTTTTTGCTCTCATCCCCGGACGAATATTGAACTTCACTGAACATTTTTGTGACATCTTTTGAAATTATGTTCAATATTTTTTTGTTATCAGGACCAGCAATTGCTACAATTCTGTTAAATAGTATTATTCTATTTCCTTCCAGGGTTAAAATTTCTGATTCATATTCAATCGGGTTTTTTGAATTTAATGCCTGTTTTATATTATATTTCAGTTTTTGTTTTTGCTCCGGTCTATAAAAATCAAATATATTTTTTCCTATTATTTTCTCTTTGTTAATGTTTGAAAAAGTTTTGTTCACAAATAAAATAGTACCTTCCGGGGTCAAATTTGTAATGAACTCCGGTATACCATCTGCAAGATTTCGCCAATCTGAAAGTTCTCTCAATTCTTCAGGAGTAACATTATTATCCGTTGAGTTTTCATTACTTTTTTTACCCATTTAATTAT
>JBDLJQ010000113.1:0-4098 GCA_039714255.1 Acidobacteriota bacterium
AGAGGGTTAAATATAAACCGGGCCTAATCCCCCCCTTTTATGCAGATCTGCCGGACTCCATAGAAGAAGTATGGGAATCGGAAAAAAGATATCTGGAAGAATATAAGAAAAAACCACTCAGAACAGACTGGAAATATTTCTGGAAAGCATTCAGGAATATAGTGTTTAGAGGAGCGAAGAGTAGTTAAGAGATTGTAGCTGAGGGGATGGGATGATGAGTGGTTGAGGAAAAACACTTCCCAGTACTAATTAGAAATGGAAATTGTTAAAAGGCACCAGGAATTGACTGTATATAAAAAAGCATTTGATGATGCTATGGAAATATTTAAAACTTCTAAAAATTTTCCTTCTTCAGAAAAATACTCATTATCCAGTCAAATAACCAGATCATCAAGATCTGTATGTGCAAATATAGCTGAAGCATGGAGAAAGAGAAAATATATAGCTATGTTTAGAAACAAGTTGACTGATTCAATGATGGAAGCTGCTGAAACTCAAACCTGGTTGGAATTTGCTTTAGCTTGTGAATATATTGATTTAAATTTATATGAAAAACTTATAGAAGATTATGAGGAAATTTTGAGAATGTTAAACTCAATGGAGAAAAATGCAGAAAGTTTTTGTTTTACAGACTGAACAAGTTTACTCATCCACTCATCCCCTCAACGACTCACCTTCATTATTTTGTCCTCTTGCCCCTGACCTCTCACCTCTAACCTTATTTAATAATTTTTTATTACCTCCTGTCTCCTATCTTCTACCTACTGAGTTTGATATAATTTTTTTAACAGGACTAAAATGAAAAAACAACATTTAACATTACTTGTTACTGTACTTATTACTGTTTTACTGCTTACTACTTCTATTTTCTCTCAAAGCTCTGACCGTAATTTTTATCTTAACCTTTTAAAAGAGGGTAAAAATCTCTATCTTACTGGAGATTACAGAGGGTCGCTGGAAAATTTCAGAATATCAGAGTTCGGATTGTATGAAGAGAAAGAAAGATTACAGGAAGTTTATCTCTACTATGCCCTGGCAAATTATAAGCTTAATAGGGGGAATGATGCTTTTACTCTGGTTGAAAAACTGAAGTCAATATCAGGAACAAAAAACCTTGAAGATATATCTATCCCGGCTGAGCTGCAGGGAGATATTAATATACTTTTTTCCTCAATTGATAAAAATTATAATAAAAGATCGCTCTATAAAAATAAATCATCAAAAATTTCACACCGTGAAATAAAACCTTCATTGAAAAACAAAAAAAAATTACTTGGGCAGGAAAATTTTAAAGACGAATTCGTTAAGGTCAGGAAACTTTTGCACAGCAATAATTTAAAAGGGGCAAAAAAGGGGATAAAAAATCTGAAAAAATTAAAAAAAAATGATATAAGAATAACCTTTTTAAACGGAATCCTCCTCTTTAGAGATAAAAAATATAAAAGATCAATATCAGAATTAACAAAAGTAAGCAAATTAAAAGCTTTCGGCCTCAGTGATGAGGCCGGTTATTATCTTTCCCTCTCTCACTATTTTGAAAAGAACTATGGCCAGGCCATTGCATATTATCAGAAGATAGAGAAAAAAGATTTTAAAGAAAAACTAGAAACCATAATAACTAAAGTGAAAAAAGAGAGAGAAGCAAGGATCAATAACATTATCAAAAGTAACATTAACAAAAAAATATTCAATGAGTTTGCAGACAATTTTAGAGGAGATATCTATATTGCCCTCGATATTTTAAAAAAGATGATAAACGGAGAGCGGATAATAGTTAAAAATATTACAAACCTTGTCACCTATTCTCTGAAAAATCCGAATATATATGAAATTAAATTCATCCTTCTCTCCTCAGAATTTTTTACAAAAAAGAACGATCTGAATAATTCAATATCCATCCTGAAAAGATCAAAATTTTTCAGGTCGGAAATAAAGGATAACATTGATATTTTTTACGATCTCGGAATTTTATATTATAAACAGAAAGAATATAGAAAGTCTTTTGAAATGATGACAAAAGTGAATAAATTACATAAAAATTATAAAAATGTTAAATTTTACTTGACAAACAAAAAGCGATAAAATATTATTTATACTAGTGGTATTGTTTGTATGTGGAGGAAAGACGGCGAAAATGAAGAATAATTTAATTAAATTAACGATATTTTTATTTGTTTTTACAATAATTCCCTTTTCAGCTTTTACTCAGGAAAATAATCCTGAATTCGGTATTATACAGGGTTTTGTATATGCAAAGGATCTGAAAACCCCCGTAAGGAGAGCCCAGATCGTTCTTAAGGAAATTGTAGATAAAAAAAGTAATATAACACCGAAGGTCTACCAGTCAAACATTACAGGCAAAACAGGAAGTTATCAGATCCTCGATATAGAGCAGGGTAACTATAAAGTGACAATTAAGTTAAAAAATAACCTTTATAAAGTTAAAAAGATAGATTTCCTTATTACCGTATTAAAAGGAAAAACAAGTTATATATCCTTCTCCCTCAGGAAAAAAGCACTTCCCCCCATCGCATGGGTTATAACGGGAACTGCGATCTGCAGATCACTCTGCACTATCCTGGATCAATGTGAAGAAGCCAGCCCGACGACAAGATAGTAAATAGTAATAAAAACATTATATCTCAGGTTACAGGCTACAGGTTGCAGAAGACCTTCCAGCATAAACCTTTGGTTGCGGGTTACTGGTTGCAGGAGTCCTTACAGACAAAAAGATTTTAAATCCGAAATCCGAATATCGACGAGGTGAATTCGCTATAGCGAAGAGAGGGTGCCCTGGGGTGAGCACGAAACAAGCACAAATGATCAAAAAATCAATGACTAAAACAGAAACAATTAACGACAAATTCAGGGAAATCTTTAATGACACGAGCAATGCGAGTAAATGACAATCATTGACAAGTTCGGGAAGTTTCCCAATGACCATAAATGACAAAGTCTTTGTTTCTTAATAACGCCGGCTATGCCGGCTTTTGACAATTCCTTTTTTACTTATTCTTCCTCTTATTCTATAATGATCTTATATATGTGGAGTTATTAAAAAAGCAGAGTCATGGAACAAAAATTTTCAAATTATTTTACTTTCATTGTTAAAGCAGTGAAAATGGTCTGGCAGTTCACACCTTTTTTTACAATTATCAATATAATAATAATCCTCTTCCAGGCAGTTCTACCGCTTGCAGCACTGTTCCTGATGAAAAAGATAGTTGACTCTGTAACAGAAGGCATTTCCGCTGTCAACAATTTATCCGAGTTCAATACAGTTCTGTTCTGGATCGCCCTTGCTGCCGGTGTTGCAGTATTATCTGCTATTCTTTCTTCTATATCATCTTATATTTCCGAAGCACAATCGCTCAGGATAACTGATCTTGTGATGGAGATGCTTCATAAACGTTCGGTAACTGTGGACCTTAAATTTTATGAGGACCCTGAATATTTTAATACATTGAGAAGAGCACAGAAAGATGCTCCCCACAGGCCGACAATGATAGTAAAAAAACTGGTGGAGATAATAAAGAACAGCCTCTCTCTGGCCGGAATTGGTGCTCTCCTTTTTTCATTTAACTGGTGGTTGGGGCTGATACTCATATTTGTTGCATTCCCCTCTGCTATTGTAAAAATAATATTTTCCAGAAAAATGTATGGATATCGAGAAAAACATACCGAAATAGAGAGAAAGAGCTGGTACTATCACATGGTAATGACCGACCGGGAATTTGCAAAGGAGATCCGTCTTTTTAACCTGGGAGATTTTTTTGTCTCAAGATTCAAAGACCTGGCAACACTCTTACGGGAGAATAAGCTTAAGATCTCCAGGAGAAAGGTGGTCTATGAAATATCAACCCAGGTTCTTGTCACTGCCGCCATATTCGGCACATTTGCATTTATATGTTATCAGACACTGGGGGGTTTTTTAACCCTGGGCGGAATGGTCATGTATTATCAGGGTTTCCAGAAGGGGCTTAATTTCCTGAGATCCTTGCTGGGGGATCTTACCGGGCTCTATGAGGATAACCTTTTCCTTACCAATTTTTATAAATTTCTGGATATAGAGCCGGTAATAACTTCTCCCGAAGATCC
>JBDLJQ010000114.1:0-4026 GCA_039714255.1 Acidobacteriota bacterium
TTAACCAATTGTCCGGCAAAGGCTCCCCCGTCATCCAGTAATTCATACATAGATTCAAAAAACCCCCTTATTTCCAAAGGTGATCCTAAATGGGCAATAGTATTACCCACGCATGTAATAGTATTAAATTTTATATCCCGGAAAAGATCAGCGGCCTTTCTCATATCTCCTGAAATTAATTTTGAATCAAAACCTTTTTCTATTTTTTTCTTTTCAGCAAGACGGAGCAGGTCCAAATCATTATCAAGTCCGTATGAAGAATAACCGAGCTCTTCAGCAAAAAGGACCTGATCACCGGTAGCACATCCGATATCCAGATAATTCCCTTTCTTATCCCCGAGAAGTGATTGGAGAAAATTCTTTTTCTTCTCAGAAAATGGAAATATCTGATCATAAAATTCTGAAATAACTTTATAAAATGAAATCCTGTCTCTCCTATAATTATTATATAACAGAGGACTTTTATTTTATATAAAGGCGGGGTAAATAATTGATCATCCCAGCTCTTATCTGAACTGATCAAGACCAAAGAACTTAATTATAAACATCAAATAGAGTCTTTGCTGTTATATAGTTTGTTTTTCTATAAAAATTGTATATATAATAAAATAAGAACTTGTTAGCTCTGTTATTTAAACTCGCCATGAAAGTAAAAATATCATTACGTTTATCAGAAGGGAATTTTCAGCTTAGAAGAGGAGGGATATTATGTCTACACAAAAAAAAAGGGAGCATAATATTAATCGCAGAAATTTTATTAAGATCGCTTCAGCCCTGGGATTGGCCGGGAATGCACTGAGGCAGTTTACTTTCGGATCTGATAAAACAAAAAACAAGGTCATTTACCGCCGTCTGGGTAGAACGGGGATCAAAATTCCCGTGGTTAGCATGGGTACGGGGAATTGTAACAATCCAAGCCTGGTTAAGACAGCATATGACAGAGGCATAAAGCTTTTTGCTACCTCAGAATACTATGGGAACGGGAACAATGAAAGAATGTTAGGTGAAGCATTAAAGGACAAACCCCGGGATTCATATATGATCATGACAGGAGCTATCGGCGGACTCTCTATCGATTATAAGCAAGGTTTGTTTAAACCCGGTACGGACCCGGAGAAATATATGGTCCATGTCAATGGATCTCTGAAGAGGCTTCAGACTGAATATGTCGATATACTTTCTCTGGGGTTTGGAGCTAAAAGAGAGTTTGTAATGTATGAACCGATCATCAATGCATTGAAGCAATTAAAATCGGAAGGCAAGGCAAGATACCTCGGTCTGGCCACACACAGCTTTGAGCCTGAAGCCATCAGGGCTGCTGTTGATGCCGGAATATATGATGTGGTAACTGTGGCTTATAACTTCAGAAAGACCAACCTGGATGGACTTGAGGAAGCCCTGAAATATGCGGCTTCTGCCGGGCTTGGAATCATTGCCATGAAAACTATGGCAGGTGCATATTGGGACAAAAAAAAGACCAAACCCATTAATGCTCAGGCTTCCCTTAAATGGGTGATCCGGAATAAGAACATTCATACGACCATACCGGACTGCGCAAATTTTGATCATCTGGAAAAAGACCTGGCCATTATGGATAATCCCGTCCTGACAAAGGAGGAAATGAAAGATCTGGAACTCACGGCCATTAAACATCCATTGGGACTTTATTGTCAGCAATGCGGGAAATGCATGGCCCAATGTCCTGAACATATAGACATCCCCACTATGATGAGAAGTTATATGTATGCTTACGGTTACCGCAATCTATCACTTGCCCGCCGGACGGCTGACCTGGCCTCTACAGACAGATTACCCTGCATTGATTGCAGTCAGTGCAGCGTCGATTGCACCCAGGGATTTCGTATCCGGGAAAAAATTCTTGACATCGCCAGGATCAGTGAGATCCCTGAGGACCTGATCCGGAACGTATAATCATGTGAATCATGGTTTAGACAATTGAGTTTTGTTGCAGGGGCAGTCCCCTCCCCCATTTGTTGTCAGACGAATACAATTAATACGAAGCAGTCAGGTCAATTTAGAACATGGATTTGGTGTAAGAAGTCTTAAAAGTTGCTTTTATTGTTGTCCCTTTGCTGTCTTTTAAATCGATTTTCCCGCTTATTGTTTTTCCATCAATATGGATGATCTCTCCCGAACCTGTGCCGTTATATAATCCGATACTCTTTGTTAAACCATCAACCTTTCCTTCAATCCCAATTGAAAGACGAAAATCTTCAGCCATTTTTCCATCTATTTTGTAAATGCCTGCTTTCAGTTCTTCACCTGAAGGAGATGAAAAATTAACAGTAACCCTTATATGGCCGTCTTCTTTCGGGGAAGGATGCCAGGATCCTCCACCACGGTCATAATTTGCAAGCTGTAAAATCATTGCAGAATACTTTTTCCCATCAGTCTGCATAGTATGTTTCTGCGCCTCTGTATAACTTAAAGTAAAATCTGCTCCGCTTATCTCTTCCGAGGAAAAGCTCATGCTGTTTTCCACAGCGGCAACAGTTTCAGCTTTTGATTCATCTTTTAAATCGCCCTTTGAATCATCTTTTTGTCCACAACCGGTCAGGGACAACGCAATAATAAAAACCAATGTCATAAAAATACTTTTTTTCATATCTTTCTCCTTTTGATTTAACGATTACGAAGCAATAATATCACCCTTATATTGTTAAGTCAAAAATTTATTTTATGAATGGCGTTTTTTTATAACCGGAAATTTTGAGTATATGAATAGAAAATATGACTTCTGAAATACTTCAAGCGTATTACAATTTGCGACATCCCCTCTACTTCTTGTCAAATGGTCGCTGAGCTTGTCGAAGTGGCCGGGTGAGGGTAAAGGAGGCGGGAACCCGCCTCCCCTGTTCTTTGATCAGAGATATTTTTCTTTCAGCTTTTCAGCCTTTTTAATACCATCATCAAGGATAATGACAGACTTCCCGTTCTTGAACTGGTAGATCATCTCATCATCCTGAAGCTCGTTCAGCACTTCGAATAAATACCCTTTCCAACTGCGGTAAACTTTTTTCCCGGGTTCTTTTGTTGAGTCCTCTTCCCAACCGGCAAGATACAGAAGCAGAAGGTTTAATTCCTTGATCTTATCATCCATATTTCCTCCTCAGACACGGATCTTACCGGCGAATTTTTTATATGTTTTTTCACCAATGCCCTTCACCTTCATAATGTCTCTTGTCTTCCTGAACCTTCCGTTCTTTTTCCTGAAGGAAATTATCCTTTCAGCTTTTTTCGGGCCGATACCCGGCAATTTTGATAATTGATCAACTCCGGCCGTATTGATATTTATCTGACCGGTTTTTTTTACACTCTTTTTCACAGCTCCATTGAGCTGTACTCCTGACATTGAGAATATCGTCAACACCAGAAAAATGATAAGAAAATTTTTTAAGTTTCTCATTTTTACCTCCGTTATTCCCCTTATACATTTTTCTTTCCATAAACTGATAAATTTAATTTACTGTGATATATAGGCAATAAAGATATTAATACTGAGTTCTGAGGATAAAAATATGTAAAGATTTGTTTACAATTATCTTACGAGAACGTATTCAATAGTTTATATATTTTCAATCAAAATGTTTGCCCGAAAAAAAAATATAAATTGTTCAACTTCAATACCCCCTATATTACTGCTCTTTTTTTCTTTTCAAATCCCCGGCTTTAAAAAAGTGTAATTCTGGAAAGAAAATTGAATTCACAATGGCATAATGAAAAATGTCAGAGGAGGATTCACTCTGGTCGAAGTGCTTGTTTCCATGATATTGATAAGCTTTTCTTCCATATTCCTGATGAAGTGTATGATAACTTCACTTAATAGTGTTAAAAATTCAAATATAAGGTTTCGTGTTTCCACTGCAGTTGAGATAAAAAAAAATTATCTGATAAGTAAAAATTTTAAATCCCCGGAACTTTCAAAGGGGATAAAAACAGAGAGTCTGGAACAAATTCATTTAGAAATTAAAGTCAAAGATTTAACTCCGGTCCTGAAAGAATTAA
>JBDLJQ010000115.1:0-3847 GCA_039714255.1 Acidobacteriota bacterium
TCCTACTTACTGTGAACTCCCATGATCGACCTCCACACACACATAATCCCGGAAGTTGACGACGGTTCTTCATCATTGGAAGAATCTCTGGAAATGCTGAAAATTGCAGAAGCTGACGGTATTACCAAAATGGTTGCAACTCCCCACACTTTCAGCTTTGCCAGTAAGGTTGATAAACCTTTAAGGCTGAAGGCCGCTTTTTCAAAGCTGAAAAAAGAGATAGAAAAAAGTGATATTTCCATCGAAATATTTATGGGAAGTGAAAATTACCTGGTATCGGGATTGAGAGAAAACATTAAAAAATGCCGGAAGATCCTGACAATCAACAACAGTGATTATTTCCTCCTCGAGTTCCCCATGAACTTTATATATCCCGGCACGAAAGAGTTTATCTTTGATATACTCAACGACGGTTTTATCCCCGTGATCTGCCACCCGGAGCGGAACACGGTGATCCAGGAAGATATCTCTATCCTGTATGATCTTCTTGTGGCCGGTGCTCTCTGCCAGGTCGATGCAGGCAGCCTTAACGGCTCTTTCGGAACTCTGCCGGGTGAAACAGCAGATAAACTTTTAAAGTTCAACCTCGTTCATACGATAGCATCCGACTGTCACAATACCGGCACACGCCCGCCGGGGCTTTCTTTTTTATATAAAGAGCTGAAATGGGTTGAAGAGGAAAAGATAGATCTGTTTCTGAAAGATATACCGGAATCGATCATCAATAATATAGGGATACCCGATATAGGGCCTTTAAAAGACCCGAAGGCCTCAAAAAGTATATTTTCAATTTTCAGGAGAGGTGAATAGTGGACAGGGAAAAATATCTGATATTATTAAAAAGTTTTATACTGCTCTCTCCACTGCCATTCGGTTGTGTGGGGAAAATATTTTCACCCCTTTTTTATATGCTGTTGCTGACCTTATCGTTTATTGGAATAAATTATGCGGATAAACCGGTAAAAATTAAATTAAACAGGACAAAATTTATCTATGAGAAGAGGGCAATAAAAATATTCTATATTCTGCTGGGGTTCCTCTTATTCCAGTCCATCCCGCTCCCCGTATCATTTCTTAAAATAATATCTCCGGGATCAATAAAAGCACTTACAGAACTAAAAGATACTCTGCCTTTTTTCTACACTATATCACAGGTACCTGTTGAAACTATTATATTCACCCTTCAGATAATAGTTATGGCCGCTTTCTTCTGGAGTTTTGTTAATATCAAACTTAAAAAGTTTGAAATGTTTTCCATAATAAACACATTGATCCTCTCCGCTTCACTTCAATCATTTTTCGGCCTGATCAAATATTCAACGGGCAGTGAATATTTTTTCCTCTTTTTTCATAAAATAAAAATTTATCCCGAGTCACCATTTTTAACCGGAACCCTCGGGAATCCGGACCATTTTGCATTTTACCTCGAGATGATCATCCCCCTGATCCTTGCAAATATTTTCCTTAAGATAAAATTCCTCGATGCAGGGTCACATTTTAAAGACAAAATGATCTCTGCATTCAACCAGGAGAGAAATTTTATTATTTATTTTGTCCTCCTGGTCCTTGCTGCTGTTGCAATAATTCTCACAGGAGCCCGCTCCGGAATATTAACTTTAGTGTTGTCATTCCTGATATTCTCATTGCTCTCCTACTATCTGAAAAAAACAAGGATGATAAGAAAGAAACTCAAAGTGATATTTATAGTGATAGCAGTTGCAGCAGTTTTCATCGGTATCCAGAATACAACCGAAAAATTCATGACCACTAGTTTTGAAAGTTCCGGCCGTTTTCTGAGATGGCCCAATTCAATGAACATGGCTTATGATTTTCCCATTTTCGGGACAGGTTTCGGTACCTATAAATACTCTTTTTTCTGTTATGATACCGACCCGGGAGGGAAATGGTCAACACACGCCCATAATGAATATATTGAAACTCTGACAGACGGGGGTATAGTCGGGACAATAATTTTATTATCCCTTTTTGGAATTTTAATAGCATCGATCTTTAAAATGTGGATATCCCGGAAACATCCCGAAATAAAAATAATGGGGATCGGAATTTTAACGGGTATCTTTGCTGTTTCAATTCACTCATTTTTTGATTTTTCATTGAGGATACCTTCAAATCTTTTTGTTTTTATACTTTTACTGGCCCTTGGAATTCAGCTGGCAACCTATAAGAGGGAAGTTACTGAAGATTCAATAAAGAGGGAGAAATTTTAAATGAAAAAATTCACCGTTCTGAGAATTGTTATCCTGGTTTTAATTATTATCTTCGGGTTAAAATTTTTATCCGAAATTTTTTTTGTAAAGGGCAATAAAAACAGTGATGGAAATAATTCTTACTTTTTCGGGATCAGTTCTGTTATTTTCCCCGTCTCATCGGAAGCTTTTTTCAGGCATGGCCATTCTCTTTTGACAGATTTTGAAAGATCAAAGGAGACATCACTGTTGAAGAATAGTATAAGGTCTTTTAAGGCTTCTCTGAGTTTAAATCCCCTCAATTATAATGCCCACATGTTTATGGGAAAAGCTTTAATGATGAATGATCTGGCCAACCCTTCAGATTTTGAAACGGCTGTAAGATCTTTAAAAAAAGCTTCTTCAATAAGGCCGGGGGATGTTAGTGTAAGCAGTGACACAATAAAGGTACTGCTCTCCTTATGGCCGTTCCTGGATAAACAGGACAGAGCTTTTTGTTCAGAATTGATGCAAAAGTTAATTAAAAAGATCGATCGGGAAAATTTTCTTGAAATACTTGAAACCTGGGGATTATATTCAAAGGACCCTCAATTTTCAAATTCTTTCTTTAATGATAAAAAAAGATTCTACAATGATGTTGTGAAGGAACTGGCAAAACAGGAACTTGACCTGGAATCGAGATGGAAATTCCTCTCAGAGATGGAAAAGAATATCCTGGACAGAAATAAAAAAAAGCATAGTGAAATTGATCTGTTTGATAAAGAGGCTGTAAAAAAGCTTAAATCTTATTGCAATTCGATGAGCAGAAATATAAAGGGGTATTATAAATTTGCAAAAAACAAATCATTCAAAGAATCAAACCTGAAAAATCTGAAAAAAAATATTATCCTGAAAATAATCAAAGAATTATTGAAAAAAGAAACATCAGAAAGAGACTTTAAAGAAATAAATAATTATGTGAATATCTATATTCGGGAATTTGATTCAATTTCAGAAATAACCGATATAACAAAAATACTGAACCGGAAAAAATATTTTAATTCAAATGATCTTGGAGTATTCCTCCTGAAGCAGAAGATAAACTTTATGTCCGGTGATATTTCATCACTGATAAGTGAAACGGAAAATTTAAAAGATTCAATAACATATTTAAAAAAAGACCAGTCTGAGGTCTATACTGATATCCTTCTTCTTCTTGTTGATGCAAATATTGAAGCAAGGCTTATAACCAGAGCTATGAATGTTCTGAGGGATATAGAAAAGATCATTCCGGGAATGATATCAACACACTGGAGATTGTACAGGATCGAAAAGATCATCGGAGAGGATGACGGATTCAAGGTGAATAAAGAAGAAAATTATAAAACTATTGAAGGATCAGATAAAATAACATTAACTTCTCCAATTACAAAAAGGGATGTTTATCTTTTTGAAGATACAAAAATATCGATAGATATAAATGAAATGCAGGAAAATAAACCTGACGATTATTTTGTCTTAAAGGTGTTTTTAAATGACAAGATCTTTTATGAAGAATACAGGGAAAACATCAAATTTCCGCTGGAACTGACACTGCCGGCAGACCTGGATAATATGAAAGCAAGAGTTGAGATCAAATTGGCAAAGTATTAAGAAGTAAG
>JBDLJQ010000116.1:0-3704 GCA_039714255.1 Acidobacteriota bacterium
CACATCATTAGTGGTGAATGCAATGCCAGAACCAGCTTTACGCTCTCCTGCAGAACTTATGGCAATAACACCATCACTTGAAGCTATTGCAGCAATCATTCCGGGTGCTTTTCCATTATTTACAATTTCAGAAAGTGCATCACTAATTGCTTTGGATTTACTTGATTCCGGCTTTGGCTGCGAATAGGTAGTTTGGGTAAAAGCCAGAATCATGACCAGCAAGATCATGATCCGGCCTAAACAGAGCAAATAATTATTTTGCTTCGATTGATAATTCACTAGTTCCCCTTAAAGTATTATCGACTCCTGAGATTAATAAAACCATTCGTTAATCGACTACTTTTTTACAAATAACGTCGTCTCCCCCATCCGGATGTACAGTTAAACTTACAACTTCTCCGGCTTCATTTATATTAAATGTTAATTCAACCTCCGAATTCTTTATATAAAAATCATTTCGGGATTTCGGAAATATGGGACCTGCCTTTCGTCCGGTTGCCTGCACTTTCAATTGACTACCGTTTCTGGTAATAGTCAGGAAAAAGCCTGGAGAAACTGCATACTTACCTACATAAGTTTCCAGAATGGCATCTTTAACTATTACGTCCTTGTACAGATCCTCCTTTTTCGGTTTCGGTTTGGCATTCAACAACATGCGGCCTACCATGGTATAAGTGGGAGGTTCAACTGCATTTTTAGTTATGGGGAAACCTGTAATCCCCGCTTCTCCACGCTGGCCTGCTTCTGCGACAAAACTGATATTTCCATTTTTATCCGGGTGAAATCTAAATATAAAACTTGCTCCAAAGTAGGTTGAATTAAGGAGTTTATTGTTTTTAATATCGATCACAGAAACAAAAGATTTTTTACGCCCGAGAAATGTGGAATTAAAGCTCTTCTCACAAACCGGAAACTCTGAATACAATGCATTATCGGTAACTGGAAAATCGGCAGAACTTGTTGTCCCTCCGATCACAACTATATCTTTATTAAGAAAATGCGCTGACATGACACGCTCTTGTTCACTTCCTCCAAACAGGGTAGCGTATTCCAGGGTCATAGTTTCAGAATTAAATACCGATATATAGCAATCCTGTTTTCCTTTAACAGTTTTACTTATCGCATTATCAGTTGCAGGGAAACTTTCTGCTTTAGTGCTGCCGCTTACTATCAACTTGTTTGGCTTTGTCCACTTTATAGGTGAACCCGCATATCCATCGGTTCCAAAATAACTGAAATACAAAATTTTATTATCTATTCCGCTTATTTTAGCAATATAGTGATCCACTACGCCCCCGGTTTTAGGCATAATTATTTCTTTTCGGAAAGCATTATCTGTTACAGGTAAGTCTGCGGTATAAGTAGAGCCTGACAGATAAATATTATCTTTATCATCAACATCAACTTCTGTAACACCTTCCAATGGGCTGCTTCCAAAGGATGTGGAAAATAAAAGCTTTTCACCACCAGGACTAAATTTAGTAATGAAACCATGCATATTATCCTTATTTTCAATGCTGCCTTTTGTTAGCGGGAAGTCAATAGACTTGGTTGTTCCTACAACAATAATATTACCTTTGGAATCAACCTTTATTCCACCTGCTCCTACAGTTTCTTCAACTTCACCTCCAATAAATGTAGAAAATACGATGTCAGTTCCGGTTGGATTTAATTTTGTTACGAAAACATCGCCGGCCCATCTCCCTGTTCCGTTAAAGCTTGTGTCATACCCTCCCTCAGTTACAGGAAAATCAGTTGATTCTGTTCCTCCTGCCACATAAATGAATCCCAGTTCATCCACTGTTATTGCACTGTGATGTTCTCTCTTTGTACCGCCGATTAATGTGGCAAAAACTATTTCACCTTCGGGTGTATATTTTGCCACAAAAACATCTGCCGACCCTTTAAGTTCTGTTTGATAAGCTCCTTTTGTGGCCGGGAAATTCTTGTCTCTGGTATTTCCGGAAATATAAGTATAGCCTTCACTATCGGTATAAATATCGAAACCAGCTGCGTATTTATCGGTGTGTGAAAGATAGGTGGAAAACCCCAGAGTAAATACTGTTTTGCTCTTCTGTTCAACGGTTTGTGACAATAGAATCCATTGACTGAAATAAACCGCGATTAAAACTAAAATAATTTTTTTTGTCATTATGTAATACCTCCAAATTATGTATACCGGGGATATTTAAAAACGACTTGAAATTTTCGATAAAGTGCAAATAGTTTCGATGAACTGAATATTTTTAAAAAAAGTCTATAAATTTGGCAAATAAGTTCTGCTTACCGTGAAGATTTTATCAACACCGGTAATTTCAACCAAATGTTTGCTGTTATCTGTCTTATGAAATTTTTCAATATACTCTGTGTTTATAATGGTCGAACGATGGATCCTGCGGAAATATTTTTGCGGCAGCATGTCTTCCCAGCATTTCATGGTTCTATACAATAACATGTCATTTTCTTCAACGCAGCAGATCCGGGTATAGTCACCTTCAGCTGAAATATATAAAATGTTTTTTAATTTTATAAGTCTTATCCCATCAAAGTTTTTTTCTATTAACTGGTCGCTATAAGTTAATTCTTTTGATACATTTTGCCTTTTTTTACTAAGAATTCTTTCCATTGTAATATTAAATCTCTTAATATTTACCGGCTTAAGCAGATAATCGACAGCATTGACCTCAAATGCCCGCAGAGCATATTCTTCATATGCAGTTACAAAAACAACATCAGCTTTAATTTTTATCCGTTTTAACAGATCAAACCCTGTTTCTCCCATTAATTGAATATCAAGAAAGATAAGATCTATTTTTCCCTTTGCCAAAACATCAATTGCAGAGTCAACAGAATCCGCCTGGTGAATAATATAATTTCCACTATAATCATATAATCTGTTAGCCAATTCCTTCCGGGCAAGGAACTCATCATCTACAATAAGAATATTCAATATCTTCATAATTTACCCAGTTTCATCAGGCAGGTAATCATTCCATCTTCTTCACTCAGATCAACCCCATACCCTTCCCCATATAGAAGAGAGATCCTTTTTATAGTATTGGATAATCCGGTCCCGGTTCCATTATTACTATTTTCAGAGTTTTTAATTATCTTTCCACTGTTTTTTACTTCTACAATAATATTATTTTTAACCTGTTTAATAGATAAAGATATCTTCAGAATCTCTTTACATGTCTCAGTTCCATGTTTTACAGCATTTTCAACCAGTGGGTGGATAATAAAAACAGGGACCTTCCTTTTTTTTATATTTTTGTCTAATTCAGTTTTAATTTCAATTTTATCTCTGAACCTTTTTTTCTGGATCTTCAAATAATCCAAAACTGAATTAAACTCTTCTTCAAGAGTAACTTCCTTTTTTTTGGAATTATTCAGGCTATATCTTAAATAATCAGATAGATCCGTTATTATTTCCCTTGCTTCCTCTTTATTATGATCAATTAATGCCATAATTGTATTTAGAGCGTTAAAAAGAAAATGAGGATTTAACTGATAAGATAACATCTCCAGTTTTGCCTCTCTTGCCAGGTTTTTTGCCTCTTCTGCTTTAAATTTTTCATCATCCTTCTCTTTTAATAGTTTAAAAACAAAAAAAAGACCCAAAAAAGGTAATAATTTAAATATATTAAGAGCTCCTAAAAAAAGGAGGCTGTCTATCTTGAAACTAATTTTTTGATAAAAAAGAT
>JBDLJQ010000117.1:0-3681 GCA_039714255.1 Acidobacteriota bacterium
GTGATCGCAGCTGTCAAGGTCGTCTTTCCATGATCTACGTGCCCTATGGTTCCTATGTTCAAGTGGGGCTTACTTCTGTCAAACTTTTCTTTGCTCATATAATCCTCCTAATTGTATGTATAAATTCCTAACTGATTTTTTAAAACACTATCCATCTTTTTATCTGTTAATTCTTTATGTTTATAAAATTCCATTGAATAATTAGCACGGCCCTGGCTCAGGGTGCGAAGGGTGGTTGCGTATCCGAACATTGAAGAGAGGGGGACATGGCCATCCACAACATGGATACCATTTTTGATATCCATATTTACAACCTTTCCCTCTCTTGAATTAAAATCTCCGATCACTTCACCTATATATTCATCCTGCACAGTTAACTCAACTTTCATCACTGGTTCCAGTAAAACAGGACTTCCCTCTCTGAAAGCCTTCTGGAATGCAGTAGATGCAGCAACCTTATATGCAAGTTCTGATGAGTCTTCAGAATGAAACGAACCATCAAGCAGAGTAACACTAACATTTATAACCGGGAAACCTGCAAGGGTCCCCAATTCCATAGCCTCTTTTATACCAAGTTCAATGTATTTATAATATTCGCCAGGAATAATACCTGCTTTTATTTTTGTATTGAATTTATATTTAGCATCTCCCTTGTAGGGTTCAAGCTTAAGTACTACATGGCCATACTGGCCTTTTCCACCCGTCTGCTTTATATATTTTTCCTCTCCCACAGAAGATTCCCGAATGGTTTCCCTGTAAGCAACTCTGGGCTTACCTATCTTTGTTAATATTCCAAATTCTCTTTTTATCCTTTCCCTTAACACTTCCATATGAAGCTCACCCATACCAGATATCAGTGTCTGTCCTGTATTAGGATCTACCTTTACTTTAAATGTGGGATCTTCGTTACAAAGTTTTTTCAGGATCTCCCCGAGTTTTTTATGATTAGAAGTAAGTTTCGGTTCGATTGTTACAGATATGACAGGTTCAGGAAAACTAATAGTATCAAGAAGTATCTGTTTTCTTTCATCACACAGGGTATCTCCGGTGGAAACATTCGGCAATCCCACAGTAACAGCAATATCACCGGCATGAACCTCTTTTATATCTTCAAGTTTATTTGAGTGCACTTTGAGAAGCCTGGATATCCTTACTTTTTCTTTTTTTGTTGAATTATAAACCATTGAAGAAGATCTGATAACTCCTGAATATACTCTGAAATATACCAGCTGGCCCGCATGTTTATCAGTCATGATCTTAAATACAAGTGCAGAAAACGGTTCAGAATCAAGAAGTTCCCTTTCTATCCTTTTACCACCTTTTGGTGCACTTCCGGAAGTACTCCCCATATCAAGAGGAGAGGGAAGAAAATCAATTATTGCATCCAAAAGCCTTTGAACTCCTTTGTTCTTAAAAGACGAACCCATAAGAACGGGAACACCTTCAAGATTAAGAGTGATATTTCTAATTGCTCTTTTTATAAGGTTTTCGGGAATTTCTTTTTTTTCCAGGAAAAGTTCCATAATATCAAGATCATGTTCAGCAAGCTCTTCAATAAGATTTTCCCTGTAGACTCTGGCTGACTCGCTATATTCTTCCGGAATATCAATGGTCTCATACTCAACATCCCTGAAATCATCACTGAACCTGTAAGCTTTCATTGTTATAAGATCTATAACACCTTTAAAGTCATCCTCTATCCCAAGGGGAAGCTGAAGCAGCAATGTGTCAATCCCGAATTTATCTTCGATCTGAAGCACAACCTCGGAATAATCAGAACCGATCCTGTCCATTTTATTAATATATGCAATTTTAGGGATCTTATATTTATCAGCCTGATGCCATACTTTTTCACTTTGAGGCTCAACTCCTCCAACACCACAAAAAACAACAACGGCTCCATCCAGTACTCTCAAAGACCTTTCAACCTCAGCTGTAAAATCAACGTGTCCCGGAGTATCAATTATATTTATTCTGTTTTCATTCCAGTAACATGTGGTTGCAGCAGATGTTATTGTTATACCTCTCTCCTGTTCCTGGTCCATCCAGTCCATTTCAGCAGTACCGTCATGAACCTCTCCCATTTTATATGTTATTCCTGTATAGTATAGTATTCTCTCGGTAGTTGTGGTTTTACCAGCATCAATGTGCGCCATAAAACCTATGTTCCTTATTTTATCTACCGATGTATTATGCATGAAATTTATCTACCACCTGTAATGGGCAAATGCCCTGTTTGAATCTGCCATTTTCTGGACAGTTTCCCTCTTTTTAACTGCTCCGCCTTTATTACTGTAACCGTCAAGGATCTCACCGACAATTTTATCCTGGAAAGACTTTCCACCCCTTTCAGATGCATATTGCACAAGCCATCTGAGACCCAGGGCAAAAGACCTCTCTTTTCTTACATCCATCGGTACCTGGTAAGTAGCACCACCAACCCTTCTGGATCTTGTTTCGATCAGAGGCCTGATGTTATCTATTGCCTTTAGAACTACTTTCAAAGGATCTTCCTTTGTTTTATCCTTGATGACATCCATAGCGCCATACACTATTTTTTGCGCCTTTGCCTTTTTCCCATCCTGCATTACATTATTTATAAATTTTGCAATTATAGATGAGTTGTATACAGGGTCAACAACGATTTCTTTTTTTTTATCGATCTTTTTTCTAGGCATAACTTACTCCTTGCAAATTAACTTTTTTTCTGCCTTCTGGTCCCATATTTGGACCTGCCTCTATTCCTGTTCTCAACACCTGTCGTATCTTTTGTACCTCTGACAATATGATACCTGACACCGGGAATATCCTTTATCTTTCCGCCTCTAACCAAAACTATAGAGTGCTCCTGTAAAGAATGCCCCTCGCCGGGTATATAGGCAGAAACCTCAACACCATTAGAAAGACGAACTCTTGCAACTTTTCTCAGTGCCGAATTAGGTTTTTTCGGTGTAGTAGTAAAAACCCTTGTGCAGACACCTCTTTTAAAAGGCGAATTCTCCAATGCCGGAGATTTGCTTTTAGCTTTGCTCTTCTTTCTACCAAAACGTATTAACTGATTTATTGTAGGCAAAAAATACCTCCTATTCTTTTTTTTCCGGAATTTTTTTGGACTTCCTAAAAAGATTATTAAGTCCTTTTATAACATATAACTATGCTTTTAGTCAATAATAAAGATTTGATTTAAATTTAGTGAATTTTTGAAATTTTTTTGAAATTTGGATTTTTTGAAAAAAAAAACCCGGCGACGACCTACTTTCCCACTCCGTCACCAGAGCAGTATCATCGGCACTGAAGAGCTTAACTTCCGGGTTCGGAATGGAACCGGGTGTGGCCTCTTCGTTATGGTCGCCGGGAATAATGCGTACTCTTATTAATATTGCTGTATTAGATTTGTCGGCAGTAAAGCTATATAAACTTTATGATTAAGGCTCACGACCTATTAGTACTGGTTAGCTTAATCCCTTACGGGACTTACACACCCAGCCTATCAAACTTGTAGTCTACAAGAGGTCTTTAGTCCCCCGAAGGGGAAGGGAGATCTTATCTTGGGATTGGCTTCCCGCTTAGATGCTTTCAGCGGTTATCCATAATAAATGTAGCTACTCAGCTATGCTCCTGGCGGAACAACTGAATCACCAGAGATTTACCCATCCCGGTCCTTTCGTACTAGGGACAGAT
>JBDLJQ010000118.1:0-3609 GCA_039714255.1 Acidobacteriota bacterium
TCCAGCGCAGCTGCCGCATCAATACCATCCTTAATGTATTCAATCCCATTTTTTATATTTTCTTTATCAGGACCCCTTATGTCTCTGTCCGGGCTAAACATCCCGCAAATTCCGCTGCACTCAAGACCATTATTTTTTAATTGTCCAACTGTCCTGTCATAATCCAGATCACCTTTCTGGGCCAGTGCTATTTCAACACCATCAAATCCGATTTTTTTAATTCTTTCAAATAGAACAGTATTCTCGTCTTCAAAACTTCCCGTAAATATTAAAGTGTTTAAACCATACTTCATGATAACCTCCTGTAAGAATTTTAATTATCTTAAATACATAAGTATGGTTTTACTTTTTTTTTTAGTTCCTATAATCAAAATAAACATACTTTTTAATAGTGAGGAAAAAATGAACTTACTTTTAAAACCCTTTAAAGCACTCGCAAAATTAATACATCTTTTCAGGAGAAACATTGTTTCTCTCCACAAACTGATCTGGGGGTCAGGATGGAAAAAACTCATCCTTGCATTTGTAGTAACAATAATTGTACTGCTGGTTCTGGGGTCATTCACACTTGAAGTAACATCAAGGCCCGGATTCTGTTCTACATGCCACTTCATGAAGCCATACTATGAAAGCTGGGTAAATTCTTCACATAAAAATGTTACATGCACAGATTGCCATTTCCCTCCCGGACTGAAAAATAAACTAAAAGGAAAAATGACTGCTGCTTCAATGGTCGTAAACTATTTCACAGGGGTTTATAAAAAAAGCAAACCATGGGCGGAGATCTCTGATGCAAGCTGCCTCAGGAGCGGATGCCATGAGACAAGAAATCTAAAGGGTAAAGTAAAATTTAAGAAAAATATAGATTTCGATCATGCCCCCCACCTTGAGGGACTGAGGCGTGAAAAACAATTGCGGTGTACAAGCTGCCACTCTCAGATAGTTCAGGGTTCCCACCTTTCAGTTACTGAAACATCCTGTTTCCTCTGTCATTTTAAAGGTATTGAAGGTGAAATAGAGGTGATTTCAAAATGTATAAAATGTCATACTCCTCCGGTAAAAGGAGAAAATAATAGTGATGAGATAAAATATGACCATTCTAATATTCTCACAAGAAAAATCAGCTGCTATAAATGTCATGGGAAAATGGTCGTAGGTGATGGGGCTGTACCAAGAAACAGATGCAACAATTGTCATGCGGAGCAGGGGAAGATAGACCTGTATGACGATACCGAACTGATGCACAAGAACCATATTACAGATCACAAGATAGAATGTATCCAGTGCCATACCGAAATCCAGCATAAATCGGTCGCCAGAACAGAAGAGATCATTCCTGAATGCAGTTCATGTCACACCGACCCCCATAAACTGCAATTGATGATGTTTACAGGGAAAGGAGGGAGAAATGTGCCCGATCATCCGAGTTCCATGTTCGAATCAGGATTGAATTGTAAAGCGTGTCATCAACATCATAATTTTTCAGTTTCACTGGTCGAGAAGGGAGATACCCTGGTAGCAAATGGACAATCTTGTGAACCATGTCATGGCAAAGGATACAATAAGATCCTGATGAACTGGAAGAACCAGACTGAGAAAAAGATATCTCAGCTAAAAAGGATATTCCCTCTTATAAAAAAAGAGATAGAAACAATTGTGGACAAAAGCAGGAAAAGGAGGTCCGAGCAGATATACAAAGATGCCGAGTTCAATTTCAATATGGTCAAATTCGGAAATTCCATACACAATATATCATTTGCTAACAAACTGCTGGACCAATCATATAAAATGCTTTTAAAAAGCCTCGGGGAAAAAGGGGAACAGGTCACAATCCCCGGGTTTGATCTGGAAACTAATATCGTCCCCGGTGAATGTTCAAACTGCCATTCCGGTATTGAACTGAGAACAGCAAAAATCTTCGGTTGGGATTTCCCTCATTCAAAACATCTTAACGGAAAAGAATTAACATGTAGAAAATGTCACTCGAATAAAGCTGTCCACGGACAATTGATGCTTAAGAAGGGCGATTGCATGGATTGTCATCATAAGAAAAAGAGCAAGAAAAATTGTACGGATTGTCATCAGGTGCAGAAGGATATTTACGAAGGAAAACTGGAGCATCTTACTCTTAATATTCCCAATGTTATGGTTAATGATGTGGAATGTTCAGACTGCCATATCTCTGGAAATGATGAAATAATAAGGCCTTCAAAGAAAAAATGCTCATATTGTCATGAAGAGGACTATGAAGCAATGTACGAAGAGTGGTTTAGCTCCACGGCTGAATTAATGGAGAGACTTAAAAAGAAAGTAGAAAAAGAGAAGCTGGAAAGCGGAAACAGAGCTTATGATATCTATAAACTTCTTTTAAAGGACGGAAGTAAAGGGATCCATAATCCGGAACTATATGAGAAACTGATCTCCGATCTGCTCCATTAAAATACTTCTGTCCGAGATGAAAGTCTGGACAGCAAAACAGAGATTCAGTTTTAAAGTTAAAAAAATAGTATTGACAATTTTAGATATATAAATTATAAATTTAACAAGTTTAAATAATTTTAAAGGAGATAAGATGAAAAAAACTCTAATGATTTTTGTCGCGATTCTGTTCCTCTTCTCACTTATTACTTCAGCTGATTATGTCGGTACGAAGAAATGTAAGATGTGCCACAAAGGTGAAAAGAAGGGAAATGTATTTGAAAAATGGATGGAAAGAAAACATTCAAAAGCTTTTGAATCACTAAAAAAAGAGGGTAAGGAAAAAGATCCCGCATGCCTCGAGTGTCATACTACTGCATTCAATAAGGGTGGTTATAAGCTCGGAGATCCTGATAATGTAAAATTCGAAGGCGTCGGATGCGAATCATGCCACGGCCCGGGTTCAGATTACAAAAAAATGAGCGTTATGAAAGACAAGGCTAAATCAATGGCTGCCGGTCTTATTGAGCCAACTGAAAAGGTATGTGTTTCCTGTCATGATCCGAAAAAAAGTGACACAGCCAAACCTTTTAAAAAGGATGAGTATTTCAAAAAGATAGACCACAATTACAGAAAGTAAATAAGGGCAATTAAATGAGATCAAAGTACTCTTTACCGGTTATTATTTTATTTTTATCAACACTTGTATTTTTTTCGATTTCCTGCGGGAAAAAAAATGAAGTTCGTTCATTTAAAGAAGAGATTGTTGAGAAGGAAAAACCTGCTATGACAGGACATGGTCATGGGATGGACATTCCCGGAGCAACCAAAACTAACATTAAATGGGACACTCCGGATGGATGGACAAGTATCAAGACAGAATCCAAACTGAGACTGGCAACTTATTCTGTCAAATCCGGTAATAAAGAAGCCGTATGTACGATAATCCCCCTTTCCGGGGATGCCGGAGGGTTAAAAGCAAATGTTCAAATGTGGTTTGCCAGTATAGCAGAGGAAGAACCTTCAGATTCTGCGATAGATGAGTTCATTGCAAAACAGAAGAAATTCAAAACCAGAAGTAATAACGAAGGAATTTTAATTGATTTTACTACTATGACCGGTAAAGAGTCTGATCTCTCTATCATTGTTTCTATTATCACCTTCCCGGAAAAATCACTTTTTATAAAACTG
>JBDLJQ010000119.1:0-3485 GCA_039714255.1 Acidobacteriota bacterium
GTAAGTGTGGTCTTTCCATGGTCTACATGACCGATCGTTCCTATGTTTAAATGATCCTTACTCCTGTCAAACTTTTCCTTGCTCATATATTCCTCCTAATTGTATGAATAAATTCCTAACTGATTTTTAAAAACACTTTCCATTTTTTTATCTGTAAGCTGTTCATGCTTGTAAAATTCCATTGAATAATTAGCTCTTCCCTGGCTAATGGTCCTTAGCGCAGTTGCATATCCGAACATAGATGAAAGCGGTGCAACACCGTCTACATTATGGATACCGTTTTTCAGTTCAATACCGAGAACTTTTCCTTCACGCGCATTAAAATCGTTAATCACCTCACCAAGATATTCATCCTGGACTGTCAGCTCTACTTTCATCACAGGTTCAAGCAGAATCGGGTTGCCGTTCCTGAAAGCTTTGTGAAATGCATTTGCCGCTGCCACTTTGAACGCCAGCTCGCTTGAATCGTCCGAATCGAATGATCCGTCAAGAAGTGAAATGTTTACATTTATAATAGGAAAACCTGCAAGTGTACCTAATTCCATTGCTTCTCTGACTCCGGACTCGATCGACTTATAAAATTCTGCGGGAATTGTTCCGGGCTTGATCTTTATGTCAAACTTATATTTAGAATCTCCGCTATAAGGTTCCAACTTAAGTACAACATGTCCATATTGAGATTTTCCACCGGTCTGCTTTACATATTTCTCTTCCGCCACAGCAGCTTCACGAATAGTTTCTCTATAAGCTACTCTGGGCTTCCCTATCTTTGTAAGTACACCGAACTCCCTTTTTATCCTTTCTCTTAACACCTCAACATGCAGTTCTCCCATTCCGGATATTAAAGTCTGTCCTGTATTCGGATCAGCTTTCACCTTGAATGTGGGATCTTCATTGCTGAGTTTTTGTAATATTTCTTCAAGTTTTTTATGACTGGATGTAAGTTTCGGTTCGATCGTAACCGATACAACAGGTTCCGGGAATTTTATTGTATCCAACACAATGTGATGCCTTTCATCGCAAAGCGTATCACCGGTTGAAACACCCGGAAGTCCGGCCGTTACAGCTATATCTCCCGCATAAACTTCTTTTATCTCTTCCATCTTGTTAGAGTGAACCTTCATCAGCCGGTTGATTCTGACCTTCTCTTTTTTCACAGAGTTAAAAACCATGGACCCTGTCTTCATAACACCCGAATACACCCTGAAATACACAAGCTGTCCGGCATGTTTATCGGTCATTATCTTAAATACCAGAGCCGAAAAAGGTTCTTTGTCAGACAGTTCACGTTCAACTGCTTTCCCGGTCTTCGGAATAATCCCACTGATACTTCCTTTATCTTTCGGGGAAGGAAGATATTCAATGATCGCATCAAGTAGTCTCTGAATTCCCTTATTTTTAAAAGAAGATCCCATCAATACGGGGACACTCTCAAGAGAAAGAGTAAGATTCCGTACAACTTTTCTGACAAGATCTTCGGGGATTTCTTTTTTCTCAATAAAAAGCTCCATCAGGTCCAGATCATGCTCAGCCAGCTTTTCGATCAAATTCTCGCGGTATAGCTGTGCCTGCTCACTGTACTCATCCGGAATATCGATGGTCTCATATTCAACCTGTGTAAAATCATCATCGAAGCGATAAGCTTTCATTGTTATCAGATCTATAACTCCTCTAAACTTATCTTCAGTACCCAGGGGAAGCTGCAAAAGAAGTGTTTCCACACCGAACTTATCTTCGATCTCCAGAACAACATCCGAGTAATCGGAAGCAACCCTGTCCATTTTATTAATATAAGCGATCTTGGGAATCTTATACTTGTCAGCCTGATGCCAGACCTTTTCACTCTGAGGTTCTACTCCACCCACACCGCAGAAAACAACAACAGCACCGTCAAGAACTCTCAACGAACGCTCAACCTCTGCAGTAAAATCTACATGTCCGGGTGTGTCAATAATATTTATTCTGTAATCGTTCCAGTAACAGGTTGTAGCAGCAGAAGTGATCGTGATCCCCCTCTCCTGCTCCTGGTCCATCCAGTCCATTTCGGCAGTTCCGTCATGAACCTCACCCATCTTATAAGTAACTCCGGTATAATACAGTATCCTTTCGGTAGTAGTGGTTTTACCGGCATCTATATGTGCCATAAAACCGATATTTCTTATTTTATCTACCGAAACTTCACTCATTTAATTAATTACCATTTATAATGTGCAAAAGCCCTGTTTGATTCAGCCATCTTATGCACCGCTTCTCTCTTCTTTATAGCTCCACCCTTATCACCGTATCCGTCAAGGATCTCACCGACAAGTTTATCCTGAAAAGACTTTCCACCTCTTTCTGACGCATAAAGCACCAGCCATCTCAATCCCAATGCAAACGATCTCTCTTTTCTGACATCCATCGGAACCTGATAAGTAGCACCACCGACCCTTCTGGATCTTGTTTCGACCTGAGGTCTGATATTATCAATTGACTTCAGAACTACTTTTAGCGGATCCTCTTTCATCTTATCCTTAATTACGTCCATTGCTCCGTAAACAATTTTCTGCGCAACAGCTTTTTTCCCATCCTGCATCACATTGTTTATCAGCTTTGCAATGATAGAAGAATTGTATACGGGATCAAGAACCACCTCTTTTTTTTTATCTGTTTTTTTTCTGGGCATTATGATCTCCTGTTTCCTTATCCGGTCTTCTGCCTTCTGGTACCGTATTTCGATCTGCCCCTTTTTCTGTTCTCAACGCCGGTAGCATCTTTTGTACCCCTGACAACATGGTATCTTACACCAGGAATATCTTTGATCTTTCCACCCCTGACGAGAACTATAGAGTGCTCCTGTAAAGAGTGTCCTTCCCCCGGAATATAAGCAGATACTTCTATCCCGTTAGAAAGTCTGACCCTTGCAACCTTTCTCAGCGCAGAGTTGGGCTTTTTTGGTGTTGTAGTAAAAACTCTTGTACAAACACCCCTCTTAAAAGGCGAGTTCTCCAATGCAGGAGATTTACTCTTCCCTTTACTCCTTTTTCTACCAAAACGTATTAATTGATTTATTGTAGGCAAATAATACCTCCCATTCTTTTTTTTCTGGAATTTTTTTTTTGGACTTCCTAAAAATAGAATTTAAACTAATTTATAACATAGAATTGTACTTCAAGTCAATGTTTAAAGCTTTTTTGATATATGTCTTTTGATTTAAAATTTGGATTTTTTTATGGAAAAAAAACCCGGTGACGACCTACTTTCCCACTCCGTTACCAGAGCAGTATCATCGGCACTGAAGAGCTTAACTTCCGGGTTCGGAATGGAACCGGGTGTGGCCTCTTCGTTATGGTCACCGGGAATAATTGCGCACTTTCATTAATATTGCTGTATTAGATTTGTCGGTAGTAAAGCTATATAAACTTTATGATTAAGGCTCACGACCTATTAGTACTGGTTAGCTTACTCCCTTACAGGAATTACACACCCAGCCTATCAAACTTGTA
>JBDLJQ010000120.1:0-3278 GCA_039714255.1 Acidobacteriota bacterium
CGAAAGGGGTGTGCCCGAGATCATGGCCGAGAGCGATCGCTTCTGTAAGATCTTCATTCAGATTCAGTGCCTTGGCGATTGTTCTGGCGATCTGGCTTACTTCAAGAGTATGTGTAAGGCGTGTTCTGTAGTGATCTCCCTCAGGAGCAATAAATACCTGGGTTTTATGTTTTAACCTTCTGAATGATTTTGAATGAAGTATCCTGTCTCTATCCCTCTGAAATTCAGTCCTTACCGGAGAAGGTTTTTCAACCCTTGCCTTAATTCCCTGTCTGCTCCTGGCTGCTCTTTCATGAAGGGATTCTTCTCTTTCCAGAAGTAAATCAAGTACATTCATAATTAATATTTAACACTATCATTACAGAGGTGTCAACTAAGGTTCACTTTGATCTTAAGAAGTATTTAATATCTGAATGTAATAAGTTTATTTATCAATTTTTTCTACAACAATTGTCATTTTTGTTACTAATGCCGCTATCGCTCCCACTGCAGCAAGAACAGGAGCTAATGCTGCACCCACAACTCCAAGTGTCAGCGGGATCTCAATAATTGTATCACCAGACTCATTCTTAATAATTATTCTTCTTATATTTCCTTCATGGATCAGTTCTTTTATTTTATCAATAATTTCACTACCATTGAGTTTGAATTCTTCCTTCCTTGAATCATTGGATTTGTTTTTTGCAGGTGCCATATTTTCTCCTTATATTTTTATACGGTGGAATAAAAAATTTGTTCATTGATGGCGGGAGCCTTTTCTGGGAAAGAAAAAGTGAAATTTAACTGGGAAAAAAGAAAAGAAAAATTACTAATCCTATTAAAACAAGAGAGCAAACCACACCACCAATAATTATAAAATTTTTAATATCATTGCTTTTTTGTTCTTCCATTATAACCTCGTTTTTAAATTATAGCTTTCCTTTCAATAATTAAAACGTATCCGGTATCAAAAAAGTTCCAATATTATAAATGGGATAGCTATTGACACTATCCTGATTGAATATTAAACTTATCAGTCCGGAGGGAACGTTAATGTCAAAAATAGTTGATAAGAATAAAAAAAATAAAATCGATAAAAGCGATTTTGAAAATATGATATCTGATTATGATTATGATATTTCAGATATTACCAGTGGAAAAAAGATAGAAGCCACAATAATATCAATTGAAGAGGAAACTATCTACCTTCATCTTGGCGGCAGGCTTGACGGTGAAATAAATATCAATGAGTTTATAGATCCTGAAAGTTTGATGGTCGGTGACAAAGTAGATGTTTTTGTTAAGGGGCAGAGAAAGGGATTATATACATGTTCATCATCCAGGGAACGTGCTGCTGAAGATGAAACAGATATGTTCACAGAGCTAAGAGATGCGTTTGAAGGAGATATCCCTGTTACCGGTAAAATAACCGGAGTTAATAAGGGAGGGTTTGAAGTACTAGTTTCAGGGACAAACGGTTTCTGTCCCTTTTCACAGATCGAAAAAAATATGAGTGAGAACCCTGATGGTTTTATAAATAAGGTTTTTAAATTTAAAGTGAAGGAATTTGATTCTGAAAGTGATAAATTAGTTCTAAGCAGACGGGATCTGATCTTAAAGGAAAAAGAGGACCGGAAGTTGGAATTGTTTGACTCTTTGAGCAAAGATAAAGCTTATACAGGAATTGTGAAGAGTGTTAAAAATTATGGTGCTTTCATTGATATTGGAGGTATTGAAGGATTACTACATTCATCTGAGATCTCAAACGATAAAATTGATGATGCAACTCAGATATTTAAAGAGGGTGATGAAGTTGATGTGAAGATAAAGGAAATTGATAAGGATAACCGTAAGATCGCATTGTCGAGGAAAGAACTGCTGGATGATCCCTGGCAGGGATTTATGAGTAAAATAAAAAGTGGTGATAAAGTACCGGGAAAAGTAGTTGTTCTGAAACAATATGGAGCTTTTGTAAAACTATTACCGGGAGTTGAGGGGTTACTACATATATCAAAATTAGGAACTGGCAAATTCCATAAACATCCTAAGGAAGTTTTAAAAACAGGAGATGAAATTAATGTCTGGGTAGAAAACATTGATCCGGAGAATAAAAAAATATCACTTTCCATGGAAGAGCCCAAAGAGGATTATTCAAAGGAGCTCAATAGAATAAAAAAAGAGTCAGATAATACTGAAATGGATTCATCCAGGAAAACAATAGGAGATCTTTTTGATAGTGCATTATCTTCGAAAAAATCTAACAGGGTGAAATAATGCTACTGACAATAGATGTAGGGAATACTACTACTGGAATTGCAATTTTTGAAGGAAATAAAATAGTTTCAAAGAATAAGCTATTAACTCCCGGTGAAATTAATGTACTTTTTGTTAAAAGCCTTATAAAAGAAGATTACAGGAAGAAGATCAATAAAGTGTCTGTATCTTCTGTTGTTCCATTTGTAGATAAATCCCTTAAAAAAACAATCAATGAATTTTGTGGAATAGAACCTTTTTTTATAGATTTTGAAACAGATACGGGTATTAAGTTAAAAATAGACAGTCCGGAAGAGATGGGTGCTGACAGAATAGCAGATTATATTGGTGCTTTATCATTTTTCCCTCCACCTTTTATTGTAATTGATTCAGGTACTGCAACAACTTTTGATATAGTGAACAGGGATTATGAATATATAGGAGGGTCTATCTTCCCCGGAATTGAATTATCAATAAAGAGCCTTGCTCAGAATACAGCAAAACTTGAAATGATAAAATTCGGAATTCCAGACTCAATAATAGGTACAAACACTGATAATAGTATAAAAGCAGGGATATATTATAGCTATATTGGCGGTTTAACATATATGATAAAAGAGTACAAAAAATTTCTGGGTGGAGGGACAAAAGTAATTGCAACAGGAGGCCTTACAAAATATTTTACCGGAAAGATCAAAGATATTGATATTTATGAAACAGATCTCATATATTATGGCTTAAAAAAAATATATGAAGATAATCATAGAAAGTAAATAAATCGTTTCCGGATCTGTAATTATGGAATTATCAAGTGATTATGATTTTATTTTTAATATTATTAACTATTTAGCCTATAAGTATAATATATCTTTTTTTATAACATCAAAAGATTTTGATATTCTTTACAGCTGGTGGGAAAAAAAGATACCTTCAACTATGATAAAAGAGTCAATTGATAATGTTGTTGTTCGATGGAAAAAAAGGGATAAACAAATTTCAGGTTTTAGCAATTTTTCATATGAAGTAAGGAAAAAATATAAATCCCG
>JBDLJQ010000121.1:0-3172 GCA_039714255.1 Acidobacteriota bacterium
ATTTTATTCAACAAAGAAATCCTCCGGTATTGGTTTAAGCCTCTGTAAACAGATCATGAAACTCCATAAAGGTCAGATAAGTGTAACTTCTATAGATGGTTTAACAACATTTAGTTTGAGTTTTTAACTTTATAATACAACTCAGGTTTGAAGTGAATCCCTTTTTCCTTTAAGAGAACTCCCAGGTTTCTCTGTAAATTCAAGATTGATATATTTAGATCTATAATGGCCTTTATCTCTGATGATCTATTTTCTTCAAGATTTTCCTGCGCCTTTAAAACATTATAATTTGTACTTATCCCTGCTTTAAATTTTTTTTCTTCTGCATTTAATTGAGCCTTGGCAAATTTTTTTGATATTTTATATGCTTCTAATTTTTTCTTATTGGTCTGTACATCTCTCAGAGATTGACGGATCTTCTTTAATGCTAATTGTTCTGCATTTTTGATATTTAATTCCACCTTTTTAAACTCCATTTCTGCTTTGGCTAAGTTGGCTTTAGATTCTTTAAATGTCAGAGGTATTCTTAGATTAAGGCTAATATTCCAGTTATTATAAATTGCTTTTAATGTATCCTTTATTGACACCCACATATTCCTTTGAATAATATCAACCGGTTTCCGTTCAAATCCACTGCCATCATAGACAATTTCATCACCTGAAATACCGGTTGTCCAGTAATTAAAATTAAAATTAAGTTCAGGAAGGATCATGTTTTTTCTGTATTTCACCTCTATCCCTTTACCCTTCAACTCATGCTCGAGTCTTTTAAATAATGGATCATTTTCTCTGGCTATGCTAATAGCTTTATCAATTGAAGGGATCATATAAGAATAGGCAGACTCCGGATCATCAACAGGTATGATCTTTTTCTTCCATTTTTCCTGATCATCCTGAAGGTTCATAATTGTTCTCAGATTCTCTTCGGCTTCTTTGATAGAAGATATTGCCTGAATGATCTCACTTTGTTTATTTGCAACTTCAGATTTAGCCGTTAAAATTTCTAATTCCGGGATCGTTCCTGCCTTCAATTTTTTAAAATTTATTGATTCCAGATCTTTTGCAGCTTTAAGGCTCTCCTTTTTCACTTCATAATATAATTTGAAATACACCAGATCCCAATAGGCGTTTTCGACATTATATACAGTTTCCAATACTTTTTCTTTTAATCTGAAAAATGAACTTTTATTGGCCTGTATCGAAATTAGAATGTCTTTCCTTACAACTTTACTCCCAAAACCTTTTAGCAGAGGCTGGGTTACACTTAACTGCATTAAGGCATTAAATTGTGGGTTTAAATTGGCAAAACTATTATTTGTTTCATTCCTGCTTTCATTGAAATATAAATTGGCAGATCCTCCAAAAGGCAAATTTTGTCTAAGTCCGATATCAAATGACATTGATTGTACCTCTGAAATATCAGCTCCATCCAATAAAGAAGAAGATGGGTTTTTGGTTTTGGTTTTCTTCATATTAAGCGACAAAGTAGGGATAAATAACGCTTTATTAGCAGCCACATTTTTATAACTGATCTTATAGTCAAGTACCTGAATTTTTAGGTCAATATTATTTTTCAGTGCATAGGTTATACTATCCTGCAATTTTAAATTAATTTTATTCCCTGTATTTTGGGGAACTAAACTAATTGTAAAAATGATCATATTTATAATTAAAATTAAAAAAAATTTCATCATGACCTCCTGTCCATAGATTCTGTAAGCAAATTCCTTTCCAAGATGTAATTCTATTATTTATTGATGGTTAAGCTGAGTAGACATTCTTAAATTGACCGAATATGGACACTAAGCGTTCTATTACGAACGTTTATATTGAACAAATTTATCTATTACAACTTTTTTGAATGAAATGTATCAATCTTAAACATTATGACACGAATTATGATTAACACTACGCTAAAGCTATGCAGAATACATTAATATAATTTGTGAATTTGGTAATTCAGACCAGATTGTTTTTCCCAAACGCGAAATAAAAACTTGACCCCTTCAACCCGGGGAAAAATTTTGAAATTGAAACCTTAACACTTCATTAAGGAAGGGTTAAAAGATCCATGCAATCTGTCCGTCCGGCACATCGCAATCAGAAGTTCTACTATGTGGCGGAACAGGTTCTCAGTTTTTTGTTGTTCAATCTCCGAAATCCCATTTATCAGTTTCACCGAGAATACGGAACTTATCACTTTCTCCCAATACACTTCCGGTTACCGAAATCATTTTGATTTTAAAAAATCCAGGGATAGTAAACTTATTTTTCGGAATAACCCAGTTTATCTTTGAAATATTATCCGATCTGGCCCGCCCAACACTAATTTTCTTTACATTGGAAGCGAGGACGGTCTTTATCTCATAGATATATTGATTCTTCTCATTGAACAAACGAATCTTCATGGTCTGTTTCACTGTATTCGGGTCTTTCCATTTTATAATATTGCTGGTTCCCTCTTTCCAGGCTGAAGTATAGTTTGGTGCAATTATTTTTATCTTTTTAATCATTCCCTGAGCGAGACCGGTCCCGACACTTAGATTATCTTTGATCCAGAATACTTTACTATTTCCTACACACAAATTTTCATATGTCTTAACCCTTATAATATATTTGCCAGTCTCAAGACTGTTCGACACCTTCCATTCCCAGGATGTTTTATTATCATCGGTCACTTTCATTTCTTTAAGATTAGATTGAGAAATACTATCTTTAAACAAACGTATTTTGAACCTTGACGTTTGACAACCATCAGAAGTCCAGACGATCTGATACTCACCACCTTTATACCATGTAGTAGAGGCATCGGGGATTTTTACCTGAAGACCATATGAAAAGATTAATCCTGATAACAAAGTAAGTACAATTAGACACATTAAAAATTTTTTCATAATTCCTCCTGAAAAATCAAACATTCTATTCTTGTACATAACTAATATAAAACTAACTATCTGAAAATCTCAAAAATATCATATTTAGGACATTAATTATTAGTGAAGAATAAAACGAATGTATATTTTGGATATCTGTACTTGGGGGACGGTCTTTTGAAGTATTGATAAAGTGGTCTTCCGGTTAATTATTTGATCTCCTTGACGAAAAGTTCCCACTCTTCATCTTCGTTTTCCTGAATATAGTAGATCTTGTCATTGTGAATGGTTTCAAGTTT
>JBDLJQ010000122.1:0-3106 GCA_039714255.1 Acidobacteriota bacterium
TTTAAAGTTTGTTGCTGCAGCTGTACCCATGGAAGGGCCGCCGATATCTATTTTTTCAACCAGTGTTTGAAGATCGGCATTTTCAGACAGGTATTCTTCGAAAGGGTAGAAGTTAACAATTACCAGATCGATGCGTGATAAAGACAAATCTGAAAGCTCCTTGTTATGAGCATCACTGTTCTCAGCAAGTATTGGTCCAAAGATCTTAGGATGAAGTGTTTTCACACGTCCTCCAAGTATTTCAGGAAATCCGGTTATATCTGACACTTTTGTTACAGGAATAGAATTTGAGTTCAGATATGAAGCAGTACCACCGGTTGAGATTATCTCCCACCCATTTTTTCTCAATGCAGAAGCGAGTTTATCTATCCCTTTTTTATGATATACACTTATTAATGCGCGTTTATTTGATTTAGGCATATTACTCCTTGGATCGAATAATTATTTTATAAATAATTACTAATAAAATCAATAAAAATTAAAATTTCTAAAGAAATGATATCAGCTGAATTTTTAATCCTGATTATAAAAAAGCGATAAAATGTTGACATTGTAGTGTTTGGCTGTTATAATAGCACTATCCATAGGGGTGGAGATATGTTTAGAAAAAAAGTATTCTTGACAAATATATTCTGGATTTTTTATGTTATGGTTTTATTTCTGACCGTAATATTTCTATCAAAACAGAATAATGAGAAAAAGTCAGAAATAATAGCTTTAAATCATAGAATTAATAAAATGGAAGTTGAGTTATCAAATGCAAAAAATGATCTTGAATCTATTCCTCATTTAAAATATAAGGCAGAGGTTCTCAGAAAAAAATATCCTTCTTTTGCAAAGATCACCGAAGTTGTCTTCAAAAAGAGCCGGGAACATAAAGTTGATCCTAATCTGATAATGGGCCTGATTGAGATTGAAAGTAACTTTAAAAGATATGCAGTATCAAACAAAGGTGCATACGGATTGATGCAGATAAACTACAAAGTATGGAAGAATGAATTTTCTATCGATCCGGAAAAAATATTTAATATTGAGTACAATATTGATATCGGGATCAAAATTCTGAAAAGATACCTTAAAGTAGCTAAAGGTGATATTATGAGAGCTCTTCATCTTTATAATAATGGATATCTTTATAATAATGAAGCTTATAAATACAAAGTAATATCTACAGTATTCTCAAAGATCTGAGGCCGGAAACTATTTTTCAGAAGTACTTTTTATAACAATAGATATTCCTATCAATATCAGAATTGACGGGAGCAGGATATCCCAGAAATGTCTCTTTATCCAATAATAATAGATATTAAAGAAAGGTATATTACCCATAAGGAAAAATATACCGATAATAATAAATATAGCACCAATAAGCAGTGAATTCTTATTAGATTGCGGAGATTTTGCGATATCGTTCTCTGATTTAATATCAGCTTTTTTGTCAGATGGTTTTATCGGCATAATCACAATTCCGATAATATAAGCTAATATTGCTGAACCTCCGAAGAAGAAGAACAGAACAAAAATAATTCTGATCAATACAGGATCAGCATCAAAATATTCGGCAATACCTCCGCATACACCATCAATAACCTTATTTTCCCTGCTTTTATATAATTTTTTCATATTATCCCCTAATGTTATTACGTTGAAGATAAAAAATGGTTCCCTGGAATTATTGTATCGCAAGTCATATATTGCTAAAATATCGGACTAAAAATGGGAATTAGAAAACTTTTTAAAATATTGTTAATTATATTTTTTATTCATGCAACTCTTTCCACTGAAATTGTAGAGAAAATTGAAGTATCATCAAAGGCATTATTTGAAAAAATGGTGTCAAAGAATATGATAGTTATCGATAAAGAGTTCATAAATAAATTTGGAATTCAAAAAATTTCTGATATTTTCCGCTTTATCCCGGGTGTTCATATAAGCAGAAGAGGAAATGGAGATACCTCATATGATATTTCCATGAGAGGGGGTAATTTTGAGCAGGTTCAAATTTTAATTAACGGCATTCCGTTCAATAATCCTCAGACAGGCCATTTTAATACTGATCTCCCTATATCAGTTGAAAATATAGAGAGAATTGAAATAGCAAGAGGTTCAAGCTCTGTTAGCCATGGGCCTGGCGGATCAGCTGGCAAAATTAATATTATTCTAAAAGAATATCAGGGAATAATGGTGAATCTCACAGGAGGAGATAAGTCATTAGCAGGAGCAGGTCTCGGATTCGGGGAAAAGTTTGGAAATATTAAATTTGAAGTTAACGCAGATACAATATCATCCAAAGGTTACTATGACGGGCAGGAATATAATAATCAACAGTTGAGCTCAACATTGTCTTACCGGTCAGCAATGACCTCGTTTATCTTTAACGCCGGATATCTTACAAAACAATTCGGAGCAAAAGATTTCTATGCTCCTTTCCCATCTAAAGAAAAAATTGATACAGGGAACTTCAACTTCAATTATAAGATGTCAGGTAAGATCGAACATGAGTTTAACTTCTCTATGATTATTCATAATGATGATTTTGTTCTGGACAGGTATGATAAAGATTTTTTCAGATCCGGCTCAAAGACCCTGAGAAAATATATCAAATATCAAAATTATTTTTCAATAGGCGATCTTGCGTTTTCCACCGGAGCGGATCTTGATCATTTACAAATAAAAAGTTCTGTTATTGGAGAACATTCAAGGAAAAGAGGCGGATTATTCTTTAATACAGGTATAAAAAAAGATAATTGGGGGATTGATGTTGGGGTCAGATGGAATGTTGAAAATAATATTTCTCCAAAAACTTCTTTTTATTCCGGTATATATACTGTTTTTAAGCACAATATTATTTTAAGGGGTAGTTATGCCGTCAGCTTGCGCTATCCTACATTCACTGAACTCTACTATAAATCACCGGCAAATATTGGAAATGAGGAGTTATATCCCGAGAAATCCGAGAACTTTGAAGTCTCACTTGATCTCCCTTTAAAGTATTTTAAAGCGGGCCTGAACCTGTTTGCCAGGAAACAATACCAAATGATAGATTGGATAAAGGAAGATTACAGATCTCCATGGAGAGCCGTAAATTCTGATGATAATGATGTTT
>JBDLJQ010000123.1:0-2915 GCA_039714255.1 Acidobacteriota bacterium
ATTTTTTTTGAAGAAAAAATGGTATACAGCTTTTCCGGAAAAACACTTCATATAGTTCCTTATATCTTCCCATCCTTCATTTTTTATATGTTTGACAGCATCATGAATATTTCTGAATCTTAATTGTCTGCCGCCCCTTTTAGTCAGAGTTCCTGTGAAGAGCAGCCGGCCCTGACTTTCCCCGTATTTGACCAGTATATCCGGTGATCTGCCGCCATTTTGTTTTTCCCAGATAAGTTCGATGTATTTGATATTGTTAAGTTGTGAGATATTTTGATTATTCACGTATAGTCCTGCATTTATTGTATTAAATGTTAAAAATAGCAGTATAAACAATGCTAAGATCAGATTCTTCATGAAATCAAACCGGAATTCCGGCTCCCCTTATATTCAGAATAGTATAATAAATTTATGTTGTCAAATTGAAAACAGAAAACAGGAAATTGTCACTAAGAAATGTAGATATTGTCATTACGAACTGTAGGGCATGTCATTGGTTTATTTCATATACTTAATTGAGGACATGGCGTAGACGGGTTTTGCTTTTGTGGGGCCGGTCTCCCTTTAATACCTCCTAAAGGAGGGAAAGCTTCCGAAAATAAAAGCCCCCTTCCAGGGGGTTTGGGGGCCCGAAGTCTTGCCAATATCGAACTGTAGGTTGAGTCCCATGGAAAAATGGCAAACATTTTTTCTGAATCTAAAGTAATTCCGGCTAGAGCCAAAGTCTTGTTATTTGTTTAGTTAATAGTATTTTTAACAATATTGAGTTTTTGTATAAGAGTGTGATACTATTTTGGTTGTATTTAATAGATTAATTTTAACATTAACAACATCCCGGAGGATAAGAAATGAATTTTTTTAAAAGAATTGTTTTTATGATCACACTATTTTCAGCAAAACTATTAACTGCAGAAGTTGTTCACGAAGCGGGTGAGCATGTTGCAAAGAAGAAACCACCGACATTTTTCAGTTTTCTACTGCAGCCTAAATTTATTGTTATGATTGTAATAGGATTGGTTGTACTTTTTCTTCTTAAAAACAATAAAATGAAGAGCTGGATAAAAGTAACATTACTTCTTATTTCAACTTTTCTATTCGGATTTGCCGGTAATATCCCTGCAGATCTATTTCACTCATTTGCAATGCATCCTTCACCGATGTGTGCTGCTACTAAACCTCTACTCTACGGTTTCGGAATACCTTTTATAGTAACTCTGTTTGTTATTTTCCTTATGACCCTGATAGGCCCAAAACTGTTCTGCGGGTATGTTTGCCCGGTAGGTGCAGCTCAGGAGTTGATCGCAATGCTTTCCGATAAACTGAATATTAAAAGGTTCCGTACTAATTTCAGGATAGCAAATGCAGTACGGCTTCTGGTATTTCTGTTATTCATCTTTATAAGTGCAACTGCTATCCTTAATATTCTTTATAAGGGACAGGTTTTTCCAAAGTCTTTTTATGACTTTATAAATCCATTTCATGGACTTGAGTTTGAAATAGAGAAATCAATTCTTGGTTATATTACCCACTATGTACCATTCCTCCTCACCGTTATCCTCTCTTTTAAATATTACAGGCCTTTCTGCCATTTTGTCTGCCCTATCGGACTTTACACTCATCTGATCGAGCAGGTCTCTCTGTTCCGGATCAGGCTCAATAAAGATAAATGTACTGACTGTAATATATGTGTTAATGAATCTCCCTGCACTGCAGTCCCATCTATACTTAAGGGTGCAGAACTAAGGCCTGATTGCTATACATGTAATGTTTGTATAGAGGTTTGTCCTGAGGATGCTCTTGATATAGGGATAAAAAGGCTGAAATAATTGATTCCGGTGGATTATCTGTAACATAATTACTTATCCCCCCGGCTTTGCCACCCCCCTTACCAAGGGGGGTATGGGGGGATCAGAAAAAGATCTTCTATTATTTATAACTTAGATCTTACCGACTCCATTTTTGCATCCATTGAGGCCTCTTTATCCCGTCTGTCGTCTATACTTAAACGGGTGGAAACTCTTTTTGCACCTTTTTTAAAAGGGGTTTCGTGCATCTCCCTGACTGCTTCAAGAATTCGGTCGATATCACCTTCCACTACTGTTGACATAGGGGTCAGTTCAAATTTAAGATCACTATATTTTTTTAATACATTTTCAACATCTGCAACATACTGGCTGAGAGATGTTGAGCCGGTACCCAGGGGCACTATTGTAATTTCAGCGATGGTTTTATTCATTTTAAACTCCGTTATTATTAGATCAGGAAATCATGAATTAGTCAAAATATCATGGGTCGGTGTATAAATATGTCAAATCCGTATTTGTGATAGAATAAACTTTCTTAAGGAGGATGTTTGATAACTGAGGCTGAGATCCGGTTTATTGCTGCCGGTTGCGGAACTGAAATTATCGGGACCACAAATATAATTGAAATGCTGGAAGAGGGATCCAGCGTCCCCTTTATTTCAAGGTATAGAAAAGAGCAAACCGGAAATATGGATGAGGAATTAGTCAATCTGGTATCAGAAAGGTATGACTTTCTTAAAGAGATCAATATCAGAAAAGCTACCATCCTTAAAACTATTGACCAACAGGGTAAACTTTCGGAAGAAATAAAAAAAGAGATCAGAGATTGTTATTCTTCATCTGAATTAGAGGATCTGTACCTCCCATTTAAGCCTAAGAAAAGGACAAAAGCCGTGATGGCAAAAGAGATGGGACTACAGCCACTTGCGGACGATATTATTGATCCAGGTATAAATGGCACATCTGAACAACTGGCGGAAAAGTTTATTATTGCCCGAAATGAAACAAAAAGCATTGAAGAGGCCCTTGAATGGGCAGGGTATATAATTGCTGAAAAATTTTCAGAAAATTCAAAATTAAGATCTGAATTGAGGAGGTTTTTAAATAATA
>JBDLJQ010000124.1:0-2896 GCA_039714255.1 Acidobacteriota bacterium
GAAAAACTCAAAACCAATAATTATATTCGGATAAGCTTTAAACAGGGATTCAATAAAATCAACTTGAAATTTATGACAGTCATAACTATTGTGCATTTCTCCTATTACAAAAACATCAGATTTAAGGCTGCTTTTTACCATATCTTCAATACTGATTATTTTATTTAGCTTTGTATCAACAATCTGACCCTTTTCAATTTTCCCTATATCATATCTGTTTTTTGATTTCCCAATGGTTAAAAGATCATTGTCTGATGGAAAAACACTCATTGTATAAATAATAATAATTGCAAAAAATATAACTTTTTTCATTTGATTCTCCTAGTTTCCAAACCCAAAAACAGGTATCTGATTTATTTAACAATTATTTTATTGCAATTGAAACATTTTTTCAATCCGATATATAGATTGTATACATCTGAGACTCAGGGAAAAATAATGAAAACCCCTACAATTACTATCTATATTTCAGTTATTCCTGAGTAATTTAAGCATATTTTTTGCTTTTTCCAGGGATTCCAAACCAATATGACCGGAATAATATGTTAACCAGTTTTTTGCTTCTATCTTGTTTTTTTTAAAAAGGGCAAGAGCTTTTTTTTCAACTTTTGCCTGAATCTCCAATTCATCTGTTTCAAATTCTTCCCATTCACGGATAATTCTTCCTGCTACTTTGTTGTACATCGGAGTCGCCAGATCGCATAATGATCTGAATGTCCAGAAAGCAGATTCCGGATCATATTCCCTTCCTGCCGTAGAAAAGGGTTTTGAGATCTTATTAACTCCAAAGTAATAAGGAATATATATTGCAAATGGTGTCGGGCCTACTCCCGCCCACAAAACCGCACCGATATCATCAGGCATCCATCCCCTTAATTGTATAACATTTGTATGTACTGATCCGGGTACCGATATTGCCCTCTCTTTCGAATTTTGGCCGTTTTCAGCATAAATATCATAATCAGTTCCCTGGTAATGATCCCTTAGAATTGAGAACAATTTTTTAATGCCAATCTTCTCTTCCGGTTTAATAAATAGCGGTAATTCTTGTAAGTCCGGGTCAAGTTTCAACTCGGGTGCGAGCAGGCTTATTCCCCTCCATACTCTTCGAGAATTATAGAATTTGTTCAATTTTGATCTCTTTTTCTTACCAAATGCCCTTGCAAAATGAAACTTCCCCTCTGAAGGATTCCACAAACCTTTCTGCAAGGCGAAATTTTTCAGGTCAGGAGAAGAGAGAAAATTTGTTTTGTCCTCAAAATCGATCTCACCTATCCTGAATCCATTTGCCTGCACCCACACTGAATCGTCAGGAATACGGATGGCACCCCATGACCTCCCTCCTCCAGATTCAATATACCAGATCTCATCAGGATCGGCTATCCCTACGCCACTGGGATAGGTAACTCCATATTTAGTATAAAGAGAACCAATCAACTCAACACACTCACGTGCTGTCTTCGCCCGTTGCAGAGCAATATAACGGACTCCTCCGGTCAATCCTTTTTTTATGAGCGGGTCAGCTTCAACAGCTTTTTCATTTCTATCATCACCAAGTGCAAGCCCGCCTGCTATTGCAACCTGAAACTCATTAACTGCAACAGCATCTCCTTCGGAAAATCCTTTATAAATACGTAGAACCATCCACTCGAATGTTTCTCCTGCCTGTGGGATCTTTAACCCGGTTGGGAAATGGACATATTCTCCTGCTTTATATTTTACACGTGGATATTTTTCTATCAAAGAAGCTTCTTTTCCGCTAAGATCATTATTGTGAGCAAGAAGCACAGAACCATCCGATGTAGTACCATTCCCGGCCATGATCAAAAAACATTCCAGACGTTCATCATTTTGATAACCAGCTCTCAACGTGTTAAAACATATTACAAAAAATGATATTAAAAGTAGAGTCAATAATAGTGTAAGTCTAGATAGTTTTATAAAAATTTTCATTTCCTGAGCCTTTTATTTTCAGGAGAAATATAATTATAATTTTTTTTATAATTCATTTCTCCTCCTGCTTACTAGTATAAACAAAAGGAGAACTATCTCAACTTAGAAATATTTTTATAGAGATTTTGCATCATTCCTGATACTTAAAAAAAGTAGATACACAAGGATCACAACACTCATTATAGCGGAAGGGATAGCGGCTCTCTCCCCGAACAGGGAAAGTGAAGTTGCAGCTGTAAAGCCGGAGCTTTTAATTGTCAGTAATAACATTTGAGATATATTTTCCTTTCTATTCCCGAAATAACCTCCAAAGAACCGCATAAAGAAAAATCCCAGCCCGAAAGTTGAAAATAAAAGGATAGTCGATATAAGTAATAATGAATTCATATCAGAAAAAAATACATGCCTGTTCAAACCCACAGCAATGAAAATAATGAAAGCAAAACCTATATCAACAGCTCTCCCTCTGATCTTCACAACCAATGGATAGACCCTTTTTATCCTCAATAGCCTGGACAACAGGATCGGGATAAGAATTATTTTCACCATCATTAAGAATATCGGGAATGCACCGATACTGCCGGATGTAAAAATCAGTATTATCAATGGTGCAATAATAGCAGCACTTAAATACGCACCCAATGTACCTATGATCGAAAATGTAAGATTCCCTTTCAATATCAAGGAAAAAGGTATGACTGCAATTCCGGGAGGAGATGCCCCTATGACCACCATCCCATAAAGGAGAGATGTATCTTTAATGAACAGAAGAGAAAGGATCATAATTACAGCAGTCCCGATAAGGTAATTCAGGGTAATGGCAGATAGCATTATCCTCAAAGAATTTTTTAACGGGAAGACCGATCTGATATCGATCCCTGTAGTTGAAAATGTCATAACCAGTGCAAGAATGAATATTGTAGAGCCTTTTATATAATGTGCA
>JBDLJQ010000125.1:0-2858 GCA_039714255.1 Acidobacteriota bacterium
TTGAATTGTTAAATCACGAATGTTTATCTTTTTTATCTTATAGTCAAAACTATTAATAAAATATTGATAACTATTTTTAAGATTGCTGATTGCAAAAGCATGTTTGGGAGAAGAACTGCTAACCGTACCCCATCCTGGAATTTTTTTCACCCTTCTTATTTTCTTAAAATGTATATTACTCTTCAGAGTTTTTTTATCTCCCAGGTTCCAACTATAATAATAATCATTCATTACAATATCTTGATATTTGACTGAAAGTTTGTTATAGGCCAGTCGTCTGGTATAGGCTTTTGAAAAAAAGTAAGTATCAACTTTTATTCCCAATAATATCAGGACCCCTTTTTGTGGAATACTAAACTCATTCTGTAATACCCCATTAAAATCCTTAATTACAATCTTATTGGGATAATGACAGAACTGAATTACTGTGTTATCAACAAGGTAGTAGGACAGGAGATGTTTTAACTCCCCGGGACCTTCCCCTTTTATATAGAGATTACTCAGGTATTTACCGGATGAAGAGAATCTGTAAAGAGCTTTTCCCCAATCTATAAGAAAAACAGATTCATCTTTTGCTATCTTAAATTTATATGGATCGGTTAAATGGTAGAGATCTGAATTACCATCAATAGTGAATATCTTTTTTAAACCAATAACTCTGGCTTCCTTTTGAAGTATAGGAGAGTTAGAGTTTACATTAAAATTTTGTATTTTCTGTGCAAACCCATATGAAAACAAATTCAGAATTGTAATTAAACAAATCCATAAAGATCTCATTAAATTTCCCTTGAAATTTAAAAAATATTTGTTAAATCTGATTATAAGAAATTGAAAAAATATTGTCGAATTCTCAATTATTTTGTTTAGATTAAAAAACATGGTATAATTATATATATCAAATTTTTCATCCCCCAATTTTCAGATCAAGGAAAAATTCTATTTATACATTCACACTTATCCGAACTAAGAGAATTATTAACTTTTTTATCAGGCTCTTATAAAGTTTGCTGCCGGCCTTCTTCAGATTTTAATTATTTTTGTGAAATTATGTCCTCATAATATGTACCACATACAACAACAACTCCTCCCTTTTTCCCTGAATAAGGATATAAAGCATTACCGGTTTTTGTATGATACTTAAACTTTGAGGGGAAAAAAGGGGACAGGCACCTAAATCAGGATTTTATACGTTCGATCCTGTTTATACCATTCTTATGGACAATAAGTTTATAAAGTTGGAATTTTTTGTTTTTTCCATCTGAGTATGTAAGTATCATGTTTAAACGATAGGTACGGTTAGCCATAGATCTTTTAAATCCATCCTTTGTTCTGGTGAATATTTCCTTCTCCGGATCGTCCATTTTTTTTGTAAAATCAGAAATATTGAGCCTGAGTATTTCAGTAAAACCGGAAAAATCGTCCGGCAGATATTTTTTATTTTTAAATATTTCTATTTTATTTCGATATAGAATTATCTTTTCTCCCATTGATTCATTGGTTATTCCAGTGCTCCGCATTTTATTTCTTGCTTTAAAAATATTTTCAGATAGATGTTTATGTTTCACAAACTGGAAACTTTCTTTGAGATTACCTATTTTTTTTTCTTTCTGATCATATATATTTGTTTTAAAGTCGTGAAAATATCTGTATTGTTTTTTATTCAGATATAATCTTGCAAGCTCTTTGATCCGGTCTTTTAACATATAACTTATTACCAGAGCAATAAATAAAGGCAGGGTCAGGCTCCCGTAAATCAATTGAGATACAAAAGCAACAGCAGTTGCAAATATCATGGCCAGCCCTGCTGCAAAGCTGAACAATATCTGTTCGAAAACTACTCCATCCCTTTTTGTATCGGTATTCAGAAAAAGATTACTTTCAATAAACTTTTTCAAACGGCTTGACCGGTGCAGTATATCTTCGTTTGACATGTGAGTTCTGGCTACTGATGGATATTCTTTTTTTTCACGATATGTCATCTCCTGGAGAACCAGCTCATTCAATTTTGCAATTAATGTTTTATCTTTATCCCATTTTTTTTTAGAGAGATTATCGGTTAAAACAAAAATATGCCTCTCCACAAGCAGACTCTGGTATTCATCTGCAAACTTGAAAATATCAAAAGCATCTCTGCTTTTTAATGGTACGTTGATGGTTTCTCTAAGGCTTTTATATTTATCACGGATCTGTATTGTCTGGTTGACAAATTCTTCGATGAGATGTTTTCTGTCACTATTATTTTTTGTGCTAATTATATAATTGATCGCATGTCTCAGTGAAGTATGAAAGATGGAGCAAAATCGTTTTATTTGAAGTTCGAATATTGATTTTTTATCTTCATCGGGGAAAGTAACAAATTCTTTGATACTTTTTGACAGACGGGCATAAGGGCTGTTCCTGCCCTTAGTTATATTTTGCAAAGGGAAAAAGGGGGTAGTCAACCTTATGTGGGTTTTCAGGGAATTATAAAAATCCTGTTTAGAATAATTGTGTTTATTGATATCGAGCGCATGAGGAATAAATAAATATGTATTGACATAATAGTGGTCTTTTATACCTGACTGTTTTGAGGATGGAAATTCAAGCTTTACTTCAAATGTTTGCTGATCATGTATCTTTATCTGCTCTTGTATCATCTTTGATTATTAATAAAACCCCTTATTTATTGGCTATGTAATTATAACATATTTTCAGGCAATAAAAATTAGGGGCGTTACCTTGTCTTTATAATTCATAAATAGACTTCCTTGAAAATAGGGAAAAAGGGGACAGGCACAATAATTAGAAGTCAGAAGACAGCAGAAACAGAAAAAGTGTTAACTTTTTAATTCTGAATGCCGGAAACACTTTACGATATG
>JBDLJQ010000126.1:0-2800 GCA_039714255.1 Acidobacteriota bacterium
TTTTCCAACAATCCCCAGGATCTCTCCTTTTTTAACATCAAAAGATACATTTTTTAAAGCATAAAAAGGTTTGTGATATTTTTTCCTGAGAGGGTTTAATGCTTCTTTAAGCCGGTCTTTTGGAGATTTATAGAGTTTGTAGATCTTTGAAATATTTTTTACAGAAATTGATATTTCTTCAGATAAGGTTGAGGTTAAGCTTGAGGTTGAGGAAATCTTTTTACTCTGCATTTTAAAGCTTTTTTTTAATTTTTAATGAAGCTATAACTTTATTTAGGTTTTTATGTAATTTTTCTAAAGAATCATTTAGATTATTAAAATTTTCTTCATTAATATATTCTACTCTAAAACCATACTCTAAATGACTCTGGGTTTCAGTTAAAGATCCCCTTGAATAATAATAGAAATTCATCTTATCTGCAAGATGGTTCCTTCCATAAGCTTCTGCGATATTACCTGATATACTCAAAGAACTTCTACGAATTTGTGAAGTAAATCCATAATCTTCTTTTTTAGGTAATTCATTAGTAATTTTAAAAACAATTTCAGCTATCACTATAGCTTCATTCCAAATAGACATTTCTTTAAAATTTTTATACATAATTTTTTTGATATTAGAGAAACTAAGGTTAAATTTAGAAGGCCTTTATAACTTTAAGTTCTTCCTCGATCTTGACCTTACCCTTAACCTGATCCTTTCCTCAATGAACTAAAGAACATCACCAAAATGTGGCCTTAACCTTTTAAAAACAACTGCCCCCACAATAAAAAAAAATAATGTAAATGACCAGTAGTAGGCAGTTAACATCGGCTTTTCCCAAAACCATACTTTGTAAAATAATGCATCCCTGTATCCTGAGACCAGGTAGTATACCGGATTAAGTTTGAGGATAAACTGAATTTTGGGAGAAAAGTTGTCAATCCTCCAGAATATCGGAGTAAACCAGAACCCTATTTTCGTGATAACCCCTATGATCTGAGTTACATCCTTTATGAAAATATTCAGTGAAGATGTTAACCATCCCACACCCAGTAATAATACAATTGATGCAAAGATATAGTAAAATATCTGCAGCGAATATAATGAGAAAAAGAATCCTTTGCTGAAAAAAAGTATCATATACAGGCCAAACAGAATAAAATGGATGTATAAAGATGATAATATCTTCACAACCGGAAGTATGGACACTGCAAAGAGCATTTTTTTTACAAGATAACTGTAGGATTGAACTGAAGTAGCCCCAGCAGTTAAAGCTCCCGAAAAAAATGACCAAACAACGAAACCTGAAACAAGGTATAATACGAAGGGGATGTCCGAACTGCCCCCGCCCCTCCTGAACCCGACTGAAAAAATAAACCAAATAGTGAAAATATACACAGCCGGTTGAAAAAATGACCAGAACAACCCCAGAAAAGATCCCAAATATTGTTTTTTAAAATCATCCCTGGCCATTGCAAAAATAGTACGGCGGTTTTTATATAGAGTTCTAAAGAAACTGAATAATAATTTTGGATTTAAATAATTTTTCAAGATCATTATAAATATTTATATTTTTATTTCAACAATTTGTCCCCTGAATTAACAGATAAAAGTCATAACAGGCTCCCGCCGTTATAGAAACCAGGCATCCTGATAAGTAGTTCCCCTCTGTAAATTTAATCATCTATATAACATTTATTCTATCATAAACATGTGGATAAATCATCAAATATCCTGGTAAGAAAGTTTTATAAATAATGTAAAATTAAATCTGTATAAAAAAAAACCCTCCGGAAAACCGGAGGGCCTTTTAGCTTTTATAATAAAAATTTTTCCGCTTTTATAATATCATTATAAAACAATTCCCGGAATTCCTATCCCCATGTCCAGAGGTATCAGTTGAAATCTTTTTGAAAATGCTATCCTGTTGGTATCACCTGATTCACACCATAACCTTATAACCCTTATTATATAACATCCCTTTTTATACTCTTCAGGAATTTTCCAGCTATATGACCCGGTATCATAGACAGTATCAATTTTTTTCCATGTCGGTATTACTGAACTCCAGGGGATCTTCATAAGTTTTTCTATCTTTTTTTGCTGGAAACCCTTTTTTATATATAATTCTTTCAGCTTCTTGTTAAAGTTAACCACCAAAGTGCATTTAACACTTTTTATGTCAATTCTTACTCTTTTCCGTTTTTTCAAATGTAAATTGTTTATAGCCAGGTGTTTCCCATCTGGTTTCCACTCTGCCTGGGTAATCTTTTTCATAGCTACCAGTTTATTCTTCCATTTTATATTAACTTTGTCATATGCGATAGAGTATTCTTTATTCAGTGGAGGTTCATATACAACAAAGGGAGGACATGATGGTGTAGATGAGGATGATGAAGATGATATGGAGAAGGAAGAATAGCTGCTATCCTCTGTTGTGAATAAAGCACCGCCCTGTTCCCTGATCTTTATCTTATACCCGCTCCCAGACGCAGCTGTACCACCGTCATAATTTCCCACTGTCCATGGATAGGATCCGGGTGAAGGTGACAGGTCTTTAGCTATAAGGCCGATCAAAGTTCCACTCTTCCATAAAGTGATCTTTACATCATTAACAAGGCCGCAGGCATCCCATGTGATATTTTTGGAATCCCCTTTTTGCCAGCTCTCTCCTCCATCCGGATCTGTTACATCGATCTCTGAAATACTAAAGCTTGCATCACTATCATCTTCAGTTGTGAAGTCTTCTCCGCCCTGTTCCCTGATCTTGATCTTATAACCGGGATCACAAACTGCTGTCCCGCCTGTATAAGTACCTAC
>JBDLJQ010000127.1:0-2770 GCA_039714255.1 Acidobacteriota bacterium
AGGGTCAACAAATGCAGCACCATCTTCCATCATATCTTTGTCATTTGCTTTTACTCTGGTCCTGCCTGTATTTTTGAACCTGGTGGAATTAATGATTTGCGGATATTTTTTTTTCAGATAACCTGAAACAGGTGAAGCCATATTCGATCCGCCATCATTAAAAGAAAGCCCATACAGATTTTCTGAATTTTTATGAAATTGATCATAACTCAGTTGATTATTTATCCAGAGAAATATTAGAACACAAGAGGCAATTCCAACACCTAATCCCATTACATTAATAAGAGAAAATCCTTTCTGTTTTCTAATATTTTTAAAAGCACTTTTTATATAATTTTTAATCACGAGTAATTCTCCCTGCTACTTCACTCTATATAAAACATCTCCCAAAAAACCTTTATCATCGATTCTTGCTATATATAACCCCTGCTGATAAAAAGATCTTATATTGAGTTTTGTATCAGACAAACTTGCCAGAAGCTCCTCTGCATTAAAGCTATCAGAAGAGTCACACAATAAAATGGATTGCTGTTTTTCTACAATTTCATTTAGAATTTCCTTTAATATCATATTCCTCTCCTCATTTTTATTTTGAATTTCTTTCTATAAATGAAATTCTTCTTTTTTATTTTCTGTAATTATATGTCCGTCAAAGAGATTGATTATTCTCTGAGCACATTCTGCATTTGAAGGTGAATGTGTAACCATTATAATAGTTGTTCCCTCTTCATGAAGCTGTGTTAAAAGACTCATAACCTCATCACCATTTTCTGAGTCAAGATTTCCGGTTGGTTCATCTGCCAGGATTATTTTCGGATTTGTTACAATTGCTCTGGCTACTGCTACTCTCTGCTGTTGTCCTCCGGACAGCTGCTGAGGGAAATGGTTTTTTCGGGGCAGGATATTCAGCTTTTCCATTACTGCCTTAACCTTCTTCTTTCTCTCTGCCGGGGAGACTTTCTGATAGAGCAGCGGTAATTCAATATTCTCATATACTGTTAATTCATCGATCAGATTAAAACTTTGAAAGATAAATCCGATATTGGATTTTCTCAGGTTTGTTCTCTGTTTTTCAGAATATCCGCCAACTTCCTCAGTGTTAAAGAAAAATTCTCCCTCCGATGGATTGTCCAAAAGCCCGAGAATATTTAACAAAGTAGACTTCCCGCAACCCGAAGGTCCCATAACGGCAATGAATTCACCTTCTTTCACCCTTAAGTTAACATTGTTCAATGCGGTAGTTTCCACATCTTCAGTTGTATAGATTTTTTTTAAATTTTTTGTTTCGATCATATTCAGCTCCTTTTATTTTATTAATTTTTTATTATCAATTCTTCAGCCTGACCAAAATTTTCATAAGAGGATGTAATAACTTTATCACCTGGCTTCAGGCCTTCCAGGACCTCATAAAAAAGTGGGTTTTGCCGTCCGATTTTTATATTCCTCTTATATGCACTCTTTCCGGATGTATCCAGAACAAATATCCAATTACCTCCGGTTTTATTATAAAATGCTCCCCTGGAGACTAATACAGCTTCACCCAGGTCACCTAATTCAAAGTTTATATGAAATGACTGTCCCCGCCTTACTCCTTCCGGTTTTTCCCCCAGGAAATTAAAATCAACCTTGAATACTCCTTCAATAACTTCAGGGTAGATCATTGCTGACTCTAATCTATACTCTTTGTTTGAATATTTAAAAGTTCCTTTTCTTCCAATTTCAACTCTGGAGATGTAGTGTTCACTGATATCCGCTCTTACCTTAAAACTATTCTGAACATCAACCTGTCCTAATCTCCTTCCGGGAGAATAGGACTCACCTAATTTGAGATCTATCAAACTCAATAAACCTGTAATAGGAGCTTTAATCGTCAGATCATCCTGTTTGGTTTTAACTATCGCTAAATTATCATTCATTCTTGCCAGTGAACTCTCCAGTTGTTTGATCTGCTGACTTCTGAATTTCAGGTCTTTTTCCTTGGATTCATTAGTTAATTTAATTTTTTCCTTATAATAATTATAACTATTTATAGAAGTATCAAATTCCTGTTTTGAGATAATTTTTTCTTTATATAAATATTTATTCCGTTTATATTTATTTTCAGCTTCAATAAGATTAAACCTGATATCTGATAACTGCTGCTCTAATTGGATGCTGTATTTTTCAAACTCAAGCCTTGTATTTCTTAGATTATTACTCTGTCTATAAAGTTCCGCCTCCCTGTACATGATATCCAGAAGAAGATTTGTATTGGATAATTTCAGAATTTTATCACCCGTTTTTACAATGGAACCTGTCTGCACAAATATCTTCTCTATCCTGCCCCCCTCTGTTGCAACAATAGATCTGGTTCCCTTTGGAATAACCGTGCCACTGAATGGGATATATTCCTGAAAAGAGTCTTTTTTTATTATAGAAATAGTTATTCTTTCTTTTTTTACATTTAATTGATTGTTTTTAATTGTGAGAAGGTTATAAATAACAATGACACTGAATATTAAACTGATGGAAAGAGTAATGATTCTTTTTGTTGTCCATTTTTTTTTCTTAATTTGTTTATCCATACCCATGATCTACTCCTTTTATTCTCTTACCAAATAATGTTTGCAAGAATCATGCCAAATTCTTAGTCTACACTTGTCAAGCTGTAAACGGTTCAGAATGCCAATTTATGTTTGATAGTGGACAATCTGTGTTCAATATCGGACACTATTCCTGTTAAGTTTTATGAAAGTTTGTATATAAGGTAATATTGATTTTGGAATCATAT
>JBDLJQ010000128.1:0-2661 GCA_039714255.1 Acidobacteriota bacterium
CCCTCCACCACAGCCAGAAACAGAAGATGAGTAGTTGAGTGATTGAGTAGTTGAGTTTTTCATCTTTTACTCTTTTGTTTTGATCATTCTAATTTTAGTCATTCGGATTTGTTTCGTATTTCGTGCTTCGGATTTGAGTTTATCTGTCTTTTGCTGAAGGCTGTGGGCTGAACGCTGAAAGCTCCTGAGGCCCCCTGTTACCTGCCACCGTTTTTCAAAAACTTAATTTAAAATTGCCATAATTTTTTATTGATGTTATATATAGGCAGGAAGAACAATGAATATAAAAAAAGGGGATAATAATTTTGTAAAAATAAAAAAATTGATAAATAAAGTAATCCCTTATCGAAAAAAGACAATCCTCTTCGGATCAAGAACAGGCTCAGATTATAATTCTGCAAGTGATTACGATATCCTTGTGATTGTTAATAAATCAGGAATTAAAAGAAGAGATCTTTTAGAATTCCAGATAAAAATTAAAAGGTCTTGTGCAAAGAAAGGGATTGATATAGATTTGATAGTCAGGGATCTAGAATATTCAAATGAGATAAAAGATTTCCCGGGCAACATTATAAATTCAGCTTTAAACACAGGAGTTCAGATTTAATAATGGAAAAAAATGATTATGTAAAGATCTGGATAAATAAAGCTGATGGAGACCTGAAGGTTGCAGAACGGGAAATCGCAGCACCTGATCCTGTACTTGAAGCAGTATGTTTTCACCTTCAACAGGCTGTGGAAAAATATATTAAGGCATTTCTTTCTAATAAATAAAAAGATATAAGAAAAACTCACAATCTTCTTTTTCTGATAGAGCAATGTATAAAGATTGATAAAGATTTTAAAGTATTCGAAAAAGAATTTGACATTATTTCAGAATGTGGTGTGGAGATAAGATATCCTGATTCATTCCTGAATCTTGAAAAAAATGAGCTATCAGATATTTTGCCTAAAGTTAAAGAATTTAGAAGTTTTATTTTAGAAAAAATCTCCTGATTCCTGGCCACTCCCTCCAGATAAAAACAGTAGATGGGTAGTTGAGAAAAGAAGGGGATAAGTGATTGAGTAGAAAGATATTTTTTGCCTGGTCATTCGTACCCTAGGGCACCCTCTCTTCGCTATAGCGAATTCACCTTGTACCCCAGGGCACCCTCTCTTCGCTGATGCGAATTCACCTTGTTCACTATGCTATGATTGGAACTCTTTATCCAATCACCACAAGGGTTCCCTCATTTCATTCGGTCATGCGAAATCGTACCGAGACGATTCCGTCACGTCATTCAGGCTTTGCTGAACTTGTCATTAAACGAATTGATGTTGTCATTAGAAACTTTCATGATCTTGTCATTGGTAGTCATTGAAAAACAAAAACCTGTCATTTGGATAAAAGATTTCAAGTTTACTAGAAATGGCGCAGCCGTCCTTCTGCTAAAGCGGGCACTACAGGAGCGGCTCGAAAGCCGATCGCTCCGCAGCCAGCAGCGTTAAGCGGATGATAACATCCGTAGCGGGAAGCGTTGCAGATGACGGCGAGAGCCAAATGGATATAATGGACTGTCAGTTGTGGTCATTTTTATTTGTTTCGCATTTCGTGCTTCGAATTTAAGCTTGTTTGTTTTAGCTGAATGCTGAACGCTGTGATCAGAAGGGTAGACCGTCACCGGAGGGGACTCTTCGGTTGAAAAAAAGGTCTGCCGGAATTATAGTATCAATATATTTAAACAGGAGAGTCCTTATGAAAAAATTATCAAATTTTATAAAAACAACCCTTCTGGGAGGATTGCTCATCATCCTTCCCATAGTCCTTACTTTTTTCTTCGTACGGTGGATATTTAATTTTGTATTCGGCCTTATAGAACCGATGACCAGGATAATAGTTGTTCATGCTGACACCCGGAATATCATCGGGCACAGTGCTGCAATAATTATAATAATAACCGTCTGTTTTGTGATCGGGTTGATAGTGAAGACAAGGCTTGGAAAATTCCTGTTCGGCCAGTTTGAGAAATATATCCTGAAGATTGCTCCTGGTTATTCAATTTTCAGGGAAACGCTGAAACAACTCTTCGGTCAGGAGAAGAAGCCTTTCTCATCCGTAGTGCTCGGGAAGGTTTTCGGTAATGATACACTGATGACAGGATTCATTGCAGATGAAATGAAGGATGGAAGGTATACAATATACTTCCCCTCTGCACTTAACCCCACTACCGGGCTCTTATGTCATTTGAAAAAAGAGGATGTGATAAAGGTGGATATCCCGGTAGAAACAGCGATGAGGACAATAATCAGCTGCGGTGCCGGAGCTTCAGAACTATTCCAAAATGTTAAATCGGACAAAACCCCCTGACTTCATTTTTTAAAGACTCAAGCCTTGCGTCTCTACGTTTTTTCTACTTTTTCCTGCAACCTAAGTTCAGAAGTCAGAAGACAGACAAATTTGGCCTCAGGTAAATTTGCATGACTGAGTGTAACGAAGGAACCGAAGGCAACTATATAAAGAGACATAGTTGTAAGTAAGAAGTCAGGAGGAAAGAATAAAACCTGATACCATTTTTCCCTCTCACCTCTTACCCCTGACCAAAAACAGTAGATGAATAGTTGAGTGATTGAGTAGTTGAGTTTTTCATCTTTTACTCTTTTGTTTTGATCATTCTAATTTTA
>JBDLJQ010000129.1:0-2655 GCA_039714255.1 Acidobacteriota bacterium
ATATGATTCCAAAATCAATATTACCTTATATACAAACTTTCATAAAACTTAACAGGAATAGTGTCCGATATTGAACACAGATTGTCCACTATCAAACATTCCTAAATACTCCGGACCGTTTACAGACTGGAAAGTATGGATCAACAAGTTGGCATGATTATTGCAAATGGTATTTGGTGATAGAAAAAAGGAGTAGATTATGAGTATGGATAAAAAAATTAAGAGAAAAAAATGGACAACAAAAAGAATAATTATTCTTTCTGTCAGTTTAATATTTTTCAGCTATGTAATATATACCCTTCTTACAATTAAAAACAATCAATTAAATGTAAAAAAAGAAAGAATAATTATTTCTATAATAAAAAAAGACTCTTTTCAGGAATATATCCCATTCAGCGGCACGGTTATTCCAAAGGGAACCAGATCTATTGTTGCAACAGAGGGAGGCAGGATAGAAAAGATATTTGTGCAGACCGGTTCCATTATAAAAACAGGTGATAAAATACTGAAATTGTCAAATACAAATCTCCTTCTGGATATCATGTACAGGGAGGCGGAACTTTATAGACAGAGTAATAATCTAAGAAATACAAGGCTTGAGTTTGAAAAATACAGTATCCAATTAGAGCAGCAGTTATCAGATATCAGGTTTAATCTTATTGAAGCTGAAAATAAATATAAACGGAATAAATATTTATATAAAGAAAAAATTATTTCAAAACAGGAGTTTGATACTTCTATAAATAGTTATAATTATTATAAAGAAAAAATTAAATTAACTAATGTATCCAAGCAAAAAGATCTGAAATTCAGAAATCAGCAGATCAAACAACTGGAGAGTTCACTTGCAAGAATGAGTGATAATCTAAAGATTGTTAAAACCAAACAGGAAGATCTGACTATTGAAGCTCCTATTACAGGTTTATTGAGTTTGATAGATCTCAAATTAGGAGAGTCCTATTCTCCCGGAAGGAGATTAGGGCAGGTTGACGTTCAGAATAGTTTTAAGGTAAGAGCAGATATCAGTGAACACTACATTTCCAGAGTTGAAATTGGGAGAAAAGGAACTTTTAAATATTCAAACAAAGAGTATAGATTAGAATCAGCAATGATCTACCCTGAAGTTATTGAAGGAGTATTCAAGGTTGATTTTAATTTCGTTGGGGAAAAACCTGAAGGAGTAAGGCGGGGACAGTCATTTCATATAAACTTTGAATTAGGTGATCTGAGTGAAGCTGTTTTAGTCTCCAGGGGGCCATTCTATAATAAAACCGGAGGAAATTGGATATTTGTTCTGGATACATCCGGTAAGAGTGCTTATAAGAGGAATATAAGAATTGGACGACAAAACCCCCTTTTTTATGAGGTTCTGGAAGGCCTGAAGCCAGGTGATAAAGTTATTACGTCCTCTTATGATAATTTTGGTAAAGCTGAAGAATTGATAATAAAAAAATAAAATAAAAGGAGTTTTTTATGATCGAAACTAAAAATTTAAAAAAGATCTACACAACTGAAGATGTGGAAACTACTGCATTGAACAATGTTAATTTAAAAGTAAAAGAAGGTGAATTCATTGCTGTTATGGGACCTTCGGGATGCGGAAAGTCTACTCTGTTAAATATTCTTGGACTTCTGGACAATCCATCGGAAGGAGAATTCTTCTTTAAAAATGAGGAAGTTGGCGGATATTCTGAAAAACAGAGAACAAACCTGAGAAAATCCAATATTGGATTCATCTTTCAAAGTTTTAATCTGATCGATGAATTAACAGTTTATGAGAATATTGAATTACCGCTACTCTATCAGAAAGTCTCACCTGCAGAGAGAAAGAAGAAGGTTAAGGCAGTAATGGAAAAGCTGAATATTCTGCCCCGAAAAAGCCATTTTCCTCAGCAGCTGTCCGGAGGACAACAGCAGAGAGTAGCAGTAGCCAGAGCCATTGTAACAAATCCAAAAATGATCCTCGCAGACGAACCAACCGGAAATCTTGACTCAGAAAATGGTGATGAGGTTATGAGTCTTTTAACACAGCTTCATGAAGAGGGTACAACCATTATAATGGTAACACACTCCCCCTCCAATGCAGAGTGCAGTCAGAGAATTATAAATCTATTTGATGGTCATATCATTACAGAAAACAAGAAAGAGGAATTTCATTTATAGAAAGAAATACAAAAAAAACACAGGAGAGGAATATGATATTAAAAGAGATCTTAAATAAAATAGTAGAAAATCAGCAATCCATTCTATTGTGTGACTCTTCTAACAGCTTTAATGCAGAGGAACTTCTGGCAAGTTTGTCTGATACAAAACTAAATATAAGATCTTTTTATCAGCAGGGATTATATATAGCAAGAATCGATGATAAAGGTTTTTTAGGAGATGTTTTGTATAGAGTGAAATAGCAGGGAGAATGACTAGTGATTAAAAATTATATAAAAAGTGCTTTTAAAAATATTAGGAAACAGAAAGGGTTTTCCTTTATTAATATTATCGGACTGGGAGTTGGAATTGCCTCTTGTGTTCTAATATTCCTCTGGGTTAATAATCAACTGAGTTATGATCAATTTCATAAAAATTCAGAAACTCTGTATGGACTTTCTTTTAATGATGGCGGATCAAATATGGCTTCACCTGTATCAGGTTATCTGAAAA
>JBDLJQ010000130.1:0-2602 GCA_039714255.1 Acidobacteriota bacterium
CGAATAACACCGAGAGCAGTACCATAGCCGGCCGTTGCCAGGCTCCCTGCATTACAATGTGTCAGGATTGTATCACCTTCATTTATAACTTTTTCTCCGTTTTCACCTATAGATCTATTAATTTTTTCATCATCAGTCTTTATTTCTAATGCTCTTTTTTGTATTTTTTCTTTTAATATCCGGATATCTTTCCTGTTAGCAGTAAAAACTTTTTCCATCTCCTCGAGAGCCCAGAATAAATTAACTGCCGTAGGCCTTGTTGCCCCAAGTACCCTGATTATTTCATTAAAAATTTTCTCTGGATTTTTTTCATCATCTTCCAGCTTATTAATCCCGAGAGCAACCCCCATAGCCGCGGCAACACCGATTGCCGGAGCTCCCCGTATAACCATGTTTTTTATACTTTCGGCTACTTCCGGATAGTCAGAATGCTCAATAAAAACCTCTTCAAAAGGCAGTCTTCTCTGGTCGATCATATAAACTTTGCCGCTTTTCCATTCAATAGTGGGTATCATTCTTCCTCGATTATAAAAACATCTACCTTAACCAGCCGGGAAGCGCTCCTTCCATTCTAGCTTCTCTGAAAAATAACTCTTTTTTCTCTTCCATTTTTTTTAAATTTTCTTTCAGATCATTTAACTGGTTTGACAGCTTGTCTATATTTGTTCTGATCCGTTGTTGTAAAGATGGGATTGAGGCTATCAAAAAATTTGATGACTCTCTGTTCAGCGCGCTTTGAGCCTGACTAATCCTCTTCCTGAGATCTCCGATATTTTTGTCGAATACATTCAACCTGCTTCTCCAATACTGTTCGGTATTTTTCAAATTGCTCTTTTTTTTTTCTGATTTTACAGTTTCAGCTGCTGTTGATGTGTCAACATCTGTCTTAACATATGTTTTACCCTTTTTCAAAGAAAATTGTATAAGTTTATCATTGGTTAAAACATATTTGGATTTTTTAATCCCCTCTCTTCTCTTTTTTTCCTTTTTTTGTATTTCCACAAGATTTATGGAGTCGGATGTAAGGAAAACAGAAAATATAAAAAATAATATTATTAAAAGTATTTTTTTCATTTCCCTATTACTTGTATGTCCACCCTTCTGTTCTTACGCCTGTTAATCTCAGTACTGTTGTCAAAAGGAGTATCCTTCTCTCCGTAAAAATAGGTTTCGATAAAATCCGGAGCAATATCGAGATTCTTAACAATATAACTTTTCACTTCTTCCACCCTCTTTTTTGAAAGCTCAAGATTATAAGCAACTCCTCCGATACTACATGCATAGCCCCGGAGAATAATAACAAATTCTTTTTTTAAACTGATAAATTTCTTCATCTGGAGGAATTTTTCCTCTATTTTATCTTTCAGTTTATATTCATCAAGTGGGAAGAGTGTTGTGAAATCAAATGTTTCTTCAGTAGCAGTTATATCTTCGGTAATGCTTTTACTGTCTTTTATCAATGGCAATTTATTGTCATCGGTTTCAGATATCAGAACTTCCGGAAGAACTGTTAAATAAGCTCCCAGTTCAATAGGAAAAGCAGAGTCGATTATCTTAACCGTGGAATTTGAATTTTGAGGCTTAATTACAATGCCGCTGCCGATTATAATTTTTGGTAATCCTTTTTTTACTATCTTATAAAAAAGGACGAAATCCCCTTTTGAGACCTCACCTTTTCCCAGATCTACCGCAACTATATGCCCCGAGGCACTGACTTCTCTCTGCAGATCAAGATTATCCCCTGTAAACACTACCCTGCCGGTCAGCTGAGATTCAGGTAGTTTACTGAGTTTGTAATCAACACTGCGTTTTACCACCTGCTCTTCACCTTTATAAGGTATTAAATAATTGTTCAACCGTATAGGAAAACATGCTTCCGTAACTGTAACAATAGCATGCCTCTCATACAAAGTTGTTATTTCCGCAATTCCTTCCTTTAGAAAGAGAGTGCCCAACGTTCTGTAGGAAAACGGGTTGCTGATCTTACTTCCCTGAGCTACAATAGTAAACTTATCGCCCTCTCTCAGCCCGCTGCCCTCTCCTCTGTTGATTATAAGACGATCGGAAACGGTAAATATATTTCTTTCCTCATCCATATCCACGCTTCCGACTATTTTAATATCCTTTGATACTCTCTTCTTTATTTCATAGGAACAATTCATATCTGTCTCAGATATCAGAAGAAATTTATCCTTTGTTAGTTGAGTTTCATCAAAAACATATTTTTTTTGTGCTGAAAAAGCAGTGCAGAATACCATTAGAAATAAAATCACTAAAATATTTGTTTTTTTCATCCCCTTCTCCTGTCAAACAAATTTGGAACTACGCTTCCCCTAAACAAGGACATATATTCAACAATATCCTATCTTTTAATAGAATATTTATATTTTTTTGTCAAGTTTTCAGCGCTCAATCAATAAACTTAAAAATTTGACATCATTACTTTATTATAGTAATTAATCTAAATCGAGAGAAAAAAATTTTTGTCTGTTACAGAATCACCTATACCCATAGTAATACGTAAAATATATTCCGAAGAATTGACCGGGACCATATTGGTCAAAGGTGAGGACTTTCAGAAAAAGGTATATTTCAAAAACGG
>JBDLJQ010000131.1:0-2534 GCA_039714255.1 Acidobacteriota bacterium
ATTAAGAGCTCCTAAAAAAAGGAGGCTGTCTATCTTGAAACTAATTTTTTGATAAAAAAGATAATTATGGACCCTGGTTAATATTTCAAAAAAAAATGACGATATTAGTAATCCAAAAATTAGAAGTAATATTTTTTTTTTATTTAAAAAATTATTGTAGTAATATTTCTTAAATAAATAAAAAAGAATAATGGTAAAGATCGAATATACAAAGAACTGATAAGTCAACAATCCAACTACATATTTTAATGAGTTGGGACTTTTATAAATTACAACAATTCCTGTTATTATTACGTAAACCAGCCACATAAAAACAATAAAAAAGGATGATATAAAAAAATCTTTATTCTTCATTGTTGTTCAAGAATAACATCACTATTCAGGCCAGAAATTGAGGGTAAGGTCTTTGCCGTCATAATAGCCGTAAGAAAAATGAGATATCCAGTCACCGGTATTAATATAAACCTTTTCTCCATCTTCTCTTCTTAAAGGTGTGTGAAGGTGGCCCATTATCACATAATCAAATCCTTCTCTGAATTTTGACCTGGCATACTCAAAATATTCTTCACTCCATAACTTCTTATCAATTTTAATCAGCTTTCTGCTTGAATGTGATGCCCATTTTGAGATCTGAATTCCAATATCAGGATGTACAAAAGTTTTAAACAAAAACTTGGATATCCGGTTCCTTGTAAGTTTTTTTAATAATCTGTATCCTCTGTCTTTTTTTGCATATCCATCCCCATGGGCAATAAAAAACTTTTTTCCTTCAGATTCAAGTTCCATATTTTCATCATAGCAATTGATCCCTACACATTTACTGAGATATTCTCCCCATTCAAAATCGTGATTACCGGTTACAAGAGCGATCTTTACACCGGATTCTATAAGATTTCTCATTTTATGAATTACCGGGAACCAGTAAGCGGGAATTACATGTTTCCATTCGTACCAGAAATCAAAAAGATCTCCGGCAATTACAAGAAGATCTCCGTTTTTCTTTACATAATCAAAAAAATCGTAGAGTTTTTCCCTTTTTTGTTTCTCTTTTTCATCTACGTCAAACAACAGATGAACATCAGATATAAAATATATTTTATTTTTCCCGGTTTCAAGTTTCACGCCCAATAGTATACAAAACCTTTCCAGATTTGACAATGATTTGATAACAAAGAAAAAATGGTGTGAAATATTCCAGATATGATATTTACTTACTATTTATTAGTTTATCTCGAGCTGTTTTTACCTTTTCATAAAAATCATAAGTGTATACTAATTCTTCATAATAACTTGAATCGAGTTGCATTGCCTCCTTAAGAACAGCAAGGCCATTATCAACCAATCCCAGCATGAAAAAAAATCTGGCATTCACGAAGAGGACCTTTGCATTTTTTCCTTCTGATAGTTCAACAGCCCTCTTTATCGATCTCTCTGCGATATCAATGTTAACAAACTCAAAGCGCCTTGTTAATAACACTTCGGCAAAATTAGCAAGATCTAAAAAAGAATCTTCGAAAGCATCATAGATCTTATTGTGAAATTTCATTAATTTATCAGGGTCATCCATTTTTTCAAGCATTTCAAGTTTGTAAATATAGTAGTCAAAAAAGAGGGGATCAAGAGATATTAATTCTTCAACTTTTTTAAGTATATTTTTCTCATCACTTATTTGCTGAAAAAGTCCATTCAGTTCATTTTCTTTCTTCAGTATCTTCTGTTCATTTTTAATGTCATATGTCCCCTTTATGATCTTTTTCAAAACACTTTCAAATCTGTGTTTCGGATGGCCGGACCAGGATATGATCCCTTTTTTATCTATTATTAAAACCTGGGGAACTCCATAATCGACACCAAAATATGACTCTATCACATTTTTATCTGCACAAAGGATAGAATATTCCAAGTTTGTATCTTTTAAAAAATCCCTGACCTGTTCTTCAGGCTCTTCAGAAACCCCTATTATTCGAACATTTTTATACTTTTTTTGCATTTTGTTCAAAACTGGTATTGCTTCCAGACAATAAGAACAACCTGTTTCCCACAACTCTATTACATTGATCATCTTTCCGTCGGGTTTAGTCAGATCTACAGGATTCCCCCTCAACCACACTCCACTGAGAGGTTTGGCAATATCACCCATCTGCAAGGGGCTTTTTTGATCTTGATCAATCTCTTTTTTAATATCTTTTCCCTTTTCTTTAAGTTCAGTTCCAGATATTTTTTCCGGTGACAAAAACATAAATAAAAAACAAAATAAAACAACAGATATCATTGTGAAGATCATATTTCTTTTTACATTCATATTTACTCCGAAACTCTTTATTGAATTTAAACTACATATAAAAAATACTAAAATTATATTTTTTATACAATCGGCAAAATAAAAACTTCAGAAGAATTATCTTATTTTTTTTCCCTCTTTTTTGTCTTTTACTTCTTTTTTTATTGCATTCCTGTCTACTCTCTTTTGCAGCTTCCGGGTATTACTAATTCCATTTGAAAAACCTGATCGATTAGATCTTTTAAGTTTTGAT
>JBDLJQ010000132.1:0-2504 GCA_039714255.1 Acidobacteriota bacterium
ATTCAAACAGTATTTTTTAGACTGGAATCCGCGTGGAGAAAACTCAAATCCTTATTATCCCACCCCTGAAATAGCCAGTGATATCGTGGACTGGCAGGAGATAATGCACTACATCGACGATGCCTTGGGAATGTGTGCCGGGCTCTCCTCATTTCATATGAAACCTCCCTACCATATCCACAATCTTCCAAAGTTTTTTTCGGCCGGTGCCGGGTATGATATGGACGAGGATAAACTGTCCCAAGCCGCCAAACGATACCGGACACTGGTTCGAGCCATTAATATAAGAAGAGGCATGCGTAGAAAAGATGAAAAGCCGCCGGAGGATCACTGGAAGAAGAGATTTCCAGAACTTGAAAATGAACTCCTGGATACCTATTACAAATTAAAGGGCTGGAATGATGATGGTATCCCAACCAAGGAATCCTTAAACGAGCTTGGCCTGGACTATGTAGCTGAAGACTTTGTGACCAGAAACATCTTGTGAAAACTTTATTGCCGGTAGGACAGATAAATTCTGGAGATAAAAATGACCATCTTGTGGAATTTTTGCATCATCTAAATTAATGAAAATTTCTTAAATTCTGATCCAAACAAAAGTTAAGCTGAAAACTAAAAGGAGGAGGCATCATGGATATTCAAAAGCTAAAAATTTTTTTTATGTAGTGTACTATTATAGACGGTATCCTTTTAGTTTTCAGCTTTGCATTGTGTGCATTGGTTCCAGATTTAATATACAGTATTCATGGAAAATTATTCCACATATCTCACGAAACATTAGATGTACTCGTTTATTCTTTTCTGGGATTGTTCAAAATTTTCTGGTTTGTTTTCAATGTCACTCCGTATATAACTTTACTGATTATAACGAAAAAATAATATCAAAAAAAAACACAAAAAGTTTAAAAGGAAATTGTATTTATGAACTATGAATTTGAATCAAATGAAGAATTTTCAGAAAAATTAGATAGCGAAGATATTTTAAGTGAATTCAGAAATAAATTTTATATACCGGATAATACCATCTATATGGATGGGAATTCCTTAGGCCTTCTATCAAAGGATGCTGAAAAAAGTATAAACAGGGTAGTAGAAGAATGGAGACAAAATACAATCAAAGGATGGATGACCGGAGATAAGCCTTGGTTTTATCTTCCTGAAGAAATCGGAAAAAAGTGCGCAAAAATTGTTGGAGCAAGGGAAAATGAGGTCATCCTGACTGGTTCAACAACTGTCAATATTCATTCCATGATTAGTACATTTTACAACCCCCAGGGCAACCGTACAAAAATTTTGGCTGATGAATTAAATTTCCCGTCTGATATTTATGCGCTCAAGGGACAGATTCTGATGAAAGGACTCGATCCCGAAAAAGAACTCATATTAATAAAGAGTGATAACGGCCGTTATCTTGATGAAAATAAAATTGTAGAATCCATGACCAATGAAATTGCACTGATATTTTTGCCATCGGTTCTATTCAGAAGCGGGCAGTTACTTGATATGCAACACCTTATCAGGCAAGCCCATAAAAGAGGAATTTTAATAGGATTTGACTGCTGCCATTCCGCTGGTATTATTCCACACGAATTTAACAAATGGGACCTGGATTTTGCAGTCTTTTGCAGCTACAAATACATGAATGGTGGTCCTGGGAGCACGGCTTTTTTATATATAAACAAAAAACACTTTGATAAAAAACCTTTATTATCCGGATGGTTTGGTTGTGATAAAAACCAACAATTTAATATGGATATTGAATTCAAACATGCAAGAAGTGCCGGCGGATGGCAAATTTCAACCCAGGGCCTGTTAAGTGCGGCTCCTGTTGAAAGTGCGCTTGAAATAATACTTGATGCTGGAATGGATAATATAAGAGAAAAATCAAAAAAAATAACATCCTATCTTACTTATCTCGTTGATGTTTATCTGTCAAAAGAACCTTACAATTTTAAAATAGGCACACCTCTTGATCCTGAAAAAAGAAGCGGGCATATTTCAATTGAGCATGAAAAAGAAGCTGTAAGAATAGGTAAAGCAATGTTAGATAACGGAATTATTCCAGACTTCAGGCCACCAAATATCATTAGAATTGCACCGATACCACTTTATAATACATATCATGAGGTTTGGGGAGTTGTGCAGACTCTGAAAAAAATAGTTGATTTAAAAGAATATAAAAATTATTCAAAAGGAAGGAAAACAGTGTCTTAGTTCGATTTCTTTACAGTGGTGATCGTAAATTTTGGTTTTTTACCCATACTTTGATCTTCCAATAGTCGCTTTTTCTACAAATCAAAAAGTTAACAATACTTGCATTATGGGCATCAGCTATTGTCGATACTTTTTGATAAAGTATTATTTTGGTATCTTTTAGATTTTCAACTCCTGAAAAGTTCTGACATGGATAATTAGTGTTGATTTCTGAGTCCAATTATTTTGAGATTGAAATTGTGAGAGCGGTTAACCTAAAGCCTTGGTTAAGTTATTAATCACATCTTCAA
>JBDLJQ010000133.1:0-2504 GCA_039714255.1 Acidobacteriota bacterium
ATTATCATCAGAAACCAGAAAAAAATTACTGAATTACAGGTGGCCCGGAAATGTCCGCGAACTAAAACATTCTACTGAAAGAGCTGTTATAATGAGTGAGAATGATATTCTTTGTCCTGATGATTTCTTTGTTTCTTCAAAGATAGATTCTACAAATACCAATGATCTCGATCTGGGAAATACTGAAAAAAAAATTATCTTGAAGGCATTGAAAAAACATCAGAATAATATCTCCAAAACAGCCATAGAACTTGGTTTATCAAGATCATCACTATACCGGAGAATTGAAAAATTCAATTTATCTCTGACCTGAAATGAGTGATTATTGTAAATGACAAATTATTTTAGAACATTCAAAATCAAAGTTTTATTACAGATCATTTTGATCTGTATCAATATCTGTATTAATATCTATCTGTTTTTTCAGTATCAAAATATTCTTCTTGCTGCCGGTTTTTTTATTATACTTATTTATCAGATCGTAATTCTTCTCCGGTTTATGGATATTACTAATCGTGATTTCAAACGTTTTCTTGAGGCAATTGAATATTCTGATTTTACCCAGTCATTCACAGATAAAAAAATGGGGAAATCTTTCTTAGAATTAAATTCAGCTTTTAATAAGGTTCTTGAAAAATTCAAACAAAATAGAAGTGAAAAGGAAAAAAGTTTCCGTTATATGCAAACTATTATCCAATACATTCATAATGGATTAATAAGTTATGATCAGCAGGGAAATGTTGATTTTATAAACCGAGCCGGTAAAAAAATATTAAATTTAAGTTTTTTGAAAAATATTAATAGTTTAAAGATCTCTCATCCTGATATATATGAATTAATTATGGAGATAAGGCATGGAGATAAGATCGTTAAAAAAGTTAATATTAATGATGAGCAAAAACAAATGGCTTTTTCTGTATTTGAATTCAGGATAGGAGAGCGAAATTTAACTCTTCTATCAATTCAGGATATTCATAATGTTCTTGAAGAAAAAGAACTGGAAGCATGGCAAAAATTGATAAGAGTACTAACACATGAAATAATGAACTCTCTTACTCCAATTTCTTCACTCAGCTCAACGACTTTTGATCTGATTAAACAACTTGATATCGAACCTACAGGACCTAAAGATAATATTCAGGACATCAGAGATGCACTAAATACTATTCATACAAGGTCTGAAGGCTTGATAGATTTTGTGAATGCTTACCGGAATCTGGCGATAATACCAAAACCTGTACTAAAGATTTTATCAGTTAAGGATCTTATCTCAAATTCTCTCACTATTCTTCAAAATAATATAAAAGAGAACGACATAGAGGTCATTCAAAACATTGATCCTGAATCTTTAGAGATAAGTGCTGATTCTTCTTTAATTGAACAGGTTCTAATTAATTTAATAATTAATGCTGTACAAGCCTTAAAAGAGGCAGAAAGTCGAATAATCATAGTTAATTCTTTTCTAAGTGACTCTGGTAAGGTCATTATTCAGGTTATTGATAATGGATCCGGGATCTCAGACCAGAATAAAAGTAAAATATTTATTCCATTTTATTCAACAAAGAAATCCTCCGGTATAGGTTTAAGCCTCTGTAAACAGATCATGAAACTCCATAAAGGCCAGATAAATGTAACATCTATAGATGGGTTAACAACATTTACTTTGGGTTTTTAACTTTTTAATTTGACTCAGGTTTGAAGTGAATTCCTTTTTCTTTTAATAGTATTCCAAGATTTTTCTGTAGATTCATAATCGATTTATTTAGATCTATAATGGCCTTTATCTCTGATGATCTGTTTTCTTCAAGATTTTCCTGAGCCTTTAAAACATTATAATTTGTACTCATCCCTGCTTTAAATTTCTTTTCTTCTGCATTTAATTGAGCTTTAGAAAGTTTTCCTGATACTTTATAAGCTTTAAGTATTTTCTTATTGGTCTGCACATCTCTCAGGGATTGATGTATTTTTTTTAATGCTGATTGTTGTGCGTTTCTTATATTTAGTTCTACCTTTTCAAATTCCATTTTTGCTATGGCAAAGTTAGCTTTTGACTCCTTAAATGTCAGAGGTATTCTTAGATTAAGACTTATATTCCAGTTATTATAAATTGCTTTTAATGAGTCTTGTATCGAGACCCATAAATTTCTACTAATAGTATTAACAGGTTTACGGTCAAAGCCACTACCTTCATAAATGATTTCATCACCGGAAATGCCTGTTGTCCAGTAGTTAAAATTAAAATTAAGTTCCGGAAGCATCATGTTTTTTCTATATTTTACCTCTATCCCTTTACCCTTCAGTTCATGTTCAAGTCTTTTGATCATTGGGTCATTTTTTCTGGCTATGCTGACAGCTTCTTCTATTGAAGGTATATTATAAGAATAAGCATTCTCCGGATTATCAACAGGCATAATTTTGTTTCTCCATTTTCCCCCTTCATCATGAAGGTTCATAATAGTTTTCAGATTCTCTTCAGCATCCCTGATCGAAGATACAGCCTGGAT
>JBDLJQ010000134.1:0-2497 GCA_039714255.1 Acidobacteriota bacterium
GCATGGCTTTCAAGATGTTTTTTGTTTTTCCATAACCAGTTTATTCCATCTTTAAAAACAGAAATATCATATGTATCTAATGTGGGGTTTACTCCTTTGTTTATCCACTCGCATAAACCGATCAGTTTTCTTTTAGTAAAATCAACATTATAAAGTATTGATCTGTCGGATTTTAATGTTTCTCCCAGAACTGCTGTCGACATCTCCAGAATAGTATCAGGAGTTTTTTCAGAACCTGTAATTCCGGCAATTTTATTTAAAGCATTAGAAAAGGACAATTGCTGTATTAATTTCAGTTCTGTATTAATACACTTGGATTTTTCAAGTTTGGAAATTTTTGCTTTAAGGGCCTTGATCTCTTTTAAAAATTGATCTTTACTTTTATCCTTCAAAATCATACTACCTCTTATTTTTTTAAAAATCTAATGTAAAGAAACCAATTTTGAAGACATTATATTAGAACTAAAAAAAGTTAGCAACTTTTTAATTTATTTACATTATTACGGTATCGGTTTAAAACTTTTGAATATATTTTTGTTCTACGGAATGTTAAAGTATTAATATCATGAGAATTGACCGTCTTCTATCAATAACAATACTTATGCTTAACCGTGATCGGGTAACAGCTAAAGAATTGTCTGAAAAGTTTGAAGTATCGGTCAGAACGATTTACAGGGACCTGGACGCTCTTTTACTTGCAGGAATACCTGTCATGTCCTATCAGGGAAATGAAGGCGGTTACGGCCTTGTAGAAAACTATAAGATCAACAAACAGCTTCTGTCTCTTAATGAGATGCTCTCTATCCTCTCCTCACTTCAAAGTATCAATATATCTCTTGAAGATGAGCAGTATGATTCTGCAATGGAAAAGATCAAAAGTCTGGTCCCAGGAGACAAAAAAGAAGAGATCTCAAGGCAGATGGAACAGATTATCATTGATTTTATCCCCTGGGACGGTAACCTCCGCCAGAAGGACAATCTCTCTTTAGTTCACAAATCTATAGTCGCATCAAAAATAATAGAATTTACTTATACAAATAATAAAGGGATTAAAAAGAGAAGAAAAGTTGAACCGATGACATTATTTTTCAGAGGTTATGGATGGTACTTGTTCGCATATTGTTTGCTGAGGAATGATTATCGAATCTTCCGTCTTGCCAGGATCAGAAATATTTCAACTCTATCCTCCCTATATACCAGAAGAAATAGATCATATAAGGATTTTTCATCACCTGAATTCGATAAAGGGGAAAAAATAGAACTGGTTATAAAATTTTCGAAAGAAATTCAACCCTGGGTAGAAGATGCATTTGATGACAGTGATATTAAAGATACTTCAGAAACTCACTTTATTGTGACCACAGAAATTAACGAAGATAACTGGATTTATCCATGGATTCTCAGCTATGGTGAGCATGCTGAAATACTTAAACCAAAAAGTGTAAGAGATAAAATAAAAGAAATTTCAAAAAAAATTCACACAAAATATCAAACCTGACATAACGGTGTCACACTCCCCTATTATAATAGTTACATAAATTAACTCAGGAGAGAAATTAATGAAAAAATTAATGTTATTTTTGATCGTATTAGCTATTGCTGCAGGGTTTTCTTTAAATGGAGAAACCGGAGAAAAATTTCCGGTAACAAAAAAAAAGGTTGAAGGGTTCCATTTTGTTTACTATGAGTTCACAGGGCCTTATCAGAAAGCTTTTGAACAATTCGGACTTTTTATGGCCTATCTGAAACAAAATAAGATCGAGACCGGCCCCTACTCTGTCGGGATATATCTTGATAACCCTCAGATGACGGCTCCGGATAAACTGAGAAGCGAGATCGGTTTCATGGTTAAGAATGAGGTAAAGCCTGACGGGATCTACAAATATAAAAAAGTGGATGATTTTACGGCTATCTCTACCAGATATCAATCGATGAAAGATATTCAGGGTGCATGGGATGCCCTTGGTAAGTATCTCATGAAGAATAGTATGATTCCTGCAGGCCCCGGATATGAGTTCTATAAAACTGACAAGGATCCTTCCAAGATTTCTGCTGAATGCTTTTTTCCTGTAATGGAAACTAAGTAGTAATATTTTTATATTTATAATAAAAAAGGGGGTGATTTCACCCCCTTGATTATTTTTCTCTCTCTTTAACTTCGAATAATTCCTTAATTGGGTTTAGTAAGTTGTCTATCTTATGTTTTTTTATGATAAATTTATATTTCGTTTGAGATGATTCTCCATAATACTTCTCATCTTCTTTATTTCCGGATTTAGAGATACTGAGAGTATGTTCTTTAACTCCGGTCAATTTAAGTGTAAAAACCTGTTCTGAACCGTTTAAAACTGAATCTGGATAGACATATTCATCACAACTTAAATTTGAAACCGAACCAAGGACCGAATTTACTTTAGAGTTCTCAGCTTTTGTTTTATTATAAGTCCATACGGTTTCAACCTCTGGTTCACCCTCTTTCTCTGATCCCTCTTTCTCT
>JBDLJQ010000135.1:0-2426 GCA_039714255.1 Acidobacteriota bacterium
GATATTGGTTCAGGATCAGGAAGGGATGTCCTCCAATTATTGGATGCAGGAATTGATGCCTATGGCCTTGAACCCTGTGAAGAATTTATCAGGATTGGAGAGAAAAATTTTCCGGAATTAAAAACCAGGATAATTAAAGGATCAATTCCAGATGATCCCGGTCCTGTTAAGGACAACAAATTTGATGGAATATTATGCTCGGCAATTCTTATGCATATCCCGGATGATCAGCTTTTCGATTCAGTTTTTACAATTCGAAGTCTTCTGAAGGATAACGGAAAGCTTGTGATCTCTGTTCCCAATAAAAGAGATGATATAAATAAGGATAAAAGAGATAATGCCGGCCGCCTTATGATCATCAGAGATCCTTATGAATATCAGCTGATGTTTGAAAGGGCAGGATTTCAACTTATAGATAAATCTGAATCAGATGATGCCCTGGAAAGGCCGGGCATCAAATGGTCCACAATGATATTTGTTTACAATTCTGATAAGGTCCAGAGGCCAATAGATAAAATTGAAAGTATTCTGAATAGAGATAAAAAAGATGCAACCTACAAACTTGCTCTCTTCCGGGCTCTTTGTGATATTGCCAGAACAGACTACAGACAGGTTAAGTGGGAAGGAAATAATAAAGTAAGTGTTCCTTTGGATATCATTGCGGAAAAATGGATTGAATATTACTGGCCTATAATCGAATCAAAAAAATTTATTCCTCAAAAATTTGGAGAAAAACCTGAGTCGGGAAAAAAAATTGTATTCAGAGAATCTTTAAAACAATTGACAGATGTTTTTTATAATTCAGGGAAATTTCAGGGATTTGTTTCGAATCTGAAATCAGGATTGAAAGAATCAGATAAAATACTTTACAAAAAAACTCTATTAAAAATAAAAACGGCAATAACAACCGGACCCGTTGTTTATGCAGGAGGCTCATTAAAATCCGGCAGGGTTTTTGAATATATAAAAGAATCAAAAAGGGTAGCTTTTAATTCAGACATCTGGAAAGAACTTATTCTTATGGGGCACTGGATTAATGATTCTCTGATACTCAGATGGGGGGAATTGACCTCATCATTCTCCAAAGGAACTATAAATCCCAGTTCAATTATTAACCTGCTTCTTATTAAAGATGATAAAAGGGATGTAGCTGAGGCAAAAAAAATTTATGACAAATTGAAAAATAAAGAGTGCGTCTGGTCGGGAAGGTCAATTAAAGAAGAATATGATGTCGATCATGCCATACCATTTTCTCTCTGGAAGAATAATGATCTCTGGAATCTGTTTCCAGCTTCTTCAGTAATAAATAATAAAAAAAGGGACAAGCTGCCCACTTCCGGTCTTATAAAAAAAAGGAAGGATTTAATCATTTTTTATTGGGAAATAATGAGAAGAGAAAAGAACAGAAGGTTTGATCTTGAAGTTGCAAGGTTTACCAATATTAATAAATCAGATTTGGACAATTGGCAGAATATTTTATTCTCAGGATTTAAAGAAGCTGTTGAGATCACAGCAATACAAAGAGGATGGGAAAGATGGGAAGGGTAAGAATGGTGACGGTCGTTGATTTTTTTAAACATAGCCTGAAAATTTTAATATTGCATAATTGTTGAAATGTAACTTTTTTTATACTAACGTTAAATATTAAATTTGGGGAATGGAAAGGAACTCCAAAACTTGAAAATAGATGACATCTAAAAGATGTGACACATCATTTAAGTAAATTATTATAATATTGAGAGATATTTAAAGAGGGTAGAGGGAGACCATGACCGTTTTAATTCCTAAGCATGGAGGATTCAGGAAGCTGAGAAGTTTTCAGACTGCTCAGAAAATTTATGACTTGACTGTAGTTTTTTGTGATCTCTATATTGACAGATTTTCAAGGACAAAAGATCAAATGGTTCAGGCCGCAAGAAGCGGCACTCAGAATATCGCTGAAGGAAGCCTTGCTTCAGCTACATCAAAAAAGATAGAACTGAAACTGACCGGTATTGCCCGGGCTAGTCTCGGAGAACTATTGTTGGATTATGAGGATTACCTTCGTCAGAAAGGCCTCAATCAATGGGATAAGGATGACCACAGAACTATTGAACTCAGAAAAAAATTGTCAGACAGATCGGACTGGACGGACAAGTCAGACTGGTCGGATATTTCTGAAGAATATTTCTGTAATATAATGATCTCTTTGATAAATCAGGCAAGTTATCTTTTATGGAAACAAATACAGAGGCTTGAAGAAGATTTTTTAAAAGAAGGTGGTTTTACTGAGAGGATGTACAAAGCCCGGAAAAAAGTGAAAGATTATAAATAAATTAAAAAACGGGACGGAGGATTACTTTTAAGGGGATGAATGAATGACCCCTTTATACTTGCTCCTCAAAATAATAACTATAAAGTAAATATCAATCCAAGAAGTAAGTTAC
>JBDLJQ010000136.1:0-2397 GCA_039714255.1 Acidobacteriota bacterium
AGGGTCAACAAATGCAGCACCATCTTCCATCATATCTTTGTCATTTGCTTTTACTCTGGTCCTGCCTGTATTTTTGAACCTGGTGGAATTAATGATTTGAGGGTAATTTTTTTTCAAATAACCTGATACAGGTGAAGCCATATTCGACCCGCCATCATTAAAAGATAGTGCATATAAAGAATCTGAATTTTTATGAAATTGATCATAACTCAGTTGATTATTAACCCAGAGGAATATTAGAATACAAGAAGCAATTCCAACTCCAAGTCCTATAATATTAATAGAGGAAAATCCTTTCTGTTTTTTAATATTTTTAAAAGCACTTTTTATATAATTTTTAATCACGAGTCATTCTCCCTGCTACTTCACTCTATATAAAACTTCTCCCAAAAAACCTTTATCATCGATTCTTGCTATATATAACCCCTGATGATAAAAAGATCTTATATTTAGTTTTGTATCAGACAAACTTGCCAGAAGCTCCTCTGCATTAAAGCTATTAGAAGAGTCACACAATAAAATGGATTGCTGTTTTTCTACTATATCATTTAAAATTTCTTTTAATATCATATTCCTCTCCTCTTTTTTATTTTGAATTTCTTTCTATAAATGGAATTCTTCTTTTTTGTTTTCTGTAATTATATGTCCGTCAAAGAGATTGATTATTCTCTGAGCACATTCTGCATTTGAAGGTGAATGTGTAACCATTATAATGGTTGTACCTTCTTCATGAAGTTGTGTTAAAAGATCCATTACCTCATCACCATTCTCAGAATCAAGATTTCCGGTGGGTTCATCGGCCAGGATTATTTTCGGATTTGTTACAATTGCTCTGGCTACTGCTACTCTCTGCTGTTGTCCTCCGGACAGCTGCTGAGGGAAATGGTTTTTTCGGGGCAGGATATTCAGCTTTTCCATTACTGCCTTAACCTTCTTCTTTCTTTCTGCCGGGGATACTTTCTGATAGAGCAACGGTAATTCAATATTCTCATAAACTGTTAATTCATCGATCAGATTAAAACTTTGAAAGATAAATCCGATATTGGATTTTCTCAGGTTTGTTCTCTGTTTTTCAGAATAGCCGCCAACTTCTTCAGTCTTAAAGAAAAATTCTCCCTCCGATGGATTATCCAAAAGTCCGAGAATGTTTAGCAGAGTAGACTTTCCACATCCCGAAGGTCCCATGACGGCAATGAATTCACCTTCTTTCACCCTTAAATTAACATTGTTCAATGCAGTGGTTTCCACATCTTCAGTTGTATAGATTTTTTTTAAATTTTTTGTTTCAATCATAATCAGCTCCTTTTATTTTATTAATTTTTTATTATCAATTCTTCAGCTTGACCAAAATTTTCATAAGAGGAAGTAATAACTTTATCACCTGGCTTCAGGCCTTCCAGGACCTCATAAAAAAGTGGGTTTTGTCGCCCGATTTTTATATTCCTCTTATATGCACTCTTTCCGGATTTATCGAGAACAAATATCCAATTACCTCCGGTTTTATTATAAAATGGTCCCCTGGAGACTAATACAGCTTCACTCAGATCACCTAATTCAAAGTTTATATGAAAAGATTGTCCCCTTCTGACACCTTCCGGTTTTTCCCCAACGAAATTAAAATCAACCTTGAATACTCCTTCAATAACTTCGGGATAGATCATAGCTGACTCCAAATTATAGTCTTTGTTTGAATATTTAAAAGTTCCTTTTCTTCCAATTTCAACTCTGGAGATGTAGTGTTCACTAATCTCCGCCCTTACCTTAAAACTATTCTGAACGTCAACCTGTCCTAATCTCCTTCCGGGTGAATAGGACTCTCCTAATTTGAGATCTATCAAACTCAATAAACCTGTAATAGGAGCTTTAATCGTCAGATCATCCTGTTTGGTTTTAACTATCTTTAGATTATCATTCATTCTTGCCAATGAACTTTCCAATTGTTTGATCTGCTGACTTCTGAATTTCAGATCTTTTTGCTTGGATACATTAGTTAATTTAATTTTTTCTTTATAATAATTATAACTATTAACAGAGGTATCAAATTCCTGTTTTGAAATAATTTTTTCTTTATATAAATATTTATTCCGTGTATATTTATTTTCAGCTTCAATAAGATTAAACCTGATATCCGATAACTGCTGCTCTAATTGGATGCTGTATTTTTCAAACTCAAGTCTTGTATTTCTTAGATTATTACTCTGTCTATAAAGTTCCGCCTCCCTGTACATGATATCCAGAAGAAGATTTGTATTTGATAATTTAAGTATTTTATCACCCGTTTTTACAATGGAACCGGTTTGCACAAATATCTTTTCTATCCTGCCTCCCTCTGTTGCAACAATAGATCTGGTTCCCTTTGGAATAACCGTGCCGCTGAATGGGATATATTCCTGAAAA
>JBDLJQ010000137.1:0-2354 GCA_039714255.1 Acidobacteriota bacterium
TCCAGGATGATTCCTACACGATTGTTGTAAGTGGTTCCGGGGTCATTACAGATGAAACCAACATGAATGGGACATTTGTTTTTTACAGCACCAGTTTTCCAGATTATAAAATCTCCGGAACCTGGACTGCCAAAAAGGATTAGGCAGGTTCGGATAAGCTGCCTTATGTGAAACAAGAATTCTCTAATATTATCTGATTGGCAAAATTATTCTAAAAATCCTATAATTTTATTTAGCTTTTTTATGAAAAAATTCGGGGGATTTATATGAAGTACCTCAGGTCTTTGTTAATAGTAACAGTTTTATCATTTTTTTTGTTACCAGGTTGTTCAACATCTGAAAGAGAATCTGTTGACAATTCCTTGAAGCGGGACAGTACATCATATTCAAGTGAAGGTACTGGGATCCTACAGATCACTTTTGAATCTTCTGGAAATAAAAATTTGAATAGTGTAACGATGGATGGAACCTATGATTTGTGGTTAGCAGTCAGATATCATAAAAGTGGCGAAAAGATAGACCAGCAGGACACATTTAATAGTTTTAAGTGTTGAGCTATAAGTGTTTGTTTGAATGCTATAATGTTTTTTAAGGGAGACTGATATATGAAAGGACAGAAAGTTTATACCGGTTTAAGAATTAAAAACAGGCGTGTCGGATTTATATCCAGAATAATTTGGATTCAGATCTTTTTTATTCTTTTTTTCCATTTGAGTTATGGGGAAAAAATGGCAGAGTTGCCAATGGTAATGAAACCTTTTTCTATGACTATTGGTCAAGGTAGATTGTATATAATTGAAGAGAAATCTAAAATTCATATATTTAAGATAGGGAATAACAATGCCAGGTTTATTAAAACTTTCGGGACTTATGGAGAGGGTCCGGGTGAATTCAGGTTCATTCACAGGTTAGCAGTCAGGAATAATTATCTTGAGATTCCCACCTCTGGCAAATATGCCCGGTTTACTTTGGATGGAAAATTAATTGACGAAAAAAAATTGCCATTTCGTGTTTTTAAAAACGGAATTTACAAAACAGAGAAAAATTATCTTATAAGAGATTTCATCACTACAAACAAATCTATGGATATAAAAATTAAACTTTATGGGTCTGATCTTAATTTACTAAAGGAATTGGGAGTAAAGAGTGAAAAATTCAATCCGAATCGTATAAACGTGGCCGGGAATTATTTTTCATGCTTTGTGGATGATAATATGATTTATATTGTAGAATCGACCAAAGAAACAACTGTTAAAAAATACGATCAGGATGGTAAATTTTTATCTGAGATAAAACTTCTGCTTGAATCAATCCAGATGGATGCAGGGCTTAGGGAAAAAATGACCGGAGAATTAAGTGAGGGGATGAACAAAGCGATATGGAAAGTAGTTAAAAAAAGATTCTTCCTGCCTGACTATGTTCCCGGGCTAAATTGGTTTGGAATTGACAACGGCAGAATAATAGTTCGAACTTACAGATTTAATGATGATAAAGCGGAGTTTGTTTTTTTCGATCATAAAGGAAAAGAGCTAAAGAGAGTATTTTTATACGATACCGGAAGAACATCCGGAGGCATCAGGTTCTGTTTTAATAACGGTTATTATTATTATTTAAAAGAGAATGTAGATGACGAGATCTGGGAATTGTTTGTTATAAAAATCTTTTAAAGAATTATTAATACGGAAAGAGGGGGTGTCGAATGTAGGGTCCCAGTTATCAAAATCAAACATTCCGGATACACGGGCTTTTAACTCTTCAAGTGTTGTCCCGTTCTCACGCTTGTATTCACGCCTGGAAATAGTCTTACCGGGTATGGGGTTCCATTAGTAAAAGTCCGAAAACAAACGTAAAAATCTATAAATGCTAATAAAAAAGTCATTTGATATTTAAAGTAAGCAGTTATTGATTAATTGAATATATATTTTCATCAGCTAAAATTTAGAGGATAAAACGGTCGTTTTCTTTATACTGAGGTGAAATTTCCGTAAGTGCGTTGTTTTTTTCTCCGTTACTATTGAGACCTCTATTCCCCATGATTTAACCCCTCCAGATCTCTTTATATCCTGATCACCCTGGCAACCAGCTTAATTATCCCCGTATTTTTCCTTTAAATTTTTGTTGTTTTCCTGCAAAAATGTTATAATCATTTATATCACCAATATTTCCCAAAAAAGAGAGTTTAGTTCGTAGAACTTAGATTATGTAAACTTCACTTATCCTCGCATAACACCTATATATTACAATTTTTAAAATATGGCGGATACGCAACTTTTGTCAATAGGCGTATAGATTTACGAACTAGATAGGCGTATACTTTTACGAGGTAGGAGTAAAAAATATATTTGTTTTTTACA
>JBDLJQ010000138.1:0-2326 GCA_039714255.1 Acidobacteriota bacterium
ACAGCTTCCTTGTCCTGAACAGATGCAAATGCCATTGCTGCATACTTCCGGTATTCAGGATTTTCATTATTAAAATAAGATTTCAGTCCGGCACTATTGCGGTTATCCTGGAATGAGAAAATCTCTTTTATAGTTTCGTCTTTAAAAACATTATCTTTGCCCTCATCTTTATTACATCCATAAGAAAATAACATGATAATCAAAAGAATCTTTAGTGTGTTATATTTCATTTTTTCTCCTATTTTTATTTATTCAAATAATAGCAATGATATATTTACCTGAACAAAAATAAAACCATTTTATAAAAAACATATATATGATTACAAAATTAATTCAGGAAATCCTGATATCGATCCCCTCTTCAAGATGCTAGAGGAAATAAAAACATTAAAAAAAGTGTAAGGAAATGGTATCATGCTTTATTAAAGGAGTAATTATAATGACAGGACCGAAAAAGTTAATAATTCTTACAATTACTGTTTCTCTAGTATTACTTTTTATATTTTCAGCCAACTGCAGTAAAAAAAAACATACGGAGAATTATAATGTTGTTTTAATAGTATCGGATGCACTTAGAAGTGATGTTTTGGGCTGTTATGGCGGCGATGCTTCCACTCCGAATATTGACCGGCTTGCAAAGAGAGGAGTACTTTTTGAGAATGCGTACAGCACTGCCCCAAGTACCCTGCCATCCTCCGTAGCTATGTTTAGCGGCAATTATTCCGGATCATACGGGATGATAACCAGGGAAAGTCAGCGAAATAAAAAAAGGAACAGGATCGCTTTTTATGTGAATGATAACGAAACTTTACTTGCGGAGGTTTTTAAAGACAGGTCATACGATGTGCTAATGGAATTGGAGAATCAGGTAGCCGGTCTGTCTAATAATTTGCAGGGTTTTAATAAATTTAAAAAGATCAGCAGGGAGAATAGAGCTGGAATTAATTTAGTTGAAAATATCACCGGTATAAGATCCCACCACCCTCGAAGAAAGGGGAAATCCGGATCAAACCCTTTTTATAATCGTATGTACGCTTTACTCCACTATTTATTAACTGTGCCCGAAGATCAGAATTTTTTTGTAATGAAATGGATTATTGATCCTCACGGGCCTTATAATCCTATTGAAAAGTTTAAGAAGAAGATAACCTTTGATCCCACTACCCTGCCCGGGGATGAAAGTCTTTACACCGGTGGTTTAAAAGCTATTAGAGAGCATGCCAGTAAAAATAAACTGTCGAATACAGAGATTGAATATATTAAATCTCTATACAAAGCTGAAGTCGAGTCTGTTGACGAACGGATTGGTTATATTATGAAGGCCCTGACACATCGCGGTTTATTGGATAACACCATTATCGTGTTTACTTCCGATCATGGTGAGTTATTCGGTGAACATGGACGTCTGGGGCACGGACAAAACCATTATGAACAATTACTCCGCGTGCCATTAATTTTTGCCGGGCCGGGTATTCCGAAAGGTAAAAGGGAAAAGAGTATTATTTCCAATTTGGATCTGATGCCCACATTAAAAGATCTGCTGGGTATGGAATATGACCACAATATGCAAGGGCAAAGCTACAGTGCTTTATTTTCCGGTGAAAAGGTCCCTGACAGGACATTATTTTTTGATAAGGCTACAAATATAATTGAAAAAGCAAAGAAATCCGCACTTTTGATGGATGACTACAAGTTAATTGTGACCAAAATGAACTCCGGTTTGAGCTATGAACTATTCAATCTTACCAACGACCCCTCCGAATTAAAAAATGTATCATTGGAAAATCAGACTGTTCTGAAAAAAATGTTAAAAAAGTATATGGAATTTAAAAAGGAGATAAACATCCGCCTGAAAGAAAATATAAAAAAAATTGACAAAAGAATAAATTTTGATGAAAAATGGCTAAAAGCTAAGAAGGAATTAAAAACCCTGGGATATTTATAGTTTTTTACATTCAATGTATATCAGATAAAGCTTACAGGTTGTTAGTTCAATTTGTGAGAGTGAGGAACAATTTTTATTTTAATCCCTTCTTCGAGACAATAGCAGAACTTGAAGTTCAATGTATAGAAGAACCTGCTTCCCCTTTTTTTAAACCTTAGATTTTCCAGAGTCACCGACTTTGCCACACCGTCTCGGACACTTATCTCCTGCTGAGGCCTGGTAAAGTTAATTAAATCAAGTGTCCCTTCATTGGAATGACCGTAAAGATAGAGATCAATTTTTTTCATTTGTTTTATAGTTGAGATCGTAACGGTCCTGGTCGAGCTGTTCCTTGTGGAGAGTACATATTCATCTATTACATCCGACTTCGGATATTGATTC
>JBDLJQ010000139.1:0-2324 GCA_039714255.1 Acidobacteriota bacterium
TTTATCTTTCTTATCGCCTTTCTTTTTATCTTCTTTTTTTTTATCTTCTTTCTTTTTTATTTCTTTAGTGATATCAAATACAAGGTCGGTTTTCCCAAAGTTTTTATATAGATAATATCCAAGCTGTCCCTTTTTTTTGATCTCAATTCCATTAACGGATTTTATTATGTCGCCCTTTTTTATTCCACATTCTTCGGCAGCACTTTTTTTGGCAACTGATTTTACTATAAATTTATTATCCTTAAAATCTTCCTTAAGGCCGAATTTTTTAAATTTATTGTCGCTTGAACTCTCAATGGGAAAAACAAAATCTCCGATTCCTCTTGAATAAATTCCAATGGGATCTAATGAAGCCTTCAATTTTTTCATCATCGGGTTTCCTGCTATATCATCTTCATCTTTTTTTTCTGATAAATAAACAGGTATGATAGTTGTTACCCTGGCTCTTTTATTTGATAAGTTATACCTGAAAGGAATTCCCAGTTTATAGACAACATGGTTATTGCCGGCAATAATGATTCCCTTATAACCTTTGTTCTTCTTTAGGGTTTTAAGCATTGATTCAGCCATAACTACGTCCCATATTTTCTGAGCTGAATACATGTTATTGAACCAGAATGGAGGCATCTGCATTGTAAAGTCACCAAAAACTCTTTGAATAAAAAATCTATGGTCTTTATTTAAAACATTTATAGTGGGGAACAGTTTCTTCTCTTCTTTTGTCAGGGTTGCAAAACCTTTTCTTGAAGTTTTTCTAAGTATTGTTCTCGGAATATTAAGCCCGGCAAGTTTAATTTTATATTTCCTGGCCAGGTCCATTATCATTTTTGTGTAATAATAGTGATACGATCCTTTTTCAAACCATCCGGTTTCCTTTAAAAGCTCATCTTCAGTGATCTTTCCGAGTCTCCATTTTTCAAGTACAGGATCATCTTTTCTCTGGAAAAACTCAAAACCAATTATTATTTTCGGATAAGCTTTAAACAGAGCTTCAATAAAATCAGCCTGGAATTTATGACAGTCATAACTTATGTGCATCTCTCCAATTACAAAAACATCAGATTTAAGGCTGCTTTTTACCATTTCTTCCATAGTGACCTTTTTATTTAACTTTGTATCAACGATCTGGCCTTTTTCGATTTTCCCTATATCAAATCTGTTCTTTGATTTTCCAATAGTTAAAAGATCATCGTCTGTTGAGAAAACGTTAATTGTAAAAAAAATAATAATTGCAAAAATTAAAAACTTTTTCATTTGATTCTCCTAATTTTAAATCCAGAAACATTTATATAATTTATTTTAAACTATTTTATTACAATTTAGCCTTTTTTTCAAGGTGAATATAGATGTTGAATATTAATATAACGGTTCTGGAAGGGGAAAAAATTGATTTTGGCAAAATATAATTTTTGTTGAAATCCTTCTTTTTTTAAATAAATTATATACTGATATGTATTTTTAGACAGGCAAAATTCATTAAAAAATATATCAGGGGGAGATATGGACAAAAAAATCTTTTTTTATCTTATCATTTTAATATTGCTTTCTGGAATAGTTGGGTGTGAAAAGGTAAATACCGCGAAACTGGACGTTAATAAGGAGATCGTTCTTCAGTTTACTGAAGCAGTAAACAATCATAATTATGATGAACTGGATAATTTAGTGGCTGCTGATTTTGTACGGCACTGTCAGGCTACACCGGAAGTTAAAATTACCAGTCTGAAAGAATTTAAGAAATTCGCAAAAATGTATTCAGAGTCCTTTCCGGATATGAAAGGCTCTGTTAAAATGATGGTTGCAGAGGGAGATTTTGTAGCCGCCTATGCAACTTTTACAGGAACACAGAAAGGGCCTATGGGGCCTCTTCCTGCTTCAGACAAAAAAATGGAGAGTAAGACGATCGGAATTTTTCTATTGGAAAAAAAGAAAATTAAAGAATTATGGATAGAATGGGATAATCTTGCAATATTAACCCAGTTGGGCCATTTCCCGCCTCCTGTACCGAAAGCAGAGTAGATATAATTCAGTTTATAAAAAAAACTATAATTTAAAATTCAGAATTTAAAAGAAATTAGTGCCCAATAAAAATGGGGACGGTGATTGACTTCTTGACTTTAGCAATAGTGTAAAGGGTCAAATCTATGTTTGACCCTTAAAGGTTTTTTTAATGTTTCACGGCCCGATTTTCATTCATAAAGTTTTGAAACAAGAACATTGAATATTCTTTTGCTTTTGATTTTGGCTGGCTTCTTACTTCTTGCTCCTGACTTCTGAATTTGATGTAAAATTATTAGACACATTATAGTAAATTCCTTGACAAAATG
>JBDLJQ010000140.1:0-2319 GCA_039714255.1 Acidobacteriota bacterium
TGAAAAATCACGAAACTCCTTAGTCAGATTTTTCTGGAAATCACTTAACTCTCTTAAAGAGAAAAAAAATACATTTTTATCAACCCCGTGCAAAAGGACAACACCGCCGTTGGGAATTTTATATTCCCGAAGCATTTCTCCCTTGAAACCAATCTCAACAATCTTGTTGGGAAAATGACAAAACATTATAATTCTGTCATCCAAAAGTATATATTTATAAAGATATTTTAACTCTCCCGGCCCTTCCCCTTTCTTTAAAACATTAGCTACAAAGTGACCGTCCCGGGAAAACCTGTATAAAGCCCTGTTCCAGTCTATAACAAAGATGGTCCCATCATCCGCAATATCAAAGGCTGCCGGATTTTTAAACTGGTAATCATCAGAATCCCCTTCCAGAGATATTAGTTTTTTAATCTTCAGAACACGGGCTTCCTTTTTCAAAACCTGTGAATTTTGATTGTGGATAAATTTTGAATCAGCTTGCAAAAAACCAGTAAATAACAACAGAATTAAAACAACTTTAACAAAACATATCCTCATCTCTCCCTCCGGAAAATCTTAAGTTTAATTATAAGATTTTGAAAAAAAAATATAATGGTCTGGTTTGCCAAGACCATTTCTTCGACTCGTTTAAGGTGCATTTCCCTTTGTTCCATTTAAACGAACATTAAATTTGAATTTTTCGGAAACTTTTATTCCATTATTCCCTGTTACTTAATCAAAAACCGTTTCCATTATTGAACTGTTTTTAAGGTCAAACATCATTAATATTTGTGATTGCGTGTTCCGGTTTACTGAGAGTTCAGGTAAATTATTTTCTGGAAAAAAATCTACTGCATCGGTCTCCAGACCTGTTTTAAGTTTTCCTGATATTATTTCACAGAGAATAAAAATTTTATATGTATGATGAATTGACGGCGGATGTTCATGACATTCCTTATCCAGAATTGCCAGAACTTTTTTTGGAACAACATCTAATCCGGTCTCTTCTTTTACCTCTTTCTTTGCATTTTCTCCGGGAGAAACTCCAATATCAGCCCATCCCCCTGGCAAAGACCAGAGGCCGTCATTTCTTTCTCTAACCATCAATATTCTATTCTCCTTAATAACCACCGCCCTGATATCTACTTTCGGTGTCTGATACCCTGTTTCACTGGCAAACAGATCTCTGATCATTTCAACATTAAATGGAGAGATCATTGACATCAATTTGATACTGATCTCTCTTAATTCCTCATATCTTTCTAAATCATATTCACACGTTGAGTAAGTCAACCCAGACTGAGACAAAGCCTGAATTCGCTTTGTTAGAGAAAGGACTATATTCTCCGGACTGTCCTTTGATCTCAAATTCATTTTACTCCTCTCTTTGCATCCAAATATATAATAGCAAACTGGAAAAATAAATAAACCTAAGTAGGAAGATGGAGGAATGGAGGATGGATTAAGATCCAGTATCAACACTGATTCCTCACCAGGCCTGTAAAAATCACATTTCACCCAGGCCGGCAAATCAATATTTGGTTATTTTTTTAAATGAGTTTACAAAAAATGTAGTATTACTTGCCGGGTCATAAGTCCAGTCTGAAGTTACCACCCTTACCCGGTCTCCCACCTTTAAGCGGTACCGTTTACAAAGATAGTCCGAAGGGAAATAGATCCTTACAGGAAATGTGCCGTAATTGCAGAGCCGGTAGGAAATTTCAATATAACGATCATTGCAGTTCATTACCGTCACCCTCCCCGCAAACTTATGGTTCCGAACCACCTTGATCTCCAGTCCTGGAATTTTTTTATGGGGGGAATAGGCCTGGCTCAGCATCAAGTAAGCGCCAGCGGATATTTTGATTCTCACTTTGGTAAAGGGGTGAGGAAACCGTGTCAGTCCGCCGAGCACATTGTCGGCCAGGCTCACATAGACCCTTTTGCATTTATTAATAAAAATGCCCACATACTTGTTCTGAATTCCAGTGGAAACCCCGTCATCAAACACCAGCCCGTAGATATATTTGTCCTGGAGTATAAGATTCGGCTTCACCTGCTGTTTAACACGGAATTGTGCCTGTCCGGAATAAACAACCATCACCGGAATTATTAAAACCAGTACTATAATCAGAGTTTTTTTCATAATTCCTCCGTTTTTCTTAACTATTATATATAGGTAAACAAAAAATATCTCATTCTTTAAAATAATGAATGGAAGGGGTTTACATATGGCAGCTTATCCGAACCTGCCTAATCTTTTTTGGCAGTCCAGGTTCCGGAGATTTTATAATCTGGAAAACTGGTGGAGTAAAAAACAAATGTCCCATTCATGTT
>JBDLJQ010000141.1:0-2304 GCA_039714255.1 Acidobacteriota bacterium
AAATTTTTGCATTAGGCGGATACGCTCAGCCCAGTAAAGGACCGGATAGATCTCACTTTGTGTATGATATAAAAAAGGATAAATGGTCGGTAAAATCAAAAATGATCACCCCTCGTTCTAATTTTGTTCTGGTATCGGCTGAAGATAAAATTTTTGCAATTGGCGGCGATAAGTTTTTGGATAAGGCGGAGCGGTATGATATTAATTCGGATAAATGGACTGAACTTCCCGCTATGCCGACCAAGCGGCAGCATATTTTCGGTGACATTTATGAAAAAAATATTTATGTAGCCGGAGGCTTGCTCTGCTGGAAATGTAAAGCTGAAGAGCAATTAACAGCAAAAATGGAGGTCTACAATATCTCAAAAAAAAAATGGTCAGCACTTCCTGATATGCCGACTCCCCGGCAGAATCCACTGGTATCAGTTGTAGGGGGTCACATTTATGTGATTGGCGGGATGGATAATACAAAAGTCATACCCTCTGTTGAGGTTTTTGATCTCCAGACCCAAACCTGGGAAAAAAGAGCTGATATTCCTGAACCCGGGTTTTTTTCAGGATCAGTGGTCTATAAGAATAAAATTTATATTCTGGATGGTGCAGAAAAGACAGAATCTAAAACTGATGTTTTAGTTTATGACCCTGCCCAGAAAAAATGGACAAAAGCTACACCCCTTCCTTATCCTGTTAAACTTGCCGGGTTTACTCTCAGTGAGAACAAATTATATGTTGTTGGTGGATGTGACTCCGGTTACAAAGCATATAAATCTGTTTTTTGCGGAACAATAATTGACTAAAGTATGGATAAACAAAATAAATTTTGGAAACTTTCAGGATTAAGAGGTCTGGAGTTACATAAGGCAACTTATAAGACCCATTCGTTCACACCCCATTTTCATGAGGAATATGCAATTGGTATTTTTCTGAAAGGTTCACAGGAAAAATATTACAGGCGTTCAACACATATCATACATGAAGGCCAGATTTGTGTAGTTAATCCCGGAGAAGTTCATTGCGCCAGTCCCGCAGATCAGAATGGCTGGACTTACCGAATGTTATATATAAATTCATCTTTACTAAGAGATATGTCTGCACAAATTACAGCGAAGCAACAGGATTATCCTTTTTTTCCAAATCTGGTTATTAATGACAAAAAACTGTTCAAAATGATCTTAAATTTACATCAAATCCTTGAAAAACCGGAGGTATCTTTGCTTCTGAAAGAATCAGCTTTTATGTCGGTGATGGAACAATTGATTCTGAAATATGCTGTTGTACAGTCTCCAAACCGTATCTTAAGATCATCCGTCAAACATATAAAAAAAGTAAAAGAGTATCTTGACCAAAACTATGAACAGGAAATTTCACTTGATTTGCTTTCGGAGCTGACTGGACTAAGTCCATATTATCTCCTCCGTTTATTTAAAAAGGAGGTAGGGGCCACACCTCATGTATACTTGACACAGCAGCGTATCAATAAAGCCAAGCAGTTTTTGACATTGGGCGATCCCATCTCTGATGTCGCTTATAAAACCGGTTTTGTAGATCAAAGTCATTTTACCAACCGGTTTAAAAATATTATCGGAATAACTCCCGGTCAATACTTGAATAAAAACAATTAATTGTTTTTTTATTAAAAGAGCAATAATCTGCAATATATATACTTTATAAGTTTGTATTATCAGAAATGGAGGAATTAATAATGAGAAAAACTACAGTATTATTAACCATTTTAATTTTGATTCCAATCTATTATTTAAATGGCAATGAAAATAATGTAAAAAGCACTATTGAAACAAAACAACAAATTTGAGGAAGGAGTTGATCTCAAAAAAAATAATTATGCATTATTCCTTGCAATGTTCCAGATAAAATAAAAAATAAATTGATAACTGATGAATAAAACCAGTGCATAACAATGTGTATAATTCAAAAGGTTTCCAGAGGTTTTCGAGCAGTATCACCCGCATCAAATTCGGTGTAAAGGGGTCATCCATTTGAAAGTAAATGTCAAAATGTCAAGCACCGAAAATGTAACAGTTTATCTTGCTGTGCGTACAATTGTTATAATGGAAAATTTGGACAAGGACAGAATTAAAACAATATTCAGCTTATTTATAATTTTATTTTTACAAATCTGTCAACAAAAAGAGTTTATTTAATGTCTAATTATATTATAGAAAAAGGAGAATCACATGAAGATTTTATTTTCTTTATTTCTTATTTTTATTTCAACTGCAAACGCTTTACCGGTCGAAAACCTTGGTGTTCTGGACGGAGTTCTTAAGCCTTCTGTAATTGATA
>JBDLJQ010000142.1:0-2297 GCA_039714255.1 Acidobacteriota bacterium
TGTTTTCTTCTTCCTCTTCTCCGGATATTCACATCTGTATAGCCAATCAATTCATTACCCTGTAACAAAAAAAGTAGATCAGGTTGATGATTATTTTGGAGTAAAAGTTGAAGATCCATATCGCTGGCTTGAAGATGATAATTCTGAAGAAACAAAAGCATGGGTAAATGCACAAAATGAAGTCACAGAAAATTATCTGGAAAAGATCCCTTACAGAGAAAAGATAAAACAACGCTTAAATGAGGTGATGGATTATGAAAAATACATGAGAGCTTACAAAAAAGGCGACTATTATTATTTTTATAAGAATGACGGACTTCAGGAACAAAATGCTGTATACAAACAAAAAGGTATGGATAATAGTACTGAAGAAGTTTTTATTGACCCAAATACTTTTTCAAAGGATAACAGCCTTCGTCTAAGAGGACTTTATTTTTCTGCAGATAACAAATATTGTGGTTATTCCGTTTCAACAAAAGGTTCAGACTGGCTTGATTTTTATGTGATGAATACAACAACAAAAGAAAAATTGGGAGACCACATTGAATGGATAAAATTTTCAGGCATGTCATGGCATAAAGATGGATTCTTTTATTCCGGTTATGAGAAACCAAAGGAAGAAGAGAAAATGAAAGACATCAATGAAAATCAAAAAATATTTTATCATAAACTTGGTACAAAACAATCAGAAGATAAATTGATCTATCAGGATACGGAAAATCCTAAAATTCGATTTAGCATTGTCGCTACAGACAATCAAAAATTCCTCGTTATAAGTGCGAGAAAAGGGGCATCAAATGAAGTATATTATTATAAGGATCTTATAAATAATTCTGAAATAATACCTCTTGTAAGTTCGTACGCAGATCACGGCTTAGTTGCCAGTACGGATGATGGTTTTTTTATTAGAACTAGCCATAACGCACCACATTGTAAACTTGTTTTGATCGATCCAAAAAATCCATCTGAAGAGCAATGGAGAACTATAATTCCGGAGCAAGAGAGTATCATGCAGGGAGTGACTTTTGTTGGCGGAAAGTTTATTGTCAAATATCAAAAAGGAACTTTAATGTTTGTATCCGTTTATGATTATAATGGTAAAAAACTCTATGATGTTGATCTACCTGGAGCCGGGACTGTAATGGGGTTCACCGGAAGAAATTGGGATAAAGAAGTTTTCTATACATTTTCTTCATTTGCACAACCCCAAACCATTTATAAATATGATATTGAAAATAACAAAAGTACCTTATTTAAAAAATCAAATATTGATTTTGATATCAATAATTTTGAAACAAAAATCAAATATTATCCAAGTAAAGATGGTACAAAAATACCATTATACATTACTTATAAAAAAGGTATTGAGTTAAATGGCAATAACCCAACACTTTTGAGTGGTTATGGTGCTTATGGAGCCAGAATAGGACCATATTTTACTGAATATACAATTCCTTTATTGGAGCAGGGTTTCATCTCTTGCTTGTCCGGTTTGCGTGGTGGCAGTGAATATGGTGAAGAGTGGCACAAAGCAGGGATGCTTGAGAATAAACAAAATGGTTTAGATGATTTTATTTATGCGGCAAAATACTTATTTGAAAATGGATATACTTCACCAGATAAAATTGGGATTTCAGGCACTTCTGCCGGAGGACTTTTGATCGGCGCCTGTATTACACAGAATCCTGAAATGTTCAAAGTAGCAATTCCTTACATAGGAATTTATGACATGTTGCGATATCATAAATTCACCATAGGCCATGCATGGATTACAGAATTTGGGTCAAGTGATGATAAGAAACAGTTTGATTATTTGTATAAATACTCCCCTTTACACAATGTGAAAATGGGTAAAAATTATCCTGCAACATTGATAGGAACAGCAGATCATGATGATCGTGTATTTCCTGCTCATTCCTTTAAATTTACAGCCACATTACAGGAAAATACAGCTGGGAATAATCCAATATTAATTGATGTTGATAAAGATATCGGTCATGGTGGAGGAACAACAAGTAAAAATATTGATTTAATTACTGATTCATGGGCATTCTTAATGTATAATCTGAATGTAGAATATAAAGAATAAAATAAATAACACGTATTACAACTTTTAATAACTAGACCTCATACAATTAAGTAAGTTAGAAATTTTGTAACTTGTTCCAAGATTTGATACAAAATTAATGTTTAACCGTCCGTTAAAGCCCGTAAAATGGTTATAAAAAAATGTGATACAATCTGCTCCTCGCTACAAAAAGAGATTGCAAATTGCAGTCTCTTTTCATTTTATTCTT
>JBDLJQ010000143.1:0-2040 GCA_039714255.1 Acidobacteriota bacterium
CAATGAACTTGGGTTAAGTAAAACAAAATCATCCAATCTTACAGCAACTAATATTTATTTATACAAAAAAAATATACTTAATTTAGATCTTAAATTAAAAGCAGACTTAGTTTTTAGTATTGGTCTTATTGAACATTTTGAACCAATAGAAACAGCAATAGCTATAAAGGCACATTTTGATTTGTTAAAACCAGGAAGTATAGCAATAATCTCTTTTCCAATTTCTACTTTTTTATATAAAATGACAAGAAAAGCTATTGAAGCAATTGGGAAATGGATTTTTTATGATGAAAGACCTCTTACATTTGATGAGGTTTTAGCGACTACTAGTCAGTATGGAAAATTGCTGGAGAAAAAAATAAATTGGAAGATATTTTTAACACAGGGTATTGTAGTTGTAAAAAAAAATCATGTTGAAAATTCGTTAAAAATTTCATAGAATAGTCTATTATTATTAAAAAATTCTGTCAGGAGGAATTTTATGTCGAATATGGACACATTTAAAAAGAATCTGATCGCACAATGGGCATTTGACACACGTCCTATCCTCGGCCGTTTTCATTTATGGCTGGAGGATGTTGAAATTGAATGGCTGAAAGGAGAACCTGTAAAAGAATTTACAAAAAATATTTCGTTTCTCAACGGCAGTATGGAAAGGCTTTTTGCAATGACAGGTGCAATTACTGCATTAGGGACACAATTATTCGGAAGATATGGAGAAGGGAAGGACCTTGATAAAAAAGGATTGAATCAGGTAAAAAAAGATGCAGATGCTATTTCAGCCTATGCAATGAGTGAAAGCTTGTGGTATCTGTCAAGGCAGTTGCCTGAAAATCATGCAATAATGGTGTGTCTTGGAGAAGGCCTGATGCCTAAAGCAGGAGAAACACCTGAAATGGGATCTAACCCTCAATTGGGATTCGGAAGAGTTTATGCAAGGCCTGAAGTCGCAAAAGCTGTCGATAGTATAGTTATTAGATTATTAAATGATGATAATTATGGATGGGAAGAGTTTTACAGGGAGATAAAAGAATCAGGAATAACAATATGGGGTGCTGCCATTGATACGTTGGAAAATACTTCACGTTTTGCAAAGGGAAAGGAAACAGGACCTTTAACAATTCTTCATCTTTTTGATCAGCCTTTAAAGATAACAAAACCTTATGAAGGATATATCGGAAATATTTTTCTTCCAAAAGAGGTAGTAAAAAAGGGAGAAGATCTTTCATTATTGATCAATTTTCGTACTCCGAGAAAAAAGATCGTAGAAGTAATAGAAGCTACATACCCTGATATTAAGAGGAATAACATTCATATATGGACATTGCAGGGGGAAAGCAGGGTGAAAAGAATAGGAAAACTCTGGGAAGAGTGGGAAGAGCTGGGAGTTCACCTTGTGGAAGATGGCTGGAAAATGCCATCAGGTATAGGTGCATTTACCGATTCGGGAACATACGCTCCTGTTTATCATGTAAAGGCCTGGAATAGCGAAAATGGAGAAAAACATCTGTTTATATGTGATGGTTATGCTGCTTCCGCGGAAGCAGTTCAGGCTGCAAGCCTGACACCTGTGATAGGAGTCGAATCATTCCTTACAGTATTTACTTCAACTTTCAAGCTCCCTTATGATAAAGAAAGAAATATAATGTCACTGGATATAAATAATAAAAATTTTCCTGAAGAATTAGCAATTATAACAGGAGAGGAAATTGACAATGAAACTGCCAATAGTTATCGAATTATGATAAATGAAGGTGCAAAAGCAGGAATACCTGTTGAAAAAAGCTCAATAAATGCTGATGACTTTTTTCCTGAAAAAGCATGGGATGTCCTTGCTGTTTCCGGTTATATGAGCCCTGATCCTTATTCCGGGTCAAAAGGAGTGGAAGAGATATCTCCGGGAGTGTATAAAGTTACTTCAAGACTGGCATCACCGAAAGGCGATAAAAGGATAACTTTTACATTGAGGTTAATGGAAACTTTTGAAGAGAGCAAACTTGTTTTTAATCCTTTATTGAACAGGTTTCTCGGTGGTGAAAA
>JBDLJQ010000144.1:0-2010 GCA_039714255.1 Acidobacteriota bacterium
TCGGGCGGATGTTTCCGCAAAAAATGTGACTGTTTTGTGTCCATGGGTTTTTGGTTTTCAATTTAGAATTTAAAATTCAAAACTTAGAATTATCTCAAGTGTGTCCATATTGTGACTATGAAAAAAGAACTTCTTTCAGTTTATTATATGCTTCAGCATTTTTCGTTTTACTCATTTTGTTAAGATTATGAAGCTTCCATTGAACTCCCGGTAGGTGTGAGTAATCACCGATCCCCAGTTTTTTCCAGTCAGGTTCACCTGATTTCACTGATAATAAGAACTCTTTCTCACTAGCAGTAAGATTCATTTTTATTTTACTGATCAGTTTATCTCTTGCAAAATATAACTGATCAATAGTGATGCTCTTTTTTATCATTCCTGAAAATTCATTATTAAATAATTTACTTATATCTAATTTATTTGGGCCCAGCATTTCTGATATTGGCCGGCTTGACTGGATAAGATAGATCAAAAATACTTTTCTGATCTCTCTGTTGAACATTCTGTTTCGAATCATCATGTGAATATCAAACAAATCTCTCGGATGCTGTCTGTCAAGAGCTGCGCAAATTTTCCCTCCAAACAGATCCGGGACCGCAAGGATCCTTGCTTCCGGTAACAAGTTAAAGATCGATGATACCTCTTTGGAAATGCTCTTAATTTCAGGTTTCCTTACGAATCCTCTCAAGACCTCATTCGGCTCAATTTTAACCGATACATGATTGCCGGATATAATCAGTTTACCGATATTTGCATTTCCACTCCTGTTTAAACTCAGAGAGTAATCGGGGAATCTGGCCTTTATCGATTCTGAGATCTCTTCCATAATCTTATTCATTCGGGCAAATGATTTATCTCTTTCTTCAACCGGCAGATAACACAGATCAATATCAACCGAAAGTCTTGGAAGATTGAAAACAAAGAAATTTATAGCAGTCCCACCCTTAATGGCAAACTCTCCATATTTTCTAATAAATGGCAGGACATCAAGAATGATTCTGACCTGATCCAGGTATTTTTTTTCAAACATTAAAACCCTCCGGTATAACCAATTTATACTGACTCAGATATTTTCCACCCTTTTCAATAGTTATAACAGAATTGCCGGAATCAAGGACTTTTTTACTAATATGTTTATTCCATGGATGCCTGTAAAAATCAGAAAAGAATTTAAATATTCGCCTGCTCCTTTTTGATGCATTTTTTAAAATTTTTTTTAAGAGATCCGGATCCATACTGTCAAGCAATTCAAATAGCTGTGCAGTCTCTTCAAAGCTTTCACCTTTTCCAACAAGCTCTATCTGTTGTACTATTGCCAATTCCTTTGATGCGATAAAGAATTCAAAGCCTTTCGTATTCGGATTAACTAAAAATTCCTTATCATCCCATTTGGATGATTTGATTACCCGTAGTTCTCTTTCATATCTATAATTCCCGGCCCATAGTGGAAGATTAGTTTTGCTATCAATAAATAAATATATTTTCTCTTTTTCACGATAGTATTGTCGGATACCCGCCATCTCAAGAGCAGTCTTTGCCCCCGGATAAACATGAAGAGAAAGATCCGTTTGAAGTGAGTGCATCATTCCCTCAAAAGACAATTCTGCCTCAGGAAATTTATATGCCCCCCTTCCTATTGACTCGATCCAGTTGCTCTCTTTATACCTCTGGATCAATGTATTATTAACTCCCATATTCTTCAGCTTTTGCGTTGTGAGAGGGATCTCCCTATTTAATTGCAACAGTTTCTTTAGTTTTTGCGGTTTAACTACACTCATGGTGTTATAGTACGATATTTTTTAAAGTTTTTCAACTAGAAACTAACATTAATATTGGATCAGTTTATGGGGGGCAGGTCAAATGGGCAAGGTGAATTTGCGTTAGCAAAGAGAGGGCAACCTGGGCTGGATCAAAGGGGGTTTGAGTTTAAGATGTTTTGGGACCTGTAATTCAGATGGCCAGATAAAAATTAATTGGAATATTTTTAATTAAATATATTTCAGAAATTAA
>JBDLJQ010000145.1:0-2009 GCA_039714255.1 Acidobacteriota bacterium
TTTTGATTTCAGTTCTATAATGTTTGATTTTTTATTTATTGCACATGAAACAAAAATCAGATTAAAAATAAACAGTATTAAAGATATTTTTTTCATAATATTCACCACTTTTTAATTAGCTTAGTTAAAAATTTACTTTGTTTCTTTTTTTTTCTTGTTTGGCTTTGGTGACTTTTGTTTGTTTTGCTTTTTATTCTTTGATGCAAAAAATTCCTGTTTTTTTCTCAGCTTCTCTTTTTCCCACTCTTTTTTTTCTTTTTCTGTCATTGGTTTTTCTGTTTGCGGGAACGGATTATTTCTAACAATTTGAATCTTCTGGTTAATCAATTTTTCAATGTCTTTTATAAAAGCATTTTGTTCCGGTTCGCAAATGGAAATAGAATTCCCCTTTTCTCCTGCTCTACCTGATCTTCCTATTCTGTGGACATAAGTTTCGGCGATATTCGGAATATCATAATTTATTACATATTTTAGTTTATCAATATCAATACCTCTTGCAGCAATATCAGTTGCCACCAACACCCTGATTTCTCCTGTTTTAAACTGCTCCAACACTTTTTGTCTTTGATTTTGAGCTTTGTTACCATGTATAGCTGCCGTTTTGATCTTTTGTTTTTTCAGGTTGCGGGCTATTTTGTCAGCGCCATGTTTTGTTCTGGAAAATAACAATACCTGATCGATCATTTGATCCTGAAGTATATGGAAAAGCAAATCTTTCTTATTTGATTTATTAGTATAATATAAATATTGTTGTATAGTTTCAGCAGTAGAAGAGACCGGACTAACTTCGACTTTTTTAGGATTCTTCAGGATTTTCCTCGAAAGCTCTACAATATTTTTCGGCATTGTTGCTGAAAAGAACAATGACTGCCGTTTCGTTGGTAATTTGGCAATGATCTTTCTAATATCATGGATGAACCCCATGTCAAGCATCCTGTCGGCTTCATCCAACACAAAATATTCAATATCCTTCAATTGAATGAAACCCTGATCCATCAGGTCCAGAAGCCTTCCGGGCGTTGCCACAAGAACATCGACACCTCTGCGGAGGGCATCCGTTTGTTTACCCTGAGTTACACCTCCAAAAATGACTGTGTTTTTTATTCCTGTAAATTTTCCATAGGTTGTAAAGCTCTCAGAAATCTGAATCGCCAATTCACGTGTTGGAGTGATTATGAGGGATTTAATTTTGCGTATGCCTTTATTCTGCCGGCGGTTTATAAAGAGGTGCTGCAGGATCGGAATGGCAAAAGCAGCAGTTTTACCTGTTCCGGTTTGAGCACTACCCAATACGTCATTTCTGTTTAGTATGAGTGGAATCGCCTTTCCCTGTATTGATGTGGGTTCTGCATATTTTTCTTCTTTTAGAGCCTTTAAAATAGGCGAAATAATTTTCAGATCTTCGAATCGCATTATTCACTTCCTGGTTACATTAACTTTGAATCGCCTGGTCCGAAGAAGCGTTGTCGCAGGCAGGGGATGTAACCATTGATTTTACCACTATTTCGCCTTTTTGTAATAAAGGATTTTATATTCCGCACCCTTCGAGCACCACATCCCCGGAATGAGAACACCGTCGATCCCTTAATAAACACCTGATTCCTTTACAACCTCAGCCAGGATCTGTACATTTTCCCGGATAAGTGCTTCGGCATACCTGTCTGCATCCAGCCAGAGCTCCATCGGGGTAATGCCGGCCTCCTTGATCTGCTGATTCATAAATCCTATGCTGAACTGGCACATCACCGGCACACGATCAGGTATTTCCAGACTCATCGCTTTTATAATACGTTCCCGCGGTATCATATTTTAACTTCCATTTATGGTCTTTTAACCACAAACTAAATTTGTATTTTTATTATAAGGGGAGACTGTAACTTCTTTGTGTCAGATTTAACTATTCAAAGTCCAGTTTTTTTTGAAAAGGATTTCCTGAGTTTTTGCTTTCAAACTCCAGCAGCCATTTTTTCCTGTCCAGCCCGCCTCCATAACCCGTCAAACTTCCGTCA
>JBDLJQ010000146.1:0-1975 GCA_039714255.1 Acidobacteriota bacterium
AATAAAAATTGTTGGGAATGGAGGATTGAATTTGATACCGGAATCAGACAGGCAGCTATTCCCTATGATGCTTAGGAACATGGAAAATGGATATGCGGATATTTCGGATAACAATACTTTTGAACTTGAAAGATCATACGGCATTCATTATTCTGAAAAAATAGACCATTACGGTTTTTTAATAGAGATGCAGGGGAATCAGAAAAATTTCAAAGAAATATGCCAGATACTTAATTTAAGGCTTACCAGTGCTAATGAAATGCCGGGAGAAGTTTTTCAAATGAGTTTTAATAGAATGAAAAGACTTTTGAATACAGAGCAGGATGTAGAATATAAGAATTATTCGGGCCAGCTAGATCTGTCGAGGATAAAAAGTGGATTAGATACTTCAAATGTTGCAGAGTCTGCAAGTCGTTTCGCCGCTTACCGAAATAAAATAGTAAACAAGCTCAATAATGGGGTTATATATATTAGCGGTGACATCCCCGAAAATTTTGAAGATTATATTACAAAATATATTGCTACTATTCCAGAATCGGGAAATAAACTGTCGCTTATAGAGAAAGACTTTGATATTCTGGCAAATGGCCTTGTAAGAAAGCAATTTGAATGGAAAAGAGGTGTTTCAGTTGTTGGGTATTTGTTTACGCAGATTCCCGAAAAAATCACACTGAAGGAACATTTGATAATGGAGGGAATTTCTCAGTTTGCTAATATTAGGATGCTACAGATTTTAAGAGAAAAACATGGATTAGTGTATTCCACCGGCATCAATCCGTATACGAGAAGCTATCCACACAATTTTATGTCTTTGAGCATTCGGTATATGATTGACTCCACCAATATAGATACATCGATTGCTATTATGAACGAGGTGCTGGGTAATATGAGCAATGGCATTATTTCGCAAAATGAACTTGATCGTTTAAAAGCAATTATTCAAACAATTTATATCACCTCGTATTATGATGATGGGACAATAAATGACTCATGGCTAAATATGATAAATAATTTTGATAAAGCTTTTTCGCGCACAGAACTACTCGAAACAATAGAATCAATCTCTTTGAAAGATATTCAGGTAGTTATGCACGAAATTCTGGATATGGAGAATCATTATATCTTAATTCGCAGGCCAAAATGGGAATAAGTTACTCCCACTTCATAATTTACGTAACAAAATAGTTTTAATGAAAAAAATACCAATATTATTAATTGTCCTGCTTCTAACAATTGGAGGAAAATTATATTCACAGGGGATTAAGTTTAATCCTATAAATTTCGAAGAAGCTTTAGCTTTGGCTGAAAAAGAGAACAAGCTTATTTTTATTGATTTTTATACCGACTGGTGTGCACCGTGTAAAGGGATGGAAAAAAATGTTTTTCCCGATGTGAAAGTGGGTGAATTATACAATAAAGAATTTATTAATCTCAAACTGAATGGGGACAAGGAAGGACGCCCTACAGTAAAAAGATATGGTATTACTTCGTATCCAACCTCGTTGTTTGTAAACAATAAAGGAGAAGTGGTTTTCAAGAAAGTAGGAGCCCAGAACATTGAGAGCATAATAAAAATGGGGAAAGATGTAATAGCATCAGTAAATAATATCTACAGTCTGATAAAACTAAAAGAATTATTCCCTCAAAAACAAAACGATGAAGAGTTCCTGAAAATCTATTTCACAAAAATGATTGAGTATGGTGAAAGCCCTACGGAAGGAATAGAGGCCTGGTTAAAAGTGCAAACCACTATTAAAGAAGATGATGTGGATATGATGGAGTTTCTTATAAAACATATGAGTTATCTAATCGTTGATGGTAAAGCAGAAGAGATATATGAGACAAATTTTGATGAGTACTGGGATATCGCTACACGTATGGAAGAGGTGAAGCTAAAAAATATGAGGCTGGCCATGATAAATAACACTATGAAGATGGCTTATGATCAACAAAACCCCGAGTTAATGCGTGCTTT
>JBDLJQ010000147.1:0-1974 GCA_039714255.1 Acidobacteriota bacterium
AATCATTCTATACAAAAGAGCGGGAGAGATCAAAACTTCGATTGATATGATGACTGAAGCGAATAACAAAGGGTATTATTTCTGGTTCATGCCGAGAGATAGAGCCTATAATAATTTCAGAAGAGAAGAGTGGTTCAAAAAAGCCCTGGCTTTAAATAATGAATTAAGAGATAAAGCCCAGAAGTTAATAAAACCGGAATATAAGATAGTTCTTCCAAAAGAATATGATGTGAAAAAAAAATACCCATTAATATTTATTATGCATGGCGGTAATCAGAGTATTGAAAAATCTCAAGGAAGATGGAAATCTGATGAACTTTATAAGGATAAAATCGTTGCTTTTGTGCAGTCCGGCTGGACTGTTGCGACTAACAGCTATAGGTGGAATTTATCCGGGTTTGACTATTTTCATGAGGGAACCGCTATTGATGAAGTAAAAGCGTTATATAAAGAAATTTTACAAAAATATCCTGTAAATACCGACAAAATTGTACTGGTAGGATTTTCACAAGGTGCTTCACTTGCTATGAATATGACCATTTATAACGACATTAAATCTCTTGGTGTTTTAGCAGGCTGTCCATTTAATGATGATATTGATGAGAAACATTCCTTGAATTTAAAAAAACGGGATATCCGGTTTTTTGTTTTTACAGGAGACAAAGACCGGCGATTTAATAAAACTGTAAAAAACATGGAAATGTTAAAAAAATCAGGTGTAAAGGTGATCTTTAAAATCAACAAAAACATGGGGCATCAGTTTTCTGTTAATATAGAAACCGATATCAATGAAGCACTGAAGTTAATACTTGAATAATTAAAAAAGATAAGACTATAAAAAAGGGAACTTATTTTGAATTCAGGCGTTTTATTTATTTAAATGGGGCTATCAATAGATAACTTCAATAACAATCTAAAAAAGGAGATCACAAAATGATTGCTGGAAATATGAGGAAGTTTAACATTCTTATAACTATTTTTTTAATTGCTATTTTGACCTCAAACTCATTTGCTGTTAATAAAATTACTGAAAGTGAAGCAGATAAGTATATTGATGCTTTAGTCAAAAAGAACCGGTTCAGCGGTTCTGTTCTTATTGCACAGAAGGGTAAGATTATTTTAAAAAAAGGGTATGGGAAAGCTGTTTATGAATTTGATATAGATAATAATTCAAAAACAAAATTCCGGATCGGATCATTAACCAAACAATTTACCGCTATGTCTGTTTTGATGCTTGCGGAAAAGGACAAGTTAAATGTGAATGATAAGATCAGTAAATTTTTACCGGATTATCCCGGTGGTAATAAAATTGAAATTGAACACTTGTTAACTCATACATCAGGAATTCCCGATCATACGGAATTGCCAGATTTTAACAAAGAAAGAAGAGTATACCCGCATGAATTAAAACATACAATTAATACTTTCAAGAACCTTCCCCTTCAGTTCTCACCGGGTGAAAAATTTAAGTATAGTAATTCAGGATATATTCTGCTTGGTTATATAATTGAAAAAGTATCAGGTCTATCCTATCAGAATTTTGTTGAAAACAATATTTTCAAACCTCTGAAAATGGATGATTCCGGCTTTGAAGAACTTAATAAGGTAATAAAATTTAAGGCCAATGGATATAATCTGGTTGATGGTAAAATTGTTAAAGCTGCATACAGAAATATCACAAATGCTCATGCATCAGGCGCAATATATTCAACTATTGAAGACCTTTACCTCTGGGACCGGGCGCTTTACACTGAAAGTCTGATCAGTTATGACTCATTGAAAAAAATGTTCACACCATTTACAAAACATTATGGTTATGGATGGGGAATTGTAAAGCTCTTCGGCCATAAGATGGTTGGGCATAACGGAGAGACAGAAGGTTTTACTTCAAATATAAGCCGATTTGCAGATAATGACCTTTGTATAATTGTTTTATCAAACTTAGAGACAGCTTCAGTTGGTAAAATTGGTTTT
>JBDLJQ010000148.1:0-1927 GCA_039714255.1 Acidobacteriota bacterium
ATGGTCGTTTTTTACGGGCCTATGGCATTTTCATCAATTGCAAAACAAAGTTATGACCGCAAAAATTTAAATATGATCCTCAGCGGAAATTATGAAAACATTGAAATTCCGGGAAAAATTCTAAAGCCCGGATCGGTTAAAAGCCCTGTGACCGGAGGTTGTATGTCAAATATAACTTCTGTTTTAGGTACAGAATACTTTCCTGATCTGAAACAAAAGATCCTCCTTCTTGAAGATATAAATGAAAGGGCCTACAGGCTGGACAGAATGATATGGCAAATGAATGAAAACGGATGTTTTTCAGAAATATCAGGATTGATACTGGGGGAATTTCCCGGCTGTTTTAATGATGAAGAGGAAAAAAGGAACTTTTTCAATAATCTTAAAAAATATCTGAATAAGTATGATATTCCGGTATTGTATGATCTGCCGGTCGGCCATTCGGATAACATATGTACCATTCCTTTTGGAATAGAGATTGAAATTAATACTGATAAATTTGCAGGTATCATAATAAAAGAAAAAGGGGTTATATGAATTTGGAAAAAGGTTCGATCAATAAAAAAAAAATATTTTTAAGTGGAATTGCAGGTACCGGAATGAGTTCTTTAGCAGGATTGTTCAGCGAGCTTGGTTATGATGTTTCCGGATCTGATATCAACTTTTACCCTCCTGTTGATACTATTTTAAAAAACCTTGATATTAAAATATTTAACTCTTTTAATGAGGATAATATCCCACCGGATGTAATGTTGTGTGTCATTGGAAATATTATTTCAAGAGGAAATCCCGAAGCAGAATATATTCTTAACAATAAACTGGAATATCTTTCAATGGCCGAAGCTCTCTACAGGTACTTTATCAAAAAAAAAAGATCGGTCGTTGTTGCCGGCACTCACGGGAAAACCACAATAAGTTCTTTCGTTTCATTTTTGTTTAACAATGCAGGATTAAAACCCGGATATTTCATCGGGGGGAAACCTGAAAACCTGGGGTCGAATTTTTCAACAGGGGAGGGTGGCGAATACTTTATTTCAGAGGGAGATGAGTATGAGACATCATTTTTTGACAGGTCTTCTAAATTTTTAAAGTATTTTCCTGAATTATTGATATTGACCGCTCTTGAATATGACCATATTGATTATTTCAGGTCTGAAGAAGATTATATCTATGCATTCAGTAATCTTGTGAACCAGGTACCATCAAAAGGCCTGATAATATCAAATTCAGATTATGGAATGAATAATAGGGTTACTGAAAAATCTTTAACTAAGGTTTTAACCTACGGCGAAAAAGATGCTGATTATTTAATATCAGAGATCATTCCTGATAAAACAGGATATGGATTTACATTGAAATATAAAGGGGAAAAGATGGTATTCAGGTCAAATCTGATGGGGAGATTTGATATATGGAATATTACTGCAGGTGTTATTGCCGGGATTAGTGCAGGGATCAGGTTACAGGTTATTAAAGATTCAGTATCTTCATTTAAAGGTGTTGAACGGAGGTTGAACAAGCTGGCTGAAATTAAAAATACAATTATTTTTGAAGATTTTGCACATCATCCAACTTCTATTGGTGCAGTTCTAAAAAGTATAAGGGAGTTGTTTCCCAAGAGAAGGATAATAACTTTCCTGGAACCGGGAAGCTGGAGCCTTAAGAATAAATTTTTTGAAAATAAACTTATAAAAAGCATTTCCTACAGCAATGAAATATATATAAAATATCCCGAAAGGTTCGGTAAGGTTCCCGAAAGCTCCAGGATTGATTTCGAAAGGATAAAAAAAGTGGCTGTAAAATCCGGAAAGAAGGCAGAACTTTTTTATGATATTGCCGGGTTTAAAGATCTTCTGAACAGGATTGATATGAGTGAAGATCAAATCATAATGGTCCTTTCAAATGGAAGATTTGACGGTTTATCCAC
>JBDLJQ010000149.1:0-1852 GCA_039714255.1 Acidobacteriota bacterium
AGTTTAGCAGTTGTGTTAATTGTGGTAATTATTTATTTGACAGCAAAGAAAAAAAATGGGAAATAAAAATAATTTTATTATTTTATTGTTTAATTTCACGCAAAATCCGATGTAAAGAGTCAAAAAGGAAGTGAAATATGAGTGATATAAATTATACACCTCCGTGTGGTTTGTATTGCGGGGATTGTGAATATCTTGGAAAGCAGTGCAAGGGATGCGGTTATGTAGAAGGGAAACCATTCTGGACAATTCATGTTCCTACAGGCATCTGTCCTATCCACGACTGCTGCAGAAATCAGAAAGAACTGGAACATTGCGGCCTCTGCGAAGAGCTTCCCTGCAAGATCTTCCTGGAACTGCGTGACCCCGATATCAGCGATGAGGATTTTGAAAGGTCTCTCAAAACAAGAGAAGAAGCCCTCAGAAGACGGGCAGAGATCGGAACAAATAAATGGTTGCAGGAAATTTCCGGTAAATAAAAAAACTTATCTAATGTAAAATTAAAAATATAATTTTATTTTTTAACGATTTCTTCTTGATTTTCATGTAAATTGGTATTATTCTGCATTATTAAAATTGAGGAAATATTATTCCCCATGAGTTGAAAATAAAACAACTCATCAGGATATTCAGTTTGTTTTAGAAATATTTAATTTTAATTAATTCAAATGGATAATAGGGGGTTTCTATGGCTGAAGACAAAGAACAGCAACTCAAGGACAACGTTGACATCAACATTGATGACAAGAATGATCTTAAAGAGTGGAGTGAATTTTTCGGAGTAGAAGAAGGTTCACTTTGGGCGGCAATAAAATTTGTTGGAGCTTCATCACAAAAAGTTAAAAATTTTCTCGTTCATTAATTAGGTTTGACCTGAAAGACGAGATTATTTTTAATATTCAAGGGCAGATGTTAATATCTGCCCTTGAATTTTACATTTAAAATTATTTTTCTTTCTATATTCCCTGAATCCCGATTTGCAGGATTATTACAATTGCCACGATTTTTTTAATTTCAATGGGCCGGGCATGCCCTGCCCCTACCGTATATTTGTAATCGCCTTATAAATCTCCCTGGCAATTTTGTAATAACCTCCCGGAGTGGGGTGGATACCGGGGAGCAGTTCCCTGTTCTCCAGAAACATTCCGTGTATATCAATGATCTTTAATTTCCGTTCCGATGCTATATCTCTTATTGCCGGAATTATTTCATCTTCTATCCGTTTTGCCGAGACCTCTGTAAATGTATGGAGGTCGGGGGTGAATATGGGGGGTATTGATGCAATATAAATCTTAACTTTTTTTCCCTCTTTTTCTTCAAAATTCCTGATAATATCAACTATTTCCAGCATATTTTTTTTATATTGCGGGGTGGGGGTGTTGTCATAATCCACCCTTACATCATTGGTTCCCAGCATCAGAATAATAATTTCCGGGTCATATTTTTTCAAAACTCCTGCCGTTTTAAAATATTTTAAATATTCTCCCGAGGTGTTTCCCGGCCTGCCTAGTGATATTGCCCTTATCCGAGTGCTTCCCTTTCTAAGCATTTTATCCAGAAAAACAGGGTAATTTCCCCAATGGCTTTCTGTAATACTGTCACCGAGACAAAGGACTGTTTTAGATTCTTCTTTTTTGCAAACCGATATTAAAACCAGAATGATTAAAACAGTTATGATCTTTTGATACTTCATGGTCTATGCTTACCCGCCCGCCAACCCATTCTTAAATGAGCTCTTTTTTTTCTTCCGGAATTTCTCATGATTTTTTTCATCCGGTCTGAACGATATTTCTTATATGCTTAATAAAACTTTCCTTAAAGTAGTTAATAACTTCAATGAAAATGCTTAACT
>JBDLJQ010000150.1:0-1735 GCA_039714255.1 Acidobacteriota bacterium
CAATCGGGAAGTAGAGTTAAGTGGTAATTACGGTCAAAAGCCCCCCAATAATACACCTGTTCAATTCTTACCGGAGTTTATTAAAACGAATCACCGAATACACAGTAGCCCAGCATTCTCAGCTGATATTAAAGAAGTTTACTGGTCTGTATTTCCCCGGACATCAGAAATCAAGCATAGAAAGGAAACTATCCTATTTTCTAAAAAAGTGAATAATATCTGGTCATCACCAAAAGTTGCTTCTTTCTCGGGGGAATACTGGGATGGCGGCCCATTTTTTTTGAAGGATAGCAATAAATTGTATTTTTATTCAAAGCGGCCTATAAGAAAAAATTCAAAAACAGAAATGGAAGGGGAAATCTGGTATGTAGAAAAACAGGGGGAGAATTGGGGTGAACCTCAACATGTTAAACTCGATTTGGAAGGAGAAAAAATATTTTTCTCTGTGAGCAATAACAATAATATTTATTTTACATCCGGTCACGGCTATAGAGGAACCGGTACAGGTTCTGTTGATATTTATTATGCAAAATTCAATAATGGAACTTATGAGAAACCTGAGAAGCTTCCCGATAGCATTAACAGTAAACAATTTGTTGAATCTGATCCTCTTGTCTCACCGGATGAAAAATTTCTAATTTTCTTTTCACTTCAAAGGCCGGAAAATATCGGACAATATGATTTATATATAAGTTACAACATTGGAAAAGGTCAGTGGACAAAGCCTGTAAATCTTGGGGCGCAATTTAATAAGGGAGTTTCAAGATTTCCAAGATTTTCTCCAGATGGAAAGTATTTATTCTTTTCACGGGGGGTAGATGGTATCTATTGGATTAGTGTAAAAATCATTGAAGAACTAAAGCCAAAAGATAAGAATTAAAGAATTACTTATTGAAATTCCAGAATAAAATTCTATCGAATATTAGAAATATGAAATAATTTTATAATATAGTTTTATTGTATTTGATCATGGGGTGAATAGTAAATATTAAACTGAATCAGGTCACTTATTTTTGCCCCAGTTTTGCCACCCTTGAAGGCTTGGGCTTTTGAGGTCTTCGAAATACCATTTCCCATCCACATTGGCCAGTTCCACCACAGCAACTTCATTTGCTCCGATATTCCCGTAACGGATCCGTATTTTCTCCCCCCGTTTTTTTGTTTCATGAAGTTTACCATCCCAGGCGGCAACCGATTTACTCCGCCATTTTGTTTTGTCAAATGATCTTTTTTTGATGTCTTCCAGCTTGCCTGCATCGATCATTTTTTTTATCCGTTCAGCTATATCCGGCCGGGAGAGGATCATCAGGGTGTTGACATCTTCCGCTTTATAGGCTTTTAAAGCGGCCATGGCAACATCTTCGGGAATGGTGTAATCAACTTTTACCTCCGCCGGTTCCGTTGCCGGGTGATCTCCGGTTGATGCCGCAATGTAGCCGGATGTAATACAAATCCATACCATCAATAACAGGAATACTTTTTTCATTCTTACCTCCATGACTGGAAAGATGTGGGTTTAATTATATATTTATTGAAAAAACGATTCAACTTGAACTTGCAGAGAACAATCAATCGTTTTTACTCTCTTTGGAACTATTGATTAAGAGGTCGTTATGACCATTTTTTAAGAAATAATGACCTTCTCTTAAATAGTCTTAAAATTCAGTCCAGCAAAGGGTTTTGAGGGTTTTGGCCGTCGCCGCCAGTGCCGAGACGTGATCCACCAGCGCAGCGT
>JBDLJQ010000151.1:0-1727 GCA_039714255.1 Acidobacteriota bacterium
AAGAACTAATGGTCCCTTAGCTCAGCTGGCAGAGCAATTGACTCTTAATCAATAGGTCGAAGGTTCGAACCCTTCAGGGATCATTTTTTTCTTCCCCTAAACTTCAATAAAATATTCATCCTTTTCCCAGTTTTCCGGGTTTGTTTTTATATAATATTGATGAATTTTATATAATCTGTCACACATTCAGATTTGAATGAACAAATTATATCACCGATTGTAGGGGTAGGCCTCGCGTCTACCCTATCCCGTTTTTCAATAATTATTATTCCGTGAATATGATTCGGCATTATTACAATGTTATCGACCATAACATTTTTAAATCTTTCAGGAATTCTATTCCAATTCTCCAAGATAATTTTTCCTGGTGTTTTTAACTCAATTTCACTGATATTATTTAGGGCGGACGCCAGGCCCGCCCCTACGGTTGAAAACAAACATTCCTTTTTATATGAACACACCGTAACAAAATATGCACCATTCCTCGAATAGTCATATCCTTTTAATCTGATGGATCTTCTATGATGAATTTCCGGATCAAAAGCCATGAAACTATATTATACATATTTTATATATTTTCAACTCAATGCATCAATTCAAAATCTGACCCCTTTACATCAGGAAGAGACCGAAAAAAAATCTGAACTCCTTGATAAAGTAATCGACAAACTCAAATTTTTTGGTTTTTTTAAAAAATTTTGAGATATTTTGTATTAACCATTTATATTATTATCAGATATCAGAACTCTGGAGGGATAATATGAGAAAATTTTTAATTTTTTGTGTTATTTTATATTTCGGATTTTTTAATATTTTTTTGAAAGCAGATGGGATTAGCATATCAAACCCACATAGTGAAAAAGTATGGTATAAGGGCCTGGTTACCCCCCCCATAACCAAAGTTATTAAATGGTACTTGAGATCTACATTATCAAGAAAGGTTAAAATTGATCTCCTTAGACCCGGAAATGAAGTTCCTGTTCTTGTACTTGAAGATTCTTTTTATTGTAGCAAGCTCTCTCGGGAACATAAGTGTACTGTCTACCTAATACCCGACTCAGTTCCCGAAGATCAATATAGAATTAGAATTACTACAATTAATAACAATCTGAACAACAAACTGGTTGGATATAGTGAAGTATTTTCTATAAAAAGGTTCAGAAGTACAACAGAAAGAATGAAGAAGAATAAGAGTCTGACATTCAAAAAATCTTCATATTTAAAAGTATCTGTAGATTGGCTGACAAATTATTCAGGAAAATATTTAGATATTAAATGGACCTGTTTTGGAAAAGGACAAGTTAAACTCCAGCTTCATAATGACAAAAAAGTATTCATCCGGAATATTATTGTAAATCCCCATTCGATCAATAACCGGTCCAATATTTTAAAATGGAAGATCCCTCTGAACACCAAGACAGGGTATTATCGGGTAAGAATTGCTACCTTAGATGAAAAAAATGAAAATTTCAGCAACAGGTTTAAGATCATCCGATCACCAATGGCCTCCAAAAAAAAAATGTTTAGATAAGCAGAAAATTGTAAAAACCCAATTCATTATCATTTCGGATGATGTGATCATAATAATTCCGCTGCCATATCTTGGCTGATATGTCCTGATTATTATAATTGATGAATTTTATATAATCTGTCACACATTCAGATTTGAATGAACAAATTATATCACCGATTGTAGGGGTAGGCCTCGCGTCTACCCTATCCCGTTT
>JBDLJQ010000152.1:0-1676 GCA_039714255.1 Acidobacteriota bacterium
TACCCCTGATCCGAATTCCAGGGTTGTAAGGGTAGTATCAAAAATATTTTTATTTATATATGCACCACCGAATGCGCTGATATTTTCGGGTTCTTCTCCATTAAGAAGCATCAGAATAAGTGAAATATCGTGGGGAGCAAAACTCCAGAGGACATTTTCCTCTGATCTCAGTTTCCCTATATTCAGGCGGTTTGAATAGATGTATCTTATTTTTCCCAGCACACCCTCATCTATTATCTCTTTCAGTTTTTTTACTGCATAGTGGTATTGGAGGATGTGGCCTACCATAAGTATCCTTCTGTTATCTTCGGCAATTTTTACAAGCTCTTCTCCTTCCTCAACATTAAGAGCAAGTGGTTTTTCCACAAGGACATCTTTTCCTGCAAGGAGATATTTTTTTGCCAGTTTAAAATGGAGGTGGGCAGGGGCTGCAATAACAACACCTTTGATTTCCTCGTTATCCAGTATATCTTTCTCATCTTGTGTGAACGGGATATCAGCATAATCTTTCTTTCTTATTTCTATTATTTCATTTGACAATTCAAGGACAGAGTGGAGAGCTCCAAGGTTATAAAGGTTTCTGAGGTGGTTTTTCCCCCAGTTGCCGGCTCCGATCAGTGCAATGTTTTTCCCCATTAATTACTCCTGTAAAAGATATAAAATTCAGTATAGCAAAAAATAAAGTAAAAAGTAAAAAGGAATGTTGAAAATTATAAGAGATTGTCATTAAAAAATATTGGAATTGGCCAGAGGTTAGGGGTTAGAGGAGAGAGGGAAAAAATGAGAAGATGAGTTTGCTCAACCTCCCAACCACTCATCCTCTCAACTTCTGCTTTTAGCTGAATGCTGAAAGCTGATGGCTGAATGGTGCCCCAAGGGTGGAAGCTCTTTTATATAACCATTAAGGTTTATATGTAAATAGATACATGATACAATTTTTCTTTACGGAGGAAATTATGAAAGCTGTGGCCTATAATAAATATGGGGCCCCTGATGTTCTGGAGATCACGGAAAAAAACAAACCGGAATTGCCTGCTGATAAAATTCTGGTGAAGGTAAAAGCTTCATCGGTCAACCCGGTGGACTATAAAATCCGAAGGGGAGATATGAAGGCCCTGACAGGTAAAATATTTCCCAAATTAGCCGGATCTGATTTTGCAGGTGTTGTGGAGGATAAAGGTTCTGCTGTTGAAGATTTTCGGAAAGGGGATAAAGTGTATGGTTTCATGAATCCCATGAAAGGGGGAGCTTATGCAGAATTTATTATTGTTGATCCGGAGAAAACTGCACTCATGCCTGATAACCTTTCTTTTGAGGAAGCAGCATCAATGCCGGTGGCTGCATTGACCGCTCTTCAGGCTCTCAGTTATCTTGGAAATGTTAAAGAGGGAACCTCCGTTCTGATCAACGGAGCTACCGGAGGTGTTGGTTCATTTGCTGTCCAGATCGCAAAAGCCCTGGGTGCGGAAGTTACCGGTTTATGCAGCGGGAAGAATATGGAATTCTGCAAAAAGCTCGGGGCAGATAATGTTTTTGATTATTCAAAAGATGGCCTTGCCGGTTCAGGAAAAAAGTTTGATGTTTTTTTTGATGCGGCAGCGAAAACAAATTTTTCGAAAAGTAAAATGTACCTTAAAAAAAGGGGGATATATATCACTACAATACCAACTTTTAAT
>JBDLJQ010000153.1:0-1660 GCA_039714255.1 Acidobacteriota bacterium
TTCATCTCTGTAGATATGGGAGCAGTAAGCGATACTCTTTTTGAAAGTGAATTGTTCGGTCATATAAAGGGAGCATTCACAGATGCAATTAAGGATAGAACCGGACATTTTGAAGTTGCCAATGGTGGTACTCTTTTTTTAGATGAGATAGGGAATCTGCCGCTTCCGCTCCAGGCAAAGATACTGAGAGTTTTAGAAACAAGAGAGGTAAAAAGATTAGGTTCTCATAAATCAACACCTATTGACATCCGCTTAATATCAGCCACTAATATTGATATCAGGGAAATGGTAAAGAAGAATAAGTTTAGAGAAGATCTCTTATATAGAATAAACACCATAGAAATACAAGTCCCCCCCCTCAGGGATAGAGGTCAGGATATTATTTTACTTGCTGAAATATTTCTAAAACAATTTTGTCTGAAATATAAGAGACCTGAGAAAGCATTATCATCAGAAACCAGAGAAAAATTACTAAACTACAGGTGGCCCGGGAATGTCCGCGAGCTAAAACATTCTACTGAAAGAGCTGTCATAATGAGTGACAATGATATTCTTTGTCCTGATGATTTCTTCGTTTCTTCAAAGATAGATTATGCAAATACCAATGATCTCGACCTGGGAAATACTGAAAAAAAAATCATCCTGCAGGCATTGAAAAAACATCAGAATCATATCTCCAAAACAGCCATAGAACTTGGTTTATCAAGATCAGCATTATACCGTAGAATTGAGAAATATAATTTATCTCTGACCTGAAATAAGTGATTATGGTAAATGATAAAATATTTTAGAACATTTAAAATAAAAGTTTTATTACAGATCATTTTGATCTGTATCAATATCTATATTAATATCTATCTGTATTTTAAATATCAAAATATTCTTCTTGCTGCCGGTTTTTTTATTGTACTTATATATCAGATAGTAATTCTTCTCCGGTTTATGGATATTACCAATCGTGATTTTAAACGTTTTCTTGAGGCAATTGAGTACTCAGATTTTACCCAGTCATTCACGGATAAAAAAATGGGGAAATCTTTCTATGAATTAAATTCAGCTTTTAATAAAGTTGTTGAAAAGTTCAAACATAATAAAAGTGAAAAGGAAAAAAGTTTCCGTTATATGCAAACCATTGTTCAATACATTAATAATGGATTAATATGTTATGATCAGCAGGGAAATGTTGATTTTATAAACCGAGCCGGTAAAAAAATATTAAATTTAAGTTTTTTGAAAAACATTAATAGTTTAAAGATCTCTCATCCTGATATATATGAATTAATTATGGAGATAAAGCAGGGAGATAAAATTGTAAAAAAAGTTGGAATTAATGATGATCAAAAACAAATGGCTTTTTCTGTATTTGAATTCAGGATAGGAGAACGAAATTTAACTCTTCTATCAATTCAGGATATTCATAGTGTTCTTGAAGACAAGGAGCTGGAAGCATGGCAAAAATTGATAAGAGTACTGACTCATGAAATAATGAACTCTCTTACTCCAATTTCTTCACTCAGCTCAACGACTTTTGATCTGATTAAACAACTTGATATGGAAACTTCAGGATCTAAAGATAATATTCAGGACATCAGAGATTCACTAAATACAATTCATACAAGGTCTGAAGGCTTGATAGATTTTGTGAATGCATATCGGAACC
>JBDLJQ010000154.1:0-1595 GCA_039714255.1 Acidobacteriota bacterium
ATGCAGGAAGAATTGATATTATAGCATAAAGATCGGAAAAACTGATCAAAATTTTTTTTGATTTCCCCGCCACCCGCCCTTTTGGTAATAAAGACCGTAGGGATTCGGAATGCCTTGTCCGTTATCTACAATGAATTCCCGGATCTAAATATCAGTGATGTAGTTCTGCTCCTGTACCATGTAAGCTGATATTCAGCTCAGAGATTTTTTGCCTTTAATTTAAGTAAGAGTTTTATTCTCTGGTAAAACGAAACGTAGCTTTATTATTTGCGGTGTTTAATTCCAGATTGCCGTTTACTGGTATAATCTCCACTTCACAGTTATAATCTGTTTCAAGCGTGTACTTGGCGGGAATAAAAAAGTAACGTTTTTCCATTAAGAGAATCCTTTCATCTCTCAGGGGTGATATCTCCAGGGATCCCGGCCCCCAGATCGCTCCTTGTATTGCTCCATCCTTCCTTTTTACTTTCCATATTATCTTTATATCCCCTTTGTATGAATCTCCGATATTTTTTATGAAACAAGAAACTTTATATATCTTATGTATCTTTCCATTGATGATTCTTCTTTTTAAAATTTTGTATGATGTCACTTTAGCAGGGATATAATCAGGCCTTCTTAATTGGGGGTATACATTAATTTCCCTGAAGTTGTTGTTTTCATTGGACTCTACTATTTGATTTCTCCAATCGATGTTGCATGATGTTTTTACGGTTTTCAGATCTTTTTCCAAATCATTTCCGTTAAGTATCCTGCCGGTTCTAATAATGAATGTCCCGTTCTTATTTATTGTACAGTTTTTTGCCATATTTACTTTTCGGTTATTTACCGAATATTTGAGTTCAATTTTTCCGGAGAACCTTGCCCATTTACTTTTTACCCTGATACATAGTTCCAATCCGTCTTCGGCATAAATATGGTCCACGACAAGATCCGGAAGAGGTTTCACGTTAGCCTTGTCTGTACCGGTTTGAACGGAATTTGGATTCACTGTGCTGAGATTGTTTGTGTTTCCCGGTCTGCGGATAACAGTCTTTGCCTTATTGATCAGAAAAGGCATGCTCTCGCCTGTGATCCGGTCTCCGATTATCCTGATCACATACCTCTTCCCTCCTGTCACTCTTCTGGTGTTTGGAATTTTCCATCTGAAAGATCCGTCATTTAATGTGTTTCTGGAAATATATAATACTATACGGCTTGCATTCCGGTCTAAAAGCAAAATCGCCACACGGTTGGCAGTGGTTCCGGTTTTATCCCAGAGAATTTCGTAAGATTCTCCCTTGAACCATTTGGAAACACCGATTGGATTTTTAATGGAAATAGATGATTGCAACGGTAAAACAAATAACATACTGCAACAAATAAGTAAAAATAATACCTGTAATTTTCTCATTGAAGCCTCCCATATATTTGTTTATATAAAAAATTTTATAAACCACCCTTAATATCTATATATAGAAATTTACAAAATATATCTCAAAAATTAAAAAAAATTGTTATGGTTTTGACATTTTTGGGTGGCTGTGATAGTTTCAATAAATTGGAAAAATGGGAAAAAGGGTCATATTAATAATACTTGACAGTGCCGGTGTTGG
>JBDLJQ010000155.1:0-1524 GCA_039714255.1 Acidobacteriota bacterium
ACTTATAAAAACAGCAACCGAGTGCGTCTGTTGATCAATAAAAGGTGAGACCCTTACAACTTTACCTTTTATAATTATTCCATTTCCTTCATTTTTTACTATATCGACCATATCACCCAGTTTTACCCATTTGACTCCATTGCTGTCGATCGGTACCTCAATTTCCATACTGTCTGTCCTGATCGCAGTCGCTATGGGAGATCCGGGATTGGCAACACCACCCACTTCCATCATTACAGAAGTATAACTTCCTGAAAATGGTGCAAAGATCCTGTATTTCTTCAATACCACTTCATCCATTTTAATAGAATAAAATTCACTCAGGATATTTCTGGAAGCGAGGAATATCTTTTCATTCTTACTTTTTGTTTCAGGCATATCAGGAATATTATTATCAAGTGAGATACTGTCAAAAAACTCTTTCCATCTGTCAAACCTTTCAGGGAAATCTATTTTAAAATCTGCAAGAAGATTTGCAATAAGGTTCATGAACCGGCTTTTTTTTGCTTTAAGTGCAAGTTTTGCTTCTTTATCATAAACTTTCAGAAGAAGGTCCCCTTTTTTAAACCTCTGCCCTTTCTTCAACGGGACAGCACCTGTTTCGATCTTTCCTCTGACTTCGGACAAGATATTTACCTGTTCAAGAGAGATCACCCTTCCGAACTCTTCAATCTCCGAATGAATATCACTGTACTTAACCTCGGAAACATTAACAAACCTTTTTTCAACTCTTTTCGGTTTCTTCTGCGGTTCTTTCTTAAAAGTGCCGAGAAATGTCATCAATAAAAATGATGCGATTATAACAACTGCTATTAACACTAATGTTTGTTTACTCTTTTTTTCCATTTTGCCCTCTTGTTTTTTGTTATATTATAACGGATATTCTCTATCTTACGAAATCAAATCATATTAGTTTTAATATTCATTGTTAAAAAAATTTTACTTTGAGATATTTCCTTAATATAATTTATATAGTTACATTAAGGAGAAGACATGAAAAAAAATATTATCTCATTTATCTTTCTTATACTATTTACAGGTACATTAGTTTCAGAGACCCTTGAAATTACATTCCCGAGACGAGGGAATCACCTATACAGGAATTCTTCGGTCAGAATCACATGGGATGGTTCCCGATGTGAGATCCAGGATTTCAAAATAAATATTTTCAGAAACTCTATAGTTCAGTCGAATTTTGTCGAACAATTAACTGCAACTGATAAAAATTGGGCCCAATGGACAATCCCGGCAGACTATAGAACAGGAAATTATTTAATAAGAGTTAAAACTGTCGATAGTTTATGTAAAGGGGACAGTGGTGTTTTTACAATTGAAGAGGCACCTACCATTGATCATACTATTGAAGTGGCCGGATCCGGTGATGACAATGGTTTTACTGTACCTCCATCAAAGCAGAAACTCCTTGATGCGATAAAAGACACAAAAAAGCTTAATATAAATATTAGAGGTAGTATTAAAATATTTTATCCTGACAAAAATACAAACTGGAGGTTGAAGCTCGGA